>JBBQVA010000004.1:0-122556 GCA_038211945.1 Sphingomonadales bacterium
GCGTCCGGCACGATACCCAGCCTTGCGAGCAATTCGACGCGGCGCGGGCTGGCAGAGGCGAGCACGAGTTTCAGGCGAGCCACTCCACGAACGTGCCGTGCGGATGGACGCGGGCGAGCAGCCGTTCGTCCGCCGCCCCGCCGCGCCACAGCCGCAGGCGCAGCGTCGGCAGTGCATCGGCGGCTTCGGCATTGTCGAATTCATAGCGCAGCCACGCCAGCGGCGCGTCGGGCGTGGCCCGGGCGCCCGCGGCTTCCAGATGCGCCTCGATCCGCGCCCGGCTATCGGCGGGGAAATATTGGAAAGCGATGGAGTGATAGACGACGCCCGTGCTGCCGGCTTCGGGAGTCACCTGCGCTTCGACCCACGCAGCAGCGTCGGCGCGATCGAGCGGCGGCGGATTGGCGGCGGCCACCGCGATTGCGGCAGTGGCGCGGGCGACGCGTTCGGGCTGGTCGGGCCAGATATAGGCCAGCAGGCGGGCAGCGGTAGCGGGATCGGCGGCGTCGAGCGGCGCGATATCGACCTTGCGCCGCGCGATGACGCGCACATCGGCAGCCGGCGGCGGGCCGCCGCGCCATTTTGGCGCAAGCCGCACACCGGCCTCGGCAGGGCCCGATTCGATGCCCGCCAATGTATAATGGAAACGATCGAGTTGCAGGTTGAGCCCGGCACTGGCGCCGAGTTCGAAAAGGCGCAACGGGAACCCTGTCGTGGCGGCGATCGCCATCAGGCCGGGCATCAACACGCCCGACCGGCCGACCTCGTTGGTCTGCGGCGGGCCATCGAGCCACGGCAGCAGCGCTGCATCGAAAGCCGGATCGGCGAGGGCAAGGCGCAGCGCGGCCTGCATCGTTTCTGCATCCGGCACCGCTGCCGGCGGATACAGAGGCGCGATCGCCGGTGCATTGCCAGCGCGCACCAGGGCGTTCAGCCCGCCGGTCACCCGCATCATCAGCGCATCGCGGTGCGGCACCCCCGGCCAGCCGAGCACGGCCCGGCCGGTCGCCGAGGTTTCGTCGAATACCGCCGCGAGGGCGTCGCACAGCACCGCCATGAACGGCGCGCCGCCCGTGCGGCACCAATCGGCCTGGTTGCGGAATGCCGCGCGGATGGCGTCGGCCGGCATCAATCCTCGGGCGCCACCGTCACTCGCAGGCCATCCAGCGCCGCGGTGAAGGGGATCTGGCACGAAAGCCGCGAATTGGCCTGGCGATGGTCCGAACTGTCGAGCAGATCGGCTTCATCGGGGCTGGCGGCGCCGGCGCGCGCCATGTCGCCGGCATCGACATAGACATGGCAGGTCGCGCACGAACAGCAGCCGCCGCACAGCGCCAGCACTTCATCCACGCCGCCATCGCGCAGGATTTCC
This sequence comes from Sphingomonadales bacterium, assembly GCA_038211945.1. Taxonomy (GTDB): domain Bacteria; phylum Pseudomonadota; class Alphaproteobacteria; order Sphingomonadales; family Sphingomonadaceae; genus Sandarakinorhabdus. The sequence goes on from JBBQVA010000004.1 coordinate 1,373, forward strand.
ATCACCGAAAGCCCGGGCTTGGCAGCCAGCGTGATTTCCTGGCCGGTACGAGTGGTGGCGATGATCTCGGGCATGTCGGGTCGGGTCCTTTTTGGCGGCGGGCGATTGCGGGGCAAATTGCCGAGGTTCCTTAAGCGCGGGCGGCGGCAAAGGACAAGATGGCGCTGGCGCCGATGTGGCGATAGGTTGCGCCAAACGCGTTCCGGCGCGCCCTACCAGCCACAAAAGGTTCCCCGATGCGCGTCGCCCATCATTTTGCCCCGCCCATGTCCGCGCTGATCGGGGCGATGCCCGGCGTCACCAGCGCCGTGCATATCCCGCGCGAGGACCGCTGGAACCTGCCGACCGATGTCGATGTCCTGTATGTCATCCATGGCGAAGGTGACACGCGGGGGGTGGAGGGCCTGCCGGCGCCGGCGGGCTGGCCCGGCGCCGTTAAATTCGTGCAGATCGCCACCGCCGGCCTCGATGATTACCCCGCCTGGCTGTTCGATGCGCCGCTGGTCGCCTATTCGGCCGGCACGACGGCCCGGCCGATCGCCGAATATGCGCTGGCGGCGATGCTTTCGCACGCCAAGCGGCTGCCCGAAATCACCATGAAAGCCGGCGACAGCTGGCCGGAGCGCGACACGCTGCTCGACCGGCCGCTGGGCACGCTGGAAGGGCGGACGCTGGGGCTTTTCGGGTTCGGCGAGATCGCCCGGCAGGTGGCGCGCTATGCCGCGGCGTTCGACATGAAAATCCTCGCCACGCGCGGCTCGGCGGCGCCCTCGCCCGATCCCAACGTCACGCTGGTGCCGATCGAGGAACTGGCGGCGCGGTCGGACCATCTTGTCATCGCAGCGCCGATCACCGCTGCGACGCGCGGGCTGTTCGGCGCCGATCTGCTGGGCCGGATGAAGCTCGATGCGCATATCGTCAATGTCGCGCGCGGCGCGATCATCGACAATGATGCGCTCAGGGCCGAATTCGACAAGGACCGGCTATGGGCATCGATCGACGCGACCGACCCCGAACCGCTGCCCGACGGCCATTGGCAGATCGGCCACCCCCGCCTGCGCGTGACGCCGCATATTTCGTGGAGTTCGCCCGAAACGCCGCGCCGGATCTTCGAACGCCTGTCGGAAAACATCCGCCGCTTCCACGCCGGCGAGCCTTTGCTCGGATCGGTGAAGGGCTGAGCCGGCCGGCTTGACAAATTTACCAGATAGGTTTACACAGCGGGGATTCCGGGTGCGCCCGCTGCGGCACTTCAGCGGCGGCGCGGCCGGACAGGGTCGATATGGCGCTTGCTGAACAAGTCCACACCGGCGCTGCGCTGGTGTAGACTTTCAGCCTTCAAGTCATTGTTTAACAAGGATAAAGCGGCTTTTCGAAAAAAACCGCTTTTCGCTGCCTTTGCAGGCTTTGTGCAGCGCCCGGCCTCAGAACGGCAACAGCTTGCCCTTGTGCGAAAATTTCAGATAGCCGGCGTTGATCCCCAGCCGCCAGCCGACGCCCAGCTTGATCGGCACGATGATGACATCATCCCGCTGCAGGTAGTTCGCGGCGAAACCGCCCACGAGATAGGCCTGGCCCGAAGCCGCAGGATAGCGACGGAACAGGTCTTCGGTGTTGTTGAGGTTATAGACCAGCGCGAACATCTTGGACCCTTCGCCGCCGATGTCGAAACCCACCGAAGGCCCGGTCCAATGCACCGGCAGCTGGCCCTCCACCTTGTGATAGAGCGTGCCCGAACCATAGCGCAGCCCGACGACAAACGCGCCGCCGGCCTCGCGCCCGACGATATAACCGTTGGGCTGGCCATAACGCTTGAAGCTTTTGCGCACGATCTCGCCCAGGCCCTCGGCGCCCTTGCCGAACACATCTTCGGCCGCGCCGAGCACATCGTCTTCGGCATAGGTCGATGGCTGTGCCGGCGGCAGGGGTGCCGGCTGGGCCGTTTGCGGTCGGGCTTGCGCCAGGCAAGGGCCCGCCCCGAGCAAGGATGCAGCCAGTGTCGCCAGAACCGTCGAATTCCACACCCGCATTGCAATCTCCCGTGGCGCACTACGCTGTGCGCTCCATTATCTTCCGCGGCGCCGCCTGAACACCCGATGAGCCGAGGCAACCCCCGAAGCGACGCAAAAACTTAACCCTGTTGTTGCAAAGCAGCATCTTCAAGTGGCTGCACTGCAGCACGGCTTTGCCGCCGCCACACCCCATGCTAACCGGCGGCGGCGTAAACGCTGGCAAAACTCGAAAAGGATTCCCATGCGCGTTGCAATGATCGGTTCGGGCTATGTCGGTCTGGTTTCAGGGGCCTGCTTTGCCGATTTCGGCCATGACGTTGTGTGCGTCGACAAGGATCCATCCAAGATCGAACGGTTGAACCAGGGAATCATGCCGATTTACGAGCCGGGGCTGGAGGCGCTGGTCGCCGGCAACGTCCGCGCCGGCCGCCTCACCTTTACCACCGATCTTGTTGCCGGAATTGCCGGCGCCGAAGCGATCTTCATCGCCGTCGGCACCCCGTCACGCCGTGGCGACGGCCATGCCGACTTGAGCTACGTCCACGCTGCCGCCCGCGAAATTGCCGAAGCGCTGACCGGCTATACCGTCATCGTCACCAAATCGACCGTGCCGGTCGGCACCGGCGACGATGTCGAACGCAGCATTCGCGAAGCCAATCCGGCGGCCGAATTCGCCGTGGTGTCGAACCCCGAATTCCTGCGCGAAGGCGCCGCAATCGGCGATTTCAAACGCCCCGACCGAATCGTGGTCGGCACCGAGGATGCCCGCGCCAGGGACGTGATGACCGCGCTGTACCGCCCGCTGTTCCTCAACCAGTCGCCGATCCTGTTTACCGCGCGGCGTACTGCCGAACTGATCAAATATGCAGCCAACGCGTTCCTGGCGTACTAGATCACCTTCATCAACGAAATCGCCGATCTGTGCGAAGCCGTCGGGGCGGATGTTCAGGACGTGTCGCGCGGCATCGGGCTGGATGGTCGCATCGGCTCCAAATTCCTCCACGCCGGGCCGGGTTACGGCGGGTCATGCTTCCCCAAGGACACGCTGGCGCTGGTCAAGACCGCGCAGGATTATGCGACGCCGGTGACGATCGTCGAGGCCGTGCAGGCCGCCAACGAGCGCCGCAAACGCGCCATGGCGAAGAAGGTTATCGCGCTGGCGGGGGGGTCTGTCGCGGGCAAGACTGTCGCTGTCCTCGGCCTGACCTTCAAACCCAACACCGACGACATGCGCGATTCGCCCGCCATTGCGGTCGTCGAGGAACTGCAAAAGGCCGGAGCAACGGTGCGCGCCTTCGACCCAGAAGGCGTCGAGCAGGCCAAGCTTGTGCTGACGGGCGTCGATTATGCCGGCAATCCCTATGACTGCCTGACCGGTGCCGATGTGGCCGTGCTGGTCACCGAATGGGACGCCTTCCGCGCCCTCGACATGGACCGGGTCAAGCGCATCATGAAGACCCCCGCCATCGCCGATCTGCGCAACGTCTACCGCCCTGATGAAATGGCACGGCGTGGGATCGCCTATGTGAGCGTCGGGCGCTGACTTGACACGGGATTAATGTTATATCAATAAACCCCTAACGGCTGGGTCGCCGTGGGGGATGTTGGATGCGCGCGAAACACGCGGCGGTAATCTGCTTGCTATTGGGGTTGTCGGCGACGCCTGCTGCGGCGGTTATCGGGACGTACGTCAGCTATGGCTCGAGCGATCCGGTCTCGAGTGCCAATCAAAGCGGCACCGGCAGCGCCGCGCTGGTCGCCGTTCTGCCCAACGCCAGAATCCGGGCGAACGCCGCAGCAGCGACCGGGCATCTCACCGCGGCCACATCGACAATCGCATCGGCGACCGGCGGGAACCGTGGCGGCAGTGCCGCGGCCAGTTTCGAGGCTCAGCTGACGATCCTCAGCGGTGCGCTGGGCTCGTCGGGCACCGCGACCTTCCTCGTTCGCCTGTCGGCGATGACCGGCATTGCGGGCAGCGCCAGCCCGGTCTTCTCGCCGTCCACCGGCGCCGCAGCCCAGATCCAGCTGGTTGGCGGCGGCGTCCATGCAACCGAATTCGATCTGCAGGCGACGCAATCCTTCAATATCTTCCACACTATGCCTCTGCTGGTTCGCAGCGGCTATCTCCACGACGATGCGCATCCGAACGGGCATTTCTTCACGCCCGCCGGTGCCTATGATTTCAACGACATTTACGCGCTGAGTGTCAGCTACATCAGCGGCACGCCATTTACCGTGGCCGCCAACATCAACTGCAGTGGCTCGGTGCCACGCGACGGCACAGCCTTTTGCAGCACCAGCCTCAGCTGGCGCGGCCTGTCATCGGTGATCGATGGCCATGGCGACCAGATCGCGGCAACTACTTTTTCAGGCAGCGGCTTCAACTATGGCAGCTTCGTACCGGGCGTGCCCGAGCCGTCGGCCTGGACGCTGTTGATCATGGGTTTTGGGCTTACAGGCGTGGCACGGCGGCGGCGCACCGTCGCTGCGGCATAGGGGAGAGACGATATGCGGATGCACATTGCGGGCTTGGCCGGGTTGGCGGGCCTGATCGCTGCACCAGCGGCGGCGAATGTAGTGCTGAACAATTCGACAAATGGCGGCTTCGAAGTTCCGTCGACGTCTTGGTCTCAAACCGCGCACGGCGGAACGCTAAGCCGTTCCGTCAATCTTGGCAGTCAGGGACTAGGCGCGACCTCATTTGCCGGTTTCGGCAAGTTAACTGCGAGCACGTCAGCCTTCGCCAATGATTTCGGACCCTATTCCGGTGGATCGGGGATCGACCGGCGGACATCCAACGCCAATGCCTCGTTAGAGGACAATCTTACGATCTACGCCGGGGCTCCTGGTAGCACCGCGACGGCAGTCTTCGCGGTTCGGATTTCGGAACTGGGTCGCATCCGGATCGGTGACTCGTCCAGTGTTGGTTCGACCGGTGATGCCGTCGGCATTGGCGTATACGGGGCAGGCTCAGCCGGATTGAATATGAGCAATTTCTTGCACGCCGTAACCAAGGAATTCGACGCCCAGCACCATATCGTCACGGGCATAAGTTTCGATCAATACCACGGAGCTGGATCCATAACCCCCATCATCCTGCCGCACTACACTGCCAGTTATAGCATACAGAACACCTATCTTATCGCCATTAACTTCATCAGCGGACACCCATTTACCTTGGTTGGCAACGTGTTCTGCGGCACGTCCGCCGCGACCGACGCGCTCTCACCCGTCGTCAACGGCGATTGCAGCGTCAGCGAGCAATGGAAGGGCCTGCACAGCGTTGTCGATGCGAGCGGCCATCATATCGCGGCAACCACTTTTTCAGGCAGCGGCTTCAACTATGGCAGTTTCTCGCCGGGGGTTCCCGAGCCGTCGGTCTGGGCCACGATGTTTGCCGGTTTCGGCTTGGCCGGTTCGGCGTTGCGGCGGCGGCGCGGCTTCGTTATAGCCGCCCGTTCGCGGAGTCGTGGGTGAGCGGCTGAAACCAGTAGTTTGCTAAACTGCCGATCTGGGTAACCGGATCCGAGGGTTCGAATCCCTCCGACTCCGCCACATTCCGACTATGCGACAGACTACGGCCTATGCATGCCTGAGCCCGTCGGGTCATGCCTGTAGCCGAGGTCCTGTACAGTGCGTTGGCGAAACGACTGGCGGCCTGGTTTTCGGCGTGTTAACTTTACCGCTAGGTGGGCCGCTTCGGACCGCCGCAAAGGGGGTTCATATTGCCATGACCAACCGCATTCAGACACTCGGAATGATCGCCGTTGCCGCTCTCGCCCTTTCGGCTTGCGGAAAGAAAGCGGAAGCGCCGGCAACCGTCGTCACAACCACTGAAACGACGACCGCCACCGCCTCGCCCGACGCAGCGGCGGCAACACCGATGGCGGCCAGCGCCGACGCGGCAATGACGGCCGACAAGAAGAACACTGACACGACCATAACGACCGACAAGAAAAACACGGATACGACCATAACGACCGACAAGAAAAATACCGACACGACGGTGTCGACCGACAAATAGCCCAATCTTCGCGCTGCCGCCCGGCTTATTGGGCGGCGGCGCGGATCGCCTGGACCTGTTTGGCGAAGGCGTTGGCGATGTCGTCGACGCCGATTTCCGTCACTGGCTGGGGTTGCACATCGGCACCACACAGTGCGTGCGGAGTTACCGCGCCCTTGACCGGTAGGGGCACCGTCATCAGAAATTCCGGATCGGCGACGGTTACGTCAAGCTTGATCGTCAGGCCATCGGCAACCGCTGCCGAATTGGCGTTGGCCTTGGGTGTGTAATGCGCCAGTTCGACCTTCAGGCGGCGGCAGATTGAAGTCAGCAGCGCGCCGTGCACTTCTACGCGTCGTGCTCGCGGCAGGAAGCCGCTTTTTTCCGGGTCATCATTCACTGCAAACCGCGCGGTGTATTTCCAGTCCGGGTTGCCGGGCAGCGGCGCTTTTAGCGCCTTACGCGCAGCAGCAAGGTCGATGACAATGGGTAGCGCGATCGGCGCCTGGATTGGTGCCGCCGCGACTTTAACCTGATTCTCGCCGCCCACAGCCCGGCCCGATGCAATTCCAATCAACCCCGACGCCACTGCCCCGAAGGCGTTGATGACCTGGACACGGTGATCCTTGACCTCGATGGTCAGCGTTTTGAGCCGCAAGCTGTTGTCGACATAGGTCGGCGACAACACAGTCGAGACGAAATGCCGGGAGCGCGGTACGATGGCGAGATATTCGCCGGTGAAGTCTGTCGGGGTGGCGACTGCCGACAAGCCGGGCTCACAGCCACCGGCAGTGCAAACTGCCGACTTGGCGGTAAGATCGACGGGCACGACGCTTTCGTGGCTGGCGGGCGGCGCGGGAGGGCCATTGGCACCGATAACGATAATAGAATCAGTCAGCGCATAGGTGACCGCCGCATCGGTGCGCGGTGTGTCGGACAGGGCGTGATAATCGACGCGGGGTGCAGCAGCACAGCCGGCGACGGCAAGTGCGAGGGCCACAACAACCGTGCGGCTCATTTCAGTCCCCCGGTCTTTTCGCGGATCCAGTCAGCGAAATAAGCGACATTGGAGTAGATGCCAGGATAGTCCCGCCCGCATCCAATCCCGCCGCTGACAACGCCGACCAGCCACCATTTGCGGTCCTTGTCCTGCCACGCCATCGGCCCGCCGCTGTCGCCCTGACACGAGTCCTTACCCTTTTCGAATGCACAGATCGCATCGGGCCCGATTGTAATGTTCGGCGCAAATTTGCCTTCGCAATCGGCGTGGCGAATGGTGCTGACCGACGCCGTTCGCAACCGCTGCGGCGTATCTTGCCCCCCCTCGGCGGTGTTGCCCCAGCCCGACAATTGCACGCGGACTAATTCCGGAGGCGGCGGAGCGCCCTCCCACCCCGCGATTGCAATGAGCGCCGCCTTGTTTTCAGCGAGCACCGCCGGTTTGACGAGGTGGAGCAGGGCAATGTCAAAGTGCGTGCCCGTGGCATCGCGCGAAAACTGGTTGTGGATGATGACCCTGTCGACAGCATGATCGACCATACCGGTCGACAAATCCTGGCCTCCCAACCGAACCTTCAGCTCGTCGTTACGGGCAATCGTCCGCTTTTCGATGACGACGCAATGTCCGGCGGTTAGTACCCAGTGCGGTGCGATCAGTGAGCCGCCGCAGAAGTGCCGGAACTGCCACTCTGCATTACCCACGAGCTGCGGTGCCAACTGGGCGGCATAGGATACCGATACCTGCCAGGGCGCTTCACCGGGTTCTGCGGATTTCGCGCCGACCATCTTGCCGCCGCCTTCGGCCAGGGCCGTCGGCGGGCACACTGGCGGAGGGTCCGCCGCCGCAGTGCCGATCAGGGCTGCGAATGCGATGGCGGTGCGCATGGCGGTGTTCCCCGGGATGGTGTGACGATGAAGTCGATCAGCGCCGTGCTCCAGCCGCCGGGCGCTTCCAGGCTGCGTGGAGCGTTACCGTCGCGCGCGGCGTCGAGTAGCTGCGTCAAAGGATCAGAACGCATGTCCCGTTTGAGCGCTGTCGCTTTTTGCTCGAGCGTCTCGGCTTCGATCTTATTATCGCTGGTCAGCAACAACAGTCGGTCGCGGCCGAGTGTGCTTGCCTCCATGCGAAAGTCGGTCGAGGCATTGGGGTCGAGCGGAGTGAGTTCTGTACGAAGCAGCGTAATCGTCAAATCTGGACTGAGATCATATAGATAGGCGTAGCGGTTTGAATCCGAACTGTTGGTCAATCGGGCAGCGATCACGTCGCCCGGGTAGACGACCGAAACCCCGTTCTCACGTTCGGTCGGATAAAATTTGGTCGGATCGGCACACGCGTAACTCAGGCTGATATCGGCTTCCGGCGCGCTGACCGAGCGAGCCGTCAACGCCAGCAGCGCATGATAGTTGGCAATCTGACGCCCAAGCTCTTTCAGGTTGGCATCAAGCTTGTCGTCGGTCTTGATCGGACCTTGGATCGCCAAGCCGGTGCCGGCGTTGACAAGCTGAACACTGTCGGGACCGAACAGAAAGCTATAGGCCGGAGTGCCGCCGCCGACCTGAAGCAATTCGATCCCGCTCAATGCCTTGGTGACGCGGGCCTTGGCGGCGAAGTCGCCATCGACGGCGATGATAATCCGGGGGCCATCAAAGACATGCTGGGTTTCGAGCACCCATGGCGATTTGACGTGGGCGGCAAGCGGCTTGTCGAGCTTGATCGTCGCCGCCGTCGCATTGGCCTCGGTCACGACGCCGCTGGTCCGCATCGCCTTGATATCTCGCGCCGCGCCGCCGCTGGCAAAGACGCCATAGCGTGACCCGATCGTTACCCCCGCCAGCGCCCCCTGGGTCAGGCTCAACGTGCCGTCGGCGCTCACCTTGGCCTCGAACAGCCGTCCGCCGATCTGGCTTGCGCCGAGAAAGGTCGCCCGGCGTTCGCCGATAATCCCCGGCGTCTGGTCCGCTCCTGCCGCTGCCAGCGTCTGACGGATTTTTGCAGCGACATCGGCGTACGCAAGCGGCTCGGTCTCATTCAGCGTCTGCACCAGCGCGGTAGTGAAGACGCCGTGGTTCTGGCCGTCTTCACCCGGCAATTCGCGCGCGATCTCGCTGTCACCGGCCGCCGAGAGATGCACCTGATAGCCCGGCGCAACACCCGGTGTCGGCGGCGGCGGCGCAATATCGGTTGCGCGCCCTGGTTTGGGTTCGGACCCAACGCTACGCACACGCCCTCGCAGGTCACGCGTCGCCGTCGCCGAGTGGCAGGAATCGAACATGGTGACGACGTTGACGCCGCGCGCCGACGCCGCCTTGATGAGTATGCCCAGGTCGGTATCGACGATGTCATGAACATTACCGCCGCGGGAATCGGCAGGAACAATCGTGCTGCTTTTCCCATCGGGTTGGGTATTGGTGAGATCATCCGCCTGCGAGCCGTGTCCGGAGTAAAAGAACAATATGATATCGCCGGGGACCGCCACCGTGATTTGCGCGGTCAGCGCAGCCAGAATAGCGGCGCGACTGGCGCAATGATCGACAAGGGTGATCGACATCGGCGGCGCCCTGGGATCGATCGGCGCGCAAGGCGCGGCGGGGTTAAATGGGCCGGTCGTGATGCCCCAGCGCGGTGTTGTCAGTACGGCACGGATTGCGACAAGGTCGTTGATGGCACCGCTGAGGTCGACAAAATCATGATCGAGGTTGACCTCCTTGCCGACGCTATAGTCGTACCGGTTGATACCGACGAACAGCGTCCGCACGGCGGTCATCGCTGGCGTCGCCGCCACCATCAGTGTTCCGACCAGCGCCGCCCGCCACATCATCGACGTCCCCCAATACCAACAGTCTAACAGGCGACAGGCGGGTTAAAAGGTGTTTTGTTACGGCGACACCCGGCGCAGCAATATGCCCGTTCCCGCCGGGTTGAAATCGAACAGCGAGGGCTGCTGCGGCGTCGCCTCGGGCGCTGGATCGAACCTTTTGAAAGAACGCGCCTTGCCAGCCTCTCGCGCGGCCAGCGGCAGCCGGGCAACGGCGAAGCGCAACCAGTCGTCGAGCATGATCTGGCCATCGTGCACCGCGCCCGATTTGGGGCCGAGCCCCTCGTCGATCAGCACATGGGTCAGCAGGCCATGGCCGGTGCTCGCCTGTTCGAGCGCAGTTTTGTCGGCCTGGGTCGCCGCCAGAATGCGTATACCCTTGTCGAACGCGAGTTGACCCAGGCCAGGATCGCCCATCGGGCCGGGCCGGAAATCGCCGCTGTCGGCCGCCGCGGCGGAATGGCAGGCATCGATAATCATCGCCATCTCGCTGGCATCGACATGGCGCAGCCAGGCGGTGAGTTCGGCGCTGGAAATCATCGTCGCCGGGTCGGGATCGGTATTGGCCAACGCCACGCCATCCGACGGCAGCAGATAGAACTGCCCACCGATGGTGTCGCCATGACCCGAAAAGGCGATGATGACGGCGTCGCCTGGCAGCACGGGTGCCACGCTGGCGGGGGCAATCCCGGCCTTGGCGATCAGCGCCTGCTCTGCCTTCCCCGCCTCGCCGCCCAGCGACAAAAGCACGGCACGGATGATTGCTTTGGAAGCCGTATCGGTGGTGCCGTCGCTGATGAGCGAAATTGTCGAGACAGCATATCCAGGGATGGCACCGAGCGCCTTTGTTACCGAGGCCGCATCGGCGACGGCATAGTTCAGCCGCCACTGCGGTTCCCTGGCAACATTGACGCCGATGGCGAGGACGACGGCGCGCGGCGGACGCGGCGGTAGCGGGGCGGGAAGCGCATAGCTCGACAGCACCGTCGCCCCCTTGGCGCGGTCATTGTTGAAGGCATAGGCGCTGAAGGCGGCATAGGGGACACCGGCGGGCAGGCGGGCGCGCAGTGTGATGCGGCGCGGCAGCTTGTCACCAGGCTTCAACACCTCGGTCGCCTTGCGCCACGCGGTGATTTCCTTGGGCGCAGCGATGCCTGTGCCGGGATCGGGGAATTGCGCGACGAGCTTGTTGTCGCGGAACAGCCGCAGATCATGGACGCCCGAGCCGGGAGCGTCGAACTTGGCGTCACGGAACGCGCGCGTGTCCTTGACGAACACGCCGGTATCGCCGTCGTGGCCGTTCGCCACGACGACCGTGACATCGACCAGATCGGTGCCCTTGACCGGCTTGAAGCCAGCGATTTCGACCTTCGGCAGGATGCGGTTGAGCGAGCCGACGTCGCGCGGCGGCGGCAGCGCCGTGGCGCAATTTCCGACTTTGAGGCAGGCAAGCGTCAGCGCCACAAGCTGTGGGCGGTAATAGTCCTGCATGAAGGTCTGCGCAGCGAGGCCCTGCCAAGGACGGTCGGGCACCAGCCAGCGCAGCGCACTCGTCCCAAAGCTCAGATCGGTGTCGTAACGCCCAGCAGCGTCGATGGCGACGAACCCGTCGCTGCCGGCGCGGAACATCGTCAGCACCCGCTGCCACGTCCGCGTGTCATAAAGCCGGATCGCCCCGCCCTCGGCTGCTGTCCACAGCGTGTGGCGACCCGGCAACAGCCCGCCGTCGATGAAGCGGTGGGCTTTGATTGTCGCCACGAGCGCACCGGTCTTGTCGATCCGGTAGACCTTCATGTCGGGTCGTTGGACATTGCCGACAACCAAAAAGTCATGATCCGCCGATATAAAGGTGGGTGGCGCATCGAGCGGGATCGTGACGATCAACTGGCCCGTCGCTGTGTCCCAGATATTCGCCACCTCATCAAATACGGCGACGAGACGGCTGTTGTCGCGAGCAAATCCCATGCCCTCCGACTGAAGGACCCGACCGAGGCCTTTGAGCAACGTGACGCTGGTCCCGGTGCCCTTGGCGAGATCGCCACTGATCAAAGCTATCGCCACACCATCGGGCAAATTCTTGGGATCGGCGCCCTCCGGCCCCATCGTCACGGCAACAAGGTGCCCGCTGGGCGACGCGGCGAAGCCATAAATTTGATGATCGGTGATGCCAGCGATTGACAGGCTTTTCGCCGCTCCATCGCTGCCTGCTATCATCAGCATGTTGTTGGGACTCTTGAGACAGTTGCTCGGAATGAGAGTCATGGATTCGCCGTTCACGCCAAGGGGCGAGAACGCATTAAAAGCCGGGGGACGCGCCTGAGGCACTCCGGTCTGGGCGTCGACGAACAGGGCGTGGTGGGCGTTCATCGCGAACCCATCGTTTATGCTGCAGTTGGATTCGGATGCGTCGCTAAAAGCGGGAGCGGCGACATAGGTTGACGGGCGGGTCCAGTAGAGTCGCGCCAGCGACGTGTCCCAAGTCGTGCGCGGCAGCAATTGTCCGGTCGCAGTCGCGCGGACTTCGATGGTCGTACCGGTATCGTCATGCCGGAGATATGCGACGAGCGAAGCATCCGGTGACAGATAACCACGCTTGAAGATGTCTGTTGCGGCGTCGCGCAGGTGGACGGGTGGCGCGTCGCCGGCGCTAAGGACGATGTCATGCGGGGTGATTCGGGCGGTGCGGCCACGGGCGTTTGGATCGGGGCCGCGCGGTCCCGCGCAATCCGACAGATTTGTGTACGGCCCTCCATCATATTTTGCGGCAGGATTGCGCTGGCGCTCAGCCATAAATGCGTCGGCCTGGCGTTGGTGTTCGGCGGCGACCGCGTGCTTGGTGTCGCTCGCAACCTCGATCCGGCGTGCCGTCAGGTCGAGGTGATAGACGCTGCAAAAGGCCAGCGCCGGGCTGTCTTCCAACGCATCCCAGACAAACGCCGAGATAGCCGCCGCCGTTGCGCCTGGATCGATACGGACGCCGACCACGGTTACGGCCCGACCAGCCTTCGGCGGCGGCATCGCCATATAGTCGAGTTCCTCGCCCGTATCGGCGTTCCAGATGATCGCCTCGGTCGCCGATACCGACAGGATGAAGTGCGGATCGGGCAACCACGCCACCGCCCTCACCGGGCTGTCGTGGCCAAGCTGCACGACCGGCCGCGGTACCACCGGCTGCAGCGGCGAAGCTGCAGCGACCAACAGCGCAAGGATGCCCGTCAGCATCGGCTAATACGGAATCCGCGCGCGCCGCAGTTCTTCGTTCAACCTGACATCATCCTCGGACGGCGCATTGGGGTCGGAATCGAGCGCGCTGTTCACCTCGGCATCGACGATGTGCATCGCAAAACTGCGGCCGTTCGGCAGGTAAAAGGTTGCGATATCGCCGCTTACGGTCTTCCAGCGCCCCTCACGGGTGCAGAGGCCGCGTGTCCCGGCAAAACGTTGGCAGGGGTCGCCGCTGCCCCAATGCGGTCGCTCGGCAATCTGCGCGACGGCTGCGGTGGCGACCGCTCCAATCGCTGCAGTGACCAAGATAGCTGCGATTTTCACCGGCAATACCCCCAAGCGCTATTAGCAGATCACCGGTGGTGTCGAAAGCTTCTCGTTAATATGCGTATCGCCTGTGCATACCGTGCCGCCCTGATGCCACGGACCCTTTCGGCTGCGCAATGGTTGAAATCGCGGAAAGGCAGTGCGGCGTTTCGGCAGGGTTAAGCCGGGGGGCATCAGCACAGCCAGCGATCTTCAACGACAGATGAGGCCATTCAATGCTGTTCCCCCGTTCCGCCGCGTCCCGGCTCGCCATCGCGGTCCTGACTGCCGGACTGCCGCTCGCCGCTTGTGACAAGGCGCAACCGGGGGCCTCGACCACGACGACCACCGCGAGCGTCGACGCAGGGACCCAGCCAGTCAGCGCGGCCCCGATCGCTGCGCTGCCGCTCGCCACCGCCACGCCGCCGCCACTGGCTGCCGCACCCGCTGCCGCTGCGCTGCCGCCCCCTGCCCGCCCGCTGCGTATCGCCGCCAAGCCGCGCCGTGAACGCTATCGCTACCCCGACCGTGCCTATCAGCTTGGCCAGGCCTTTGGCGACACACCGCCGGATTATACCGTCGATTACAACGGCACCCGGCCCTGGGTGTGGCGGTCGAACAGCGGTGCCTACCGCGTTGTCGAACAGCTGCCGCAGGGTGAGCGCGTCTATTATTACGACCAGGGTTCGGACCAACCATTTTACGTGCGCGACCCGGATTACGGCTATGCCTATGATGGCGGCGAGCTTGCCGGAGTCTATGGGCCCGACGGCATCCCGGTCGACGATTACGTCGCGCAACGTCGCGCCGACGAGGCCGCGCGCTATCTGGACCGCGCACGCGCGCTATACCGCGCGGCGCAGTACGACCGTCGCCAAGCCGCCTATGCCGCCGAATGGCAATCGCGGCGACAGGACTTTGCCGATCAGCGAAGCCGCTGGACCGCGGCGCGCGACCGCGATTCCGATTGGCGGGCGTGGAGCGACAGTCACCAGCAGGACGACCGGCAGTGGCAGGACGAACGCAACCGCCGCGCGGCCTATGCAACGGCAATCGGCGCTGGCGTTATCGGGGCGGTGATTGCAACGACCGGCCGCCGCGACGCACCGCAGGGATATAATGGCGGGGGCTATCCACCACGTCAGGGCAACGGCTATCCGCCTCCGCCGGGCTATGGCCAGCCTGCCTATGGTCAGCCCGGCTATGTTCCCCAGGCCTATCCGCAACAAGACCCCCGGTTCCGCGATCAGCAGGATGCGCAACTGCGCGCCCAGCGCGATGCTCAGAACCGGCTTGCGCAGCAAGATGCCGCAGCGGCGGCGGCACGCGATGCCGCCGCACGGTCGGCCGCTATCGCCCAGCAGCAACAAGCGACTGCGGCCCAGCGGCTCCAGGCGCAACGCGACGCCCGTCATGCTGCCGAAACCGCTCAGGCTGCAGAAGCCGCCAAACGCCAGGCCGAGACTGCCGCGCGCCAGATTCAGGCTCAGCAGCAGGCGGCAGCGCGCGCCCAGCAACAGGCGGCCGAAGTAAAAGCCCGCACCGACGCCCAGCTTGCGGCAAAGGTGCAGACCGACTCTCGGCTTGCTGCGAAGACCAAGGCCGAAGCTGATTTGAAAGCGCAGCGTGACGCTGCACTTCAGACGCGGACCGCGGCTCGGACCAAGGCGGAAGCCGATGTCAAAGCGCAGGCGGACGCGCGCGCCGCTGCACGATTGAAAGCCGAGGCTGACACCAAGGCACAACGCGACGTGGCTCTTCAGGCGCGCACCGCCGAGCAGGCTCAGGCCAAGGCACAACACGACGTCGCTGCCAAAACCGCGGCTGAAGCCCGCGCCAAAGCCGCTACCGACGCAGGTATCGCGGCGAAGGTGCGCGCCGATGCAGCTATGCAGCAGCGCGCGCAGACGGCGGCGGCTCAGGCCGAGCGCGAAAAGGCCAAGGGTGCGGCCGACGCGCAGCGTCAGCAAGTTGAAGCTGAGCGCGCCAAGGCCGCCGATGCCGCCAAGGCGCAGCGCGATCAGGCAAAAGCCGCTGCCGATTCCCAGCGCCAACAGCAGGCCGCTGCCCGTCAACAGGCCGAAGCCGAGCGCACCAAGGCCGCCGAAGCGACCCGCGCGCAAGGCGCCGCTGCTGCCGCCGAACGCGACAAGGCACGCGCTGCCGCCGACGCGCAACGTCAGCAACAGGCAGCAGAGCATCAACAGGCAGAAGTAGCGCGCCAAGCTGCCTCAGCTGAAAAGGCGAAGGCCAATGACGCCGCGCGTGCCCAGCGCGAACAGGCCGCGCAAGCTGCCGGCCAAGCCCGCGAACAGGCCAAGGCGGCCGCCGAAGCCCAGCGCGCCCAGGCACAAGCAGCAGCCGCAACGGCCAAGGCAGCGTCGGAGGCCCAACGCGTTCAGGCGCAAGCTCAGGCAGCTGCGGCCAAAGCTGCGGCCCATAAGCCCGAGCCGGACAAGAAGCCAAAACCCGGCGAGAACCCGCCGAATTGAGGCTCAGCGCCGTCGGTAACGGAAGTACCAGACTTCACGACCGGCGGCGCGCGCCTTTGCTTCATAGCGAGTCTGCGGCCAGTCGGCGGGCCGCACTTGCCAGTCGGCGGGGCGCTCCGCCAGCCAATCGAAATCGGCGCGGGCGTTCATCTGCATGCATGTCCAGCGGCCGTAAACCGGGTCATCGGTGCCGATACGCAATTCACCGCCCGGACGCAGCGCCCGCGCAACCAGGTCAAGCGGGCCGGGATTGACGAAGCGGCGTTTGGCGTGGCGGGTCTTGGGCCAGGGGTCGGGGTGGAGCAGGAATACCCTATCCAGTGAAGCTTCAGACAGCCGGTCGAGAATATCCAGCGCGTCGCCCATATGCAGGCGGATGTTCGTCACACCCCGGTCGCGGACCTCCATCAGCGCCCCTGCGACGCCATCGAGGAACGGTTCGGCACCAATGATGCCGACATCCGCATTGGCTTCCGCCTGCGCTCCCATATGCTCACCGCGGCCAAAGCCGATTTCCAGCCACAGCGGGCGATTTTCGCCGAACAACGTTTCGGCCGTCAGTTCGCCGCGCGCCGGGACAGTCAGGCGCGGTAGCATATCCTCAACAAGTGCGGCTTGGCCTTGGCGAAGCTTGTGGCCGGTGCGGCGGCCATAAAGGCGGCGGATCGAAGCGGGATCGGGAGTCATTGCATGGGGCTTAGGGGTCGTTCTTCCGCCGCTCAACCCGGCGACATTAACAACACGCCATTAACCGGGCCGCCCCCTCGCAATGGTACGGCGGACGCACTAAAGCATAGCGTCGCGCAGGGGTATCGGCGTGGAAGCCGGAAAACCCCGGCCCAGCAACAGCGGACAGCGATAGACCACGGCATGATGAAATCGATTATCCTTGGCGCATTGGCGACTGTTTTCGCCCTGACCGCGAACGTCGCCGCTGCCGAACCGAGCGAGGCGAAGGTCGGCGTCGAGCAGAAACGTGCGACCACGACGGTAAAGGTCGCTGTGGCCGCGCCGCCGTCGGACTATATCGTCATCAATTATCACGATATCACGGCGGAAGGGCAGTTCAGCCCGCCCTTCGACCGGGTGGCGACGTCGCTGGCCAAGCTGCGCAGCCACTTCGAATGGCTGCGCGACAATGGCTATCATGTCGTGTCGATGCAGGACATTATCGACGCCTCAAAGGACCGCAAGCCGCTGCCCGATAAGGCGGTGCTGCTGACCTTCGACGACGGTTTTGAAAGTTTTTACACCCGCGCCTGGCCGCTGCTGAAGGAATTTCACTACCCCAGCGTCGCCGCCATCATCGGGGCCTGGATCGACGGCAAATCAAAGCCCGATGTTCCCGGCATAAAGCCGCTGATGACCTGGGCGCAGGTCAAGGAGATCGACAAGTCGGGTACGGTCGAGATCGCCAGCCATACCTATGGGCTTCACAACGCCATCGAATCGAACCCATGGGGCGGCATCGAAGCGGCGGTGACGACGCGGCACTGGGAGGGCAAGACCCACAGTTACGAAACCACGGCCGAATATGAAAAGCGGCTCCGCGACGGCATCAAGCACAGCAGCGATTTCCTGGCCGAACATCTCGGCCACCGCCCGCGGGTGATGGTCTGGCCATATGGTGAATATAACGCTTATGCGCTTTCGGAAGCCAAGAAGGATGGCATGACCATCACCATGGCGCTGGCCGATGGCAAGAACGACCTGCCCGACCTGACCGTCATCGACCGGCTGATCATGACCGACGATCCGGCGCAGTGGCAGTTCCGCGACATCGTCCGTGACCTGCGCGCCGACCGCGACCAGCGCGTGGTGCACGTCGATCTCGATTACATTTATGACCCGGTCGACCAGAAGCAGACCCAGCGCAATCTCGATGCGCTGGTCGAACGCATCCGCGCGATGGGCGCGACGACGGTCTATCTCCAGGCCTATTCGGACCCCGACGGCGACGGCAACGCCGACCAACTGTATTTCCCCAACCGCCATCTGCCGATGCGCGCCGATCTGTTTGGCTATGCTTCGACCCATTTGAAAACGCGCGCCGGGGTCAAGGTCTATGCCTGGATGCCGATGATGGCGTTCAAGGACCCGCATCTTCCCGCCGACTGGTATGTGAAGGAGTGGAAGGACGGCAAGGCTGTGCCCGCCAGCCATATTTACACCCGCCTGTCGCCGTTCGTCCCGGCTGCCCGCAAGTGGGTTGGCGATCTGTACGAAGATCTGGCGACGCATTGCATTATCGACGGCGTGCTATTCCACGACGACGGAATCCTGTCGGATTTCGAGGACGCATCCCCGGCGGCGCTGGCCTATGGAAAGCGTGCCTGGAAGCTGTCGACCAACGTCGATGAACTGCGCGCGACCCCGGCGAGCCGCCTTGCCTGGGCGCATCTGAAGACCGAATTCCTTGCCGACTACACCGACGAACTGGCAGCGAGGGTCCGTTATTGGCGACCCAACATCAAGACGGCGCGTAACCTCTATTCGCGTCCAGTACTGCAGCCCGATGCCGAGGAATGGTACGCCCAGTCGCTGCCGGTGTTCGTCAAGCATTACGACTTCATCGGAATCGAGGCGATGCCGGCGATGGAGAATGCGGCCGACGCGGCGGCGTGGCTGAAGACCCTTGTAGCCGACGTAGCGGCCGTGCCCGGTGGCCTCGATAAGACGGTATTCGAGCTTCAGTCGGTCGATTGGCGGACCAAGGATGCCTATCCGATGCCTGAATTCCTTGCCGATCTGGCAACGCTGAAGTCGGCAGGGGCGGTGCATATCGGTTATTATCCGGACAATCTGTTCAAGGATCAGCCGCGGCTTGCGGACATGCAGCGCGAATTTGGCGTGGCGGTGAAGCCGTGAGCCTCTTGCTTCTTTCCCTCCCCCTTGAGGGGAGGGCGACTCGGCAGCAGCCGAGCGGGGTGGGGGTTCCCCAACTCCGAAGTAAGACACCCCCACCCCGGGCCGTCGCAAGGGCGCCGTCTCTCGCCCTCCCCTCAAGGGGGATGGACAAGTGAGCGTTGCCCCCGACCCCGGCACCTATAACGATCCCGACATCCCGGACTGGATGGAGGGCCTGTCGGACGAGGCGTTGCGCACCGTCCACCGCTTCGAAGGCTGGGGCGGGTTTCGGCACCTCGCGCACAGCGTCACCGACCTGCTGTTCTATTACCCGCTGCTGATGGCCTATGTCTGGATGATCGGCGCGATCATCTTTTACTTCCGCTGGGAGGTGAAGCGGAACAGCCCGGCCAAGCTGCCGATCCTCGACCAGTATCCCCCCGTGTCGATCCTGATTCCCTGCTATAACGAAGGCGATAACGTCCGCGAGACGGTCGCTTATGCGCTGAAACAGAAATACCCGAATTTCGAGGTCATCGCGATCAACGACGGCTCGAAGGACGACACCCTCGCCATCCTGACCGAACTGGCGGCGACCGAGCCGAAGCTGCGCGTCGTCAACCTCGCCACCAACCAGGGCAAGGCGATGGGCCTGCGCGCAGCGACATTGCTGGCGCGAGGCGAATACGTCATCGGCATCGACGGCGACAGCCTGCTCGCGCCCGAAGCGACGGTTTGGATGATCCGCCACTTCATCAACAACCCCGATGTCGGAGCGGTCACCGGCAACCCGCGCGTCCGCAATCGCTCGACATTGATCGGTCGCATCCAGGTCGGCGAATTTTCGGCGATTGTCGGCATGATCAAGCGCGCCCAGCGCACCTATGGCCGGGTGTTCACCGTGTCCGGCGTCATCGCGGCGTTCCGCAAAACGGCGCTTCACGATGTCGGTTACTGGTCACCCGACATGGTCACCGAGGACATCGATATTTCATGGAAACTCCAGCTCGCCGGCTGGACGATCCGCTTTGAACCGAATGCCATGTGCTGGGTGTTGATGCCCGAAACGATCAAAGGTCTGTGGAAGCAGCGGGTGCGCTGGGCGCAGGGCGGGGCCGAAGTCATGCTACGCTATTCGCGCCAGATCATGAGTATCAAGCAGCGCCGAATGTGGCCACTGTTCCTCGAATATCTGACATCGATCGCCTGGTCGGGGCTGATCGTTGTGTCGTCGACCGTACTGATCGCCCGCGCCATCGGCTGGCAACATGGCTATTCCTGGGTGGCCTTCCTGCCGCGCTGGACGAGCGTGCTGCTGACCGTCACCTGCCTGCTGCAGTTCGGCGTCAGCCTGTTCATCGATTCGCGCTATGAACGCGGCCTGGGTGGCATGGGCCGCTATTATTACTGGATCGTCTGGTACCCGCTGATCTACTGGACGATCGGGGTGGGGACGGCGTTGATGGGCCTGTACAAGGCGATCACCAAGAAGCAGGGCCAGCGCGCCGTGTGGGTCACGCTCGACCGCGGCGTGCGCGCGTGACCGCCGAACTTATTCAGCTGGTGCCGGCCGAGGCTGATTTGCCGGTGCCGATCATCAACCTGCCACATCTGCTCAGCATCCGGCAGCGGCTGGGAGCGCTGGCGTTTTCGCTGGCGTGCTGGCTGTATTTCCTTGTGCCGGTCGCGGTGCTGGGGGCTTGGCTGGCGGGCTTCGGGCACCTGGCCGAGGAGGTTGTCATGCTCGGCGGCTGGCGGCGCTTCCAGCACCTGATGCAGGAATCGGGAAAGACGCTGTTGATCCTGCTCGGGGTCTGGCTGGCCTGGTCGGCCTATCTGCTGGTCGCGCGGCGGCGGACGGTTGTGGAACGCCCGGTCGTCGATGACGCGATGCTCTGCGGCTTTTTCGGCATCGATCCATCGGAACTGGAACGCTATCGCGGTGCCCGCCTGCTGACCATCCACTTCGAGGACGATGGTCGCTATCGCCAGCTCGTGCCCGAGGACGCTGCTGTCGAATTGGTGACTGCCGCGCATTTGGAAGCGTCGGGCACGGCCTTTCCACTGGCGCGTACCGGCTGACTTACGCCACCGCCGCCCTCAGCCGGTCGACGAGGTCGAGCTTCTCCCAACCAAAACCGCCGTCCGCATCCGGGGTCCGGCCGAAGTGGCCGTATGCCGCCGAGCGCTGATAAATCGGCTTGTTGAGCCCCAGATGCGTACGGATGCCCTTGGGCGTCAAACGCACCAGCTGTGGCAGAACCTCTTCGAGCTTCGCCTCGGATACCGTGCCGGTGCCGTGCAGATCGACATAGACCGACAGCGGCTCAGCAACGCCGATGGCATAGGACAGCTGGATCGTGCAGCGCCGCGCCAGACCGGCGGCGACGATGTTCTTGGCGAGATAGCGGGTGATATACGCCGCCGAACGGTCGACCTTGGTCGGGTCCTTGCCGCTGAACGCGCCGCCGCCGTGGGGGGAGGCACCACCATAGGTGTCGACGATGATCTTGCGCCCGGTGACGCCCGCATCGCCATCGGGTCCGCCGATTTCGAAACGCCCGGTCGGGTTGACGTGGATGGTCGTCGCATCGGTGATGAAGCCGTCCGGCAGCACGTCACGGAACACCGACATCACATAATCGCGCAGCGTAGCGTATTTGGCGGCGTCGCCACCGCGCTCGCCACCCGATTCCCACGGCTGGCAATAATCGACCGCGTGCTGGGTCGATACGACCAGCGCCGTCGCCCGCACCGGGATTTCGTTTTCATACGCCAAAGTCACCTGGCTCTTGGCGTCGGGCTCGAGGAACGGGGCCGCGCCGGAATGTCGGTCCGTCGCCATCCGCTCCAGAATCTTGTGCGAATAATACAGCGTCGCCGGCATGAAATCAGGCGTTTCGTCGGTCGCATAGCCGAACATGATGCCCTGATCGCCGGCGCCCTCGTCCTTGTTGCCGCTGGCGTCGACGCCCTGCGCGATATGCGCTGACTGCGGGTGAAGATGGTTTTCGAACACCAGATTCTGCCAGTGGAAACCATCCTGTTCGTAACCGATCCGCTTGACCGTCTCGCGCACCGCCTTCTGGATTTCCTCCTGCGCGCCGGGTGCCCAATTGCCGTCGGTGTCAATCATGCCATGGCCGCGCACTTCGCCCGCCAGCACGACGCGGTTGGTGGTGGTCAGCGTTTCGCAGGCGACGCGGGCTTCGGGGTCCTTCGACAGGAACAGGTCGACGACAGCATCGCTGATCTGGTCGGCGACCTTGTCGGGATGGCCTTCGGAGACCGATTCGGAGGTGAACAGGAACGTGTCGCGAGCCATTTGATCATCCGTAGTTATGCGGTGCCAGCGTTTAAGCCCGCCACCCGAGCCGCGCAAGGGGCGTATAAAGGAAGCTTTATATGGCCTTTGTTAGCCGCGTCGCCGTCGATCCAACGAAAGCGCCGCACCCGCCAGCAGCAGCCCGAACAGCAGGCTTGTCCAATGCCCGAACCGCGCGAACAGCGTCGGCGGCAGCGGCTGCGGTAAGCGTCCCGACACCACCCCTTGCGTCCCCAGCGGTAGCGCGCCCAGCACCCGGCCATGCGCGTCGACCAACGCGCTGATCCCCGTCGGCGTGGCGCGGGCAACCGGCAACCCTTCCTCGATCGCCCGAAGCCGCGCCTGCGCCAAATGCTGCGGCGGCCCGGTCGGCCCAAACCACGCATCGTTCGAGATGTTGACCAGCCACGCCGGGCGATGTGCCTCGTCGATAACCTGCGCCGGAAAGATGATTTCGTAGCAGATCTGCGCGCCCATCGCGGGGAAGCCCGGCAGCGCCAGCGTCTCCGGCCCCGGCCCCTCGGCAAAGTCGACATCGCCGGGGGTCAGCCGGGCAAGGCCGGTCCATGACAACAACCGCCGCATCGGCAGATATTCGCCCAGCGGCACCAGATGCGCCTTGTCATAGCGACCGTGCAGACGGCCCTGCGCGTCGAGCACATACAGGCTGTTGGTAACGGCAGTGACCGTGCCCCGGGCGCCGCGATTGAGCGCGACGCCGCCGAACAACAGCAGGTCGTGGGGACGCAGCACCGCCGCCAGGCGCTGCAACAGCGCGCGGTCGATAACGCCCGCATCCTCGACCGGATCGTCGACCGAGGATTCGGACCAGACGACGATCGACGGCGGTGTGGCCGGGTCCTTGGCCAGCGCCGTGCGCGACAGCGCGAGATAGGTCGCCAGGTGGCGCGCATCCGTTTCGGGCGAGTATTTCTCGCCTTGGCCGATGTTGGGCTGGATGAGGTGGATGGGGGGGCCGTTGGACGGCTGGGTTGCTGGCACGAGATACTTGGTTGCCCACGCACCGCCGCAGATCAGCACGAAAACCAGTGCCGTAAGCGCTGTCCCTCCCCCTTGAGGGGAGGGCGAGAGACGCGCCCCTTGGCGTGGCCCGGGGTGGGGGTGCTCTCCGGCGGAGTTTGGGAACCCCCACCCCGCTCGGCTGGAGCCGAGTCGCCCTCCCCTCAAGGGGGAGGGAAAGAAAATCCAGACCACACCGCCCGCCAACACCATCACCCCCGACAGGCCAAGCCCGCCAAACAGGCTTGCCGATTGGCTGACCGCCCCGGCGTCGAGCCACGCCACCCCCAGCGGGTTCCATGCAAACCCGGTAAAGACATGCCCGCGCAGCCATTCGGCGAGCATCCACGCCGCCGCCAGCATCAGCACCCGCGCCGCTGCTCGCCGCACCAGCCCGCGCGCCAGTGCGACCGCCAGCCCGGCGTAGAGCGCCAGAAACATCGCCAGCCCGAACACCGCGACCCAGCCGAGCCACGCCGGCATCTTCGCCTGATAGGTAAACGCCGTCGCGATCCACGTCAGCCCGACCGCGAAATGCCCCCAGCCGAACGCCCAGCCGGTAGCAAAACCTGCTCGCCAATCGGGCGTCCGGTCGAGCAGCCAGAACAGCGCGGCGATGCCGATTATCGTCAGCGGCCACAGCCCCCAGGGCTCGAACCCCAGCGCTGCTACGGCTCCGGCAACGACGGCAAGGGGGAGGCGAAGCGTGAGCGTCATGCAGCGCGGGTTAAACAACAAAAATGACCGACGAGCGATAGCCTGCGGATTATCCGACCATCGCCGGTTGACGCCGGGACTTTGTCCGGACAAATCCTGATCGCAAAGGAGAGCCCAATGACCGACATTATCGGCACCCGCATGGCCGACGACGGCCGCACCGCGCGGCAGATTTTCGACGAGGTCATTGCTAACCCTGACCGCGCCCGCTTCGGCTTTGGCGAAAAGCTGGCCATCCTCAATGTCGACTTTCAAAACGCCTATACTCGGATCGATCGTTACAAGACGGCGTACGAGGCCGATCCGCGCCAGATCGAACACGCCAATCACATGTCCGCCCTCGCCCGCGCCGCCGGGATGCCGGTGGTCTGGACCCGCGTCGCCTATGCTGCCGATGGTCGCGACTGCGGGGTGTGGGGAACGCGCACCGACACCCCCGATTCGCTGCAGAACATCAAATACGACAGCGACCGCCACCAGTTCGACGAGCGCTGCGACATCCAGCCCGAGGATACCCAATATACCAAACGTATGGCCTCGGCATTTTTCGAAACCCCGCTGTCATCACTGCTTACCTTCTACAAGGTCGATACGGTGGTCGTCACCGGCGGCTCGACCTCCGGCTGCGTCCGCGCGACGGCAATCGACGCGCTGTCACGCGGCATGCGCCCGATCGTCCCGCTGGAAACCACCGCGGACAAGGGTGCCAGCTACCACTATGCCAACCTCACCGATCTCCAGCTGAAATACGCCGACGTCGTGCCGGTGGCGGACGTGGTGGCGTGGTTGGAGGCGCGGGCACTTTGAAGTTTGGGCTTCCAAGCAGCGGTAGCAGGTGAACGACCCCGACCTCTACACCGCCGAGCCTACCCACGGCACACCCTTGCGCTGGCCGGGCGGCAAGACCTGCGCGGTCTGGGTCGCCCCTAACCTGGAATATTACGAACTCGATCCCCCTGCGCACCCGCGTCGCAAATCCTGGACTCGCCCGCATCCCGATGTCGTCGGCTACAGCCACCGCGATCACGCCAACCGCGTCGGCCATTGGCGAATGGCGGAGGCGATGTCGCGCCACGGCTTCCCCGGTTCGGTCAGCCTGTCAGTGGCGCTGTGCGACCACATCCCCGAGGTCGTCGCCGACGGCGTCGCGCGCGGCTGGGAGTTCTTCTCCCACGGCATCTACAACACGCGCTACGCCTATGACATGGACGAGGCCGAGGAGCGCGCGATCATTGAGGACAGCATCGAAACGGTGCAGCGCGCCATCGGGCAGCGCATCCGCGGCTGGCTCGCCCCGGCGCTGACCCACACGGTCAACACGCTGAATCTGATCGCCGAATATGGGCTGGATTACACCTGCGACCTGTATCACGACGACCGCCCCGGGCGCGTAGCGACCAAGTCCGGCGACCTGATTTCGATGCCCTACAGCCTTGAGGTCAACGACCATTATGGCTTTTTCATCTACAATATGAGCCCGCGTGAATACGCCGCCGCGCTGATCGCCCAGTTCGACCGGCTGGCGCGGGAGGGAGAGGTTTCGGGGACCGTCATGTGCATCCCGCTGCACAGTTACCTCATCGGCCAGCCGCACCGGATCGGGCCGTTCGAAGAGGTGCTGCGCCACATCGCTGCCGACGGGCGGGCGTGGATTACCCGGGCGGGCGACATCGCCGACGCCTACCGGGGGCAGCGGGCATGAGTGTCGGCGCGGACTATCTGACCTATCCGCACCGGCGGCGGGGGATGGACCATGGGCTTTATCCGTGGAGCAATCTGTTCGAGCGGCCTCCGGTCGTCTGGCCCGGTGGCAAGCGGGTGGCGGTGGTCATCGTCATATCGTGCGAATTCTTCCCGCTGACCCCGGTCGACAAACCGTTCCGCGCGCCGGGGCATATGGCGACGGCGTTTCCCGATTACCGGCACTTCACCGCGCGTGATTATGGATCGCGATTGGGGGTGCCGCGGCTGATCGAGGCGCTGGCCAAGGCGGGGGCGACGGCGTCGTTTGCGATGAACGCCGCCTGGGCCGAACGCTTCCCGGCGCTGACGGCGGAGATCGTCGCGGGCGGCCATGAGGTCGTCGCCCATTCGACCGACATGAACGGAACCGTGGATTCAACCCTGGCCGAGGCCGACGAGCGTGCGCTGATCGCAGCATCGCTCGACAGGCTGACGGCGGCGACGGGGACGCGGCCCAAGGGTTGGCTGTCGATTGCCCGCTCGCAGTCATGGAATACGCCGCGCCTGTTGGCCGAGGCGGGGGTTGGCTACTGCCTCGACTGGGTCAACGACGAACTGCCCTACCGGCTCGGCGACATCGTCAATTTGCCGCTGAACCATGAACTCAGCGACCGGCAGGTGATTGCGACGTGCCAGCAATCGGCGGAGAGTTATGCCGAGCAGTTGCGCGACGCCTATCTTCTGCTCGATGGCGAGGCGCAGCGGTTCGGCGGGCGGATGCTGCCGATCCACCTGACGCCGTACATCAGCGCACTGCCGTATCGGATCGACGCCATCGAGTCGCTGTTCGGCTGGCTGGCGACACAGGAGGGGGCGTGGTTCGCCACCGCACAAGAGACTGTAAAGTCGAGCGGCGTCTGACCCAATCGACTCGCCTAACGGTTACGCTTAGGTTTCGACCATGGTGGTAAAAAGCCATCAGGGGAGAGACGCCATGAAGATGCTGCTTATCACCGCCGCCGCCATCGGGCTGGCGGGACCCGCCGCCGCCAGCGACAAGGTCGAGGCCCTTGCGACGGTGACCAAATATTTCACCGCGACCGACTTCGCCGCTGCCGCCAAGCTGTGCACGAAAGACGCCAACGTCATCGACGATTTCGCGCCGCACGCCTGGCATAGCTGCGCCGATTGGGCGGCCGACTATCTGAAGATGGCCGACGCCGCCGGCATCAAGCCCGGCACGATGGTTATGGGCAAGCCGCGCCACGTCCAGATCGACGGCGACACTGCCTATATCGTGACGCCCGCGACCTATAATTTCACCGAGAAAGACAAGCCGATGGTCCATAAGGCGACCGTCACCGCGTCGCTGAAAAAGGCCAAGGGTGCGTGGTTGATCACCGGCTGGGCCTGGGGCAACGACTGACGCGCTATGCCCTTGGGTGGGCGTTGCGGTAGACGTCCAATAGCTGCGCGGCATCGACGGCGGTGTAGATCTGCGTCGATGACAGGCTGGCGTGGCCGAGCAGTTCCTGGATCGAGCGCAGGTCTGCCCCGCGCGCCAACAGGTGCGTGGCGAAGCTGTGGCGAAGCGCGTGCGGAGTCGCGGTCGGGGGTAGCCCCAGCGCCGGACGCGCTGCCCTGATCGCCGACCGGACGATGCCCGGATCGAGCGGACCGCCGCGCATGCCCCGGAACAGCGGCGTGTCGCGCGACGGCGGCCACGGCGTCAGGCGGACGTAATTCTCGATGGCCTCGGCAACGACCGGCAACAGCGGCACGATCCGCGTCTTGTTGCGCTTGCCCGTCACGCTGAGCGTCGCCCCCAGCGGCAGCACCGCACCGGTCAGCGACAGCGCCTCGGCGATCCGCAGCCCGGCACCATAGAGCAGCAACAGCACGGCGGTATCGCGCGCTGCCGTCCACGGCAGCCGCGCCGAATCGCCGACCGCCTCGACCAGTTCGGTGACATCGCCGGGCGACACCGGGCGCGGCACCCGGCGCGGCACCTTTGGGGAACGCAGGCCCGCCAACCCCGTGCAGTCCACCCCCTGTGTCCGCCGCAGCCAGATGAAGAAGGTCCGCAGCGCCGATACGTCGCGGGCGATGGAGGTGTTGGCGGCACCATCGGTGCGTCGGGCCGCGAGAAACGACCTGAAATCGGCAAGTGTCAGCGCACCCAGCGCCGCCGGAGCCACCGCCCCGCCCAGATGCCCCGCGAGAAAATCGACGAACCCGTGGAGCGTCGTTGCATAAGCGCGCACCGTATGCGGCGACAGGCGACGACCGTCGGCCAGGCTCGCAAGCCAAAGCATGACAAGGGGGCGCGCGTCATTCATCCAGTTGGCCGCAGTGGCGGGGCGCCGCTATTGCTCTGCCCTGGCATAGGCCCTCGCGGTCGCCGGTCGCGCTGCAATCGATGCTGCCCAGGCTCCCAGCCTGTCATGCCCATCGGTCAATCCAGCGTCCGCGACCGCCTTTATCCAGGGGTAGCAGGCCATGTCGGCAACGCTGTACTGCGCGCCGCCAAGATATTCTGCATCCGCCAGCCGCCGCTCCATGACACCCAACAGTCGGCGGGTTTCGTCGGTGTAGCGCTTGATTGCATAGGGCACCTGTTCCTGGGCAAAACGGACGAAATGGCCCATCTGGCCAACCATCGGCCCCAGCCCGCCGACCTGCCAGAACAGCCATTCCTTGACTGCAACGCGCTCGCGCAGCGTATCCCCTGCAAAACGATGCGCCTTTTTTGCCAAATAGAGCAGGATCGCACCGGATTCGAAGACACTCAGCGGGCCGCCGCCGTCGCCCGGATCATGGTCGACGATCGCCGGCATCCGGTTGTTCGGCGACAGCTTGAGGAATCCCGGCTGCAGCTGCTCGCCCTTGGTAATGTCGACGCGGCTGATGCGATAATCGAGGCCGCACTCCTCAAGCATCAGAGTGATCTTGTGGCCATTTGGTGTCGGCCAATAATAAAGCTCAATCATCGCATGTCTCCGCCAGATCCTCCACTCCTAGCACAAGCGGCGGTCCATAATCTGGCGGAAAAAGCGCCGAAGGAGAGGAAAGAGAGTATACCGTAGCATCTGTACCTTCTCCCGCAGACGACGCATGGGTCGTGGGCGATAGAGAGGGCACACAGCGATCATCGGCCGAGTATATCGCCAGATAGGTTATTTGTCAACCCGCTGCGATGATCATCCCGCAACACACTCGCCAAGCGTCGCCGCCTTGGCTAGAACGGCCATCGGGGGGACGTTCGGATAGGGCGCCCAGCATTTGATGAGGACCGAAGAAGCCGTGAAGGCGCGCTCAGCCTGGATCAGCGCCGCAATTGCTGGCGTGATCTTACTGGCGCTGCTGATCGGGCTTGGGGTGCTTGCCCTGCAGGCGTCAAACGCGCGGGCACGCGCGAACGCGTGGCAGTTGCACACCTATTCGGTCCTGCTTGAAGTCGAACGGCTGTCGAGCCGCCTTTCTGAAATGCAGCGCGGCACGCGCGGCTATGCGCTTACCCAAGACGAGGCCTATCTCGAACCCTATCGCGCCCAGCTTGAAACCGTGCCGCAAATACTCGCCAATGTCGCTGGGCTGACTGCCGATAATCCAGTCCAGCAAAATCGCGTACGACACCTTGCCGCCGCTATTACCGAGCTGGAACGGCTGATGGCGCAGGGTGTCGAAAAGATCAGGACCGACGATCGCGTCGGCTTTGCGCAAGCCCTGAAGGCCGGCACCGCCGAGGCCCTGATGCGCAGCGCGCGCGCCGACCTGTCGGCGATAACGGCAACCGAGACTCAATTGCTGGCACGGCGCAATGCGTCATGGGCGGACGCCGTCAAACGCTCCGATCAGTTGACGATGGCGCTGTCGGTTACGGCCGGGCTCGCCGCGCTTCTCGGCTTGTGGCTGATCATGACCGCAGCGCGTACCGCCGAACTGGCGCGATCAAAGGCTGTCGAGGCCGCAGTGCTGGCGATCAGCCGCGACCGGCTCGAAATCGCGATTGCC
This sequence comes from Sphingomonadales bacterium, assembly GCA_038211945.1. Classification (GTDB taxonomy): domain Bacteria; phylum Pseudomonadota; class Alphaproteobacteria; order Sphingomonadales; family Sphingomonadaceae; genus Sandarakinorhabdus. Next base: position 30,835 of record JBBQVA010000004.1, read on the forward strand.
GAGCGCACTGGCGAACTCGCGATGGCGAATGCGGGTTTGAAATCCCAGATCGACCGTGCCGCCGCTGCCGAGGGCCAGGTGCGACAGCTGCAGAAGCTCGAAGCGGTCGGCCAGCTGACCGGCGGCATCGCGCATGATTTCAACAATATGCTGGCGATTGTGCTCGGCTCGCTCGATCTGGCGCAGCGGCGGCTGGGGGACACGATCGAACCGCGCGTCGCCAAGCTGATCGACAATGCCATCGAAGGCGCCAAGCGCGCGGCGGGGCTAACCGCCCGCCTGCTGGCCTTTTCCCGGCAACAGCCGCTCGCCCCCGAAGCGGTCGACGCCAACAAATTCGTGCTCGGCATGTCGGAGTTGCTGCGGCGGACGATCGGCGACGGCATCGAGGTCGAGACGGTGCTGGCCGGCGGGCTGTGGCGGACCTATGCCGATGCGGCCCAGCTTGAAAGTGCGCTGGTCAATCTGGCGGTCAATGCGCGCGATGCGATGCCGGGGGGCGGCAAGCTGACCATCGAAACCGCCAACACGCATCTGGACGATACCTATGCTGCCGACCACGCCGAAGTCACGGCGGGGCAATATGTGGTGATCTGTTGTAGCGATACCGGCACCGGGATGCCGCCGCACGTCATCGAACGTGCCTTCGATCCGTTCTACACCACCAAAGGCGTCGGCAAGGGCACCGGGCTTGGCCTCAGCCAGGTCTATGGCTTCATCAAACAGTCGAGCGGTCATATCAAAATCTATTCAGAGCCGGACCATGGCACGACCGTGAAGATGTATCTGCCACGCTGGTTCGGCGATGCCGCGCCTGACATGCCAAGCGACGGTGGCGATCTGCCGCGCGGCTCCGACAACGAGATCGTGCTGGTCGTGGAGGACGAAACCAACGTTCGCCACATGTCGGTCGATGCCCTGCGCGAACTCGGCTACACCGTCATCCAGGCCAGCGACGGCGAAGCAGCGCTGAGCCTGTTGCAGGTCCAGCCGGTGGTCCATTTGCTGTTCACCGATATCGTCATGCCCGGCATCAACGGCCGCAAGCTGGCCGACCGCGCGGTCGAGATGCTGCCCGGATTGAAGGTGCTGTTTACGACCGGCTATACCCAGAATGCCGTCGTCCATAACGGCATGCTCGATCCCGGCGTGGCGTTTTTGGCAAAGCCGTTCACGCTGCAGCAGCTGGCAAAAAAGGTGCGGCAGGTGATGGACGGTGGCGGGGTGAACCGGAGCATCTGAGGGGGGTAACTCTGTCCCTCCCCCTTGAGGGGAGGGACCGTCTCTACCGCCGCAGCACCAGGTAAAACGCTCCGCCCCCACCATGCCGGAGATGCGCCGGCCGCAGTGCCGCGATCCGACGCCGTTGCGGTGAGGCGTCGAGCCAGTCGGCAAGCTGGGCGCGGATCATTCCGGGCCGGTCGCCGCGGCCTTTGCCGGTGATGATCAGCAGGATACGCATCCCGTCTGCCACCGCTGCGTCGATTGCGTCCTCCAGCCGGGCATGCGCGGCGGCCAGGCCATGATCGTGGAGGTCGATGGTCCGGTCTGGGACAAGCGCGCCCTTGGTCAATCGCCGGTCCCAGCCGCCGTCAAGCGTTGCCGCCGTCACGCCGATTCGCGGATGGCAACGGGGGGCTGGAGCGGGCGCAGGTCGCGCTGGCGCAGGCTTGGTTGAAACTACCACCGGGGCTGATTGAACAAGGCGCGGGGCGCTGCGTCCAGGAAGTGGGCGGATACTCTGTGCGACCCGTGCCCAGAGCGCGGCTTCATCCGGGCCAAGGCGGCGCGTCACGCGCCGCGCATCACGCGGCGTCGGTGGCGATAACCAGCCAGTTCGGGTCGCGGCTGCCGATGTGGCGGCTGAACGTCCAGACATCGTGTGTGGCAACAGCGTCGCCGTCGGGTCCAGCAATATGCGATTCAAAACGCACGGTGACTTCCGCCATCTGGCCGGTCATCTCGGCCTCGGTAATCGCTGCGCTGTCGATCGACACCAGCCGGTTGGACAGCGCCATCCCGTCTCGCGCAGCGATTGCGTGCGTGAAGTGTTCATGGACTTCGTCGGAAACCAGGCTGGCCATCGCCTCGCCGTCGCCGGCCCAAAATGCGTCCAGCACTATGCGATACGCCGCTTTCGCACCGGTAATGAAGCGTTCCGGATCGAAGCTCGCATCGGCATCGGCAACGCTTTGCAGCGCCGGAGCCAGCTCGGCAGCAGTTCCTGCCGGAACTGCGATGGCACCCCGCACAGGTGGCTCGATGCCGCGGACAGCAGGTGCGGTCACTTCCGGCGCGCCGGGGCGGAAGGCGTCACCGACCGGGCGCTCATGGCCGGTACGCTTGCCCAGCACGCTGATCAGCCGCAGACCGACGAAACCGGCCACCATCGCCAGCAACACGATCTCGATCCATGATCCGCCGTCAGACATTCGCGCTCATCCTTGCCCCCCAGCCATTCACCTTACAGGCGTATTGCCCTTGGGTCCATGGTGTGACGCTTCAACACGACATTGGGTTGCGCGCGCGTGAACGCAAGCGAAAGATTCTTTGTCGGCATCAGGCTGCCGCTTTCAAATCCAGCCCGATTTCCGCCGCCGCAGCCTCGAATCGCTGCAAGACAACATCGACCTGCGCCACCGAATGGTCGGCGCACAGCGAGCAGCGCAGCAGGAACACCCCCGCAGGCGTTGCGGGCGGGCGCGACATATTGACGTAGACGCCGCGCTCCAACAGCCCCTGCCACATGCGGACGGTGGTTTCCTGATCGGGCATCAGCACTGAAATGATCGCCGATTCGGTGGTTTCGGTCGCCAGCCGGAAGCCGCGCGCCTTCAGCCCGGCGTGGAGCTTGCGGCTGTTCTCCCACAGATGCTGGCGCTTGTTATGGCCGTGCATCAGCTTGCGGATGCTCGTCGCCGCACAGGCGACGACGGCGGGCGGCAGTGACGCGGTGAAGGTATAGGGGCGGCAGACCAGCCGCAGGATTTCGAATTTGGGATGGTTCGACACACAGAAACCGCCGACGGTGCCGACCGATTTCGAGAAGGTCCCGACGACGAAATCGACATCGGCCTCGACACCTGCCGCCTCATAGACCCCGCGGCCATGATCGCCGAAAAAGCCCATGCCATGCGCTTCGTCGACGAGCACCATGCAGCCATGCGCCTTAGCGACGGCGACCAGTTCCTTCAGCGGCGCGATGTCGCCAAGCATCGAATAGACGCCCTCCAGCACCACCAGCTTGTGGGCGTCGGGCGGCAGTCGCCCCAGCCGCTTGGCCAGATCCTCGACGCTGTTATGCTTGAAGCGCACGATATCGGCGTTGCCGAGGTAGCAGCCGTCATAGATCGAGGCATGGCTGTCGGCGTCGATGATGACGAAATCGCCCTTGCCCGCCAGCGTCGACACCATCCCGAGATTGGCCTGATAGCCGGTTGAAAACACCATCGCGTGCTTCATGCCGTAAAATTCGATCAGCGCGTCTTCGCACTCCTTATGGCCCTGATAGGTGCCGTTGAGGACGCGGCTGCCGGTGGTGCCCGCGCCGAACTCTCGCAGCGCCTTTTCGCCCGCCGCGATGACATCGGGATCGAAGGTCATCCCCATGTAATTATAGGTGCCGAGCAGGATCGTCTCGCGCCCGTCGATGACCGCTTCGGTCGGCGAGCGGACCTCCTGCATGACGATGGCGAAGGGATCGCGGACGCCCTTGGCCAGCACACCTTCACGTTCCGCGATCAGCGCGTCGAACTTGGAGAACAGGTCGCTCATTTGGCGGCGACCAGTTTCGTCACGGCATCGGCGACCTGCCCGACGGTTTCAAGATCGGGCAGCATGTTCAACGGGATGACGACATCCCATTCATCCTCCATCGCCGCGACCAGATCCATGACGGTCAGCGAATCCATCTCCAGATCGGCGGCAAAGCTGGTCGTTTCGGTCAGCGGCACGTGTTTCGGGTTGAGCGGCGCGATCAGTTCGATGATGCGGGCGAGGATGTGCGGGCGATCTAGCATGAGCGGCCTATTGCACCCGGATTAAGGCGACTTGCGGGCGGAGGACTCCCTCCCCCTTGAGGGGAGGGCGAGAGACGCTGCCCTTGCAGCGGCCCGGGGTGGGGGTTTCTTAGCGGCGAGGCCCGTACCCCCACCCCGCTCGCGCTGAGGCACGAGTCGCCCTCCCCTCAAGGGGGAGGGGCATTAGAGCCAGCCCTGCGCGCGGTACCCGGCGACCGTGTCGGCAATCCCCGACGCGGCATCGAAGCGCGGCTGCCACACATCGGCAAGCGCGGCGTTTCCCCCGCGCGCTACCCAGTCAGGGTGGGCGAGATAACGCGCCCGGTCGCGGCTGAGGGTTGGCAGTTTGCCGGTCAGGCGCGCGGCGGCGGTGGCGAACTCTGCGCCGATGCCGAGTGCGGCGGGAGGCAGCATCACGACGCGCGTCCTTCGCCCGACGCCAGTGCCGACCGCACGGGCGAACTCGGCGAAGCTGTAGCCGGCGTGCGCGTCGCCCGCCCCATCGTCGATCTCGACCGTCACACCCGACGGCCCGCCCTCCGCCAGCGCCAGCAGCGCCCGCGCCAGATCGTCGGCGTGGATCAGCGAAAACCGCCCCTTGCCGGGAGCCAGCCCCCACCCCCGCGCCGCCAGCCGGTAGACATCCAACATATCGCGGTCGCCGGGGCCATAGACAGCTGGCGGGCGGACGATGATCCAGTCAAGACCGCTGGCTTTGACCAGCATCTCGGCGGCGGCCTTGGACGCACCATAATTCGACAGCCCCGGCTCGCACGCCGCGATCGACGAGACATGGACGAAGCGGCGGACGCCTGCGGTTTTAGCGGCGGCAAGGATCGTCGCAGTCCCGGCAACGTTCCCGGCATCAAACCCCGCCCGGTCGCGCGCGTTGACCACGCCCGCGATGTGGATGACCGCGTCGGCATTATCGCACAGGCGGGAGAGGGCGGCGGGGGTGGAGAGGTCGCCCGTCACCCAGTCGACGTTGGGGCGCGGTGGTTGGGGGCGGCGGGTGAGGGAGCGGATAGGCGCTTGGGCAAGGTCGAGGACGCGCGAGCCGACGAAGCCGGTGCCGCCGGTAACAGCGATCACTGTCCCTCCCCCTTGAGGGGAGGGCGACTCGCGCCCTTGCGCGAGCGGGGTGGGGGTCCTTCGGCGGGAAGCAGAGCGCAGAGTTCGCGCCAAACGCTGTCCTGATCATTCAAAATTCGGGAATTGCCGAATCGAATCATCCGATAACCAACACCCGCAAACCAATCCGTCCGGCGCATATCGTCGTCCGCTGTAAAGTCGTGTGACTGGCCATCAACCTCAACAACCAGCGCCGCCGCGTGTGAAGCAAAATCGGCGATGTAGCGCGGCGGGAAGGTGACTTGGCGTCGGAAATGCCAGGGTTTGAGGTCAGTGCTGCGCAGGAGGCCCCATAGGATTGCCTCGGCGCGCGTCATTTCGTGGCGCATCGTCTTGGCGTGGGTACGCAAGATTGTCAGGTTGGCGGTCATTGGCCGGGCTGGAACAGGAAGGCCCCACCCCGGGCCGCTGCAAGCGCAGCGTCTCTCGCCCTCCCCTCAAGGGGGAGGGACAGATCAGGCCGCCACATCGAACGGCTGGATCTCACCCGAAAGATACTGGCTCCGTGCCTTCGACCGGCTCAGCTTGCCGCTAGACGTGCGCGGCAGGGTCCGCGGCGGCACCAGTTCGACCACGCAGCTCATGCCCGTAATCGCCCGCACCTTGTTGCGGATATCGTCGCGCAGCCGGGTCCGTTCATCGGCGTCGGACGTGCGGCATTGGACGAGCACGGCGGGGGCTTCCTCGCCGCTCGGCGTGGTGATCGAGAACGCCGCGATGTCGCCGGCCTTGAAGCCGGGCAGCTGTTCGATCGCCCATTCGATGTCCTGCGGCCAATGGTTCTTGCCGTTGACGATGATCATGTCCTTGGCGCGACCGACGATGAAGATCGAATCGTGCGACAAATAGCCCATGTCGCCGGTGTCGAGCCAGCCGTCGGGCGACAGCGCCGCCATGGTCGCCTCCTCGTCGCGGAAATAGCCTGCCATGACGCCGAGTCCGCGTACAAAAATCCGGCCTATGCGGCGATCGGGCAGCAGCGCATCGTCCTCGCCGCGCACTTCCATGGTCAGGCCGGGAAGTGCCTTGCCGCAGTTGACGATGGCGCGATACCGCGTCGGACGGCGGGCATCGACGCGGCCGCCAGTGGTGCCGGACAATGTGCGTTCGTCGATCAGGTCGCTGGTGATCCCCTCGCCCAGCGGCATCATGGTGACGGCGAGCGTCGCCTCGGCCAAGCCGTAGCTTGGCATGAAGGCGCTGGCCTTGAAGCCCGCAGCGTCGAAGACGTCGACGAAATGCTGCATGACTTCGGGGCGGATCATGTCGGCGCCGTTGCCTGCTACCCGCCAGCGCCCAAGGTCGAAGCGTTCACGCACGTCGATCGACGCCGAAATCCGCCGTGCGCAAATGTCGTAACCAAAGGTCGGCGAATAGCTCAGCGTCGTGCCCGCGTTGCGGCTGATCAGCGTCAGCCAGCTCAGCGGTCGGCGGGCGAAATCCTCGGTGGCGATATAGTCCGCCGACATCTGTGCCGACAGCGGCGACAGCAGGCAGCCGACCAGCCCCATGTCGTGATACCAGGGCAGCCACGACACGACGCGGTCGCTGTCGCGGACATCGGTGCAATGCTGATGGCCCGCCAGATTGGCGAGCAGCGCCTCGTGGGTGACGGCGACGCCGTGCGGGAAGCGCGTGCTGCCGCTGGAATATTGCAGATAGGCGATATCGGTGGGCTTGGCTTCGGGCAGGGCGGCGGCGGGGGCAGCGCCTGCGAAGAACAGGCTCCAGTCGTGCGCTGGGCATTTACCGGTGGCCGACTGTTCAACCATGGGGAACAGGCCGGACGGTGACAGCACGATCTTCGGGTCGCAGCTGTCCAATTGGGTGGCGATCTGGCCGATATAGGCGTCGCGCCCGCCAAAGCTCGTCGGCAGCGGCAGCGGCACCGGCAGCGCCCCGGCATAGACGGCAGCGAAGAAGGCGGCGGCGAAATCGGCGCCCGTCTCGGCGATCAGCGCGACGCGGTCGCCGGGGACGACTCCGGCGGCGATCAGGTGCAGCGCCTGTGCTCGAGCATCGGCGGCGAGTTCGGCATAGGGGTAGGCGCGGACCAGATCGGCGCGGGCGTCGTGGAAATTGAGACCGCGCTTGCCCTGCGCGGCATAGTCGAGCGCCTGACCGAGCGTCGCGAAATCGGCGCGGCGGCGCGGCAACGCATCCGTCGTCGGCGTAACCGTTGCGTTATCCAAGACCCTGCACTCCATCCCGCGCGCTTGCCGCGTCTTTGCCCACCTTCGCCTTTGCACGAGGCGAGCGTTCAAATTCCGGCTTGAACGTGGCACAAACAAGGCATGAAGCCACCGAAGTACAAGGAACGCCGTGAACGCCCGCCGCCTAAGCCGCTCGATCAGGCGGCGCTGCGCGAACTGGCGCTGAACTATGCGGCGCGCTTTGCGACGACGGCGGCGAAGCTGGAGCGGTATTTACGGAACAAGCTGCGCGAGCGCGGCTGGGCGGGGGAGGCCGCTCCGGACCTCGCGGCAATCACCGCGCGGATGCGCGAGCTGGCTTATGTCGACGATGCGGCGTGGGGAGCATCGCGGGCGCGCGGACTGACGGCCAAGGGGCTGGGGCGGCGGCGGGTGGTGCAGGACCTGACCGCAGCGGGGGTTGGCGGCGACGATTTACATAGCGCGATTGGCGAGGATGATGAGACGGCGGCGCTGGCGGCGGCGCTGGAATTTGCGCGGCGCAAGCGACTGGGGCCGTTCGCGCGGACCGTCGACTCCTCACCCGAAGCGCGGCAAAAGGCGATGGCGGCGATGGCGCGCGGTGGCCATGGCTATACCGTGGCGCGTCAGGTGTTGGGCGCGGCGACTCCGGACGCTGCGGCGGCGCTGCTCGACGACTGAGGCGGGTCGGCCAGCGCCGGACGCGGGCGTGACAATGGCTCGAGCAGCTGCCCGGTCAGGTCGGTCGGCATCGGTGCCTCGATGCCATAGGCGTCGGGCCATTCGCGCGGCAGGTGAAGCGTGCCGAACAGCCGGTCCATCCATGGGAAGATCGTTGCATAGTTGCGGTTGATGTGATCGACGCGGCTGTGATGCCAGTGGTGGAACGCCGGGGTCGCGAACAGCTGTTCGAGCGGCCCGAAGCGCCAGCGGATGTTGGCGTGGATGAAAAAGCCGTAAAAGGTCGTGATGAACGCCGTTGCGATGGCGATGTTGGTGCCGCCCCCCGGCTGCGCGAGGCCAAGCACGGTCAAAGGCACCAGCCCGCACAGCCGCACGAAGACCAGATCGACCGGATGGGCGCGGCTGTTGACCAGCCAGTCCATATGCTCGGCACTGTGGTGGACGGCATGGAATCGCCACAGGAAACTGTTCTGATGGGTCCAGCGATGGCCCCAATAAGCACCGAATTCGGCGACGACGATGGCAAGGGCGAAGCGGGCCCATAGCGGCAGATCGGCGCTCCAGCCCAGCCACGCCGGGGGCATCAGCCGGTGCAGCACCGCCGCCATGACGGCCAGCGGCAGCGCCAGAATGATGGCGGGCAACAGGCTCGACAGGAAATAATAGGCGAGGTCGACGCCCATGCCCGCGCGCCAGACCTTGGACTGGCGCAGCGCGAACAGCCGTTCCAACGGCACGAAGACGGCGGCAATCAGCGCCAGCCACAGGCTCAGCCGGAGGACATCGACGGCAAAGTGAATCAGGCTGTGCATGACGCCGATACCTCTAACACGGGCGCGGCCCCAACGAAAACGGGCGAGAGGTCGCCCCCTCGCCCGTGTTCGTCAGTGATACCGTCGCTTACGCGGCAGTGGCAGTTGCCAGGCGGCGACGGCGGGCGGCTGCGCCGACGAGGCCGAAACCACCGATCAGCAGTGCCCAGACGCCGGGCTCCGGAACGGCAGCCGAAACGCCATCGAGCAGCGAGAACGGCGGCACGCCATCGGGGGTGCCATGCGCCAGGAACGACAGCACGTTGTCGCCGCTATGCGGGGCGACGAACACAAAATGCTCAGCAGTCCAGCCGCTGAAACCGTGGCTGGGGTTGTTGTAGACAGCCGTTGACTGCGACGCGCCGCCACCGAGCGAAACGATCCACTGTTCAGTCTGCGCACCATCAAAGCCGTACTGTTGGATGCCGCCCCAATAGAAGTCGACTGCATAGCTATGACCAGCGGTCAGGTTATGCAGAGTCTGTTCGATCGGCGAGACGCCGAACGCGCCATCGGCACCGACAAAGTTGCCGCCGAAGGGGCTGGCCGTCAGGCCGTTGTTCGAACCATTGCCCGGACCCCAGAGCGACAGGGCACCATACTGGCCGACCGAATTTCCGGTCGGGTTGTTGCCGTCAAACAGGAAGTTATATCCGCCCGAGGTCCAATACTTGGCCTGCGTGTTGTTATCGAACTGGCCGATGCCGTTCGTCGTGACTTCAAAGCTGCCGTTCTTGACGCCGTTACCGGCAGCGGCCGGCGAAGCGGCGGCGAGAAGGCCGAGGGCAGCGCCCGCGGCGAGATAGAGGCTCTTCATATATTATTCCCCGTAAATCATTGACCCGGAAGATGCGCCGCCCTGAGTGACCCCCGAGTCGATGCCTTCATCGGTCTTGATAAACGGCGTGTGAACAGAACGCAAGCTAATAATGTGTTAATTTTTCAGACGCGCCGTTGTTAGGGCAACGGGTTACCGGCTCGCAACATGTTGATGTTTGACGACGTATCGATGTCAATCAGGATGCCATCGTCCGCAGTCTCAATGGGTTCAACGCATTGCGCGTTGCAGCGCAACAGCGCTTTGCCCCCGCCATCCCCCTCCAACCGCAACAGCGCCGGGAAATAATCGCGGCCCCAAAGCACCGGATGTCCACCTGTGCCGTTGTGTGTCGGCTGAACGATCGCGCTCGGACTGGCGCGCGCGGCGATCGCCGCGATCACGGCGGGTGGCACGCGCGGCATATCGCCCAGGCAAATCAACGCCGCCGTCCAATACTCTGGCACCGCCGCAATTCCGGCGCGCAGGGAACGGCTCATCCCCTCCACATAGTCCGACGCCGTGACATACTGCCCGGGCCGGTCACCCAGCGCGGCGCGGATGTCGTCAGCGCGCGCGCCCAGCACGATCACCGGCGGTGGCAGACCGGCGGCCAATACAGCGTCGACTGCGTGCGCAATCAGCGGTTTACCCAGCCAATCCAGCAGCAGCTTGTGGCCGCCCTGCATCCGCGACGATTGCCCGGCGGCAAGAATGACCGCCCCGGCGATCACGCAATTGCCGCTCGGGGCTGTGGGCGCTCGGCTTCCGGCAACAGTCCGCCTGCCCCCATCGCGGCGATATCGGCACCGCTGACTGCGATGCCCGCCACCAGCCGCTCCAACACCCAATCGAAGCCGCTGCGCTTGGGACTGCGCGCGCACCCCGGCAAGCCGATGACTGGCCGGTCGTTCAGGCTGCCGAGCACCAGCAGATTGCCCGGATCGACCGGCATCCCGAGTCGCTCGACCCTGCCTCCCGCCGCGACGATGGCAGCGGGCACGACATCGGCGCGGTCGACCGTCGCCGACGCGCCGGCAATCAGCACGATATCGGCTACTGCCGCCGCCAGCCGAACGGTGAGGTGCGCCGTGTCGTGCGGGCACGCGTCGAGCACGATCAGGCTGCAGCCCAGGCTCTCGACCCGGGCGCGCGTCACGGCGACGGTCTTGGCCATCGCCTTGGCGGTCACCCCGGGCAAGCGAGTGGCGATCAAAGCCAGCGCCAATGGCCGGAAGGGCTGCACCCGAAGCGGAATTGCCCAGGCGCGCGCAGATGCCAACGCCGCGCCGGGAACGGAATAGCGGATGGTTTTGACCGTGGCGACGATCTCACCCGCTGCGACTCGCGCAAATGGGGCCAGGGTGGCGACGGTCAGCGCCTCGTCGATACGGTTGATTGCGTCGACGCCCGCCGCATCGGCGACGAGCACCCCTGCTGCGCGCGCAGCGAGATTGGCCCGGCCATGCGCGGCGGGAAGCAATGCCACGCCCGGTCCGGCGAGCGCCGTTCCCAAAGCGGCCGCAGCTTCATTTTCATCAACATCGCCGGGTTCCAGCCGCGCCGCCATCAGCGCCTCGACCCCCGCCGCATGCGCAGCCGCCGCATCGGCGTCGGTCAGCAGCCGCCCCTTGGGCCAGCGCGTGCTGCCGATGACGATCGAATGGGCCAGGATCGCCCCGGCTGCCTCGGCAGCGGGCACCATGCCGAAGATCATGCGCGCGGGCTGAGCGCACCGCGCCAGGCGGCGGTCATTTCAGCAGCGATGCTGAGCGCGATCTCGGCAGGGTCGGCGGCGCCGATCGCCAGCCCGGCGGGGCCGTGGATACGCGCCAGCGCCCCGTCGTCGAAGCCCTGCCCGCGCAAGCGCTCCAGCCGGTTGCCGTGGTTTTTCCGCGAACCGAGCGCCGCGACGTAAAACGCTGGTGATCGCAGCGCCGCCGCCAACGCCACATCGTCGAGCTTGGGGTCGTGGGTCAGCGCGACGACGGCGCTGGCGGCGTTGGGTTTCCACTCGGCCAGCGCCTCATCAGGCCAGCGGCGGTCGAGTTCCAATCCAGCAAAGCGCGCGTCGGCAGCGAATAATCCGCGCGGGTCGATGACCGTCACCGCGACGCCAAGGCCCTGCGCCAACGGCACCAACGCCTGGGCGATATGCACTGCGCCGATGATCGCCAGACGACGCGGCGGCGGATAGGCGCGGGCAATCGTGCCTTCGCTGGACTCGCGGGTTATCCCGGTCGCGGGATCGGTCGCCAGCGTCACCGATTCGCCCATCGTCGCGGCTACTGTCAGCCGGTCGATCAGCCCGGCCGGAAAGCCGTCATCGGCGATGCGCTGGACAAGCACCGAAATCCGCCCACCGCAAGCCAGTCCGACGCGCCAGGCGGTTTCGTCGGCGACGCCGTAATCCAGCTGCCGGATGCCGGCCCCCTCGGTGAGCAGCGCGAGCGCTTCGCTGACGACCTCACCCTCGACGCAGCCGCCGCTGACCGAACCTTCGAACAGACCATCATCACGGACGGCGAGATGGCTGCCGGTGCGTCGCGGCGCCGATCCCCAGGTCTGCGTTACCGTCGCCAGCGCGACCCGGTGTCCAGCATCCAGCCAGCGCCGGGCCACCTGCAAAGTGGCCAGATCGCCGTCGCTCACATCATGCGCCAGGCGAGGAACAACAGGACCAGCACGACCAACACGCCACCCCAGACCAGCGGCGACACGCCGCTACTCGTGGCCGGAGTGCCCATCGGAGTTGTTACCATATCCGCTGCGGGCGCGGCGGGTGCCTCGGCATCCTCCGCCAGCATCGCCGGATTTTCGGCGTCGGCGATGACGGGCGCTTCGAGTTCAGCCTTCAACCGTGCAAAAAACGTCTCCGCATAACCCTTGGCCGTGCCCTCGATCAGCCGCGCCCCGAGTTGCGCCAGCTTGCCGCCGACGCTCGAGCTGACCTTATAATCGAGCCGGGTCGTCTGCAGCCCAAGTTCGGCCAGCACCACCGCTGCTTCACCCTTGGCAAAGCCGGCCAAGCCGCCCTTGCCCTCCCCGGACAGCACATAGCTTTCGGGGGCAACAATGTCCTTCAGCGTCACCTGGCCGGCAAAGGTGGCGCGAACCGGGCCGACCCTGGCGTGCATCTTGCCGCTCATCACCGGTCCGGCCTCGGTGTCCTGACGATCGAGCGACTCCACGCCGTCGATGCAGCGCGCCAGCACCGCCGGATCGTTGAGCGCCGCCCAAACCGCCGTCCGCGCCGCTGCAATTTCGACCGACCCTGCCAGTTCCATGTCTTTATCCTATGCTTGACGTCGCGGGATTTAGCCAATTTCTCGGCATTGTGCGACGCACATGTCGTTTTTGACCGAAATCAACAACTTTCTAGGTTGCGGCAATGAAATATGCTATTCACAAGCGTTGATCTTTAGTTGTTGCGTTGGGGGCAGCGTGGACGAAGCATATAATGCGCCTGTCGGCTTGGCCGAAGCCGATGAGTCAGTGGTCAAAGGCCGCATCAAATGGTTTGATGCGGTGCGCGGTTATGGCTTCATGGTCACCGACGATGGTAGCGGCGATGTGCTGATCCATTTCACCGTGGTGCGCGAAGTCGGTCGTCGCTCGCTACCCGAAGGCGCGACGCTGATTTGCGAAGTCGTGGCGCGGGACAGAGGGCGACAGGCGCGTCGCATCGTTTCATTCGATCTCTCCACGTCGATCGGCCCCGATCCGGAAACCGCGGCCAGCCGCGCTGCCGACCGCATCGACCCCCAGGCTATGGTCGCCGCCGCCGGGCCGTTCGAACCCGTCGAAGTCAAATGGTTCAACCGGTTGAAGGGTTATGGTTTCGTCGTCCGCCCGGATGGTGCCGAAGATATTTTCGTCCATATGGAAACGGTCCGCCGTGCCGGTCTGGGCGAACTGATGCCCGGCCAGCCCTTGCGTGCCCGCATCGCACCGGGGCACAAGGGGCCGCTCGCTGTGCTGATCGAAGCACCTGAGGGTTGAAGGGACAAGAGTGTTGCGAATCGGTTTGGCGGCGCTGGCTCTGGCGAGTGTTCTGACGGTCAGCCCGGCAACGGCCGTGCCAGCCAACTGCCCGTCGATCGGCCTTGGCCACCAGAAGCTGACCATTATTACCGACACCGGTCGCCATCGCTATAGCGTTGAAACTGCCGCTACCCCGACCCAGCAGGAATGCGGGCTGATGTTCCGCCGCACGATGGCCAGCAACGCTGGCATGATCTTTCCGTCGCACGAGGCCCGCCTGATGAGCTTCTGGATGGAGAACACCTATCTGCCGCTCGACATCATATTTGTCGGCGCGGACGGTCGGGTCGTCAATGTGGCGGCCAATGCGGTGCCGTTATCGCGCGACCTCCTCGATTCAAAAGGCTTGGCCACGACAGTCGTTGAATTGAACGCCGGGCAGGCTGAACACATTCGATTGAAGCCTGGCGACCGGATCCAATTGCAGCGCTAGACTTGCCTTCACGCCGCGATTGAGGCCAATGCAGCCGCGATGGGCCTGTTCTCCAATCTGTTCACCTGGTGGCACGGTCCCGGCATGGGCACCGTGCTGTTCACGCGCGGCGCGGCCGAAGCCGGGCGCGACGATCAGGGCAATATCTATTACCGCCGCGGTACCGGCGCTGCAGAACGTCGCTGGGTGATCTACAATGGCGTCCCGGAAGCCAGCCGGGTGCCCCCCGAATGGCATTTGTGGCTGCACAAGACGACCGCGCTGACCCCCGACGAACAGCCGATCCCGCCGCGCATCTGGGAACGGCCATGGTCGCCGAACCCGACGGGTACGGCTGCGGCACATTTACCGTCCGGCGCGTTACCGGCGGGCGGACACCGCGCCAAGGCGACGGGCGACTACCGCGCCTGGACCCCGGAGTAAGCGATGCGGACACTGTTCAAGGATAACGTTATCGAGGCGCTGATCGGCCTCGCCGTGCTGATCGTCGCGGTCGGTTTCGTCGTCTTCGCCTATGACCGCACCCAGGCCGGCACCCGCAGCGGCGGCTATGAGCTCAAGGCCAAATTCTCCAACGTCGCTGGTGTATCTCCAGGCACCGACGTCCGTGTATCCGGAATCAAGGTCGGCACCGTCACGAAGCAGGAACTCGACACCAAAGGCTATCAGGCCGAACTGACCTTTCGCGTCAGCGACAACGTCAAGCTGCCGATCGATTCGAGCGCGGCGATCACGTCGGAAGGCCTGCTCGGCGGCACCTATATCTCGCTGACGCCCGGTGGCGATCCGGTGATGATGAAGCCCGGTGCCGAGATCCTTGAAACGTCGGGGTCGACTGACCTGATGCAGCTCATCGGCAGCTATATCAACAATTCCGGCGGCAAGAACGCCGCTCCGGCGGCAGGTGCCGCTGCGACACCGCCGGCGAAATAGCCGATGATACGCGGCTGGGTCACGACGGCTTTGCTGTTATCGGCGACGGTTGCAGCGGCGCAAACCCTGCCGACCCCCAATGCCGAGCGCGACGTCACACTGGCGGCGCTCAACAAGCGGACAGGGGAGACAAAAGTGTTTTCCGGGCACCCCGGACAGGCGTTCGATTTCGGCACGTTGCGCGTCACCGTCCGCACCTGCGAAACGACCCCGCCGTGGGAGCGCAAGCTGACCGGGGCCTTTCTGTTGATCGACGACGCACAGGGCAAAGGACCGGCCAAACGGGTGTTTTCCGGCTGGATGTTCGCCGAAAGCCCGTCGCTGCACCCGCTGGAAAGCGCGCTCTATGACGTCTGGGTCAAGAGCTGCACAATGCGCTTTCCAGAAACCGGGCCGGATACCGTGGTCGCCGGGCGCGTCGATTCCGGTGACACGCCGCCCGTCAAATCGTCGCCCAAGCGGTCGAGCGCGAAGAAATCACCGCCCGCCACCAGCGCCGACGTTAGCAAGCCTTTATAGGCGCGCGCGGTGACCTCGACCGCGCCGAACCCGGCGAGATGATCGGTCAGGAATTGGGTATCGAGCAGCGTGAACCCCCCAACCCGCAACCGCGCCACCAGCGCCGCCAGCGCCGCTTTTGACGCGTCGGTGACCCGGGTGAACATGCTTTCGCCAAAGAACGCCCGGCCCAGCCGGACGCCGTACAGCCCGCCCGCCAGTGCGCCATCGGCGGTCCACGCCTCGACACTATGCGCATGACCCAGCCGGTGCAGCGCCCCATAGGCTTCGGCGATTCCGGTGTTGATCCAGGTATCGGGACGGTTTTCCACCGATTCGGCGCACCCCGCCAGCACTGCATCGAACGCCCGGTCGGCAGTCAGCACGAAGCGTTCCGATTTCAACATCCGAGCCAGCCGCCGGGGCAGGTGAAAGCCATCCAGCGGCAACACCCCCCGCCGCCGTGGTTCGACCCAGAACACATCGGGCGATGTGGCGCTGTCGGCCATCGGAAACACGCCCGTAGCATAGGCGCTGAGCAGCATCTGCGGATCGAGACGGCGGAGGGGCGGGGTCATTGTATTGGCAACCGGTTCAACCAGCCCATCGCACTCCAATCCGGACGCGCTGGCAAGTGCTCAGCGCCGCCACGACTGCGCGTCGGCGGGCAAGCGGCCCTCCGGGTCTTCGACCGCAAGCGCTGGGCCGCCATCCTCGTTCCAACGCCACAGCACGACGCAGCGACCGCCAGGGCTCATCGCCGACGGGTAAATGAGGCCGTCGATCCCGGCGGCGGCCATCGCCGCACCCGCGCGTTGACTCGCCGACGACCCGCCGCGCGCCGCCTCGGCGCGCCACGCATCGCCACCGAGATCGGGGGGAATGGCAAAGCGTGACCGCAGATCGACGTCACTCGCATCGGCCAAGGATGCGCCGCCGAGCCGCAACCGCACAACGAGGCCGGGATGCTGGGTCAGGCCCTGATTATATTCGGACCAGGCAGTGGTGAGTTCCAGTGCGGCATAGATCGCCGCCATGCCCGTCGGGTTCCACCTACCGCCAAACCGCGCTGCGCCGTCGCCCGACAGCGGCCGCCAGCCCCATGCCGGGACATAGACCCGCCACAGATCGATAACGTCCGCACTCAAGCGTAAATGCCGGCCCGGCTCGCCTCGAGATAGTCGAGCACTGCTTGCGCGTCGCCCGCCGCGACCAGATCGCGCGCCGTCTTTCCCGCCCAGCCCGGCAGCGGCTGATGCTTGAACCACAGGCTGGCGCGATCCATCGAGCCGGACATCTCCGCCGCCATGGCGAGAATGCGCGCCAGCGGCGATAAAGCGCGGTCAGCGGCGGGCGTCACTGGCAGTTTGGACAGCGTCGCCCGCGACGCCCCGACCAGCGCCGACAACTCAGCAATACCGAGGTGAAGGACCGTTCCCAGCCGCTTGGGCGACAGTGATGGCGTCCCCGGCTCAGCCAATTGTTCGGCATAAACTGGCATTGTGCTGCTCATATCTTGCGCAAGATATGCCTGCGTTGCTCCCGTGTCAATTCTGCGCCCGCGCCGCCAGCCAGCGTTCCAGCCATTTGATCGAATAATCGCCGTCGATGAAGGCGGGGTCTTCGATCAGCGCCTGGTGCAGCGGGATCGTCGTTTTGATGCCGCTGATTGCGAACTCCTCGAGCGCGCGGCGCAGCCGCATCAGCGCGTCGTTGCGGTTGGCACCGTAAACAATCAGCTTGGCGATCAGCGAATCATAATAGGGCGGGATGCGATAGCCGTCGTAGAGCGCGCTATCGACGCGCACATGGAGCCCGCCGGGGGCGTGATATTCGGTGACCTTGCCGGGTGACGGTGCAAAGGTCGCGGGGTCTTCGGCGTTGATCCGGCATTCGATGGCATGGCCCTGAAAACGGATATCGGCCTGCGTCACACTCAACGGCAGCCCGGCGGCGACGCGGATTTGTTCGCGCACCAGATCCAGCCCGGTAATCGCCTCGGTCACCGGATGTTCGACCTGCAGGCGGGTGTTCATCTCGATGAAGTAGAATTGCCCGTCTTCATACAGGAACTCCATAGTCCCGGCGCCGCGATACTTGAGCTTGGCGACCGCCTGCCGCACCGTTTCGCCCATCGTCGCGCGCTGTTCGGCGTTGAGCGCGGGCGACGGCGCTTCTTCAAGCACTTTCTGGTGGCGGCGCTGCAACGAACAATCGCGCTCACCCAGATGGACTGCGCCACCCTTGCCATCGCCGAACACCTGAAATTCGATGTGGCGGGGTTCGTTGAGATATTTCTCGATGTAAACGGTGTCATCGCCGAACGCCGCCTTCGATTCGGCCTTGGCCTGCGCCATCAGCCCGGGCAGCGAGGCCGCGTCGGGGATGACCTTCATGCCCCGCCCGCCGCCGCCGCTCGCCGCCTTGACCAGCACCGGATAACCGATCGCGTCGGCGACCTTGATCGCCTCCTCGGCGCTGTTCACCGGCCCCGGCGATCCAGGCACCAGCGGCAGCCCGAGCATCGCGGCGGTGATCTTGGCCTCAATCTTGTCGCCCATGCGACGGATATGATCGGGGTCGGGGCCGATCCAGACGATCTTGTGCTCCTCGACGATCTCGGCGAAGCGCGCGTTTTCGCTGAGGAAACCATAGCCGGGGTGGATGGCGTCGGACTGCGAGATTTCGGCGGCCGAGATGATCGCGGGGACGTTCAGATACGAATCGGTCGCCGACGGCGGCCCGATGCAGATGGCTTCGTCGGCCAGCCGGACGTGCATCGCATCACTATCGGCGGTCGAGTGAACCGCGACGGTCTTGATGCCCATTTCATGCGCGGCACGGTGGATGCGCAGCGCGATCTCGCCGCGATTGGCGATCAGGATCTTGTTGAACATTATTCCCCGACCACTACTCGATCACGACCAGCGGCTGGTCATATTCGACTGGAGCTTCCCCGCCGATCAGGATTTTGGTGACCGTCCCCGCCTTGGGCGCAGTGATCGGGTTCATGACCTTCATCGCCTCGATAATCAGCAGCGTATCGCCCGCCTTGACCGCCTGGCCTTCGGTAATGAACGGCGGGGCATCGGGTTCGGCAGTCAGATAGGCGGTGCCGACCATTGGCGATTTGACCAGCCCCGGATGTTTCGCCCAGTCCGAGTCGCCAGACGGCGCAGCAGTTGGCACCGCGACCGGTGCCGCGGCGAGTGCCGCCTGCTGCGGCCATGGCTGTGGCGCGGGAGCGGCAGCGGCGTGAATTGCGGCCGCCTTGCGCGCCACGCGGACCGAGCGGTCACCGTCCTTGACCTCGATCTCGGTCAGCTGCGTTGAGTCGAGCAGTTCGGCCAATTCGCGCACAAGCGCGGTATCGACCTGCATCCCAGTGCCTTCCGGCATGATTGTCCTTCTTTGCGCGACCCCGATTATCGCCACCTTTTGCCGCATGTGCGCGGTCGCGTCCAGCCGCCAGCCTCTTTCGCCGCGCCCCGCGCCGCGCCATATGCGGCGGATGCTCAGCCTCACCCTCAACGGCGCCCCGCACCGCGCCGCATCTGGCACCACGATCGCCGGGCTGCTCGCCAGCCTTGAACTCGACGCGGCCAGGGTCGCGGTCGAACGCAATCTGGAGATCGTGCCGCGCTCGACCTTCGGCGCGCAGGCGCTGGCCGACGGCGACCGGCTGGAGATCGTGCATTTCGTCGGCGGCGGGCAAGATGACAGCTGGACGGTCGCCGGGCGCACCTTCCAGTCGCGGCTGATCGTCGGCACCGGCAAGTACAAGGACTTCGCCCAGAACGCCGCCGCGCTGGAGGCGTCGGGCGCAGAGATCGTCACCGTCGCCGTCCGCCGCGTCAACGTCACCGACCGCGCCGCGCCGCTGCTGACCGATTATATCGACCCCAAGCGCTTTACCTATCTGCCCAACACGGCGGGCTGTTTCACCGGCGACGATGCGGTGCGCACGCTGCGGTTGGCGCGCGAGGCGGGCGGCTGGAACCTCGTCAAGCTAGAGGTGTTGGGCGAGGCCCGGACCCTCTATCCCGACATGGCCGAGACCCTCAGGGCTACGGACGTGCTGGTCAAGGACGGCTTCGACGTCATGGTCTATTGCGCCGACGACCCCATCGCCGCCAAAAAGCTCGAGGATCTGGGGGCCTGCGCGATCATGCCTTTGGGCTCGCTGATCGGCTCGGGGCTGGGCATCCAGAACCCGGTGACGATCCGCATGATCGTCGAGGGCGCCAAGGTGCCGGTGCTCGTCGATGCCGGTGTCGGTACGGCGTCGGACGCGGCGGCGGCGATGGAACTGGGCTGCGCGGGCGTGCTGATGAACACCGCCATCGCCGAGGCCAAGGACCCTATCCTGATGGCCCGCGCGATGAAGTTGGCGGTGGAGAGTGGGCGGCTGGCCTACCGGGCGGGGCGGATGGGAAAGCGGCGCTATGCCGACCCGAGTTCACCGCTGGCGGGGCTAATCTAAGCTGTCCCTCCCCCTTGAGGGGAGGGCGACTCGCGCCCCTTGGCGCGGCGGGGTGGGGGTTCACGATCTCCGCCGAAGAGTACCCCCACCCCGGGCCGCGCAAGAGCGCGTCTCTCGCCCTCCCCTCAAGGGGGAGGGACTCACGCCAACACCGCCCCCGCCGTATCCACCAAATCCCGCACGAACCGGTTGTCCCGATCCACCAGTATCGCCCGCGCCTCGACCGGCTCCGCCGCCAGCTCAAAGCCCATGATGATGACCTCCTCGCCGCGCTTGATGAGGTGCGCCGCAGCACCGTTCATCTCGATCGCCCCCGAGCCATGTTCGCCCGCGATCACATAGGTTTCCAGCCGCGACCCGCTGGTGTTCGACACCACCAGCACCTTTTCGCCCGGCCACAGACCGACGCGGTCGCAGAGGTCCATATCGATGGTGATGCTGCCGATATAGTTGAGGTTGGCCTCGGTCACCGTCGCATTGTGGATCTTGGAACGCAGCAGCCAGCGCATCAGTGCGCGCCAAGCTCGGCGATCACGGCGGTGTAGAGATCAGTCTTGAACGGCACCGCCATTTCGACCAGCTCATGCGTTTCGGCCCAGCGCCAGGCTCGGAATTCGGGGTGGCTGGTGGCGATATTGACGTCGCCATCGGTCCCCAGGAAGCGCGCTGAAAACCATTTCTGCCGCTGCCCGGCGTAGCGCCCCTTCCACACCGTGCCGATCATGTCGTCGGGCAGGTCGTAGTAATGCCAGCCCGGCGTTTCTGCGGTGATCTCGACGAGGTGCGGCGGGACGCCGGTTTCCTCCTCCAATTCGCGTAGTGCGGCCTCGAGCGGGGCCTCGCCGGGATCGATCCCGCCCTGCGGCATCTGCCACGCCTCCAGCTTCGAATCGAGGCGTTGGCCGACGAAGACACGGTCGTCGGCGTTGAACAGCATGATGCCAACCCCGGCGCGGTACGGCAGCCCTGACTTATGCAGGCGTTCGGTCACTCCGCCGCCTGTGCCATCGCCGGAAGCGCCGCCACCGCCTCGTCAACTAACACCCGCAAATCCTTCAGGCACCCGTGCAAATCATCCTGCGCCGACGGAATGCCCTGGCGGATATTGAAGCAGCCGTGGATCTGGCCTGCCGCCTCGCGGTAGATGGTGCGAACGCCGTGGCTGACCAGCGCGGCTGCATAGGCGCGGCCCTGATCGCGGAGCGGATCGAGGCCGCAAACAAAGACCATGGCGGGCGGCAGGTCGGCGCTGACATTAGTGATCGGCGCGGCCCAGCGGTGGCTCAGATCGGGCTGATAATGTTTCGAAAACCAGATCATGCCGTCGCGGCTGAGCAGATAACCTTCGGCGAATTCGTCCATCGACGCGCCGCCGTCCGCCGCCACTGCTGGATAGATCAGCCATTGCGCGAGGATCGGCACCGGCAGCTTGCCGTGGAGTTCCTGCGTCACCGCTGCCGCCAGGTTGCCGCCCGCGCTGTCGCCCGCCGGGATCAGCCCGGTGATGACGTGCCCGACCGCCATCGGCGTGTTGGCCAGCCAGCGCGTCGCGGCGAGGCAATCCTCGGTCGCTGCCGGGAAGACATGTTCGGGGGCGAGGCGATAATCGATACTGACCACCGTGATACCGAGCGTCCGGGCGGTTTCGGCGCAGAGCGAATCATGGGTTTCAAGGTCGCCGATCACCCAGCCGCCGCCGTGGAAAAACACCATGACCGGGCCGGGCCCGGGGTTGGCGGCGTCGCTATAGACACGCGCCGGGATGACATGGCCGTGGTCGCCGGGGATGGTGAAGTCGCGCACGTGGCGCAGTTCACCGCGCGGGCGTTCGGTCAGCTGGCCCATCATCCGCATCATCTGGCGGGCGGTGGCGGCATCGCTTTCGTGCATCTGCGGGCCGGGCGCGGCGGCGAGCATGGCAAGCATCGCCTGCACATCAGGGCGGACATAAGGCATGGATCGGGCTCCCAAGGTTTTGCCCTTCATAGCCCGGCGGGCGGCGCGGGCAATGGCTTCAGGCCCGCGCCGCTGGCGCGTTACTTGCCCGCCGTCCGGATGACGACCCTGCCATCGGGCAGATAGGCCTTGTCCGCCGTCACATATTCACCTTTGGCGGTGCAGATGCCGCCGGGGTCCTTGGCGCGCATCTTGGCACAGAATTCGGTGTCGGGACGGCTCTGCGCCAGCGCGGGGGTTGCGGCGGCAGCGAGCAGGATAAGGGCGATGGCGGCGCGGCGCATTGTCGTAAGGTCCAGGGGCGGATTGCCCGGGAGCTATATAGGGTGTCGCATCTGTCTTTGAAGTGAACCCAATTGGGGCAGTTACAGCTGACCTTGACGTCAGTAACCAATGCGGCTATATAACTGTAACTACTTGGCTATTCCCTGAGATGCGCGCTGTTCGTCGATGCGATTCATGTGTCAAGATAGTGTCAACTTAGCAAGTTGAACTAACAATGCGTTAACGACATTCGGCCCATCGTCCCTGCCGCATTTCATAAGTCCGTGCGTTCGCCCGCCGCCCGCGCTAACCGCTCCCATGGCCGCGCTGCCCCCACCACCCGCCACAACCCGGCTGACCATCGACACGGTGGCGATCGCTGCCAATTGGCGAACCTTCGCGGCGGCCAGCGGACAGGCGGCGTGCGGTGCGGCGGTTAAAGCCAATGGCTATGGGCTGGGGGCGCGGCAGACTGCCGCTGCGGTTATCGCCGCAGGCTGCCGGGACCTGTTTGTCGCCGCATGGGCGGAGGCGACGGCACTGGGGCCACAGCCGGAGGGCGTCCGCCTCGCCGTTCTCCACGGCGTGCTGCCGGGCGAGATGGAGATCGCCTTGGCCTCCCCTGCAGTGCCCGTCCTGTGCACGCCCGCGCAGGTCGCTGCCTGGCGCGAGACCGGGCGCCCCTGCGACATCATGGTCGATACCGGCATGAACCGCCTCGGCCTGACGCCTGCGGAGGCGGTGTCGGGCTTGCTCGACGGGCTGACTATCGATGTGCTCCACAGCCATCTCGCCTGTGCCTATGAGCCGGAGCATCCGATGAACGCCCGCCAGCTCATCGCCTTCCGCGATCTGGCCGCGCGCATCCCGGCGCGCCGCCGGGCGCTGGCAAATTCGGGCGGCGTCGTTCTGGGGAACGACTATGCCTTCGATCTGACCCGCCCCGGCTTCGGTCTTTACGGCGGTGGCCTGTCGCCCGGCGATCGCCCGCTGGCCCCCGTGGCTGCCATCGAAGCGCGGATTGTCCAGCTCCGCGACCTCGCCCCCGGCCAGGCCGTCGGTTACGGCGCGACCTTCACCGCCGCGCGCCCGACCCGCCTCGCCATCGTGGCGCTGGGCTATGCCGATGGCTACCCGATTGCCCTGTCGAATACCGGCCATGCAGTCATCGACGGAACGATCTGCCCGGTCGCGGGTCGCGTCTCCATGGACCTCACCGCTTTCGACGTGACCGGCGTCTCCGGCCTTGCCGAAGGCGATTGGATCGACGTGGGCTTCGATCTCGCCGCGACCGCTGCGGCGACCGGGCGCACCGAATATGAGTTGCTGACCGGCCTCGGGCACCGCTACACCCGCGTCTATCGATGACAGGTTTCGGCATCCGCATCTTCGCTGCACTGGCGGGTCTCGGGCATCTGGTGCTGAATGCGCTGGGGGTCATCGGGCGCATCGCGCGCTTTGCGGCGACCACAGTTTCGCGCGGTCTGGCTCCGCCCTGGTATCCGCGCCAGCTGGGGGCGCAGTTGCTCAGCATGGGCTATTTCTCGCTGCCGGTGGTTGGGCTGACGGCGCTGTTTACCGGTTCGGCGCTGGCGCAGCAGATCTATATCGGCGGCAGCCGGTTCAACGCCGCCTCGACCGTCCCCGCCGTCACCGTGATCGGCATCGTCCGCGAACTCGGCCCGGTGCTGGGCGGACTGATGGTCGCCGGGCGGGTGGCGAGCGCAATGGCCGCCGAACTCGGCACGATGCGCGTCACCGAACAGATCGACGCGCTGATCACGCTGCGAACCGACCCCTTCCGTTACCTGATCGCGCCGCGTGTGCTGGCCGGGGTGATCGTCATGCCGTTTCTGGTGCTGGTGTCGAATGCCATCGGGGTGCTCGGTGGCTTTCTGCTGGCGACGACAAGGCTCAAGTTCAACGCGGCGGCCTATCTCAACACGACGGTGCACTTCCTCAAATTCGATGACGTCGCTTCGTCGATGGTCAAGGCGGCAGTGTTCGGTTTCTGGATCGCGCTGATGGGTTGCTACCACGGCTATCACAGCAGCGGCGGCGCGGCGGGCGTGGGGCGCGCGACGACCAACGCCGTCGTGTCGGCGTTCATCCTGATCCTGCTGTCGAACCTCATCATCACCGTGATCGTCTTCGGATCATGACCGACGTGCCCAAAATCCGGCTGCGCGGGGTCAAGAAGCACTTTGGCCCGAAGGAGGTGCTGAACGGCGTCGATCTCGATATCGCGCCAGCCGAATCGATGGTCATTATCGGTGGCTCGGGCACCGGCAAATCGGTGACGATCAAGTGCATCCTCGGGTTGCTGAAGCCCGACGCCGGGATCATCGAGGTCGATGGCCAGGACGTCACCCGGCTGACGGGGGCCAAGCTGGCGGCGCATCAGGCGCGCTTCGGCATGTTGTTCCAGGGCGGCGCGCTGTTCGATTCGTTGAACGTCTGGCAGAACGTCAGCTTCGCGCTGAAGGGGCCGGGGCGAGAGCGCAAGGCGGCCGCCATCGATACGCTGGCCCGCGTTGGCCTCGGCAGCGACGTCGCCGACCTGCGCCCCAACGAACTGTCGGGCGGCATGCAGAAGCGCGTCGCCCTCGCCCGTGCCATCGCCGCCAAGCCCGAAATTATCTTCTTCGATGAACCCACGACCGGGCTCGATCCGATCATGGCCGATGTCATCAACGCCTTGATCCGGGAACTTGTGACCGATCTGGGCGTCACAGCGCTGACCATCACGCACGATATGGCCAGTGTCAGGAAGATCGCCGACAATGTTGCCATGCTGTATCACGGTCGTATCGTCTGGCATGGTCCGCGCGAGAACATCGACGGATCGGGCAATCCATACGTCTTTCAGTTCGTGAACGGTCGCGCCGACGGGCCGATTCAAATGACGGTGCGCCCGTCGTGAGTGCTGCTGCTGAACTGGCGGCGCTGCTCGCCCGCTGCGGCGATGGCGACCGGGCTGCGTTCGCTGAGACATATAATCGCACTTCGGCGAAGCTATTTGGCGTCATCCTCCGTATCTTGCCCGAACGAGGAGAGGCTGAGGACGTGTTGCAGGAAGTCTATGTGACGGTTTGGCGGAAGGCGGCGGAGTTTGATGCCGCACGCGCCAGCCCGATCACATGGCTGGCAACCATCGCCCGCAACCGCGCCATCGACCGTTTCCGCTCACGCTCCAGCCGTCCATCGGCACCGCTCGATGACGCCGTGGACGTGCGTGATGAAACGCCACTTGCCGACCAGCTGATCGATACGCACCGCGCCGCGTCGGCGGTGCATGCCGCACTGGCGACGCTGGAGCCGCGCCATGCGGCGGCGATCCGCAGCACCTATTTCGAAGGCATGACCTATGAGGCGCTCGCCGCCCGCGAAGGCATTCCCGTCGGCACGCTGAAAAGCTGGGTGCGGCGCGGCCTGATGCGGATGAAGGCCGAGATGCCGGCATGAGCGATCACCCCGCCATGATAGAAGGCCCGCCCGAGGGCTTTAACGCCGACGACGCGCTGGCGATGGATGTCGCTTTGGGCGCGCTGGGCCGCGAGGAATTGCGCGCCGCCGAACGTCGGATGCGGTCGGACCCGGCGTTCCGGGCGCTGGTCGAAGGCTGGCAACAGACGCTTTCGCCGCTGGTCGACGATGTTTCTGCGGTCGCTCCGCCTGCGTCCGTATGGGAAGCGATCGAGTCTGAAATCACGCCCGCTGCGCGTCCGGTCGTTGCACCCGCCGCTCGGTCGGCGTGGCTGACGCTGGGTTTCTGGCGCGGACTGGCAGTGGGCGGCGTCGCTGGTGCAGCGCTGGCCCTGGCTCCGGTGCTCCTTCCCGGCGGTCCGGCGGCACCGCCCGTACTGGTGGCGACGCTGGCCGGGACCGACGGTGTGCCGCTGGTGGCTGCAACCTATGACCCGGCGCGGGGGTCGGTTATCTTCGCTCCGGCCACTCAGCGCCACGATACCGGCAAGTCGCCCGAGCTGTGGGTGATCGAGGGCAAGAACCCGCCCCGGTCGCTCGGCGTCATCGATATCGGCAATCCCAACGCCCATCTCGATGCGCGCTTGAAGGGGTTGAAGCCGGGGTCGACGCTGGCGATTTCGATCGAACCGCTCGGCGGCTCGCCGACGGGCTTGCCGACCGGGCCGGTGGTGGCGACGGGAACGCTCAGCGCCGTCTGACACTTCGTTCTGCAACCGTGTCGACAGGTTTCGCGTAACTCCCCCCGTCCAATCGGACCGAGACCATTTCCTCTGGGAGACCCAATATGATGTCCAAAACTGCCCTGCGCGCCGCGCTGTTTGCCGTTGCCGCCGCTGGCCTGACCGTTGCCCCGGCCAGCGCCAAGATGATGAGTTCAAAGACCGTGATGGTCGGCGGCGCGCCGATGTATCCGACCAAGAACATCATCGAGAACGCCGTCAATTCCAAGGATCACACGACGCTGGTCGCCGCCGTCAAGGCCGCCGGTCTGGTCGATACGCTGTCGGGCCCGGGTCCGTTCACCGTCTTCGCGCCGACCAACGCCGCCTTTGACAAGCTGCCTGCAGGCACCGTCGGCACGCTCGTCAAGCCGGAGAACAAGGACACGCTGACCAAGATCCTGACCTATCACGTCGTGTCGGGCAGCATGGACAGCAAGGCCATCGCCGCCGCCATCAAGGCCGGCCATGGCAAGGCGACGCTGACCACCGTTCAGGGTGAGCCGCTGACTGCGATGATGAAGGGCGGCAAGCTCGTGCTGACCGACGCCAAGGGCGGCATGTCGACCGTCACCATCGCCAACGTCTATCAGTCGAACGGCGTCATCCACGTCGTCGACACCGTGCTGATGCCGTAATTCACGGCGTTACCAGTCAGTCACAGTAGCGTGGCGTAACATCGACGGGCGGGCCGAAAGGTCCGCCCGTTTTCGTGTCGTAGACTAGGCGGGCGGGAAGGCTGGCTCGCTTATGGCCCACGCTACACATTGGACCATGATGAGGACATGCCCAGCCATCATGAACCAGAACCGGCGCGGTTGCTTCACTGCTTCAAAATAAAACCTTTTGCCAAAGAAATGCCCGTAGGAAACCTTCTTATCGCGATAAGCGCGACGTAAACTAAATCCGATCAAGATCGCGATCCCGATGAAAAACAACCTTGATAAGTTCATCACTTACTCCGCCGCTAGCAACTCCGCCTCCTCGGCCTCCGCCTGCTGCAATTCCCACATGCCCGCGTACACCCCATCCAGCGCCAGTAGCCGGTCATGGGTGCCGCGTTCGACGATGCGGCCCTGATCCATGACGACGATCTCGTCGGCGTCGGTTATCGTCGACAGGCGGTGGGCGATGACCAGGGTCGTGCGGCCCCCCGCGGCGGCGCGCAGGGCACCCTGAATTTCGGCTTCGGTGGCGCTGTCGAGCGCGCTGGTGGCTTCGTCCAAAATCAGGATTGCCGGGTTCTTCAGGATCGTCCGCGCAATGGCGACGCGCTGCTTCTCGCCGCCCGACAGCTTCAGCCCACGTTCGCCGACCGGCGTGTTGTAGCCCTGGGGCAATGACGCAATGAAATCATGGATCGCCGCCCCGCGCGCCGCCGTTTCGACCTCAGCCTGCGTCGCGCCGGGTTTGGCATAGGCGATGTTGTAGCCAATGCTTTCGTTAAACAGCACGGTGTCCTGCGGCACGATGCCGATAGCGCGGCGGACGCTGTCCTGCGTCACGCTGGCGATGTCCTGCCCATCGATCGATACATGGCCCGAACGAATGTCGTAGAAGCGGTACAGGATGCGGCTGAGCGTCGACTTGCCGGCGCCGCTATGCCCGACGACCGCCAGTTTCCGCCCCGGCGCGATATCGAAGCTGACGTCGTGGAGAATCTGCCGGTCGCGGTCATAGCCGAAATCGACATGATCGAAGCGCACCCGGCCGCCGCCGAGCCGCAGCGGTTCGGCACCCGGCGCATCGACGATCTCCGACGGCGTATCGATCAGCGCGAACATCGCCGCCATGTCGACCAGCCCCTGGCGAATGGTGCGATAGACCATGCCGAGCATGTCCAGCGGCCGGAACAGCAGCGACAGCTGGGTATTGACCACGACCAGCTCGCCCGGCGTGAATTTCCCCTCCGACCAGCCGACGACGACATAGGCCATCGCCCCCAGCATCATCGCGTTGGTGATCAGCGCCTGACCGATGTTGAGCCAGGCCAGCGATACCTCGACCTTGATCGTCGTGCGGGCCAAGGCTGCTTGCGCCTCGGCATAGGCCGCCTCCTCGCGCTTCTCGGCGTTGAAGTATTTGACCGTTTCGTAGTTGAGCAGCGAATCGACCGACCGCGCCGTCGTCGCCGTATCATGTTCGGTCCATTGCTCGCGCAGCTTGGTCCGCCAATTGGTCATGCGCTGGGTAAAGACGATATAGACCGCGACGGCTGCAACGGTGGCGGCGACCAGCCCGAAGCCGAACTTCAGCGCGAACAGCGTCAGCACAATGCCGAGCTGAACGACGGTCGGCGCGATGTTGAACAGCAGGAAATACAGCATCGTGTCGATGGACTTGGTGCCGCGCTCGATAACCTTGGTCACCGCCCCGGTCCGCCGCGCCAGATGAAAACGCAGTGATAGGCGGTGGAGATGGCCGAAAACATTCTCCGCCAGGCGTCGGGTTGCATCCTGGCCGACGGCTTCGAAGATCGCGTTGCGCAGGTTGTCGAGCAGCACGCCGAGGAACCGCGCACCGGCGTACGCCGCGATGAGTGCGACGGCGATGGTGACATCGCGGCTGTGCCCGGCGGTCAACCGGTCGATCGCTGCGCCATAAGCCAGCGGCATGATCAGCGTGGTCACCGATATCGACGCCAGCACGAGCAACAGCGACGCGGCGACCCGCAGCCGCAGCCCCGGCGCATCGGCTGGCCACAAATAGGGCAGGAAGCGGCGGAGGGTCTTCAGATCGGGGTCGCCGCCGCCGGGCCGGGCATCGAAATCACGCATTGGCTTTATGTGGCCTGCCTGCCGTGCACACGCAACCACGGCGCAAGTCGTGCGTTAAAATGCCCGAAGGAAGGGACGAACCGATGCACCCAGCACTTATCGTCATGGCGATCCTCGGTTGCGGCGACGGCGGCGATCAGTGCCAGCGCGTCGGCGTCGCCCCGGTGAGCTACACCAGCGTTGCGCAATGCAACGCGGCGGCCGAAGTCGAGCTGCAGAAGATGTCCGGCCTCGCCTATCCCGTGATCGCCGCCAAATGCGAAGCGGCGGGCGCTGCCAAGCCAATCCAGATCGCTTCAGCCGGGCGGTAACATCGCGCCAAGTTTGCGCCCGCCGAAGATATGGACGTGGAGGTGCGGCACCTCCTGATGCGCATCGAGTCCGGCATTGGCAAGCAGCCGATACCCTGGTTCTTCCAGCCCGAGGTCGCGCGCGACCGTTCCTACCGCCCGCACGAACCCGGCAATTTCAGGGTCCGAAGCCCGCGCCGAAAAGTCCGCCCAACTCACATACGCGCCCTTGGGGATCACCAGTACATGCACTGGTGCCTGCGGGTTGATGTCGTGGAAGGCGAGCGCGAAATCGTCCTCGAACACCGTCTTCGCGGGGATTTCGCCGCGGAGGATGCGGGCGAAGATGTTGGTTGGGTCGTAAGCGGCGAGGGCGGGGACGGCCATCTCAATTTTCCTTGTTCCACGTCATTCCCGCGAAAGCGGGAATGACGAATTGCGCTCAGCCCTTCCGCCCCGCCTTCTCGTCCAGCCCCGACACGCCCTCGCGCCGCACAAGTTCGGCGCGGATGTCGTCGAAGCCAAGGTCCATGTCGGCCAGCAGTACCGCCAGATGGAACATCAAGTCTGCCACCTCACCGACCACCGCCGCGCGGTCGTCCCGCATCGCGGCAATGACGGTTTCCACCGCCTCCTCGCCGAGCTTTTGCGCGATCTTGGCGCGGCCCTTGGCGGTCAGCTTGGCGACATACGACGCCGCCGGGTCGCCGCCCCGCCGGGCGAGGATGGTGGCGTGGAGCCGGTCGAAAGCGTCGTCTTTCATGCCACCGTCTGTCGCACACGCACCCCGGCCTGCGCCAGTGCGGCCTTCGCGTCGGCAACGCTCGCCTCGCCGAAGTGGAAGATGGATGCCGCCAGCACCGCCGAGGCATGGCCTTGCGTAACGCCCGCCACCAGATCGCCGACGCCGCCGACACCGCCGCTCGCGACGACCGGCACCGGCACGGCATCGGCGACGGCGCGGGTCAGCGCGAGGTCGTAACCCGACCGCGTGCCGTCGCGGTCCATGCTGGTCAGCAGGATTTCACCCGCCCCCAGCCGCGCGGCTTCGACGGCATAGGCAACCGCGTCAATGCCGGTTGCCTTGCGTCCACCATGGGTAAAGATTTCCCACCTGCCCGGCGCCACGGCTTTGGCATCGACCGCAACCACGACGCATTGCTCGCCAAAGCGCATCGCCAGTTCGCCGATCAGCGCGGGCCGGGCGACGGCGGCGGAGTTGACCGCGACCTTGTCGGCCCCCGCCAGCAGCAGCGCCCGCGCGTCGGCAACCGATCGCACCCCGCCGCCGACGGTCAGCGGCATGAAACAGGCATCGGCGGTGCGCTCAACGACGTGGAGCAGCGTGCCGCGATCTTCATGGGATGCGGTGATATCGAGGAAGGTCAGCTCGTCGGCCCCGGCGGCGTCATAGGCGCGGGCGGCTCCGACCGGGTCGCCCGCGTCACGCAGGGCGACGAAGTTGACGCCCTTGACGACGCGGCCCCCGGCGACGTCGAGGCAGGGGATGACGCGGACAGCGAGGGTCATTTGCCGATCGCCCCGCGCACCCAATCCCGCTCATGCTGAGCTTGTCGAAGCACCTTGGCCGTACCGTTCGGCCAAGGTGCTTCGACAAGCTCAGCATGAGCGAGGAGGTGATTCATGCGGCAAGCCTCAACGCTTCGCTCAGATCCAACCGCCCGTCGTAAAGCGCCCGGCCGGTAATCACCCCCTCGACATTAGCCTGGCCCCGCAGCGCCGTGATATCGGCGATCCCCGCGACGCCGCCGCTGGCGATGACCGGCACCGGCGATACCGCCGCCAGCGCCAGCGTCGCCTCCAGATTGACGCCGCGCAGCATCCCGTCACGCCCGACATCGGTGAACAACAGCGCCGCGACTCCGGCATCGGCGAAGCGTGCGGCCAGTTCTGCGACCGCCACCGTCGAGCGTTCGGCCCAGCCGCGCGTCGCGACGAAGCCATCGCGGGCATCGACGGCCACGACGATCCGCCCCGGATACGCCGTCGCCACAGCGCGGACCAGTTCGGGCTGCTCCAGCGCCGCCGTGCCCATCACCACCCGCCAGACGCCCAAGCCAAGCCATCGCTCCACATCGGCCATCGTCCGCACCCCGCCGCCGACCTGCACCTTACCGGGGAACGCCCTCGCCGCCGCCGCGACTCCCGCGCCGTTCCGGCTTTCCCCGGCGAACGAGCCATCCAGATCAACGACATGGAGATGCGTCGCCCCAGCATTTGCAAAGGCCCGCGCCTGCACGGCGGGATCGTCGGCATAGACGGTGGCGCGCGCCATATCGCCCTCCGCCAGCCGCACGCACTGGCCGTTCTTCAGGTCGATGGCGGGGAAGACGATCATCTTACCTCTCCCGTTCGGGGAGAGGTCGGACTCGGCACTTGCCGAGCCGGGTGAGGGCAGGTGCGGGTGGGACTGACTTGCCCTCACCCTCCAACGCGCCTGAAGAAGGCGCGCGGGCCCCTCCCTTTCCCCGAGTGGGAGAGGGGTTCACGGCTGCCACGCCAGCCAGCCTGACAGGAATGCCAGCCCATAGGCTTGGCTCTTTTCTGGGTGGAATTGCACGCCGCGCATATTGTCCCTGGCCACGATCGCCGGGAACGCCCCGCCATGGTCGGTCGTCGCCTTGACCGCAGCCGCGTCGTCGGGATCGAAGCGGTACGAATGGACGAAATAGGCATCGCCTTCGGGCGCGGTGCTGCCCGGCGCGGCAGTCACGCGGTTCCAGCCCATGTGCGGGATCTTCAGCGTTGCATCGTCGGGCGTCAGCCGCCGCACCACCCCCGGCAGCCAGCCGAGCCCGGCATGGACGCCGTGTTCATGCCCCTCGGTTGCCAGCAACTGCATGCCGACGCAGATACCCAGAAACGGCCGGCCACCGTCGATGACCGCCGCGCGCATCGCTTCCTCGATGCCGTCGGCACCGCGCAGCGCCCCGATGCAATGCGCAAACGCCCCGACGCCCGGCAGAACAATGCGGTCGGCAGACGAAATGCGATCAGGATCAGCGGTGATTTCGACCTCGGTCGCCCCCGCCGCCAGCAGTGCCTTGGCCGCCGACCGCAAATTCCCCGCGCCATAATCGACGACGGCGACACGTTCAGACATCGGTGAGCGTCGTCCCACCCAAAGTGCCCTTGGTCGACGGCACGTCCCCGGCCTTGCGCGGATCGATGGCAATGGCGGTGCGCAACGCCCGCGCCAGCCCCTTGAAGCAGCTTTCGACGATATGGTGATTGTTGACCCCGTACAGCGTTTCGATGTGCAACGTGATCCCGGCGGCCCCGGCGAACGCCGCGAACCATTCCTTGAACAATTCGGTGTCCATCTCGCCGAGCCGCGGCTGCGAGAATGCCGTCCGCCAGACCAGATACGGCCGCCCCGAAATGTCGAGCGCGACACGGGTCAACGTCTCGTCCATCGGGATCAGCGCGTCGCCATAGCGGGTGATGCCGCGCCGGTCGCCGAGCGCCTTGGCCACCGCTTCACCAATCGCGATGCCGGTGTCTTCAGTGGTGTGATGCGCGTCGATGTGGAGATCGCCCTTGGCCTCCACGGTCAGATCGATCAGCGAATGCCGCGACAGCTGCTCGAGCATGTGATCGAGAAAGCCGATCCCCGTCGACACCCGATACTCGCCGGTCCCGTCGAGCCCGACGGTCACAGCGATGCTGGTCTCCTTGGTGGAACGAGAGACGGAGGCGGTGCGCATGGGGGGCGATTAGGGCAACGCCGCGCCTCCGGCAACCTCGCCCCTTCACACCGTCGCCGCCCGTCCTACATCTGGCCCTACACTCCGACGAAAGCTCCCTCCACCAATGTCAGATTTTCCCGATTGGCACGGCACGACCATCGTGTCGGTGCGCAAGGACGGCCGGGTCACCATTGCCGGTGACGGGCAGGTGACGATGGGCAACACCGTCATGAAGCCCAATGCCAAGAAGGTCCGGCGGCTGGGCACCAAGGGCGACGTCATCGGCGGCTTCGCCGGAGCGACCGCCGATGCGTTCACGCTGTTCGAACGGCTGGAAGCCAAGCTGGAGCGGTATCCAGGGCAACTGACCCGCGCCGCCGTCGAACTCGCCAAGGACTGGCGGACCGACCGCTATCTGCGGCGGCTGGAGGCGATGATGATCGTTGCCGACAAGGACGTGACTCTGGTGCTGACCGGCACCGGCGATGTGCTCGAACCCTTGGGCGGGGTCGCCGCGATTGGCTCCGGGGGCAATTATGCGCTGGCGGCGGCGCGGGCGCTGGCCGACGGCGATCTCGATGCCGAGGCGATTGCGTGGCGCGCCATGAAGATCGCCGCCGAATTGTGTATCTACACCAACGATCAGCTGACCGTCGAAAGCATCGGCGCTGACGGAGACACCGCATGAACGCCCAGACCATTGTCGCCGCCGACCCGCAGCCTGGCCTGACGCCGACCGAAATTGTCACCGCGCTCGACCGTCACATCGTCGGGCAAAGCGATGCCAAGCGCGCCGTCGCCGTGGCGATGCGCAACCGCTGGCGGCGGCAGCGGCTCGGCGACGATCTGCGCGACGAGGTCAGCCCCAAGAACATCCTGATGATCGGCCCGACGGGCTGCGGCAAGACCGAGATTTCGCGGCGGCTGGCCCGGCTGGCGAACGCGCCATTCCTGAAGATCGAGGCGACCAAGTTCACCGAGGTCGGTTATGTCGGCCGCGACGTCGACAGCATCGTCCGCGACTTGGTTGAGGAGTCCATCCGCCTGGTCCGCGAGACCCGCCGCACCGGGGTCAAGGACAAGGCCGAGGAAGCCGCGATGACGCGCCTCCTCGATGTGCTGACGGGCAAGGACGCGTCCGAAGCAACGCGCCTCGCCTTCCGCCGCCAATTCGAGGATGGCCATCTGAAGGGCCGCGAGGTCGAGATCGAGGTCGCCGAGGGGTCGCCCAGCTTTGAGATGCCGGGGATGCAGCCGGGCCAGGTCGGCATGATCAACCTGTCCGACATGCTGGGCAAGGCGATGGGCGGACGCACGAAGCGCCGCAAGATGGGAGTCGATGCGGCGTGGGATGCGCTGCTCGCCGAGGAGAGCGACAAGCGGCTCGACGACGACGACATCAACCGCGAGGCGCTGCGCAATGCCGAGGCCAACGGCATCGTTTTTCTCGACGAGATCGACAAGATCGCGGTGTCTGACGTGCGTGGCGGTTCGGTCAGCCGCGAGGGCGTCCAGCGCGACCTGCTGCCGCTGATCGAGGGCACGACGGTCGCCACCAAATACGGCCCGGTAAAGACCGACCATATC
The DNA here is from genome assembly GCA_038211945.1 of Sphingomonadales bacterium. Lineage (GTDB taxonomy): Bacteria > Pseudomonadota > Alphaproteobacteria > Sphingomonadales > Sphingomonadaceae > Sandarakinorhabdus. Next base: position 65,655 of record JBBQVA010000004.1, read on the forward strand.
CTGTTCATCGCGTCGGGGGCGTTTCATGTCTCAAAGCCGAGCGACCTGCTGCCCGAACTGCAGGGGCGGCTGCCGATCCGCGTCGAGCTGAAGGGCCTGACCTATGAAGACTTCAAGCGCATCCTGACCGATACCGAGGCGTCGCTGATCCGCCAATATACCGCGCTGCTGGCGACCGAAGGCGTGACTCTGAGCCTGACCGAGGACGGCATCGACGCGGTGGCGCGGACGGCGGCGCAGGTGAATGACGCCGTCGAGAATATCGGTGCGCGGCGGCTGCAGACGGTGATGGAAAAGCTGCTGGAGTCACTGAGCTTCGATGCGTCAGAGCGCGCCGGGGACGTCGTTGTGGTCGATGCGGCGTATGTGGAGCGCGAGCTGGGCGATATTGCGCGCGATACGGATTTGTCGAAGTTCATCCTTTAAGTCCTCCCCGAAGACGCGGAGGAATCAGGTGCGCCGCGTCACCACGCTTGCCAGCCAGCCCGCCAGCAGCGCCGATGCGACCGCCGCCAGTCCGTACGCCAGGCTGTGTTCGTGTGCCGCAACATAGACCCAGCGTTCGAACCCCGATTTGCCGATGGCGATCGGGGTCGTCGAGCTGGCGATGACACGGCCGTTACGGACCAGATATATTTCGGCAGCATATTCACCCGGCGGCACCGCGCTGGGGATCGCGACGCGGGCGCTGTAGAGGACGCCGCCGGTGACGGTGACCGCGCCGGGGCTTTCGGCAAACAGGCCTCGCCGACGCTTAAGGTCGATCAGGCCGCGTTCGAAGGCAGTGGTTTCGGTGTCGCTCGCGCCACTGACCGGCGACAACTGCAGGTTGGCGGTGCCGATTTCGTAAATGGCCGTTGTGGTTTCGTCCGCAAGTCTGTTGATCGGCCCGGTCGTGGCAACCGAGTAGAATCCCGGCACGGTTTCAAAGCGGATGCTGTCGGTGTTGACCCAGATGCCCGCCACGCGCGCCTTTTTGCGGATCGTCACCGGCTCGGCGGGACCACGAATAACGACGGCGATCTGCGGCGGCGCGTCGGGGACGCTACCGCGCGGATACTGGATCGCGCCGAACACCAGCAGGTCGGCGCCCTTGAAACGGGTATCGATGTCGATCCGCGTCTGGCTGACATCGGTGATCAGCGAGGTCGGGGCGGCGGCACCAGCTGGCGAAGCCGGACCTGTCAGCGTCGAGAGCCACAGCAGCGCCAGTGCCAGCCGCTTCATCCCGTGCTGCCGTACAGGCTGAACAGCTCAGCGGGCCGCCAGGTCAAACCGATGAACAGCCGGACGGCGACCGCCAACACGATCAGCGCCAGAATCAGCCGCAGCCGTTCCGGGCTGACCCTTTGCGCCGCACGCACCCCGACCTGAGCCCCCGCGACCCCGCCGAGCAGCAACAGCAACGCCAGCACAATATCGACCGATTTGGACGAGGTCGCCTGCAGCAAGGTTGTCGCGGCGGTCACAAAGATGATTTGGAACAGCGATGTGCCGACCACCGCACTCGCCGACATGCCGAGCAAATAGATCATCGCCGGGACCATGACGAAGCCGCCGCCGACCCCCATGATGACGGTCAGCACGCCGACCCCTACCCCCAACAGGAATGGCGCCAGCGGCGAAATGAACAGGCCCGAGCGGTAAAAGCGCCACTTGCCCGGCAGCGCCACAATCCAGCCGACATGCTTATGAAGTCGCGCCGGAGGTCGCCGGCCAGGATGGGCGGCGCGGCGGAGCGAGGTGATCGCTTCCTTCAGCATCAGTCCGCCAATGCCGCCGAGGAAAATGACGTAGATGATGTTGATACTGATATCGATCTGGCCGATCTTCTGGAGCTGGCGGAACAGAATCTGCCCCAGCCCCGCACCGCAGATGCCGCCTGCGACCATGACGCCGCCCATTTTCAGGTCGATCTGCCCGCGCCGCCAATAGGCCAGCGCGCCCGAAACGCTCGATCCGGTGATCTGCGTCGCCGACGACGCCACGGCAACGACCGGCGGGATGCCGTAAAAGATCAGCAACGGCGTCGTCAGGAAGCCGCCGCCGACGCCGAACATGCCCGACAGAAAGCCCACCCCCGCGCCGAGCAGCACGATGACCAGCACATTGACCGGCATTTCGGCGATGGGGAGGTAAATATACATGGCCGCCCCAGGGTGTAGCGCGGGGAGACGGCGGGCGTCACCCCCAACCCTTTAGTCGTCATCATCCTCGCGCCCGACCAGATCGAGCGCCTTGGCCCGCACCTGGCGGGTTTGGCACCAGTGCACCAGCGCCTCCTCGCGGCCATGGGTGACCCAGACCTCGCCCGGCCGCAGTTCCTGCACGGTGCCGGTCAGCTCGTCCCAATCGGCATGGTCGGAGATGATCAGCGGCAGTTCGACCTGTTTTTGCACCGCGCGCTGGCGCACCCGCATCCAGCCCGACGCCATCGCGGTGATCGGATCGGGCAGCCGTCGGCTCCAGCGGTCGTTGAGGGCCGACGGCGGGGCGAGGATGATCGCGCCCCTCATGTCGGCGGCCTTCAGCCCGGCGGCGTCGCGGACATCGCCGAGCCGCACCCCCATCGCCTCGTACAGATCGCACAATTTTCGCAGCGCACCATGGATATAGACCGGCGCATCATGTCCGGCGGCGCGCAACTCGCCGATTACCCGCTGCGCCTTGCCGAGCGCATAGGCCCCGATCAGCACGCAGCGGTCGGGGTTGGCGTGGAGCGCTGCCAGAGCCTTGGCGACCTCGCCGTCTGTCGGCGGATGTTTGAATACCGGCAGGCCAAACGTCGCTTCGGTGACGAAGATGTCGCATGGCACCGGCTCGAACGGTGCGCAGGTCGGGTCGGGGCGACGCTTGTAATCGCCCGACACCACGATCCGGCAGCCCTTGTGTTCAAGCACGATCTGCGCCGATCCCAGCACATGCCCGGCCGGAACGAAGGTCGCGGTGACATCGCCCAGCGTTACCGTCTCACCGTACGCGACGCCCTGGCCGCCGGTCTGTTCACCATAGCGCACGTCCATGATCGCCAGCGTTTCCTTCGTCGCCAGCACCTTGCTGTGCCCGGATCGCGCATGGTCGGCATGGCCGTGGGTGATCAGTGCGCGGTCCTTGGGGCTCGACGGATCGATCCACACGTCAGCAGGGACGATATGGATGCCTTCGGGATGGGGGACGAGCCAGTTGGGGGACATTTCTGGTTCCTACCGTCATTCCCGCTTTAGCGGGAACCTAGGACTCCGTTCCGACCACCTAGGTTCCCGCTAAAGCGGGAATGACGGTGAGAGACTATTGCGCGAACACCCGACGCAGCACCCCGTCGTAAATCTCGACGAGCGCCAGCAGATCGGCGACGGCGACGCTTTCGCCGGTCTTGTGCATGGTTTCGCCGGGCAAGCCGAATTCGACAACCGGGCAAACGCGGCGGATGAAGCGGGCGTCCGACGTACCGCCGCTGGTCGACAGGTCGGGCGTCAGGCCGGTGACCTCGGTAATCGCCGCAGCGACCAGCGCAGACAGCGCGCCGGGTTCGGTCAGGAACGCCTCGCCGGAAATACGCACGCGGAGATCGGCGACGGGGGCGTGGCGAGCGACCGTCTCGCGCAGCCAGGCCTCCAGATCGGGGCCGCGCTGAAGGTCGTTGAAGCGGATGTTGAGCCGGGCTTTAGCTTGCGCCGGGATGACGTTCGAGGCGTCGTTACCAACGCCGAGATCGGTGATTTCGAGGTTCGACGGCTGGAACCAGTCGCTGCCGCTGTCGAGGGTCCGCGCCTTCAATTCGGACAGGATCGCGACCAGTCGTGTCACCGGATTATCGGCGCGGTCAGGGTAGGCGACATGGCCCTGCGTGCCGTGGACGGTCAGCCAGGCATTCAACGAACCGCGCCGCCCGACCTTGATCGTGTCGCCCAGCACCCCCGATGTGGGTTCGCCGACCAGGCACATGTCGGGAGCATGGCCGTTGGCCGCCATCCAGCCGAGCAGCGCGTCGGTGCCGAACACCCCCGGCCCCTCCTCGTCACCGGTGATGATCAGCGACAGGGTGCCGGGGTGACCGCGCGCCACATGTCGCTCTGCCGCCGCAACGAACGCCGCAATCGCCCCCTTCATGTCGGCAGCGCCGCGCCCGATCAGCCGACCGCCCTCGACCGCCGCAGCATAGGCGTCCCAACCCTCACCCGGCGGCACCACATCGGTATGCCCGGCAAAGGCGAAGTGCGGCGCGCCGCTGCCGATGGTGGCGAACAAATTGGGCACCGGGCCGTCGGGAGCCTCGCCAAAGCTCAGCCGCGTCACCGCAAAGCCCAGCCCGGCCAGCGCCGCTGCCAGCACGTCCTGCGCGCCCGCATCGGCAGGCGTGACGCTGGGGCGGCGGATCAGATCGCGCGCCAAGGCCAGCGCATCACCCGTCATGCAGGCACACCACCCGGCTTCAGATAGCGCGCGAACGGATAGGTTTCGGCCTTGGCCGCGCTGGTCCATTCCACGATCCACGGATGAGCGAGCATCGTGGCGATATAGGCCTTGGCGACCGGGCTGGCAGGCAGGCCGTAGGTGTCGAAGCGCGTGACGACCGGCGCGTACATGATGTCGGCCGCGCCGAAATCACCGAACAGATACGGGCCGCTGCCGCCGAATTTGGCTCGCGCCTCGGTCCACAGCGCGTCGATCCGTGCCGCATCGGCACGCACGTCCGCCGCCGGTTCGAAGTGCGGGAAACGCTGCTTAAGGTCCATCGAACACGCCCCACGCAATGCGGTGAAGCCCGCGTGCATTTCGGCGCACATCGCATAGGCCAGTGCGCGTGCCGCCTCACCCCGCGGCCAGAATTTGTCGCGGCCGACTTTATCGCCGAGCCAGTCGATGATGGCGAGGCTGTCCCACACCGCGACGTCGCCATCCCAGATCACCGGCACCTTGCCCGACGGCAGACTGCCCTTCGACGCGCCGCTGTCCCATTCGGGCGTGTCCATCGGCAACACCTGCGTCTCGAATGCCAGCCCCGACTGCTTCGCCGCCAGCCAGCCGCGCAGCGACCAGCTTGAATAGCAGCGGTTGCCGATGATCAATTGCATGGGGAACTCCCTGTTAAAGCAGCGCCGCTGTCGCCACTGCCGCGCGCAATTCTGGGATGCCCTCACCGGTCTCGGACGATGTCGCCAGCACCTCGGGGAATGCCGCCGGATGGGTCGCCGCCACCGTCGCCACAGCATCAAGCGTTGCTGCGAGCGCAGTCGGTTTGATCTTGTCGGCCTTGGTCAGCACGACCTGGTACGACACCGCAGCCTTGTCGAGCACGCTCATGATCTCGCGGTCGACGGGTTTGAGGCCGTGGCGCGAATCGATCAGCACGAGCACCCGTTTCAGCACCGCGCGGCCACGCAGATAATCGCCGATCAGCCGCTGCCAGCGCGCAACCATATCCCTGGGTGCCTCCGCATACCCATAGCCGGGCATATCGACCAACCGGAAGCGTCCGGGCTCGGCCACGTCGAAAATATTGAGCTCCTGCGTCCGCCCCGGCGTCGTCGAGGCGCGCGCCAGACCGTGGCGCCCGGTCAGCGCGTTGAGCAGCGACGACTTGCCGACGTTGCTGCGCCCGGCAAAGGCGATTTCCGGCACCGTCGGTTCGGGCAGGAACTGCAGTTCGGGCGCCGATAGCAGGAACGCCACCGGCCCCGCGAACAGCCGCCGCGCCTCCTCGATCCTGAGCCGCGCTTCCTGCTCGTCAAGGTCGGGGAGGGTCACTTGGCCTTTGCCGTGATGACCTGCTGCCCCGGCGGTGTCGCGGGCATCGGATATTTCTTCGTCATATACCATTGCTGGGCAATCGAGACGAGGTTGTTGGTCGTCCAATACAGCTGCAAACCCGCCGCATAGGGTGCCATGATGAACATGAACACCCAGGGCATCAGCGCGAAAATCTGCTTCTGCGCGGGGTCCATCGGGGTCGGATTGAGCCGTTGTTGCAACCACATGGTGATGCCAAGCAGGATCGGCAGCACACCCAGCGCGATCATCGCCGGCGGGTTCCACGGGATCAGCCCGAACAGCGTCACCGGGGTCAGCGGATCGGGGGCGCTGAGATCCTTGATCCACAGGATGAAGGGCTGGTGGCGCATTTCGATGCTAACCATCATCGTCTTGTAAAGCGCGTAGAAAATCGGAATCTGGATCACCAGCGGCAGGCAGCCCGCCACCGGATTGACCTTTTCGGTCTTGTACAGCGCCATGGTTTCGCTCTGCAGCTTGACCTTGTCGTCCTTGAACCGCTCCTGCAGCGCCTTGAGCTTGGGCTGTAAAACCCGCATCTTGGCCATCGATCCGAACTGCTTCTGGGCGATCGGAAACAGTGCGGCGCGAACGCAGAGGGTTAGCCCGATGATCGCCAGCCCGAAATTACCGGTCAGGTGGAACAGGAAGCTGAGCAGTTTAAAGATCGGCTGGGCGAGGACCTTGAACCAGCCCCAGCTGACCGCGAGGTCGAACTTCGGGATGCCGAGGTCGCTCATGTAACGGTCGAGCAGATCGACTTCCTTCGCCCCGGCAAAGAAGTGCGACACGGTTTCGGTGACGCCACCCGGCGCGGCGGTGACGGCGGGAGCGAGGTAATCGGTCTGGAACTGGTTGCCCGCCGCCGAGGCAAAGCGCGCCTGCAGCGCGGTGTGTTGATCGGGGATCAACGCCGCCAGCCAGTATTTCTCGGTAATCCCAAGCCAGCCGCCGGTGGTGCTGAAATTCTGCGGGCCATCTTTGCGCAGGGTCGAATAATCGACCTCGCTATCCTTCAGATGGCCGTCCATGACGCCGACCGGGCCGCTGTGAAGGTTCGACGAATTGGCGTCCGTGCCTTCGCCCAGCCGCGATACCAGCCCCCAGGGGCGGACGCTGACCGGCACGGCACCGCTGTTGCGGATGCGCTGGCGGACGGTGAACATGAAGTCCTTGTCGACCGCGACGACCTGTTCGAACACCGCGCCGGACGGCGACGTCCAGCTGAGCGTCACCGGGGTTTCGGGGGTCAACACCTGTGCGCTGGCGGTCCATAGCGCATCGGCGGGCGGTGCGCCGGGGCCGGTCCAGCCGAACTGGCCGAAATAGGCGTCGGCGGGGCTGAGCAGGCGGACAGCGGGCGATTCCTTGGCCAGCGTCTCACGGTAGGTTGGCAGCTCCAGATCGTCGAAGCGCGCGCCCTTCAGGTTGATCGAGCCGCTGAGCTTTGGCGTGACGATGCGAATGCGCGGCGAGGCGGCGAGTACAGCGGCGCGCGCCTGCGGCGTGGCGACGGTCGCGGCAGGGTTGGGCACGGTGCCGCCGGTCGGGATGCCCGGCGGCTGGACGGCGGCGGTCGGCTGGCCAGTCTGCGGAGTCGCAGCAGCCGGCGTCGCCGCCACATGCGCCACCGGCTGCGGGAAGAACCGGTTGCTGGCGACCTGCCAGCCGATCAGCACCAGCGCCGACAGGGCGACGGCGAGGATCATGTTACGGACATCGGTCGACAAGGGCCGGGGCTTTCAGAATGGCGGAATGGGGAATCTTCGGCGGGCTATAGCGGGTCAGGGCACCGGGTCATAGCCCGTGCCGCCCCAGGGGTGGCAGCGGCAGATGCGTTTGGTGGAAAGCCATGCGCCCTTGAAAGGCCCATGCTTGCCCAGCGCCTCGATCGTATAGTGCGAACAGGTCGGTTCGAACCGGCAGGATTTGGGCAGCAGCGGCGAAATGGCCAGCTGGTAGAGGCGAATCGGTGCGATGAGGATGCGGGAAAGGAAATTCACGATGCCCTTGCCATTCCTGCCAAGCCAAAACTTCCGCTCATGAGCGGAGTTGGGGGTTCCGCACGATCTTTTGAAGGGCCCGCTCCATGTCGGCCCGCAGCGCGGCGAAATCGCGCTCGACCCCACCGGCGCGGCCGATCAGCACATGATCGGCCCCGGCCTGCCCCAGACCGGGCAGCAGTGCCCGGGCCAGTTCCCGAAACCGCCGCTTCATCCGGTTGCGGACGACGGCGTTGCCGATCTTTTTGGTGACCGTATAGCCCGCGCGCATCGCCGGGTCGGCATCACTGCGCGCATGCACCAGCAGGATGAAGCCCGGTGTTACCGCGCGCGCACCAGTATTCGCCGCGAGGAAATCGCGGCGCACACGGATCGTTTCGACAGTCTGGGAAATTAGGCCGAAAGGACCTTGCGGCCCCGGGCGCGGCGGGCGGCGATGACCTTGCGGCCACCCGGCGTCGACATGCGAGAACGAAAGCCGTGACGGCGGGCGCGAACGAGCCGCGAAGGTTGGAAAGTGCGCTTCATCGTTCAGTCCTGGCGGATTGCGGGGCAAGGCCCACGAATTCAAGAGCGGGGCGCATAGCCGCCGCCGTCGCCGCCGTCAATATCGGTCCCGCTGCAGCCGTACGCCGTCAAGCCCAGCGCCGCGCGTTCTGCCGATTGTAGAGCCGCTTCGGTAGCCCGATTCGCCGTCGCCAGCAAAGCGCTCCGAACTGTCCGTCAGACGGATACATGGTGTCCGATGTGCGATGAAAGTATCGCCTTTCTGTAACCGTTATGACGTGTTCGGCTTCGCAGGGGGGAAGTGACATGGAAAAGGGCGTCCCAATCCGGTCGATCAGCCGATCGATCGCCGCGCTGAAAGCGATCAACCGGCAGGGCTCGCTGTCGATGATGGAGATCGCTCGCGCGTCGGCGGTGCCCTATCCGACCGCCTGCCGCATCGTTCAGACCCTGCTCTACGAAGGGCTGATCGAGCAGGAACCAGCGCGCAAACGCTACCGTGCCACCGCCATGGTACAGACCTTGGCGGCAGGATTTCAGCACGACGACCGGCTTGTCGATGCGGCGCGTCCACATATCGTCGCATTGACCGAGCGGGTCGGCTGGCCGGTGTCGATCGCCGTGCGAGTCGGTCGCAACATGATGCTGCGCGATTCGACCCACGCTCGCACATCGCTGACGTTCGAGCAATATTATCCGGGGTTTACCTTGCCGATCCTCGATAGTGCTTCGGGCAAGCTGTCGATGGCCTTTGCTCCGGACGAGGAGCGCGCGACGCTGCTTAAATGGATGTATGTGTCGCAGGACATCGACCCGGCCTATCTCAAGACCGCCGCAATCAGCCTTGATGTCGAAAAGATCCGCGCACTTGGCTATGCGACGCAGGGGCGCAACCATTTTAACCTGACGCCGGGCAAGACCTCTTCGATCGCCGTGCCGATCTTTCTCAACGGAACCTTCGAAGCGGCGATGACAATGGTGTTTTTCGTCAATGCGATGAAGCTCGATGAGGCCATCGACCGCTATCTCGGCGACCTTAAGGCGACGGCAGCGGCGATCAGCCTGACCTTGAGCGATACCGCCGGCGAGGGTTAACTTCCCCTCCCGCCGCGGGCGGGTGTCGTGGCAGCCTTAGTTCGTCGGCACCGTCATATCGGTCCAACCCTGCCAGTCGCGCGTGATGAACACTTCGTCGATCAGCGTGCGCTGGAAACAAATGCCATTCCTGAACCATTGCCAGGTCCGCGCGCGATTCTGCCGGTCGTCCGAGTTCTGGATCATTTCATAGAGATAGACATCGGGCTCGCCCTTGCGCGTCCAGTTGAGGCAGGTCGAACGGTTATAATCGTCGGGCTGCATATGTGCCGCCCAACCGGTGATCAGGTCATTGTCCCAACGCACCCGGCCATCCTCATACCACGCCGGAAATTCGCGCGTTTCCATACGACCATCGTCCCAGTAATAAAAATTAGTCTGGTGATATTCGGCCCCCGGCGTGTCGAGCAGGCGGCAGATCAGCCGTGACCGGTGCTGATCGGTGAGCAGCCCGGTCTTGGCGTCGTAGTAACGATACCAGCCCTCCCAGACGCCTTCGTTACTGACCAGAATCGGCATCGTTTCGCGGATGCCCGGCTTTGCGGTTTCGGTCATAGTGCCTCCTGTTGGACTTGAAGATCGACGACAACCTTGCCCATGCTTTGTCCGGACAAAAGCCGTTCTACCGCGTCATAGACCCGCGGCAAACCGCGAAATTCGGTGGCGTCGAAGGTGACAGAAATTCGCCCGGCGTGATGGAGTGCAAACAGTTTCTGCCGGGCGGCTGCCCAGTGTTCGGAAAGCAGGCCGTTCATGAACCCGCGCACCGACGCGGCCTTGTAATAGAGTTTGTCGACAACGCGCGGCCCGACGCCGCTGCCCGGTTGCCCAGCCATATCCTGCGCCGCGCCCGCGACGACAAGCCGACCATGGACGGCGATATTATCGAGAAACGCCCCAAAAATCTCGCCGCCGATAGTGTCGATGGCGACGTCGATCTTGCCCGAATATTCGTGCGCCAACACCGCGGCAAAGGCTTCCGCCCTGTAATCGATGACGCGGTGTACGCCGAGACCGCGCAGGAACGCGGCCTTTTCCGGTCCTCCGCACAGCGCAACGACATGACAGCCACGCAGCAACGCCAACTGGACGATCAGGTGACCAAGACCCCCTGCCGCTGCGGAGACTGCCACGGTCTCTCCATCCGCGACGGCACCGGTGTGTTCCAGTGCAAGCAGCGCCGACACCCCGGTCGATGACAGCGTCAGCCAGTCGCGTGTCGGTGCGGGGATGGCGACAAAATTAGCAGCAGGCCCGGTATTGAATTCGCGATAGCCGCCGGTGAAGCGGTTGGTCGCGACCGCGTCGCCGACGCCAAAATCATCGACACCTTCGCCGATCGCTTCAACGACACCCGCCGCTTCAACGCCGGTCAGGCTCGGCAGTCCGATGGTGACATAGTCCACCGCGTTCCGGGCGCTCTGGGTGTCGAAGATGCCGTTGACACCGCACCAGCGGTTGCGCACCGCGATCTCACCCGGGCCCGGAGTGCGAACGTCGAGCGAGACGATATCGGTCGCGGCGCGGAAACTATCGGCGAAGCGATTGAGCTGGATTGCCCGGTAACACTCAGTCATCGGGGCGTTCGGGGAAGCCCAGACTACCCGGATTCATTGCATTATGCGGATCGAGATGCGCCTTGATCGCGTCGAGCAGCGCCTTTGACGCCGCGTCTAGGCTGGCGCGATAGGGATAGGTGCGGCCGACCTGGAAATGCCCGCAGCCGAAGCGCGCGCAGATTTCGGTGACGCGGCGGCGGGCATTGGCAACCACCGCCGTCGCTGCCGGATTTGGCGGCCGCTGGGTTAGCCGCGACAAGTGGCTGGGCTCGACAGCGCTTTCATGGACCGGCCGCCAGCCCTGCGGCCAGTAGAATACCGGTTCGACGACTAACGCGTTGGTCGATAGCGATGAGAACAGAAATCCAGTGCTGATCCCGTGTTCGGCAAAAGTCGGGGCCAATTCCCCGAACAGCGTGGTGATCGCCGCGAACAGCTTGGGCGCGTTCGACAGCGAGACATTGCCGTGCACCGGAGCCCAAGCCTCGCCGGTCGGTCCGAGCATCGAATTGAGCGGCGGAAACGGTACCGATCGAATGACCTTCGCGATGGTGTTCTCGATCTCGTGGCCGCCATTTGCCGCAGCGATACGCCGCGCCTCGGTGATGTCGTGCGCCACCCCAGCCGCCGAACGCCCGTCGCAGATGACATGGAGCGGATAGTCGCCTTCGTCGATAAAGTTGCGGCCACCCAGCGCGATTTTCGCCGCGGCCATCAGTCCCTTGCCAAGGCTCTTTTCCTTGGCAACGACGGCACCCAGCGTTTTCACGTCCCCCATCAGCGAGGCCCGTGCCATCCGCACCTTGGTAAGGCCGGGATCGAAGGCGCACATTTCACTGGCGACACTGGCACGCGACATCTCCGCCATCGCCGCAAGCAGTTCCGCCCCGGTGCCGAACGAGAAGGACGCATAGTCTTCATGCACACGCGCGCGAATCAGGCGCAGCGTGATCTCCGCCTTGATGCCGAAGACGCCGCAATCGCCGCAGAAGATGCCGGCCAAGTCGGGGCCATAGTGGCGGTAGAACGGCGTGTCGCCGCCGGCACCAGTGCGCAGGATCTGTCCATCGGCGAGCACCACCGTCAGCGCGACGACGCTTTCGCTCGACGTACCGAACTGTGCCGCCCCAAGCATCGCATTGAGCTGCGAGATGCCGCCGCCGATCGTCGAGCTGAACCCCGACATCGGCCCCCAGAACGGCGTCCGCAGCCCCAGCGGCGCGAGCGCGGCGTTGAGCGCCTTCCAGGTACAGCCCGCCTCGACGGTCACGGTCATATCGTCGGCACGGACGGCGATGATCCGGTCCATCGCGGACAGGTCGAGCGAGACAGTATCATCGGCCGAAGGCAGATAGCCGCCAGTGTAACTCATCCCCGCCCCGCGCGGCGCGATGGCAAACCCGGCCTTGTCGACGGCAGCAACCGCCCGGGCCAGATCTTCGAGCGACCTGGGTGCGACCACCAGCGATGTCTCGGCGGCCCCCCGCGACCAGATATCTTCGCTGAATAGCGCGAGCGTCGCCGCATCGTCGCGCACGCCGGCATCGCCGACGATCGCCGCCAGATCGGCCTTTAACGCCGCGGCGCGCGAATTCGGACGGGTCATCGTGTCGGTGGAGGTCATGGCCACTCTCCTAGGCTGCCGCAGGCATCGGGGCAGTGGCGGCGACAAGAACTGTCCGCAGGGCGGATGGCAAGAGGTGACAGCTTGCCGCATGATGATCCGTAACGCGAGGGTAAACGATGGCAGATGTACGCGGCTATGGTGAATTCCGGCGCGGCTGGACGGTGGTGCTGTCGTCGATGATCGGCATCGGTGTCGGCCTGTCGCCGATGCCCTTTTACACCATGGGAATTTTCGCGCCGCATCTGGTCAAGACATTCGGCTGGTCGATGGGCGAAGTCATGGGCGGGCTGACAGTCACGTCGCTGATGGTATTGTGGGCCGGGCCGCTGGCGGGAATCCTCGCGCTCAAGTTCGGGGCGCGGCGCGTCGCGATCACCTCGCTGTTGCTGTTCGGGCTCGCGTTTGCGGCGCTGGCGCTGTCGAACGGATCGTTGACACTCTATTACGTTACCTGGGGTGCTGTGGCGGTGCTGGGAGCGGGGACGCTGCCCATCACCTGGACCCGCGCGGTGAATCACTGGTTCGAGGCGCGCAAGGGTCTGGCGCTGGGGCTATCGCTGATGGGCACCGGCATCTTCGGCTTTTTCTGCAAACCACTGACCAACTGGCTGATCGGCGATTTCGGGTGGCGTGGCGGTTATGTCGGGCTCGCACTGCTGCCACTGCTGGTTGCGACGCCGGTGGCGCTGCTGCTGTTCCGCGATACCGACAGCCATGCCGACGTCGTGGTGCACACGACCGTTCCCGGCGGGCTGACGCTGGGTCAAACGCTGCGCGAATGGCGATTCTGGCTGCTGGCACTGACCATATTGCCGCTGGCCTTTGCGCTCGCCGGGCCGGTGCCGAACCTGGAAACGATCCTGCGAGTCGGCGGCGTCGACGCGGCGACTATCCTTGGCCTGACGCCGTTTATCGGCCTGTCGGCAATTGCTGGACGGTTGGCCGGTGGCTGGCTGCTCGATCGATTCTGGGCGCCTGCGGTCGGCTTTGTCATCCTGTCGCTGCCGGGCATTTCATGCTGGATCCTGGCCCATGGCCCGCTCGACCCGCAGATGGCGATGCTGTCGATTCTGCTGATCGGTTTCGCGCTCGGCATCGAATATGATCTGATCGCCTTTTTCGTCGCGCGCTACTTCGGCCTGCGCAGCTATTCGGCAATCTATGGCCTGCTGTATGTGTCTTTCGCTCTGGGTTCCGGCGCAGCGCCTTTGGTGTTCGGTCGCTGGTTCGACGCGCATAAGAACTATAGCGGCATCCTAATGATCTCGCTCGGCATTTTGCTCGTCAGTGCGGCGCTACTGCTGCTGCTCGGTCGCTACCGGGTCTATGCCGACGAGGAGATTTCGTCGACAAACATGACAACGGCATAACCCGCCTGCGCGGCGATGCAGAACCCGGAGCCTGGCGCATCGATAGAGCCTCCGGCGATCAACGGTGTGGAGTGACCCCGCCGTTTTGCCCGCGCACCGGATAAAGAATCGCCGCCCTCGCTATGCACCGCCCGGCTCGGCTAGCAGGGCCGCATGATGGATGGGCATCCCTTGGCATGACGACTGCAGTCATCGTCGGCGGCGGCATCGGCGGGCTGACGGCGGCGATTGCCCTGTTGCGCGCGGGCGTCGCCGTAACCCTTCTCGAAGCCGCACCAGCGTTTGCCGAAATCGGCGCCGGAGTGACGCTGTCGCCGAATGCGATGCGCGGCTTCGATCACATCGGACTTGCTGCCGATATTGCTGCGGCCGGGGTCGAACCAGCGCGACAGCGTATCCAGCATTGGCACGACGGCCGCACCCTTCACGCCATCGACCGCAGCGGCACGCGAGCCAAATATGGCGCGGCCTATGTCTACATCCACCGTGCCGATCTCCACGCCATTCTGGTCGAAGCGGCGGTGCAGGCGGGTGGCGTGCTGCGCACTGGCGCGGCGGTGGTGGCAGTCGATCTGGACGGCGCACATCTGGCGGATGGTGAGATCGTCGCGGCTGACGTCGTCATCGGTGCCGATGGGCTGAAATCGGTGGTTCGCCGCCTTTATGAACCCGCTCCGGCGCATTTCACCGGCCATGTTGCCTGGCGAGGACTGGCACCGGTCGCGGGCCCACTGGTTGACCTGGCAACGTGGCCGGGGGTTCACATTGGTCCCGGCAAGATGGTGACGCGCTATCCGGTCCGTGGCGGCGACCTGCTCAACCTGGTTTTCTTCGCGCGGCAGGACGGCTGGACCGAGGACGGCTGGGCGATCCCGTCGACCCGCGCCGATCTGCAGGCGACCTTCGCGGGTTGGTGCCCCGAGGTCATGGCGATGATCGCCGCAGCCCCTGAGCCAACCCTGTTCAAATGGGCGATCAACGCCCGGACACCGCTGAACAACTGGGTGATCGGTGACAAGATCGTGCTGCTGGGCGATGCGGCCCACGCGATGACGCCGTTCCTTGGCCAGGGTGCTGCCTGCGCGATCGAGGACGCCATCGTGCTGTCGCGCGCACTGGCGGCATCGGCGACGGTGGCGGAGGGGCTGAACCGCTACACCGCCGCGCGGCACGACCGCACCAGCTTCATCCAGGCCGAATCGAACGCCAATGCCGATAGGATGCAGGGCGACGACGCTGCCCTATTCGGCCTCGGCAGGATCGTTAACGAAGAATCGCTCGGCCTGTTCGACTACGACTGCCGGACCGTCGCGGTATGACGCTGCGTGCCGCGCTTGCCGCCGCCGTCGGAGCCGATGGCATCATCGAAGATGGCGACCGTCTAGCGATATTGGGCCATGATGTTTACGCCGTCGGTGGCGTACCGATGTTTGCGGTGCGACCGTCCAGCATCGCCGCGCTGCAAGCTGCGGTTCGCGCCTGCGCTTCGGCTGGAGTGGCCATCGTGCCACGCGGCGGTGGTGCCTCCTATTCCGATGCCTATCTCCACGCCCCCGGCGGCCATGTGCTGTTCGACCTTGGCGGACTGGACAGTATCGATGTCGATCTGGCCAATGCGGTGGTCACCGTCGGGCCGGGCGTAACCTGGGCAGCCCTGAAGGCCGACCTCGCCCGTCACGGTGTGCGGACGCCGTTCTGGGGGCCGTTTTCGGGCCTGTTCGCCACCGTCGGCGGCAGCGTCAGTCAAAATGCCGTCAGCCATGGCAGCGGCGCGCACGGCATTTCGGCGCAATCGGTGATTTCGATGGATGTCGTGCTGGCATCTGGCGAAGTCCTGCGCACCGCGCCATCGACTGCCACCCGCCATACCGGCCCCGATTTGACCGGGCTGTTCACCGGCGACTGCGGCGCACTGGGCATCAAGGCGGCAATTCGCCTGCCGTTGCTGGCGGTCCGCGATCGGTTCGAAGCGCTGTCATTCGTTTTTGACGCGTTCCCGGCGTTCGCGCTCGCTATGCGCGATGCAGCGCACGAGGCGCTCGACGATGATCACTTCGGCGTCGACCGCGCACTGTCGCAGGGGCAGATCGGCAAGGCCGGTGGGGCGTCGAAATTTGCTGCGGCGCGGGCGGTGATGGCCACCGCGCCCAACCTGACCGCCGGGGCCAGGCAGCTCGCGGCGATGGCCCTGGCCGGGAATCGCGCGCTGACCAACGGCGAATTCATGGCGCATTTTATTGTCGAGGGTGTCGACGCCGCCGAGGTTTCGGCCAAGGCGAGGCGGCTGCGGCAGCTGATGACGGCGCACGGCCGCGAGATCGCCAACACCGTGCCCGGCTTCGTTCGTGCCCTGCCGTTCGCGCCATTCACCAATATTCTGGGTCCAGCGGGTGAGCGTTGGGTGCCGCTGCACGGAATTCTGCCGCACGCCGCAGTCACCGGCTTTCACACCGCGCTGAGCGATTTCTACGCCGATCGCCGCGCCGAGATGAAGCGGCTGGGCGTCTGGGAAGGCGCGATGTTCAGCTCCATCGGCTCGACCGGTTTCCTGTATGAGATCGCGCTTTACTGGCCCGATGCGCAAACGCCGTATCACATAGCAATGCTCGACCCGGCGTTTCTCGCCAACCTGCCCACACACCCTGCCAATCCCGAGGCGCGCGCCTTTGTCGGAGCGCTCAAGCGCGACCTCATCGCTCTCTACGCCGCCCATGGCGCGGTGCATTTCCAGCTGGGCCGCGCCTATCCCTATACGTCACGGCTTGATCCGGCGGCGCTGGCGCTGGTGCGCGCGCTGAAGGCCCAGCTCGATCCGCGCGGCCTGATGAACCCCGGCGTGCTGGGGCTTTAGCTCATCCGCATCATTACCTTGCCCAGATGGGCACCGGATTTCAGATAGGCATAGGCAGCTGGAGCCTCGTCGAAGCCGAACACACGGTCGATGACCGGCACCAGACCGCCCGCCGCCACGGCGCGGACGAGTTCGGCGAGCATCGCCCGGCTGCCTTCGGTTATTCCCTTGAGCGCCAGATTTTTGCCAATGATCGTCGAGAAATTGGGGATGCTGTCTGCGGCCCCCGCCAGCGCGCCGATGACGACGATACGCCCGTTGACCGCGGCAGCGGCAATCGACTGGCTCAAGGTCGCGATGCCGCCGGTTTCAACAATAATATCGGCCCCGCGACCCCCGGTCGCCGCCATCAGCGCCGCTGCCCAATCGGGAGTCGTGCGGTAATTGATCGTGATGTCGGCCCCCAGTTCGCGCGCCTGATCGAGCTTGGCGTCGCTCGACGAGGTGACGGCCACCGTCGCTCCATTAAGCTTGGCGATCTGCAGCGCAAAGATCGATACACCGCCGGTGCCAAGCACCAGTACGACATCGCCGGCCTTGATCTGGCCAACGGTCACCACCGCCTGCCACGCCGTCAGCCCTGCAGCCGGCAGTGACGCGGCACGGTCATCGCTGACGCTGTCGGGCAGCTTGACCAGGGCAGACGCAGGGACGAGCACCTGTTCGGCCAGCCAGCCGTCGCGGGTGATGCCAAGGTCCTGGCCGAAGACCGATTGCGCAAAGGCGCCGTCGATCCAGCTGACGAAGTGCGGGCAGACGACGCGGTCACCGGGTTTTACCGCCGTGACGCCGTCGCCAATGCTCAAGACTTCGCCAACGCCATCGGACACCGGCACGCGCGTGTTCGGACGGCGCGGGCCATAGCTGCCAGCGAGAA
Organism: Sphingomonadales bacterium; assembly: GCA_038211945.1. Classification (GTDB taxonomy): domain Bacteria; phylum Pseudomonadota; class Alphaproteobacteria; order Sphingomonadales; family Sphingomonadaceae; genus Sandarakinorhabdus. The sequence continues at coordinate 83,316 of JBBQVA010000004.1, forward strand.
CATTCAGGTCGCGGTGGTTAAGGCAAATGGCCTTGACCCGCAGCACCGCTTCGCCCGGCCCCGCCACCGGATCGGGTCGTTCCGAATGGGTCAACGAGCCGAGCCCGGTCTGATCACCGATTTCATAGACTTTCATGGGTGATCCTTAGAAGGGGTGCGGCGTGTAGGCTAAGCGGCAGCATAGCCGAATGGGCAAAGCATCGGCCAGCGTTGACCGCACAGCGACCAGCCCATCACATAGCTGCCTCCGCGACACCCGAAGTGATTAGCCTCGCCCCAATGACCAGCCGCCGCGCCTTTGTCGATCTGCCGTTCGGGCAGGTGCTTTACCGCGAGGCGGGCGCCGGCGCGCCGCTGCTGTTGCTCCACGCCTCGCCGGGAAGTTCGAAACAGCTTGAGCCGATGATCGCAGCGCTGGCAGCCGATGCTCGCGTCATCGCCCCCGACACGCCGGGCAATGGCGACAGCGCGCCGCTGCCGGTGGCCGCACCGGACATCACCGATTATGCAGCGGCGCTACCTGGACTGCTCGATACGCTGGGGATCGACCGGATCGCTGTCTATGGCTCGCACACCGGCGCGTCGATCGCCGCCGAACTGGCGATCCTGGCGCCCGACCGTGTCAGCCGCATCATCCTCGACGGAGTCGGAGTGTTCAGTCCGGCCGAGCAGCACGAGATGCTTGCCCGCTATGCCCGCCCCTTCAATCCCGATCTCGACGGGGCTTATCTGCAGCAGGCCTTTACGTTCCTGCGCGATCAATTCCTGTTCTGGCCCTGGTATGCGCGGACGCCCGAGGCGCGGCGCAACGCCGGACTGCCGCCGCCGGAATGGCTCCACGATTGGCTCGTTGAGGTGCTCAAGGCGAACACGACCTATCCGCTCGCTTATCACGCCGCGTTTCGCTGGGAAGCCGCCGCACGCCTGGCGCTGGTTAAGGTGCCAATGCTGTTTCTGGCGGCCGACGACGACCCGCTCGCGCCCGCAACGCGAAGCGTCGCCGCCACGCTACCGGCGCGCCTGACAAGCATCGCCGCCGGACCGGACGCGCTAGCGACGCGTGTGGCGGCGATTACGCGGTTTTTGGTCGCATGACCTGTCCAACCTCCGGCGCTGGCGCGCAACGCCGGAATTGACTCGGTTCGACACAGGCACGAAACCCATCCTTCAACACAAGGCCCCAGCCATGGCGATCCACGACGATATCCCGCCGCCCTATACCGCCGTCGGTACGCACGGCGTGTTTCCGCGCGCCAGCCATGATGAACGCGCGCGGTTCAACTTCCTCGCCAATCTCAACAAGCATCTGTCGGGCAGTCTGGGGCCGGGTAACAAGCTGGCGTACGAAAAGCGCGCGCTGCCCCGGTTCCGCGTCGAAAATGACCGCGACCCCGCTGATCGCTTCGAAGTACGGCGGGCGATGAATGCTGACCCCTACCACCGCTTCTGGTCGGCGCTGAAGCGCAACAGCATGGAGATGCGCCAGCAGAACGGCCGCTCGGTCGTGCTGCGCCAGCTCGATGAGTTGGGCGAACGCGGGCGTGCGGCGTCGGGCAATGGCGCGGGATTGGAACTCGATCCCGCCATCGAAGTCCCGCGTTACCAGCGCGTCGTCGACATTCATTGCATGCCTGGCAGCTATCACGGCGAGGAAGTGTCCGGCGACCTGTCGGCGGGGGCAAATTACGATGCCGGTATGTTCGCCACCACCGGCGGCGGCATGGGCGCGCTGTCGGACGGTGGCGGCCAGGCGCTGGTCAAATGGGCGCAGGAGCAGCGGCCGGGCTGGAGCCCCAAACGCATCCTCGATATCGGCGCGACCATCGGGCACAATGCGGTGCCGCTGGCGCAGGCGTGGCCCGATGCCGAGGTCGTGGCCATCGATACTGCCGCCCCGGTGCTGAGGTATGGCCATGCCCGGGCGCGGTCACTTGGCGTCGAAAATATCAGCTTCGTCCAGGCCAATGCCGAAGACCTGTCGCGCTATCCCGACGGGCATTTCGATTGGGTGCAGACGACAATGTTCCTCCACGAAACCAGCGGCACGGCACTGCCCAGGATCATCAAGGAGGGCGCGCGGGTGCTGGCCGACGGCGGGCTGATGTTCCACTTGGAACAGCCGCAATACACACCCGACATGCCGCTGTTCGAACAGTTCATGCGCGATTGGGATGCCTTTAATAACAACGAGCCCTTTTGGTCGGCAATGCACGCCGTCGATCTCCACGACATCATGGCCGACGCCGGTTTTTCGGCTGAAGACCAGTTCGAAACCAAGGTCCGCGCCGTTGTCGACACCAGCGTCTTCCCACCATCGGGCGAGGGCGAGGCTGAGGATTTCGGGCGGGCGGCGGTCTGGCATGCCTATGGCGCATGGAAACGCGGTTGATGGACGTCGACTGGATCGCCCGCGCCGGGACCCGCGCCAAAGGCGCTCGGCCGAAGTATTTCGAAGATCCCGCCATCGACCGGCTGGTATCGGTTGTCATGGCGCTGACCGGTGAAGTCGCGGTTTTGAAGGAGCGTCAGGACACCGTCGAACGCCTGCTCGATACCCAGGGCACCATCAGCCGCGCCGATATCGAGGCCTATGCACCCGATCGGGTAGCAGGCCACGAGCGCGGTTTGGCGACACGCGAATTCGTCGCCCGGGTGTTGCGCGGCGTCCAACAGGACATGGAAAGCCTCGAAATGACAGAATCTTCGGTCGAAGACGTATCGAGGCAATTGCGTGACGGCTGATTTGCGCTAAGCCATTGTGAGTCGGCGCGCAGGGGACCGCCAAATCCGGCGGCTCGCGCGACCCGGACCGAATGAGGGGAGTCAGAATGGCAACAGCACCAACAAAGACCGCCGCGCCGAAAAAGGCCGCCGCACCCAAAAAGCCCGCCGGCACCGGCCGCAACATGGATGCCCTGCAAAAGCCGCTGACGCCGTCGGCCGATCTCGCCGCCATCGTCGGCAAGGATCCGCTGCCGCGCGGTCAGGTCGTCTCCAAGGTCTGGGAGCACATCAAGAAGCACAATCTGCAGGACGCCAAGGATCGTCGGCAGATCAATGCCGATCCCGCGCTGAAGAAGATCTTCGGCAAGGACAGCTGCTCGATGTTCGAAATGAACAAGCATTTGGCCGCGCACCTGAAATAGGCATCTCGCCCCTCCCGTTCGCGGGAGGGGCCCTACCCAGCCCGCTCCGGTGGGTGCAACCGCAGCCGCCGGACCATGCGCGGGTCACCTTCGATCACTTCGAAGCGCCAGCCGCTCGGATGATCGACGAATTCGCCCGTAGCTGGGACGCGACCGGCGAGCATGAATACCATGCCGCCCAGCGTATCGACATCCTCGCCGACCTCGGCGTCGGCGAAACGGTGTCCGGTGCCTTCCTCCAGTTCCTCGAGTGGCAGCCGCGCATCGGCCTCCCACAAATCGCCGCCGATTTCCTGTAGCAGCGCCGCCTCGGTCTCGTCATGCTCGTCTTCGATATCGCCGACGATTTCCTCGACCAGGTCCTCGATGGTCACCAGCCCGTCGGTACCGCCATATTCATCGATGACGATGGCCATATGGGTCTTGCCCGCCCGCATCCGCGCCAGCAGGTCGGTGATGCGCATCGACGCGGGGACGAACAATACTTCGCGTAGCAGCGGCTCGACCGGCAGCAGCTGCAGCCGGACGGCGGAGCGCGGCTCGTCGAGTAGTCCCGCGATTTCGGCATAGACGTCCTTGACGTGAACCATTCCGAGGATGGTGTCGCTATCGCCGCGCCACACCGGCATCCGGCTGTGCCCGGCTTCCTTGAACAGCGTGACCAGTGCCGGAAAACCCTGATCGACGTCGAAGCTGATGATGTCGGAGCGCTGGACGGCGACATCGCCTGCGGTGCGCTCGCCGAAGTGCAGCATGTTCTTCAGCATGACGCGTTCGACCGGCGACAGGTCGTCGCTCGCCCCACTTTCGGCGTCATGCTCGTCGATGGCGTCTTCCAGGCTTTCGCGCAGCGACGGCTCGGCGTCGCTGCCGGTCAGCATCGTCTTCAAATTGCGCCAGAATCGCGAGCCGAAATCGGGGCCGCTACTGTCCGGGTCGGGCATGGTCCTCAGCCCCTAGCGTTCGGCATAGGGATCGCCGAGACCGAGCGTGCGGCAGGCGGCGATCTCCATCGCCTCCATCGCCTCAGCTTGCCCGTCATCGCCCTCATGATCGAAACCTAGCAGGTGCAGCGTGCCATGCACAATCAGATGCTGCGCATGGTTTTGCACATCGATAACCTTATCGGCTGCCTCCGCCGCCACGGTCTCCCACGCCAATACTATGTCGCCGAGCAGCGCCTCACCGTCGTCGGTGTTGGCCAGCGCATCGAGCAGATCAGGCTCGACCATCGGGAAGGACAGCACATTCGTCGGCTTGTCCTTGTGACGGTATTGCGCGTTGAGGGTGCGGACCTCGGCATCGTCGGTCAGCCGGACGGAGACCTCGCAGTTCAGCCCGGACCGCAAAAGACCGCCATGAGGCGTTTCATCGAGCGCAGCGCGAACGGCGGCATCGGCCAGCGCCGCCCAGTCGGCGGCGGGCCAGGCGGGGGCGGCGACTTCGGTTTCGACCGTCAGCATCAACCGTCCTGCGGCGGCCCTTCATAGGCATCAACGATGCGCCCGACGATCGGGTGGCGCACGACTTCGCGCGAGGAGAAGCGCAGCGTGGCAATGCCCTCGATGCCATCAAGTTTGCGCACCGCATCGGCGAGGCCCGATTGCGACGGGTTGGGCAGATCGACCTGGTTGGGATCGCCGCAGACGACCATCCGCGATTTTTCGCCAAAGCGGGTCAGGAACATCTTCATCTGCAGCGGCGTGGTGTTCTGCGCCTCGTCAAGGATGATGAACGCACTCGCCAGCGTGCGGCCGCGCATGAAGGCCAGCGGCGCGATCTCGATCTCGCCCGATGCCAGCCGCCGTTCGACCTGTTCGGCGGGCAGCATGTCGTAGAGCGCATCATACAACGGCCGCAGGTACGGATCGACCTTGTCCTTCATGTCGCCGGGCAGAAAGCCGAGCCGCTCTCCGGCCTCGACTGCCGGACGCGACAGGATGAGCCGGTCGACCGACCCGGCCACCAATTGGCTGACCGCCTGCGCCACCGCCAAATAGGTCTTGCCGGTCCCCGCAGGCCCCAGCGCGAAGATGATCTGTTCGCGGCCGAGCGCCTGAATATAGCGCACCTGCGTCGGCGACCGGGCGACGATGGTCTTGCGGCGGGTGCGGATGACGGCGGATTCGAGCGCATTGCCCTCCGCCGCGACCAGGCCAGCGAGCGATGGATCCGATGCGAGCGCCACCGCCCCTTCGACATCGCCGGTGTCGAGCGAGCCGCCCGAAAACAGCCGGTTATACAGCCCCTGCAGCACATCGCGAGCGCGTGCGGCGCTTTCGGCCTCGCCCTCGATCTGTACCTTGTTGCCGCGCGCCGAGATATAGACGCCGAGTGCGCGCTCCAGCACGATGAGGTTCTGGTCGTACTGGCCGAACAGCGGCCCCAGCAGCTGCGGCTTTTCGAAGTCGACCTCGAGCCGGACCCGGTCGCCCCCCAGGATGGTGGTGCCACTACCGCCTCCGCCGCCGGTGTGTCCGGGTGCGCGCGACGGTTTTTTGGACATCAGGCAGCGGCCCTTTCGGTGGCGATGATGACGGGAATCGCTTCGACACTGTTGGCGTGACCGGCGACGATGTCCACTGCGATCAGGTCGCCGATTGTGGCACCGGGGACACTGACGACCGCCGATTGCAGCCAGGGCGTCTTGCCGATCAACTGCCCGGGCTTGCGGCCGGGGCGTTCAAGCAGGATCGTCGTCCGCCGCCCGACGCTGGCGCGGTTGAACGCGAGGCTGCCGACCCCCAATGCCGCCTGCAGCCGGGCAAGCCGCTCCTCCTTGACCGGCTCCGCCACCTGATCGGCCATCGTTGCGGCAGGGGTGCCGGGCCGCGGCGAATATTTGAAGCTGTAGGCTTGAGCGTAACCAACGCGCTCGACCAGCCGCAGCGTGTCTTCGAAATCCGCGTCGGTCTCGCCCGGAAAGCCGACGATGAAATCACCCGACAGCGCGATGTCGGGGCGGGCGACCCGGACCCGGTCGAGGGTTTCCAGATAGGACTCGACCGTGTGCGCGCGGTTCATCGCCTTCAGGATGCGCGTCGATCCCGACTGCACCGGCAGATGGAGATAGGGCATCAGCTCAGGAATATCGCGGTGGGCGTCGATCAAATCCTGCCGCATGTCACGCGGATGGCTGGTGGTGTAGCGCAGCCGCTCGATCCCCGGCAGCGCCGCGAGCGCGCGGATCAGGCCCGCCAGACCATCCGGGGCACCATCATAGGCATTCACATTCTGGCCGATCAGCGTCAATTCCACCGCGCCGTTCGCCGCCAACATTTGCGCCTCGGCGACGATATCGGCGGCGGGGCGGGAGACTTCGGCGCCGCGCGTATAGGGCACGACGCAGAAGGTGCAGAATTTGTCACAGCCTTCCTGCACGGTCAAAAACGCGCTGGCGCCTTGGCGGCGGCGCGGCGGCAGCGCGGCAAATTTGGTTGCCGTTGGCATATCGGTGTCGACAGCGCGCGCCGTGGCGGCCTCGCGCAGCAGCGCCGGTAGCCGATGATACGCCTGCGGCCCGACGATCACATCGACGGCGGGGGCGCGGCGGGCGATTTCCGCCCCTTCGGCCTGCGCGACGCAGCCGGCGGCGACGATCAGCCGCTTGCTGCCGTCAGCGCGGGGCTCGCGCAGCCGTCCGACGTCCGAATACAGTTTGGCGGCGGCATTCTCGCGGATGTGGCAGGTGTTCAGCACGACGATATCGGCGCTGGCGGCATCGGCGGCGGCAACATGGCCATCGGCGGCGAGCAGATCGGCCATCCGTTCGCTATCATAGACGTTCATCTGGCAGCCGAAGGATTTAACGTGAAAACTCGGCACTGGCTGCGGCAACTCCATCGGGTCAGGTGCCACTTATACGCGGTGGCGGCGGCGCGGTCATCCCGAATCCGTGGGCGCACTGCCGGTCAAACTTGATTCCAGCGCCCCAACCCGCCACATCGCTTGGCGAAGGAACCGTCCCATGTTCATCGAAACCGAACGCACCCCCAATCCCGCGACGCTGATGTTCCGCCCCGGACGCTCCGTCACGGATGGCGGCACCGCCGATTTTCCGACGCCGGAGGCCGCCCAGGCATCGCCACTCGCCGCCGCGTTGTTTTCACTCGGCGACGTCCAGGGCGTTTTCTTTGGCAACGACTTTGTCAGCGTCACCAAGGCTGAAGGCTCGGCCGAGTGGGCCGATTTGAAAACCCAGGTGCTCGGCGTGTTGGTCGACCATTTCTCCAGCGGCGCGCCGCTGTTCACCCCCAAGGCCGCGACTTTAACTGCCAATCCCGAAGACGAGGAAATCGTCGCCCAGATCAACGAGCTGATCGACACCCGCGTCCGGCCGCAGGTGGCGGGCGACGGCGGCGACATCGTCTATCGCGGCTTTGAAAAGGGCGTGGTGTTTCTGGAGATGCAGGGCGCGTGTTCGGGCTGTCCGTCGTCGACGGCAACACTCAAAATGGGCATCGAATCGCTGCTTAAATACTACGTGCCCGAAGTCAGCGAAGTCCGCGCCGTTTAGGATTGCCCATGACCAAGTCATCAATTCCTCGCGATGCAACGGACCAGCTGTTCGGCACGGCGCGCAGTTATAATGGCTGGTCCGACACACCGGTCAGCGATGCGGAACTGCGGCAGCTTTACGATCATGTGAAGATGGGCCCGACATCGGCCAATGCATCGCCGGCGCGCTTTATCTTTTGCCGGTCGCCAGAAGCCCGTGAAAAACTGGCGGCGCTGGCGAGTGGAGCCAATGCCCCCAAAATTCGCCAGGCCCCGGTCACCGTCATCATCGGCATGGACATGGAGTTTTACGAACGCCTGCCCGAACTGTTTCCACACGCCGACGCACGATCGTGGTTCACCGGCAGCGAGGCACTGGCGCGCGAGACGGCGTTCCGCAATTCATCGTTGCAGGGCGGCTATCTGATCATGGCGGCGCGGGCGATGGGGCTTGATACCGGCCCGATGTCGGGGTTCGACAAGCCGGGCGTCGATGCAGCATTCTGGGCTGGCACCAAGGTGGAAACCAATTTCATCTGCTCGATCGGCCATGGCACCGACGAAATGCTGTTTCCGCGCAGTCCGCGGCTGGGCTTTGAGGATGCCGCGACGATCTCGTGACCCGGGATACGCTGCTCGCCCTGTCGACCGGATCCCCCGCGCTGTCGGTCGCGGTGTTCAACGGCGGCCAAATCGTAGCACAGTCCCATGACATCATCGGCCGCGGCCACGCCGAGGCGCTGGTCACCACCATCGCGCGCGTCATGGATGCCGCCGGGCTGGCGCGGGTCGAAGCGATCCTGGTCGACATCGGCCCGGGCAGCTTTACCGGGGTGCGCATCGGCGTCGCGGCAGCGCGGGCGCTCGGCTTGGCCTGGGGGGTGCCCGTCCATGGCTGCACTGCTGCGGCGCTGGTTGCGGCGCGCGCCTTTGCCAATGATGCGGCGCTGGCCTGTGTCACGGTGTCGCTGGATGCCGGACGCGGCCAGTCGTATCGGCAGGACATGGCACGCGATTTCAAGGCTGGACCGATCGTGATCACCGCAGCCGAAGCGGTTGCACACCACCCCCTCGTCGCTGCCGAACCCGATGTGGGGGCTGCATTACTGTTGCCGCTGGCGCTGCGCAGCCTCGCTCCAAAGCCGTTGTATATCCGACAGCCCGACGCGGTGCTGCCGCTGTGACGCCGGCGATCCACGTCGCAGGCAGCGCACATCTCGACGCGCTGATGGCGGTGATGGCCGACAGCTTCGACCCGCGTTTTGGTGAGGCCTGGTCGGCAATCCAGCTTGGTGGCGCGCTTGCTGTCGACACGAGTTTCGCTCGTTTTGCCAAGGGGAGCGGTCTCGATTGCATCGGCTTTACCCTGTGCCGGGCAGCGGGACCCGAAGTCGAACTGCTGCTGGTGGCAGTGCGTCCGGCGGCCCGTGGCACCGGCGTCGGCGGGCGATTGATTGATGCCGCCATCGCCGACGCAGCGGCCCGCCGTGCCGAAGATATGTTCCTTGAAGTCCGCGAGCAGAATCAGGCCGCACTGGCGCTGTACCGCTCAAGAGGATTTACCGAAGTCGGCCGTCGTCCCGCTTATTATGCCGGGCCGGATGGCTTGCGCCACAACGCCATCACCATGCGGCGTCCAGTCGCTTCGACCTGATCCGGTCAACATAAAACGCGAGTCTTTGCGTCGACTTGCAAATTTCCCGTAATAAAGTAGTGACGGCGTCGCGGGGAGGTCCGCAGGGTCAATCAGTTAAGGATCATCGATGAACGATAATAATTCGGCTCACAACGAGCTGCTGTCGCTTACAGCCGACATTGTTTCCTCGCATTTCGCGAATAATAGCGTTTCGCCGGACGATGTTCCGACGGTCATCCAGAGCGTCTATGCCACGCTCGCAGCTTTGGGTGCGCCCGCGCCGGCTCCGGAAGCCAAGCAGGAACCCGCGGTATCTGTTCGTTCGTCGATCAAGCCCGATTACATCGTCTGCCTTGAAGACGGCAAAAAGTTGAAAATGCTCAAGCGCCATCTGATGACGCGCTATGGCATGACGCCGGACCAGTATCGGGCAAAATGGGGACTGGCGGCCGACTATCCGATGGTTGCGCCCAACTATGCCGAGCAGCGCCGGACGCTGGCAAAGTCGATCGGTCTGGGCACCAAGCGCGCCGGCGCCGGTCGCCCCGCCAAGGCTGCCCCTCCCAAGGCGGCGCCGCGCCCGCGCGGCCGCCCGCGCAAGAACCCGGTGGCGTAACCCGGCCTTTGCTTGCCGCCCTCCGTCCGCCCGCCTATGTGTCGGGCCGGACGGAGACGGTTGCATATGGGCGCGCCCATCGACATCGAGGCACTGTGCCTCAGCAAGGGGCTGCGCATCACCGAGCAGCGCCGGGTCATCGCGCGCGTGCTGTCGGCGACGCAGGATCATCCCGACGTCGAGGAGCTTCACCGCCGCGCCACTGCCATAGATCCGGGCATCTCGATCGCCACGGTCTATCGCACCGTCCGCCTGTTCGAAGAAGCTGGCGTCATCGAACGCCATGAATTCCAGGGCAACCGGTCCCGCTACGAAGCCGTGCCCGAGGAACATCACGACCATCTGATCGATATCGAAACCGGCGCCGTCGTCGAATTTCACGATGACGAGCTGGAGGCGCTGCAAATGCGGATCGCCGCGCGATTGGGCTTCCGGCTCGTCGATCACCGGATGGAGCTGTACGGCGTCGCCGCAGCCCCGGAATGATCCGGCGCGCATAGCCTTGGCCGAACCCGCCGTCCCTCCCGTCAAACTGTCCCCCGCGTTGCGCCGCGCCCGTCGCAGCGCCCGCTTTCAACGATTCGGAGTCGCCAAGGGCGTCGCCGGGGCGCTGGCAACGACCTCGCTGATCATCCCTGCCGAACTGATGATGCGGCCCTTTGCTCCGAACAAGGCTCGCCTCCCCGGGGTCTATCACCGGATGCTGTCGCGTTCGCTCGGCATCCGCATCGTGACCCATGGCCGCCCGGCGCGGCGGCGCAGTGTGCTGTTTGTTTGCAACCACCTTTCATGGGCCGATGTTCCGGTGCTGGGGGCGCGGCTGCGCGCTGCCTTTGTTGCCAAGTCCGAAGTCAGCGGCTGGGGAATGGTCGGCTGGCTGGCGACGTTGGCGCGCACCGTCTACATCGACCGCGAGCGCCGCCAGACCACCGGCGATCAGGCCAATGCCATCGCCGCGAGGCTGGCGGCGGGCGACAATCTCATTCTGTTTCCCGAAGGCACCAACAGCGACGGGGTCGAGGTGCTACCCTTCAAATCCTCGCTGTTCGCGGTCGCCGAAGGGTTGGACGACGTGCTGATCCAACCCGTCAGCCTGGCCTATACCCGCGTCAACGGGATGCCGGTAACCCGCGAGCGCTTGCCCGACGTTGCCTGGATCGGCGACACGCAACTGTTTCCGCATGCGATGGCGTTCATGTCGCTGGGGCGTGTGCGCGCCGAAATCCTGTTTCACCCGGCGGTGCGGCTGAGCGATTTTGCCGATCGCAAGGCGCTTGCCCGCCACTGCGAGGCCGTAGTGAGCGATGGGTATCGGCGACTGATGCGTGGCTGAACCGCACGTTGCGGGATTTCCACTTGGCGCGACTGCGCGCTAGACTGGGCGGATGATCAAACTCCTTCTTGCAGCGACCGCCCTGACACTCGCCGCCCCGGCATTCGCCACCCCTGGCGACGTCGCTCAGGCGCGCGATATCCTGGCGCACGGCGTCAACTTCGCCACCGTCAAGGGGCGGGGCAACGTCCCGGCCTATGCCGCTTATATCAAATCGGTGTTGGTTGCAGGCGGGTTCGCCCCGGGCGACGTGACCATCGAGGAAACCCACAACACCGCCATCCTCTACGCCGTTTATCGCGGCAGCGGCAAAAAGCGCCCCATCGCCGTCGCCGGGCACATGGATGTTGTCGAGGCCAACCCCAAGGACTGGGTCCGCGACCCCTTCACCTTTATCGAGGACAAGGGATATTATTTCGGTCGCGGCGTGTCCGACGATAAGTTCGACGTATCGATGGAGATTGCGACCTTGGTTCGGCTGAAAGCCGAGGGTTTCAAACCGGCGCGCGACATCCATCTGTTCCTGTCCGGCGATGAGGAGACCGATGGCGACACCGCCAAGATTCAAGCCACACAAGCCAAGGCGGCGGGCGTCGAATTCATGCTCAACGGCGATTCGGGCGGTGGTCTGCTCGACGCGGATGGCAAGCCGTTAGAATACAGCCTGTCGGCGGCGGAAAAGACCTATGCCGATTTCGAAGGCACGATCACCAACCCCGGTGGCCATTCAAGCCTGCCGACCACCCCCAACGCCATCGTCCAGATGGCGGCGGCGACCGAGCGCATGGCGGCTTATAAATTCCCCGCCGAAATCAGCGAGATCACCCGCGCGTCGCTGAAGGCGTCAGGCCTAAAGCATGGTGGGCCGCTGGGTGCCGCCATGGCCGCCTATGCCGCCAATCCCAAGGACGCCGCCGCCATCGCCGCGTTGCGCGCCAACCCGATGACCATCGGCCAGATCGGCACGACCTGCGTCCCGACGATGATCACCGGCGGCCATGCCCCCAACGCGCTGCCGCAACGGGTGACGGTGACGATCAACTGCCGCATTTGGCCGGGCGTCGCGCCCGAGGATGTCCGCAAGGACCTGGAGCGCGCCGCCGCCGAACCGGCAATGACGCTGAAGGAGGCCAATCCATTCGGCTATGCGCCGCCGTCGCCGCTGCGCCCCGATGTGACGGCTGCCGTGCAAAAGGCGGTATCGGCGCGCTTCCCCGGTTTCTCCATGGTGCCGGGGATGGATGCCGGGGCGAGCGACAGCGTCGAATATCGGGCGCTGGGCATCCCCAGCTACGGCGTATCGGGGCTGATGATGCGCGGCGACGAGATTTTCATCCACGGGCTGAATGAGCGCGTCCCCGCGTCAGCCGTCGCTCCGGCGCTGGAGCATTGGCACATCCTGCTGACCGAACTCGCAAAATGAGCGTTCGGCTCGTCGAAGCAGCGGTCGCCGATGATCAGGCCGATCTCAGCCTGCCCGGCTGGACGTACCGCGACCCGGAATTCTTCGAAGCCGAGAAAGCGGCGGTGCTGCGGCCGTCGTGGCAGATCGTGTGCCATTTGAGCGACATTCCGGGCATCGGCGACTGGCACAGCTTCGACTTTCTGGGGGAATCGCTGATCGTCGTGCGCGGTGATGACGGCGTGGTGCGCGGCTTCCACAACGTCTGCCGCCACCGGGGATCGCGCATCGTCGATGGTGCCAGCGGCTGCGCAAAAAAGCTCGTCTGCCCCTATCACGCCTGGACCTATGAACTCGACGGGCGGCTGAGCGGGGTTCCGGCGCGTGCCGATTACCCGGGACTGCGATTGGACACCCATGGCCTTGTGACGGTCGAGACCGAAATCTGGATGGGCTTTGTCTTCATCCGGCTGGAGGATCGCGGTGGGCCGTCAGTGGCAGCGATGATGGCCCCGCATATGGCCGAAATTACGCCCTATCGCTTCGAGAAACTGCAGCCGCTGGGGCGGTTGGGCCTCCGCCCGCGCGCCGTCAACTGGAAGAACATCGGCGACAATTATTCCGACCAGCTTCACGTTCCGATCGCCCACCCGGGGCTGAAGCGACTGTTCGGCCAGGATTATCTGATCGAAGCGGGGCCGCATGTCGACCGGCTATGGGGCGACATCGGCGACCGCCCGAACAGCTGGAGCGAAGCCCTGTACCGCCGCCACCTGCCGCGCGTCGCCGGGCTCGACGACCAGGCACATAACCGCTGGCTCTATTTCAAGCTGTGGCCAAACTTCGCGCTCGAACTCCACCCGGATCAGGTCGGATTTTTCCAGTGGCTGCCGCTGACCGCGACGACATCGGTGCTGCGCGATCGTAGTTATGGTCTGCCCGATGACCGCCGCGAGATGCACGCGGCGCGCTACCTCAACGCCCGCATCAACCGGCTGGTCAACGCCGAAGATACCGCGCTGATCACGCGCGTGCAGGCCGGTATGGGCGGGTCATCGTACCAACAGGGGCCGCTAGGTCGAAGCGAAGTGTGCCTGCGCTCGTTTGCGGGCAAGCTCCGCGCGGCGATCCCCGAGGCGCGGGAGCCTCTGCCCCCGCGCGCTGGCTGGACGGAATAGCCTTGGCGTTTAGAACCGCTGCCCGAACTTCACCCCGATCGTGCGCGGTGTCGTCACCACATCGTACGTGGCGATCGGACCGCACAAAGTCGGGGCGCACTGGGTGCCGCGGCTGATGCTGCCCCGGCTATCGAAGGCATTGTCGAGGAAAATCTCCGCCGTCATGCCGCCATGCGCCACGCCGAACGAGAAATCCGCGACCGTATAGGCCGGCAACTTGCCCAGCGCCGCCCGGTCGGCAGTCTTCAGCGCCGGCCAGCGCGAGCCGACATAGCTCGCATCACCCTGCAAATGGGCATCATATTTGCCCAGCGAGAATTCGTAGCGCGCGATCAGATTTCCCTTGAAATCGGGCGTTACCGGCAGCGCCTGACCGATGGGTGCCAAAATTGAATTCGGCTTGCCGAGCGAACTAGGCAAAGTGCAGCCCGGCGAATTGGCGATCTTGCAGTAATTGGTAGCCAGATGCGCGTCGGTATAGGTTCCGGATGCGGTCAGCGTCAGCCCGGTCGTCGGCAGCACCGTCAACTCGCCCTCAATGCCGCGAATGCGGGCGTTGCCGGCATTCTGGATTTCGGTCAGTCCGTTCGATCCGAGGAACGCCAGCTGGATATTCTTCCATTCCTCCTGGAAGATCGCACCGTTGAAGCGGGCCTTGCGGTTGAAGAAGCTGCCCTTGAAACCAGCTTCATAGTTGGTCAGGAAATCGGCGGCGTAGGGCGGCAGCGTGCCACGGCGATTGATGCCGCCGGGCCGGAAGCCGCGTGACCAAGTCCCGTATACCAGGATATCGGGGTTGAGCTGCCACGACAGGTTGAGCTTGTGGATGAAGCCGTCACCCTTCGACTGTTTGGGGTGGATCTTGCCGTCGGCGCCGATGGTGCCAAGGTTGGTGCACGGCGATCCCGGCACCGTCGCCGGGCCAAAGCACAGCGATTCCCCCGGCGATCCCAGCGGGTTGCCGATGCCATAGCCAAAGAAGCCGATCAGCGAGTTATCGAATTTATAGTAGCGACCGCCTGCGGTCAGCGTCAGCCCATCGACGATGTCGAGCGACGCCTGGCCGAACGCCGCATAATCGCGGTCGATGCGGTACTGCTTCGTCAGCCACCAATTGCCCGGATGGCCGGTAACCGACAGACTCGTGGCCAGATTGTCGATGACATAATTCTGTTCGATCACGCGGGTCTGGCGCTGATAAAACCCGCCGGCGATGAAGCGCAAACGTTTGTCTTGCGGCGACGAAATCCGGAATTCCTGACTCAGCTTCGTGAATTTGTCGTGGCCGATAACGCGCTGCGACGGGTTGATCGCGTGCCCGGCATTGTCGGTAATATAGGCCGAGTAATTGTCGTAATAGAATGTGTAGTCGGTGTAGTCAGACTGGCTGTCGACCTTGCGCTCGAGGTACGACCCCGCATAGGTCACGTCGAAATCGCTGATCTTGCCCTCGATGGTCAGCGATGCCTGATACCAATCATCCTTAAAGCGTTCCGGATAATAATGCGCAGTGACAAGATCGCCGAGCGCGCGGTTTTCCGAGAAATTGCCGTTCGCAATCTGCGACTGGCCCATAATGCCCGGCGTGACGGTGAAATTACCGAATTCCACCCGGTACAGCGCGCGACCGCCGACAGTATCGACCGTGTTGTAATCCTTTTTGGCAGTGGCCTTGTTGTTGATGGTGAAGCCGCTGATCGGATAGGTCCGCGTTGACGGGATGTTGTCGATGAAACCGGCATCGCGATCGTACCAGGCGACCAGACGCAGGGCCGAATTGTCGCTGACGGGGATGTTGAGGAACGCTTCGCCGACGCCGCCGACGCCGCCCCGGAAGACCTTGTCGGCGCGCAGATCGTAACCGGCCTTGAACTTGCCGAGTTCGGGCTTGTTGGTGATGTAGCGGATCGTTCCGGCCTGGCTCGATGCGCCATAGAGCGTGCCCTGTGGCCCGGCGAGCGCCTCGACCCGCGCGATGTCATAGACATGGAGGTCGAGCGTGCCGCCGATGGTGGTGATCGGCTGTTCGTCGAGATAGACACCGACCGACGGCAGCGGACCCGAGTGATTGCCGTCACCGCCCGAGGCGACGCCGCGGAAATAGACATTGGCACTGCCCGGCCCGGCGCTGTCGAAGCTGACCGACGGCAGGAAGCGGGCGAAATCATTGAAGCTCTGCACCTGCAGCTGCTGAAGCTTTTCATTGCCCAGCGCGACAACGGCGATTGGCACCCTCTGCAGACTCTCGGAACGCTTTTCGGCGGTAACAATGATTTCAGTGAGGCCGGATTCGTCGGCAACGGCAGCGGTCTTGACTGGGGGGGTCTGCGCCAGAACCGGACCGGCCGCGAGCGCCGATGCCGCCAGCAGCAACGCCCGGCCCGACAGTGCCGCAAAGCCTTGTGATAAAGTTACCACCCGCACATCCCTTGTTAGATTGTTACGGCCAGCGTTTCATTTGCGCTGGCGGGGGTCAAGCGTCATTTTGTTGCGTCGCAACCATGGTTTTCGAGTGTGTCTTTCAAGTCACCGAGCCAGGGTGCGAAATGCCGCCACTGATCAAGCCCGGCGGCAGTCATCGGCTGGCGGACCTGCTCGGCACTGGCGGTGCGAACGGCACGATCGTTCTTGTGAAATTCGAGGCAGGCAGGTTCGAATTCGAGGGCGCAATGGGCGAGCATGCGCCGCACTTGGGTCTCGGTATCGGTAACCAGTTCCTCATGCTGGATGCGGAGCAGCCGGCCCGGCAGCACTTGGTCAAAATGCGTCATCAGCCGCACATAGTCAGCGTAATAGGCCCCGAGCTCGGCCAGGTCGTAGGTGAAGGTCTGGCCGCGCGCAAAATGCTGCTTCCACGCCGAAAAACACGTCGCCATCGCCCCGCGCCGGGCATCGATGATGACGGCGTTGGGCAGCATGAGCTGGATTAGCCCGGTAAAGGCGAAATTGTTGGGCATTTTGTCGATGAAGCGTGGTTTCGCCGTCTTGCGCTGGATGCGGGTGCGATCGAGGTATTCCTGCCCCAACGCAGCGCAATCCTCCGCCGACAGCGCCGCCATGGCATCGAGGTAGCGCGCGTCCTTGGTCCCCGGCTGCCGCTGCGCCAGTGCCCGCGCCATCGCGGCGACATCGGGCAATTCCATCGTGCCTTCGACCTGGCTGTGGCTGGCGAGGATCTGTTCGATCAGCGTCGATCCGGAGCGCGGCAGACCGACCACGAAGATCGGGTCGGGCGCGGGGCTGCCGTATCCGGAGCGGGCGGTGAAGAACTCTGCCGTCAGCAGCCGTTCGCAGGCCAGCACATGATCGTGATTGGCTGGGCCGTCCCATTTGATCTGCTTGCGGCGGATGGCGTTGGCCTGGCGGTAGTCGGCGACAGAGGCGGCGTAGTCTTCGGCGTCCTCCAGCGCCTTGCCGAGCGCGAAATGCAGGTGCAGCCGGTCCTCGTCGGGCAGGCCCGGGGTCGCCAGCGCGCCGCGCATTGCGGCCCGGTCTGCGACGGTGAAGCGGTAGGTCTTGAGATTGGCGAGGCTCCACCAGGCTTCACCGAGCGTCGGCAGCAGTTCGACCGCCCGCCGGTATGCGGCGATACAATCCGCCGAGCGCCCGACGGTCTTCAGCGCGTGGCCAAAGCTCATCCAGCCTTGCGGATTGTTCGGGTGCCTGGCGAGTAGTGTCTCGTAAATATCGATCGAACCGTCGTAGTCGCCAAGCCGGGCCAGCACCGCCGCCTTCAGGTTGAGGAAGGGCGGATTGTCGGGCTGTTTCTTCAGCAGCACTTCGATCTCGGCCAGTGCGCTTTCGGATTTCGACTGGCGATGACGGACCAGCGCCAGGTTGAAGCGCGCCATGTCGAAGTCTGGTGCCACCGCCAGCGCCTGTTCGAGCAACCCTTCCGCCTCACCGTAACGCCCCAACCGCCCGTTCAGCTCGGCGAGCATCCGCAGCGCATAGGGATCGCGCGGATGATCCCTGAGCCACGCCCGCAACGCCGGATCGGCGCGGTCGAGATCGTTCTTCGCCAACGCCGCCCCGGCGGCGAGCAGGCGCGGATCGCGGGACGGGGGCAGCATCGGCATCGCGGCGTTGTATAGCGGCAACTCCGCCCGGAATGGAAAGCGCCGCGATGTCCGATCTGATCCATCTTGCTGTCGGCGACACCGAGCTCGACCTCGCCCCCGCGATCGGCGGCGGAATCGCGGCGTTTCGCTGGCGCGGGCGTGACGTGATGCGCGCGGCGACGCCGGAGGTGCTGGCGGCGGGCGATCCGCTCGGGCTGGCGGCGTTCCCGCTGGTGCCGTTCAGCAACCGCATCGCCCATGGCCGCTTCGTCTGGGAGGGGCGGACGGTGCAACTGCCACTGAATTTCGGCGATCATCCCCACGCCATCCACGGCTTCGGCTGGCAGGCCCCGTGGCGGGTAGAGACGGCGGACGGCGCATCGGCGCGGCTGGCGTATGACTATCCCGGTGGGGCATGGCCGTGGCCGTTTGCGGCGCGGCAGGTGTTCGCTATGCACGGCGACGGCTTCACGCTGCAGCTTTCGGTGACCAACCTTGGCGACACGCCGATGCCGTCGGGGCTGGGCTTGCATCCCTATTGGCCGAACCCGGCGGAAACCACGCTGCACGCTTCAGCCGCGGGCTGGTTCGTCACCGATGCCTTCATCATGCCGCTGCGCCGCGTCGATGTCGCGTCGGATGACTGGTCGGCGTGGCTGCATCGCGCCCAGACGACCGACCATGTCTTCCACGGCTGCGAGGGGCGGCTGATGCTGGGCTGGCCCGATCACCGCGTGGAAATGAGCGCCGGGCCGGGCGCCGACTGGATGGTCGTCTATGCACCTGCGGACAACAGCATCTGCGCTGTCGAACCCGTCACCCACCCGACCGATGCGCTCAACGACCCGGCGCACCCCGGCGTCCGCATTCTCGCGCCCGGCGAAACGCAGACTCTGACGATAACCTACCGCGTCAGCGCGCCAGATACATCTGGGTGACCATGCAATAAAGCATCGGCAGCGACAGCACGAAGTTGGTGCGCGACCCCAGCATCGCGGTCTTGGCGGCGGTCGCCTTGGCGGCGTCTTCAGCCGGGACGAGGCCAAGCGCCTTTTTCTGGTTCGGCCAGATGATCATCCAGACGTTGGCGGCCATGATGATGCCCAGCCACATGCCGATGCCGATGACGCGGTAGGGGGTCTGGAAGGTCAGTGCGGGAATCAGATAATGCGCCTGATCGGCCTCGGCGACGCAAATGCCGGTCAGCAGCGTGGCGATCGCGCCCCAGCGGAACCACCACAGCGCCTCGGGCGCGATGTATTTGGAGACGCCACCCTTCAGCTCGGCAGGGACCTTGGGCATCGTCGGAATCTGCACGAGATTGAAATAATAGAGCAGCCCGATCCAGACGATGCCGCTCAACACATGGAAGAACAGGAACAGCGGCTTGGCATAGCCCATGTCAAAGCTGGCATAATGCAGCCCGACCGCGACCAGCAGAAACAGCGCAAAGCCCAGCAGCAGCGCGCGATTGAGATTACCGAGAATGCTTGCCATCGTAACCGACCCCTTGAGCGTTATCCCGTCCATAGGCGCGGCGGTGGCGGATGTTAAGAGTGATCCTCCCCGTCTTCGGGGGAGGATCAAGATGGGCTATAGCTTGCCGCTCCTCCCCCCATCCGCCTGCAGCACCGTCCCCGTCACGAACGCCGCGTCGTCCGACGCCAAAAACGCAATCGCCGCCGCCAGCTGTTCCGGCGTGCCGATATCGGCGGGGTCAATCTTCTCCGCCCCCGATTTCACATTGGGATTTTCGTAGAGCATCTTGGTCTCCACCGCGCCCGGCGCGACGCAGTTGACACGGATGCCCATCGGCTTGGCCTCGATACTCGCCGTCCGCGTCAGGCTTTCGACCGCCGCCTTGGCCGCCGCATAAGTGCCGACGAGCGGCGAAGTCATATGGCCGTGGATGCTCGTCACGTTCACCACCGATCCGCCGCGCGTCATCACCGGCAGGCCGTGGCGGAGGAAATGCACCGCACCGAACAAATCGACGCCAAACACCTGCAGCCAGTCGTCATGGGTCGTTTCGACAAGCGGCTTGAAGATCATCATGCCGGCATTGTTGACGATGACATCGAGCCGACCGGCCTGCGCCACCGTCGTCGCCACGCACGCCGCCACCTGCGTCTCGTCGCTGACGTCGCAGTGCAGACCGATGGCGCCGCCGCCGACCTCTGCCGCCGCCGCCTCGACCTTGTCCTGCCCGCGCCCGGCGATGACCACCCGCGCGCCTTCGCTAGCGAGCCGGTGCGCTGTCGCGAGCCCGATCCCCGATGCGCCCCCGGTGACAATCGCGACCTTGCCGGCAAACCGAATCATGTATGACCCCCTTCATCGGGCATTGTTGCAGGGCGCCGGTTGCGGAAGCGCGCCGCATCCTCACGCCGCCGCACCGCCCAGCCGTCGTTATATTCCTGCGGATAGACGACCGGCACGATCAGGCAAACACTCTGCGTTGGCAGCACCGTCGCCCAATCGCAGATCAGCTGTTTGTAGGCCTTGCCGACAGGCGTGATCTTGCGATCAAGATCGTAGAGCCCGAGCGGATTGACCGTGCCCTTTTCCTCCCGCAGCGCGATGTCCCAGTCGATCTGATGGGTCAGCGAATACCAGGTGAAGCCGGTGATCGGGATGCCGTCGTTGCGCACCCGCAGCACGCAGGCCCATTGCTTCCACAACCAGTCGACCGACGCCTGCCCGTCGCCGTAATCGGCAAGATTGGTTTCGGTGTGCATGACCGGCAACCGGTACCGGTCGTAATATTGCCAGGTGATGCCGTCGTAGCCGAACACTTCGCCCGATGGCTTGGAGCTGCCGTCCATCATCACCCGGTGTTCGTTGGTCAGGTAATAGTCGTTCCCCATGATGCAGTGCTGCTTCAGCCGCATGTTGAGGAAGAAATGATACTCGTCGCGCGTCATGCCGTTGTCGAAGCAATATTCGTACATCTCCGATTCGATGCGGCGGCCATAGTTCAGATCGAGGCTGAGGAAGCGCAGCTGGTTCCAGACTTCGGCCTGGCCGATGGCGGGTGGTCCCTCGGCGTGGAAATATTCCGACGATTCGGACTGGATAAAGATCGCGTCGGGGCGGGCGTCGAGGATGCCGTTCATGGCGAGCACATTGGCTTTGACGATGTTCTTCAGCGCCGTGACGAAGGCTCGGTCGCTTTGCAATTGCTCGTTCCACCAGCCGTATTTGGCGGAGAACAGCGCGCAAATGAACATCTCGTTGACCGGGGTGTAGAGCTGCACCCAGGGGAAGCGCGCGGCAAAGTCGCAGGCGTAGCGCGCGAACAAATGGCAGAAATCGGGGTTCTGGAAGTCGCCGATCCAGTCGGGCACGCCGAAGTGGCACAGGTCGACGATCGGCACGATGTTGAGCTTGTAAAGCTCGGCAAACGCCTGATCGGCGAAGCTCCAGTCATATTTGCCGACGCCCAGCCAGGTCGTGTGGATCGGCGGGCCATAGCGCAGGAAATCGATGCCGAGCGCCTTGGTCAGCGCGAAATCCTGTTGCCAATATTTATAATGGCCGCAGCGGTCCATCTCGTCGACGCGGCGACCGTTGACCTTGGGGTAGCTGTTTTCGATACCCGTCGCGAACATGAAGGTCGTCATGGCAGGGCAACGGGTGGGGCAGGGGATGGTTGCTTAACGATTTCTGCCTCGTCGCTGCGTTGCAGAATCCCCAGCCCGCTCAGGCTGAGCCTGTCGAAGCCGTTTCACCCAGCACTGCGCGACCCGGCTTCGACAGGCTCAGCCTGAGCGGTAGTTTATACGGCGGGCTTGCCCCCGCCCCTCCCGCCACCGTAATGCCCTGCCATGGCCGCACTCACCGCCTTCGACGTCGTCGTGTTGATCCTTGTCGTGCTAGGCGCGTTTGGCGGGCTGGCGCGAGGCTTTGTCGGAGAGGTCGTCTCGCTGTTGGCATGGATCGCCGGGATCGTCGCGGTCCGCCTGTTCTATGCCCCGGCTACAGTCATCGCCGCAAAACTGACCGGCACCGAGGCGGGCGGGGCGATTTTGGCGTTTGCGGCGCTGTTCCTGACCGCCTTCATCCTCGTCCGCGGGATCGGTGGATCGCTGAGCAAAGGCACCAAGGCCTCGGTCATCGGCCCGATCGACCGGCTATTGGGGCTGGGCTTCGGCGCGGCCAAGGGGGTGTTGGGCGCAGCGCTGCTGTTCCTGCTGGTCAACATGGTCTTTGACACGATCGACCCCGGCAAGCCGTCGCCGGAGTGGCTGGCAAAGGCACGCACCGCACCGACGCTGGCGCTGGTCTCCAAAGCGCTGACCGATTTCGTCGAGGCGCGGCGGCATGGGGCACCGGACGGCGCGGCCCCTCTGCCGGACAAGGCTGGGCCGGACAAGGCTGGGCCGGACAAGGCTGGGCCCAAGGGTCAGGGCTATGACGGCAAAAGCCGCAGTGCGCTCGATCAGTTGCTCGACCGGCAGGAGAAGGCGTCGCCTTCCACCCCGATATGACCGTCCGCCTGTACGACACGCTGACGCGCACCAAGCGCGAGGTGACGCCCGACGCGAACGGGCGCGTGTCGATGTATGTCTGCGGCCCGACGGTTTATGGCCGCGCCCATATCGGCAACGCGCGCCCGGCGGTGGTGTTCGACACGCTGCGGCGGCTGCTGCGCCACGTCCATGGGCCGGAGAATGTCGTCTACGCCCGCAACATCACCGACATCGACGACAAGATCATCGCCAAAGCCGCCGACGAGGGTGTGGCGATCGACGTGATCACGAAGCGGTACGAAGATTTCTACCTCGCCGACATGGGAGCGTTGGGGGTGGAGCCGCCGGACCTCGCGCCGCACGCCACGGATTACGTGCCCGCGATGGTCGCGATGATCGGCACGTTGATCGCCAAGGGCGCGGCCTATGCGGCGGAAGGGCATGTGCTGTTCGATGTGACCGCCGACGCCGGATATGGCGCGCTGTCGAAACGCAATCTCGACCAGATGATCGCCGGATCGCGGGTCGAGGTCGCGCCCTACAAGCGCAATCCCGGCGATTTCGTCATGTGGAAGCCGTCAACGTCGGAGCAACCGGGCTGGGAATCACCCTGGGGGCGCGGCCGCCCCGGCTGGCACATCGAATGCTCGGCGATGATCGCCGCCGAATTGGGGACGACGGTCAGCATCCACGGCGGCGGCCTCGACCTGATCTTCCCCCATCACGAGAACGAACTGGCGCAATCCCGCTGCGCCCATGACGGCGCTCCGCTGGCGGATATCTGGATGCACAACGGCTTTCTGAGCATGGGCGGCAGCGACAAGATGTCGAAGTCGCTGGGGAATGTGGTAGGGGTGGATGAGTTGCTGGCTGCTGGGTGGGATGGCGAGGTGCTGCGGCTGGCGCTGTTGAGCGCGCACTACCGGCAGCCGTTGGAATGGAGTGAGGAGCTTTTAGGGCAAACGAAGTCGATATTGAATCGATGGTACACAGCTAAGGGTGTTATAGAGGGCACTGGGATCGAACTAACGGAGCATCCCTCAGAGCCCGTCATGGGGTTTCTCGCTGATGATTTGAATACGCCCGCAGTTGTCGGTTCGATCAGCGCGATACTTAATGAGATGTTAGATTTTCATATGGCATCAGAAGAGAGCGACCTGCATCGTCGTTGGGAAGCTGTCGAAACCGCTAAGCTACTTGGATTTCTGGGACGATCGAGTGGAGAGTGGAGGCACGGCTCACGTTCAATCAATCAGATACCTGGAATTTTGGTAGACTCACAAATCGCCGCCCGCACCGCCGCCCGCGCCGCGAAGAACTTCGCCGAATCCGACCGTATCCGCGACGAACTCGCCGCCGCCGGGATCGTGCTGGAGGATGGCCCCTCCGGCACGACGTGGCGGCGCGCCTGATCCGCTTGCAACGCCGCCCCCGCTGCGCCACCACTGCCACCAATGCCCGACACCCTCCTCGGCCCTGAACCGACACCCTACCGCGTCCTTGCGCGCAAGTACCGGCCTGCCAGCTTCGATGCGCTGCTGGGGCAGGAGGCGATGGTGCGGACGCTGGGCAACGCCATCAAGCGCGACCGGCTGGCGCAGGCGTGGCTGCTGACCGGGGTGCGCGGGGTCGGCAAGACCTCGACGGCGCGAATCATTGCCAAGGCACTCAATTGCATCGGCCCCGATGGCACCGGCGGCCCGACGATCAGCCCGTGCGGCGTCTGCGAACCCTGCGTCGCCATCGCCGCCGGGCAGCACATGGACGTCATCGAAATGGACGCGGCGTCGAACACCGGGGTCGACGATGTCCGTGAGATCATCGAGGCGGTGCGTTATGCGCCCGTGTCGGCGCGCTTCAAAATCTACATCGTCGATGAAGTCCACATGCTGTCAAAGAACGCCTTCAACGCGCTGTTGAAGACGCTCGAGGAGCCGCCACCGCATGTGAAATTCATCTTTGCGACGACCGAGGTGCAGAAGGTGCCGGTAACGGTGCTGTCCCGCTGCCAGCGCTTCGACCTGCGCCGCGTCCCCGCCGAAACGCTGGCCAGGCATTTCGCCGATATCGTTGAGAAGGAAGGCGTTACTGCCGATCCGGAGGCGCTGGCGCTGATTGCGCGGGCCGCCGAAGGGTCGGTGCGCGACGGCCTCAGTGTGCTCGATCAGGCGATTGCGTCGTCGGGTGGCGCGGTGACGGCGCTGGTGGTGCGCGACATGCTGGGCCTTGCCGATCGCGGTGCGGTGCGGGCGCTGATGGCGCGGCTGCTGGCGGGGGATGCGGCGACGGCGCTGGCGTCGCTGGCCGAACAATATGATCTGGGCCTCGACCCGGAGATGCTGATCCGCGAGCTGCTCGATATCGTCCACGCCATCACCAAGGCCAAGATGGCTCCGGCGGACGATCCGGCGTTGAGTGCTGAGGAGCGCGCGGCGCTGGCGGATTGGGCGGCGGGCCTGTCGTTCGCGTCGCTGCACCGGCTCTGGCAGCTGCTGCTGAAGGGGCTGGCCGAGGTGCAGGCCGCGCCCGTTCCGCTGCAGGCCGCCGAAATGGCCTTGCTTCGCCTGATCCACGCCAGCAGCCTGCCCGATCCGTCCGATCTGGTGCGGCGGTTGACCGAGGATAGCGCGGGCGAGACCGGGCGGGCCGACCCTGCGGCACCGGCCGCCGCTGCACCCGCGCCGCACACGGTTCTTGTAGCAGCCGCGCCAGTGCGGGAACCGGTCCCGGCGCCCGTCGACGCAGGGGCAGATCGCGCGCCGTTTCCGCTGAGCTATCCCGATCTGGTGGCGCTGTTCCGCGACCGCACCGAACCTCGCCTCGCCCATATCCTGTCCGACGAGTTGCGGCTGGTCAGCTATGCGCCCCCGGAAATGGTGCTCGCCCGACGCGGCGGCAATGATCCCGAACTGGCGACAGTGCTGACGCGGCGGCTGAGCGATTGGACGGGGTCGGAATGGCAGATCCGTCTGGTCGCCGATGGCGGCGCGGCGACGCTGCGCGAAGCCGAAGTCGCCAGCGACGCCGCCCGGCGCGCCGCCGCACGTGCCGATCCCATCGTCAGCGCGCTGTTCGATCATTTCCCCGATGCCGAACTGATCGGCGTCGAAGCCCCCCATCAAGACACTATACGGAGTGCCCATGCCTAGCCTCGAAGAACTGATGAAGGCCGCGCAGGACGTGCAGGCGCAGATGGCCAGGGCGCAGGAGAGCCTCGACCATATCGAGGTCGAGGGTGCCAGCGGCGGCGGGCTGGTCAAAGTGCGAGCGTCAGCGCGCGGGCGCATCATCGGCGTGTCGATCGATCCGTCACTGCTGTCGCCCGATTCGAAGGAAATGGTCGAGGACCTCGTCACCGCCGCCTTCAACGACGCCAAGACCAAGGCCGACCAGGCCGGATCGAACGAGATGGGCAAGCTGACGGCGGGGATGCAGTTGCCGCCGGGGTTCAACCTGCCGATTTAGTCAGCGGATACAGCCGTCGATCTCGCCACGCTCGACGACGCCGATGCGCTTCTGGATGCGGTTGGCGTAGCGACGGATGTAGCGCCCCGGAGCAGCGGCGTTGCGTTTTTCCGGTAGTGGCAGGATCGCGGCGATTCGCGATGCCTGTTGCGGGTTCAGGCGCGACGCGGGCACGTGAAAATAATGCTGGGCGGCGGCTTCTACCCCGTACACGCCCTGCCCCATTTCGGCGATGTTGAGATAGACTTCCATGATCCGCGGCTTGCCCCAGATCGCCTCGATCAACACGGTAAAATACGCCTCCAACCCCTTGCGGAGGTAGGAGCGGCCCGGCCACAGAAAGGCGTTCTTGGCGGTCTGTTGCGAAATCGTCGAGCCACCACGCAGCTTGCCGCCGGCCGCGTTTTTGGCTGCCGCCGCTTCCATCGCATCGAAATCGAAGCCGCGATGTTCGCAGAAGCGCCCGTCTTCAGCGCCAATCGCGGCGCGGGCGACGGCGGGGTTGATATCGGCCAGCGCGACCCATTGTCGTTCGACATGGCGGCCCTGAATATAATCGCGTGCCATCGGCCAGGTCAGCGGCACCGGCACGAAACGATACAGCAGCACCAGCGCCAGACTGGCAACGACGGCCGCGGCGATCAGCTTGATCAGTAACACCAGCAGGCGGGCGAACAGGCTGCGGCGGGCGGGGCGAGACGGCACAAGGCCAGTGTGATGGTTCCGGCGCGGCGGTCAACTCCGCACAAAGAAAAAGGGCCGCCCCGAAGGACGACCCCTTTCCGTTGACGCGATAAGCCGCAGCTTATTGCGGGGTGCAAGGACCCGAGCTGGTCGGAGCCGGAGCGCCGCCGAAGGTGATTTCCACGCGGCGGTTCTGTGCCTCGCGGACACCATCGGCCGTCTGGACGAGAAGCTTGGTCTCGCCGAACGATTCGGTGGTGATGACACCGTCTGGAACACCAGCGGCCGACATATAGGCCTTGACCGCATCGGCACGACGCGCACCGAGGCGAACGTTATAGTCAGCGGTACCCGAAGTGTCGGTATAGCCGCCGAGCGCGACCGAAGTCTGGCCCGTCGCCTTGTACTGCTCAACCGCACGATCGAGGATCTGCTTGGCTTCAGCCTTGATGACCGACTTGTCCCAATCGAAGAAGACCAGGAACGGCCCCGGCGTAACCGCAGCAGGCGGGCACGGCGGCAACGGCGCTGGCGGCGGTGGCGGCGCCATGACCGGAGCCGGCGGCGGCGGCGGAGGCGTTTCGGTGAAGAAGTTGTACGCCAACGTCAGCATCATGCTGTGCGAGTGGATTTGCGTGGACGTCTTCAGCCCATTGACCGTGTAGGTATCAACGCTCTGAACGTTGAGGAAACGGTACTTCAGGCCCAGATCGACGTGCTTGGTGATCGGCTTGTAGATGCCGGCGAGGATCTGCCAGGCGAAGCCGGTGTCGCTGTCGTCGAGGAAGGCAGCACCATATTTGATGAACTGCAGCTTGGCGAGTTTGACCCGCGCCACACCGGCACCACCGCCGATGTAACCGCCGAGTTCACGATCCTTGCCGCCGAAATCGAACAGGCCGTTGGCCATGAACGCCAGAATACGGACGTTACCGTCGGCACCCGAGAAGTTGCCCGACTGGATCGGCGCATAGGTGCTGTTGAACTGACGCAGCGGCGGTGTCGCCGTTACGACGTTGATGTTGTCGAGGTTATTGTCCTGATAAAAAACCTCGGCTTCGGTGCGGAAACCACCAAAATCATAACCGATAAGGCCGCCGGCATCATAGCCGATCTCGTCGCGAATCTTGAGATTGTCCTGTGTAACGACACCAGCAGCATTGCGGATATCGAACTTCTGATTTTCCTTCAGCGTCGCGCCAGCTTCAACGCCGATGTACCAGGCATGGTCATGAGCGAGTGCAGGCGCGGCCAGAGCGGTCGTGGCAAGCGCGGCCGCCACAGCATATTTCCGCATTTTAGTCCCCTTTCAGTGCAAATTCTTTGGTAGCGCAGGCACAATGTCTAACCCACGTGAATGTGTCCGTGCAAGCGGTGAATGAACCTGTATGTTGCCGCAGCGCAACACATTGTGGGGAACCAAAGGCGCAGACGGGTCAGCGCGCAGCCGCTGACGCCTTTATGAACTGCCAGACTGCGCTGGAAAATGGCGGTTCGACGTCGCCCTTCCACTCGTCGATATTGTCATAGAGCGAGACCGTTTCGGTCTGCATGCGGGCGTCGGCGGCCATGTTGAACGGCATCAGCAGCACATTCCATTCTGATAAATAGGCGCGCGCCTTGGCCGACGTCGGGTCCATCGGCAGATCGGCGGCGATCCGCGCCCCCAGGTCGGTCCATTTCGCCTGATAGTCCTGCGGGTCGAAATCGGTCGGCATCGCCGCCATCTTCTCGGCCCAGCGCGCCTGATCGTCCTCGCTGAAATAGCGGTCGGCGACTTTCTTCCATTGGGCATGGTCGGTCATCACGGTCTCTCCTTGGCGAATGAGGGTGCAGAAGGTGTCGATATCGAGCGCGCGCCCCGCCGCCAGCCGCGCCCGCGCCGCCAGCAGTGCCGCCCGCGCCTCTTCGATGCGGTCGCGCTCGACATCGAGCGTATCGAGCTGGGCGTCGATCAGCCGGGCCAGATCGAGGCTGCGCGGCCCCAGCAACCCGCCGATCTGCGCCAGGCTGAACCCGGCGCGTTTGAGCGTCGCCACCTGATGCAGCCGCGCCAGTTCGGCGGGACCATAGCGGCGTAGCCCAGCGGCGGTGCGGTTGCTGCCCAACAGCCCGCGCGTTTCCCAGAACCGCAAGGTGCGGCTGGAAAGCCCGGTGCGTCGGCAGACCTCGGTGATCGAAAGTTCGTCCATGACCCGAGTCGTAACCGATGACGCAGCGTCAACCGCAAGGGCTATTTTTCAGCGTTCGCTGACCCGGATGACCAGCTTCAGCCCCGACCAGACCGCGTCGACCGCGCAAACCTTCACATCGACATAGCCCATCGGCAGGGCGACGGCGCGGATGACATCCTCGGTGATGTCGGTGGGAACCTTTGCTGCTTTCTTGGGCCATGACACCCAGACCATTCCGGTTGGCGCGAGCAGCGGCCGCAGGCGCGTCAGCGTTGCTGCCAGTTCGGCGCGGCTGGCAGTGAAGATGTGCGCCATCGCCAGCCGCGCGACCGGTTCGGCCAACAGGCGCGGCGGCGCATCGCCGTCGATCTCGGCAGCGACGGCGTCGGGCATCGCCAACCGCCAAATCGCCTGATCGACCGTAACGCCAAGCTTCTTCCTGAGCGGCGTACCCGAATAACCTGTGGTCACCGCGCTTCCCCCGCTGCACCGCCGACCCTATAGCGCAACGCCATGGCCGATATCCACGCTCCCGACCCCGCCGTACTCGTCAAGACCGAGACGCTGATCGAGGCACTGCCGTATCTGCAACGCTATGCGGGCAAGACCTTTGTCGTGAAATACGGCGGGCACGCCATGGGCGACCCTGAACTGGCCCGCGACTTTGCCGAGGATATCGTGCTGCTGAAGGCGGTCGGCATCAATCCGGTCGTCGTCCACGGCGGCGGGCCGCAAATCGGCGCGATGCTCAAGCGGCTGGGGATGACGTCGCAGTTCGTCGACGGCCTGCGCGTCACCGATGCCGCCACCGCCGAGGTCGCCGAGATGGTGCTGTCGGGATCGATCAACAAGGAACTCGTCGCCTGGATCGAAAAGGCCGGCGGCAAGGCCGCAGGGATTTCGGGCAAGGACGCCGGGCTGGTCCGCGCCAAGAAGGTCGAGCGCACGGTGCGCGACCCCGGCAGCAACATCGAGGCGGCGGTCGACCTGGGTTTCGTCGGCGAGCCCGAACATGTCGACCGGACGATCATCGACGTACTGACGGCGGCGGGGATCGTGCCGGTGATCGCGCCGGTGGCGGTGGGGGCCGACGGCCACACCTATAACATCAACGCCGATACCATGGCGGGGGCGATTGCGGCGGCGCTGGGGGCGTCACGGCTGTTCCTGCTGACCGACGTCGCGGGCGTGCTCGGCAAGGACGGCAAGGTGCAGACCGACCTGACCCCGGCGCACATCGCCGAACTCGTCGCCGACGGCACGATTTCGGGCGGCATGATCCCCAAGATCGAGACGTGCGTGGCGGCAGTAACCGGCGGCGTCGACGCGGCGGTGATCCTGGATGGCCGGATCGGCCATGTCATGCTGCTCGAGATGTTCACCCGGCGCGGGGTGGGGACGCTGGTGCGGGCGGGGTGAGGGTTGGCGGGCGGCTGTCGACCCATTCGTGTCATCACCTCGGCAGCTTGAAAGCGGTCGTTTGTTGGCACCTATTTTAGCGTCGTACACAGCTTAGGGGCGTCCGCCGACCTGCAGAAGTCGGGCACGTGGCCTGACTTGCGCCAATAATCGATGAGGCGCAGCCGCTCGGCCAGTGCGGCGAATTCGGGGGTGGTCCGGATATGCGCGAACGGCGGCTGGTACAGATAGCGCAGCGCAAATGGGCCGCGTTCATGGAAGAAGCGCTCGACGGCAGCGACCGCCTGCGCATCATGCCCGCTCAGCGCCAATGCGGTAATCGTCAGTCCGTTGATGGGTGCGGGATCGGTTGCCAGCGTGACGAACGGCGCGCCTGCCGCAGCGATCCGCGCCTTGTCCCCACCGGCCAGCGCGTCGATCAGCGGACGCATCGCGCGCGTCGCTGGGTTGTCCGGCAGCGCTGCAAGGGCAACTCGCGCGCGGCCCCAATCGTGAGTCCACAGAGCGATGTCGAGCCGCAGTCCATTGGCCTGGTCATGATCGGAGAGTTGCGGATCGAGATTGTCCAGTACGCGCTGCGCCTTTCCATTCTCGCCGGAAGTCGCCAGAGCTTCGACCAGCAAGCCCTGGCCGATGAATTGAAGGGGCTGAAGTTGCAGCGATCGGCGGTCGGCGAGGATGGTATCTTGCACACGGCCGACGGTCGTCAGAAAGTTGCCGTAGCTCAGAATGGGTTGGCTGACCTTGTCGGGCTTGATCCCGATTGCTTTCTTGAAAGCGGCGTCGCGGTCGAGAAAGTCGGTGGGCGTTGTCAGCAGCGCCAGCGCCTGAAAGGCGACGGCATTCGCAGGATCGAGACGTAAAGCAGTGCTCGCCGCCCGCTGCCCCTCGGCGCGAATTTGAGCGGCTTCGGCCGAAGGCGCTTGCCATGCCTTCGGGCCCAGGAACACGGCGATCGCCGCCCAGCCAAGAGCGGAATGCGGATCGGCGGCGACAGTCTTGCGGAGGCCGTCGAGCATGCGGGTCGTGTCGAAACTATCGCTGTTGTTCGCGTCGCAATAGTCCGCAAAGGGTTCCATCGCGGCGCGCGCCATCCCACCCGGCGCGTCCGTCGCGCCTTCGACGATGCAAGCCATCGTACTCATCAGTCGCTGGCCGACCTGTGGCTTGCCCGATTCCGCGATTGCGAGCTCGTATTTAGGGGTCCAGATCGGCACGTCCGAACCGGGTGCGTACATTGCCGGGAACACCTGCAGCGTGCCGTCGACGGTGCGCACGCGCCCGCTCAAGCGAAACGCATTCGGGTGGCGGGAAGGGTCGCCGTCGAGGACTTCGATGATCGGGCTGGTTCGGGTCCGGTTGGCAACGATCTCGTTGCGCAGATCGGCGGCATAGGTCGCGGGCAGGCCCGAGCCCGATACTGTGAACGTTTCCAAAATCACGGCTGGGTCGGGGGGTTCGACGTGTCGAGGCCACAGCACGAAGGCTAGTCCCGCGACAATCGCGAGCGCAGCGCCGCTTCCCGCCAGCCCTACCGAGCGCGATGGCCGACGCGCCGGAGTAGCGGCAGGGTTGGCGGTTGGCTCCAGCATGGCCACGCGTCGTGGTGCTGCGCTTTCCACCTGCGACACCGGCCCGATCAGCCGGTAGCCGACCTTGGCGATCGTCTCGATGCGGAAGCTGCCGTTGCCGCGTTCGTCCGCCAGCCGTCGCAGCCGGGAAATGACGCGGTTGATGGCATCCTCGCCAACAATGCGGCCTTCCCAGCATTGGCGGATCAGTTCGTCGCGGCTGACGATGTCACCGCTTGCCGCCGCCAGCACGACCAATACCTGCATGACACGCGGTTCGAGCGTTTCGGCGCTAACCGTCGTCGTCGAGACTTGCCGCAACGCGGGCTCGACCTTGATCGGCCCCAGCCGGAACGGCGCGGCGCGGGCAAGGTCGATCTGGCCTGTCTCGATCACTGCACCCCCCTGAGTGTCGCGATCCTATTGCCTGCACCGGTACATTGCCCAACAAAAATCTGTCTTTGCCCGCAATCATCGGTGTTTCATTAGGCAATCATCAGGTCGGGACCATATCCCGGGCCATGAGATTCCCCCAGTTTTGCACCGGGTTCAGCAACTCGCGGGACCTTTCGGGCACCAACAACAGGGAAACTCTCATGGCCATCAAGGCAAGCATTCTCGCCGCCAGCGCACTGCTGCTTGCGGCTACCAGCGCCAGCACTACGGTCCAGACGGTCACGCGGCATGGATCGATCTTTTACCAGTTCGCACCAGACTTCGCCTATAATCCGGATGGCCTGACCTCGCTGCTCGATTTTCAGATCGGCGATGCGATCGACCTGACAGTCACCTATGACGACGCCGAAGTCGGCCCATTGGTGCGCGGTGCAAACGCGTCACCGAACCCGCTGCTGACCAATCCCCACGTCAACGGCGTGGCACTCGGCAACGGCAATCCGGCAAACAGCGTCACTTTCACGGTCGGCTCGCATACGGTCGGATTGTCGGACTTCGCCTGCGCGCCCGACCCCATTGCGTGTGAGGCAGCAACGGGTTTCGATTTCCACTACGGGCCAACGGCGATTTTCTACCGTGGCCGTTTCCTCGGCATCGACTCGCTGTTCGGCATCGGCGGTTCGCCGTTCGATCACGCTGGCATCGGTCAGTTTGTGAAATACACGCTGGTCGATGGTGATCCGACAATCCCGGCGGCGATCGGTACCCCGCTTCGCACCGACTTTGTTTATCTGGTGGCACCTGGAGAATCGGACTTCGTCTTCCTGGGGAAATTCGATGGCCCCGGCATTGCCGCGATCCCCGAACCAGCCAGCTGGGCGTTGATGATGGGCGGCTTCGGCCTGCTGGGCGCGATGATGCGTCGGCGCGCCGCGACGGTTGTGGCTGCCTGATCTGCCGGGGTGGGCGGCGATCGGTGCACCCGGTCGCCGCCGATCCGGTCAAGGACGGTCAACCAGGCTTGGCCCTCAACTCTCTTGACAAATAACCTATATGGCGATATGCTAGTCCGATGATCGCTGTGTGCCCTGTCTATCGCCCCCGACGCATGCAGCATCACGCGGGAGAAGGTACAGGCGCTACGGTATCCTCTCTTTCCTCTCCTTCGGGCGCTTTTCCGCCGAATGCGATTCGCGCCCGGCGTCAATCGAACAGCGAACTGACCGAACTTTCCTCGCTCGTCCGCCGCATCGCCTCGGCCAGCAAAGGCGCAATCGTGATGCGGCGGATTTTCTTGGCGGCTTTGACCGCCTCCAGCGCGGCGATGGAGTCGGTTACCACCAGTTCGGTCAGTGCCGAGCCGTCGACGCGCGCCACCGCGCCGCCCGACAGCACGCCGTGGGTGACATAAGCGCTGACGCCGGTGGCACCGGCCTCGATCAGCGCGGCGGCGGCGTTGCAGAGTGTGCCCGCCGAATCGACGATGTCGTCGACCATCACGCAGCGCCGCCCGGCGACGTCGCCGATGATGTTCATCACCTCTGATTCACCGGCCTTTTCGCGCCGCTTGTCGACGATGGCGAGCGGGGCGTTGCCGAGCCGTTTGGCCAGCGCCCGCGCCCGCACGACGCCGCCGACGTCGGGGGAAACGATGGTGATCGCCTGCTTGCCCATCCGCGCCTCGATATCCGCCGCGATCACCGGCGCGCCGAACAGATTATCGGTCGGAATATCGAAGAAACCCTGGATCTGCCCGGCGTGAAGATCGACCGACAGCACCCGGTCCGCCCCCGCCACGGTAATCAGATTGGCGACCAGCTTGGCCGAAATCGGCGTGCGCGACCCGGACTTCCGGTCCTGCCTTGCATAGCCGAAATAGGGCACGACGGCGGTGATCCGCCTGGCCGACGACCGGCGCAGCGCGTCGATGCAGATCAGCAGCTCCATCAGATTGTCGTTGGCAGGGGCCGAGGTCGACTGGACGACGAAGACATCCTCGCCGCGCACATTTTCATGGATTTCGACGAAGATCTCCTCGTCGGCAAATCGCCGCACGCTCGCCGAGGTCAGCTTCATGTCGAGATAGGCGGCGATGTCCTGGGCCAGCGCCGGGTTGCCGTTTCCGGCGAGAATCTTCATGGGCAGCGCATCCCCTTGCGTCGTCGCGGGCGTTGTTAGCCGCGCCGTCACATAGGGGCAACAAATCAGGAGCGATTGCGCGATGATTACCCTCCACCATCTCAACA
Organism: Sphingomonadales bacterium; assembly: GCA_038211945.1. Classification (GTDB taxonomy): domain Bacteria; phylum Pseudomonadota; class Alphaproteobacteria; order Sphingomonadales; family Sphingomonadaceae; genus Sandarakinorhabdus. The sequence continues at coordinate 117,612 of JBBQVA010000004.1, forward strand.
ACAGCCGGTCGCAGCGCATCCTCTGGTTGCTCGAAGAGCTCGGCGTGCCCTTCGAGGTCAAGCATTACGCCCGCGACGCAGCCACCAACCTCGCGCCGCCCGAATTGAAGGCGGTCCATGTGCTCGGCAAGTCGCCAGTGATCGAGGACGGCGACCTGAAGATCATCGAATCGGGGGCGATCGTCGATTATCTGATCCGCAAACACGGCGGCGGGCGGTTCATGCCCGCGCCCGGCAGCCGCGAGAATGAAGTCTATCTCGAATGGCTGCATTTTGCCGAAGGGTCGGCGATGCTGCCGTTCATGCTGGCGCTCTACACCGGGCGGCTCGGCGATGCTGCCGCGCCGCTGCAACCTCGTATCCAGGAACAGATCGGCAGCCATGTGGCGTTCTTCTCGAGCCAGCTGGGCAGCAACGACTGGCTGGTCGGCAACGCGCTGACCGGGGCCGATGTGATGATGAGCTTCGTCGCCGAAATCGCCGTGGCGCAGGGGCTGGACAAGCATTTCCCCAATCTGCGCGGTTACGTGGAGCGGCTGCAGGCGCGCCCGGCGTGGCAAGCGGCGCTGGCCAAGGGCGGCGTGCCGTACAACTTCACGCTGAAGAAGCCAGAGGCATAAAACTCCGCTCAGGCTGAGCTTGTCGAAGCCGGGTTCCGCGCGGATTCGGCTTCGACAAGCTCAGCCTGAGCGGTGATATTGCGGTCAGGCCGACGGCGTAACGCTACTCCGCCGCAACAGCCTTGGCCCGGCGATGTTGACCGCCAGCCCGCCGACGATCAGCGCCGCTGCTGCCAGCTTCCACGCCGGCAGCGGCTCGCCGAGCCACCATGCGGCGGCTCCCATGCCGAACACGGGCACCAGCAGCGACAGCGGTGCAACGGTGGCGGCGGGATAGCGCGCCAGCAGCCAGCCCCAGGCGCCGTAACCGAACATCGTGTTGCCGACCGCCTGCCAGGCGACAGCGGCCCACGTCACCAGCGTCGCCCCCTCGATCCCGGCGGCGACGGCGTGCGGCCCTTCGAACACCGCCGCCAGCACGAACAGCGGCGGCACCGAAAACAGGCTCGCCCAGACGACGAACGCCAGCATGTCGATCCGCCCCGCACGGCGCTGGACGATGTTGCCCGCCCCCCAGCTGAGCGATGCCCCAAAGCACAGCGCGATGCCGCCCGCCGTCGTCGTGCCATCGGTGTGAAACAGGATGACCGCGACGCCCGCCACCGCCAGCGCCAGCGCAAACATCTGCAGTCGCGTCAGCCGCTCCCCGCCGCCGACCATGGCCAGGCCGATGGTGAAGAACACCTGCAACTGCATCAGCAGCGACGCGAGGCCCGGCGCGATCAGCCCGTCGATGGCGATGAACAACAGCCCGAATTGGCCGACGCCGATCAGGATCCCGTACACCGCCAGATCGCGCAGCGGCACCTTGGGGCGCGGCAGGAACAGCACCGGGACGCTCGCCAGCGTGAAGCGCAAGGCGGCGAACAGCAGCGGCGGCAGGCTGTGCAGCGCCAGCTTGATGACAACGAAATTCGTGCCCCAGACGGCGACCACCGCCAGCCCGAGCAGCATCGGTCGCCAGCCGAGCGTCGGGTTCACGCGTCGCTGCCGCGCGGCCGGGCCAAAGCGAAATAGCTCGTCGCCGCCAGCACCAGCGCCGCGCACATCACCGCCGCCATCGGTCTGGGCGTCCCGTCATGAAACGCCGCCGCCGTCCCCGATGCAGCCGCGCCGACCGCAAAGTTCAACGCACCGAACAGCCCCGATGTCGCCCCGGCGCGCAGCGGGTCGACGTTCAACGCCCCCGCCAGCGCATTGGCAGCGATAAAGCCATTGCCGGTCAGCGTCGCAAACAGCATCGCCAGCACCAGCCATTTCGACGCCCCCAGCAGCGCCACAGCCAGCAGCAGCGCGCCACAGACGATGGCGCCGACGCTGGCCACCGCCAGGATGCGATCGGGCGAAAAGCGCAGCAGCAGCTGGCGGTTGACCTGGCTCGATCCGATGACGCCGACAGCGATAAACGTAAACACCGCGCCAAATTCGCCGCTGCTGAAACCCCAGACAGTGATCACCAGATCGGGCGCGCCGCTGATATAGGTGAACAGCGTTGCCCCATTGAGCGCCCCGACCATCAGATAGCCCAACAGCCGCCGATGGCGCAGCAGATCGACATAGCCCGCCAGCACACTTTCACTGCGCGCGGTGCGGGCCGTCTCCTCCGAACGGCTTTCGCGCAGGCGCAGCAGCACAGCCGTCCCCACCGAAACGCCAAAGCCGGCCAGCACAAAGAAGATCGCGCGCCAGGACACCGCGCGCGCCAGCCAGCCGCCAACAGTGGGCGCGACCATGGGCGCGACCGCCAGCACCAGCACCAACAGCGAGAAAATGCGCGCCGAATCACGGTGGTCGAAGCGGTCGCGGACGACGGCGCGGGCACAGACCATGCCGGCACACGCCCCCAGCGCCTGGGCAAACCGCCCGGCGATCAGCCAGTCGATCGACGGGGCCACCGCGCAGCCCAGCGACGCAAGGACATAGATGACGCAGCCGGTCAGGATCGCCGGACGCCGGCCCCAGCGGTCGCTGGCGGGGCCATAGAACAGCTGCCCGACCGCCATGCCGATGAAAAAGCCGGTCAGCGTCAGCTGGACCCGCGCGGGTGGCGCGGCGAGGCTTGCCCCGATCAGCGGCAGCGTCGGCAGATACAGATCGATCGTAATCGCGCCGAACGCCGTCAGCGCGCCGAGCAGCAGGATGTCGCCGCGCGTCGGATGCGGCAGCGTGTCGGGCAGGCGGTCGTGCATGTTGCGCTGCGGTGTAGGCAGTTCGCCGGACATTGCCTAGCGCGGCATCGCGGCGCTACGGTCACGCAAATCTTTGGGGAACGCAAATGACCGCCATCAATACCGTCGTCGACCTGTCGAAGCAGGGCGACATCGCCATCGTCACCGTCAACTCGCCGCCGGTCAACGCGCTGTCCGCCGATGTCCGCACCGGCATCGCCGACGCCTTTGCCGCCATCGCCGCCGACGCCGGTGTGAAGGCTGTCGTGCTGGCTTGTGCCGGGCGGACCTTCATCGCCGGAGCCGACATCAGCGAATTTTCGAAGGCCCCGAGCGGCGTGCCGCTGCCCAAGATGCAGGAATCCATCGAAAACTGCGCCGTGCCGGTCGTCGCCGCGCTGCACGGCACAACGCTCGGCGGAGGGCTGGAGACGGCGCTGACCTGCCACTACCGCGTATCGGACGCCAAGGCGCAGTTCGGCCTGCCGGAGGTCAAGCTCGGCCTGTTGCCGGGTGCAGGCGGCACGCAGCGTCTGCCCCGCGTCGTCGGTGCCGCCAAGGCGCTGGAGATGGTCACCACGGCCAAGCGGATGAACGCGCAGGAGGCACTGGCCGCCGGGTTGATCGAGGAAATTGTTGAGGGTGACCTGACCGCCGGGGCGGTGGCGTTTGCGCAACGTGTCGTCGCCGAACACCGCCCGCTGAAAAAGGTCCGCGACGACCAGTCGAAACTCGGCGGCGACGCTGCGTCACTGGCGCCGATGTTCGCCGATTATCGCCGCGCCAACGCCCGCGCCTTCAAGGGCTTCGACGCCCCCGAAGCCAATATCAAATGCATCGAAGCCGCCGTCGCGCTGCCGTTCGACGAGGGTATGCAGGTCGAACGCGCCGAATTCGTCAAACTCTTCACCGGCCTGCAGGCGCGCGCCCAGCAATATGTGTTTTTCGCCGAACGCCAGGCCGCCAAGATCGACGGCCTGCCCGCCGACATGCAGCCGCTGCCGGTCAAATCGGTCGGCATCATCGGCGCGGGGACGATGGGTGGCGGCATTGCCATGAACTTCCTGTCGGCGGGCATCCCGGTGACGATGGTCGAAATGAAGCAGGAGGCGCTCGATCGCGGCACCGGCGTCATGCGCAAGAATTACGAGAACAGCGCCAAAAAGGGCCGCTTCCCGATGGCCGAGGTCGAGGCGCGGATGGGGCGGTTGACACCGTCGCTGGAACTGGAGGCGCTGAAGGACTGCGACCTGATCATCGAGGCGGTGTTCGAGAACATGGACATCAAGAAGGAGATTTTCGGCAAGCTCGACCGCATCTCCAAGCCCGGCGCAATCCTTGCGTCGAACACCTCGTACCTCAACGTCGACGAGATTGCCGCCGCGACTTCGCGCCCGGAAAGCGTGCTGGGCATGCATTTCTTCTCGCCCGCCAACGTCATGCGGCTGCTGGAGGTTGTGCGCGGGGCCAAGACGTCGCCGCAGTTGCTGGCGACGGCGATGGCGGTCGGCAAGCAGGTCGGCAAGATCGCCGTGGTCTCGGGGGTCTGCCACGGCTTTATCGGCAACCGCATGCTCGGCGCGCGGCAGGAACAGGCGGGCAAGCTGATCCTGGAGGGCGCGGCCCCCGCCGATGTCGACCGGGTGATGACCGATTTCGGCTTCCCGATGGGGCCGTTCCAGATGAGCGATCTGGCCGGGCTCGACATCGGCTGGAATGCCGAGAATTCGCGGGGCGAAACCGTGCGCGACCGCCTGTGCGAAGCCGGCCTGCGCGGGCAGAAGAACGGCAAGGGTTTCTACACCTACGACGAAAACCGCAACCGCACGCCCAACCCGGACGCACTGGCGATCATCGATGCCTATGCATCCGAAAAGGGCATCAACCGCCGCCAGATCGACGATCAGGAAATCCTGGAGCGCTGCCTGTTCCCGATGGTGAACGAAGGCGCGCGCATCCTGGCCGAAGGCAAGGCACAGCGCGCCAGCGACATCGATATCGTGTGGATCAACGGCTATGGCTGGCCGGTGTATCGCGGCGGGCCGATGTTCTGGGCGGAACACGATGCCGGGCGGGCGCGCATCGTGGAGGTGCTGGAAAAGATGGGCGAAGAGGTTTCGCCCATGTTGAAGGATGGGTGGAAGTAAGGCTTTTCCC
>JBBQVA010000005.1:0-120953 GCA_038211945.1 Sphingomonadales bacterium
TCGATCTGGCGTCAGCTGGCTGCCGCTTCCCGACCATCATCGCCATGGCGGGGGCGAGCGCAGACGACCTGGCCCAAGTCGCTGCACTGATCGAACGCGCGGCACCCGCGCACCGGCTAGCCGACGTCCGCCTGCTCGCACCGATCGAACGCCCCGGCAAATATCTCGCGATCGGCATGAATTATGCCAAGCACGTCGAAGAGGCCGACAAGCTCGGTGTCGCCCGCGCCAAGCACCAGACCTGGTTCAACAAGCAAACGACGTGCATCACCGGCCCCTATGACACCATAGAACCCGGCGTCACTGAAAAGCTGGACTACGAGGTCGAACTGGGCGCAGTCATCGGTCGCCCGGCCAAGGCTGTGACAGAGGCCGATGCGCCCGCCCATGTCTTCGGCTATTTCGTCGCCAACGACGTCTCGGCGCGCGACTGGCAGTTCCACACGCCGACCTTTACAATGGGCAAGTCGTTCGACACCCATGGCCCAATCGGCCCCTGGATCGTCACCGCCGACGAGGTTCCCGATCCGCACGCACTGGCACTTCGCTGCTACGTTAACGGCAGCCTGCGACAGTCGAATACCACGGCGGGCATGATCCACAATCTGTGGCAGCAGATTGCCTATCTCTCGACCGCCTTCACCCTCGAAACCGGCGATTTGATTGCGACCGGGACGCCCGAAGGCGTCGGCGTCGGGATGGATCCGCCCGTCTTCCTTCAGCCCGGCGATGTCGTCCGCTGCGAAGTCGATGGTATCGGAGCGATCGAAAATCGCGTCGCAGGCTGACCGGGAACGAGTACTCCACCAGAACTTGGTTTTTGCTGCGGTCGGGCGACTTGTCATCGGAATACGCAAGACAAACCCCGCCACGACGAGACGAGCAGACGGATCCCCCCGATTGGCATGCTGCCGCAGGACTGGGGGCCGAAGGCCGTTGACAGGAAGCATTTAAGATGTGTCATACTCGTCACTGTGTCCATGCTGCCTCGGCAATACTCGTAAGTATTGCGGGCCCGGCGCTCGCGGAGGAAGAGGTCGCGCGCGATCACGAGGCCGCCGCGCCGGAAATCGTCGTCACCGCGTCGGTCGTCGATTTGCTGGGCAAGGCCGACACCTCGAGCCAGGGGTCGATAACCCGGCAGGAACTGCAGCAGCGCCCGGTCTATCGCGTCGGGCAATTGCTTGAAACCATCCCGGGCCTCACCGTCACCTCGCATTCGGGTGAGGGCAAGGCGACCCAATATCTGCTGCGCGGTTTCAATCTCGATCACGGCACCGATCTCGCCACTTTCGTCGATGGCATGGCGGTCAACATGCGCACTCACGGCCATGGCCAAGGGTATACCGATCTCAACTTCCTCATCCCCGAACTCGGCGCGGGCGTGGATTTCAGCAAGGGGCCGTATTTCGCCAGCGAGGGCGATTTCGGATCGGTCGGCGCCGATCACCTGCGGCTGGTCGATACGATGGCCCCGACAGTGTCGGTAAGTGTCGGCACGGTCGGCGACCGGCGGGTGTTTGCGGGCGGCTCGGTCGATCTGCCGGGTGACGCCCGCGTGCTCGGCGCGGCGGAGGTTTCGCTGCTCGACGGCCCGTGGGACAATCCCGACAGGTTCCGCAAGTTGAACGGCGTCCTGCGTTTCAGCCGGGGCAACAGGGACGACGGCATTTCGCTCACCGCCATGGCCTATGACGCGCACTGGCACGCCACCACCGACCAGCCCGAACGCGCCATCCAGACCGGGTCGATCGGGCGCTACGGCTCGCTCGATCCGACCGACGGCGGCCAGTCGTCGCGCTATAGCCTGTCCGCCAGTTTTGCCCGACCACTGGATGGCTGGTCGTTCAAGGCCAATGTCTATGTCGTCCGGCAACGGCTGACGCTGTGGAACAACTTCACGCATTTCCTCGTCGATCCAATCAATGGCGATCAGCAGGTCGAGGATGATCGCCGGACCTTTGGCGGCGGTGCACTGTCGTTGGCGCGCGACCTCGGCATCGGCGGCATAGCCAACCATGTCAGCTTCGGCGTCCAGGGCCGCTACGACGATATCCGCGTCGATCTGGCGCGCAGCGTCGCCCGCACGACCATCGGCATCGACCGCGACGATGCCGTGCGCGAGGCGAGCATCGGCGCTTATATCGAGGACAGCATCCGCTGGACGCCGTGGCTGCGCACCGTTGTCGGACTGCGCGACGATTTTTTCCACATAAGCGACCGCGCCATCACCAACGGCGTCAGCGGCAGCGAAAGCGCATCGCTGTTCCAGCCCAAGGGCAGCCTAATTTTGGGGCCATGGGCAGAGACCGAATTCTATGTGTCTGCAGGACGTGGCTTCCATTCCAACGACGGCCGCGCCGGGGTCGTCGATAACGGCGATGGCACGTCCAGCCTGGTCCGGCCGCCGCTGTTGGTGCGTTCGACCGGCGCGGAAATTGGCGTCCGCACCAATATCGTGCCGCATCTGACGGCGGCGGCGACGCTGTTCCAGATCGATTTCGACTCAGAACTCACCTATAATGCCGACGCAGGCCAGACCGAGGCCGGTCGCCCCAGCCGACGCACCGGGTTGGAACTCACCGGCCAGTATCGTCCCTTCCCCTGGCTCGAGCTCAACGCCAATATCGCGCTGAGCAAAGCGCGCTATCGCGACATCAATCCTGCGGGCGACCATATCCCCGATGCGCCGTCGCTGGTCGCGTCGGCAGGGGTGCTGGTCAACAATCTGGGGCCGTGGTTCGGATCACTGGTCTATCGCAACCTTGGCCGCCACCCGCTGACCGAGGACGAGAGCGTCCAGTCGGCGGGCTACCGCGAGATCAACGCCAACATCGGTTACAAGATCACCCCGAAACTCAGCGTCCAGTTCGACGTGTTCAACCTGACCAACTCGCACGACGATGCGGCCGACTATTATTATTCAACGCGGCTGCAAGGCGAACCCGCCGCCGGGGTCGATGGTCTACAAATCCATCCCCTCGAACCGCGTTCAGCGCGGATTGCGGTCAGTGCGATGTTTTAGTGGCGTTGGCCCCGCCGTAGCAGGCGACCATGTGGTTCGGTGGGCCGCATATCAATTCCGATCACGCTGGGCGCGAGATCGGTCAAGCGATGCCTCAAGCCTATCAGGAGCGCCAAACCCCCATCGCCACTGCACCTCCGCACCTCCCTAGGGTGCTGTTATAGACGTGGCCGATTCAAGTGCTGCGAAGACGTATGGGAGGGGACATATGCGCGCGACCTTGTTGACCACAACGGCAATTTTGCTGAGCCTGCCCGGCACTGCGATAGCGCAGAAGTCGACCAGCCAGGCCGCTCCGATCCCCGCCCCCACCGATCACGCCGCAACCGACGAAGCCGGGTTGGGCGACATCGTCGTCACCGCGCAGCGCCGCGTCGAGAGTTCGCAGCGGGCGGCAATACCGCTCGCTGTCATCGACGGTGCGACGCTGACCAGCGCCGGCATCACCCAGGCATCGCGACTGAACGAGCTTGCCCCGGCCCTGTCGATCGAGCCGAGCAGCACCGGTAACCTTATCTTCCTGCGCGGCGTCGGCAATTTCACCGTCACCGCTGCCAGCGATCCGGCCATCGCGTTCAACTATGACGGTGTTTACATTGGTCGGCCGACCTCGACGACCGGGGTGTTCTACGATCTCGAGCGAGTCGAAATCCTCAAAGGGCCGCAAGGCATTCTCTACGGTCGCAACGCTACCGGCGGCGCCATCAACATTCTGCCCGCACAGCCCCGGATCGGCGAAACCTCGGGCTATGTTACGGCTGCCTATGGCAACTATAGTACGTTCAACGCTGAGGGCGCGCTGAACCTCCCCGTTGGTGAGAACGGCGCGTTCCGCATCGCTGCCACGACGTCCAACCACGATGGCTACCTCCAGGACGGCACTTCTGACGAGAATCATTCCAGCGCGGTGCATCTCGATCGTTCGCACACTGATACCCAGTTCATGGGCCAACACCTTATTGGACCGCCCGGCAATAAGGCCTTGGAGCACTGCAGCCTCGCGCCCGGTCAGGCGTTTCATATGTTCCTCGGCGATCTGCCGCCGGCGATCGATGGCAACATCTTTGTCCAAAGCGTCGAACAGACGCTCCAGGATCTCCAGGATCTCCGTCTCCAGGAACGGCTTTTCAAGAAAGTCTGCTGCCCCCAGCTTCATGGCGCGGACGGCGGTCAACACGTCGCCGTGCCCGGTCACGACAATCACGGGCAGTTCGGCACGGGGTCCGGCGAGGCGGCCAAGCACGTCGAGCCCATCCATCCCCGGCATCCTGACGTCGAGCAGGACGCAACCGGGCGCGAGGCCCGGTGCAGCCGCTACAAAAGCCTGGCCGCTATCAAATATACGGGTCTGAAAGCCAGCTGCATGTAACAGAAACGCGGTCGACGCACGCACACCCGCGTCGTCATCCACAACATACACTGTCCTAACGGACATGGAATCGCCCTTCCTAGCGTTTGCCCAACGCCTTGCGGCAATCTTAACGTTCTTAATCAGAACATAGCAAGTTATTGCTCAACATAAGCCAGTTCACGCGAAAACGACGCCGTGCATTAACCCAGCTGATCGACGTCTTAATTACCAAAACGCTAATGGGGCGTACGGTAATTTCCACATCTGGTGCACCCATACGTGAGAGCCGACTGTTGTAAACGGGTCGGTAACGGCACTTACTTGGGCGTTAGCTGTCTTCGCGGGGGGATTGGCCATCGCCCAGGTGCTTGTCAGAGTAAGGTAGTCAAATTGAAACTTGGGATTCCCGCTCTCGCAATATTTGCGGCAAGCCAAGCGGCGTCGGCGCAGCAGGTACCGACGGCAGGCGGTCAGCTGCAGCAAATTCCGCTGGCCCCCAAGGCTGAGCCAGCAATCCCCGATGTTCGCATCGAGCGTCCCGGCGCGCCAAGCGCACAGCCCAGCTCCGGCCCCGCATTCCGTGTCGATGCCCTTCGCCTGACGGGAGCGTCGGCATTTTCTGAACCTCAGTTGATCGCGGCATCTGGCTTCAAGCCCGGCCTTCAGCTCCAGCTCGGCGATCTGCGCGTTCTGGCAAGCCGTATCGCCGCCTTCTACAACGCTCACGGCTATTTCGTTGCCCAGGCCTATCTTCCTGCACAGGACGTCAGCAGCGGTGTAGTCACCATCGTCGTCATCGAGGGGCGTTACGGCGCAATCACGCTGCATAACCACAGCCATCTGTCGGACGGCGTCGCCAACGACCAGCTGCGCGGGCTGAACAAGGGCGACATCGTCACCAACGCCCGGCTTGAACGCCGCCTGCTGCTGTTGTCCGATATCCCTGGCGTAACGGTCAAATCGACACTGTCACCTGGCAGCGAGACTGGTACGTCTGACCTGAATGTCGCTATCGAACCCGGTCGCCTGGTGACGGGGGACATCGAGGCCGACAATGCCGGCAACCGCTACACCGGCTATTACCGCGTCGGCGCCACCGTCAATCTCAACAATCCGCTGGGGCACGGTGATGTCGCCAGCCTGCGCGGACTGGTTTCGGATGGTGGGCTGACCTATGTCCGCGCGTCCTATCAGGCGCTGTTTGGACAGGCCACGATCGGTGTCGCCTATGCCCGGCTCGATTACCGTCTGCGCCGCGAATTCACCAGCCTTAACGCCCATGGCTCGGCCGATATCGTCAGCGTCTATGGCAGCTACCCGCTAGTCCGCTCGTATGACAGCAACCTGTATCTGGTTGGCGGGGTCGACGCCAAATTCTTCGATGACCGCATCGATAGTGTGAATGCCTTCAGCAACAAGCGGTCGCAGGTTGGCACGATCGGCCTGACCGGCGACAGCCGCGACCATTTCGGCGGCGGTGGATCGAATTTCTATTCGCTCAGCGCAAGCTTCGGCAATCTCGACATCAGAACGCCGGCAGTTCTCGCCACCGACGCGGCGACGGCGCGCAGCAACGGGGGTTTCAGCCGGGCTAATGCCTCGTTCGGGCGGTCGCAGACCCTGACCGGGCCGCTATCGCTGTATGTGTCGGCGCGCGGCCAGATCGCGTCGAAAAACCTCGATATTTCTGAGAAGATGGAATTGGGCGGCGCCTATGCGGTCCGCGCTTATCCTGAAGGCGAAGATTACGGCGATCAGGGCTATGTGGCGACTGCCGAGCTGCGTTGGTTGCTGCCCAAAGGCCAGTTGCCCGGCCAGGTCCAGCTCGCCGCCTTCATCGACAATGGCGGCGTGACCTTCAACCGTAATCGCTTCGCCCCCGGCCTTAATCACGCCAATCTGACTGGCGCGGGCGTCGGCATCACCTGGGCCGACGCCAATAATTTCGTACTCAAAGCCTCCTATGCGCATCGCATCGGCAGCACCCGGGTGACGTCGGAGCCGGACAGCCCGGGCCGCGTCTGGGTGCAGGCGATCAAGTTTTTCTGATGGCGGTGCGGGACCATCCGCGCCGCGACCTGTGTGTAACCAAGGGGCTTGCGTTATGATTTCCACCGTCACCAAGGCTCGCCGCATCCGCCCCAATGGTCGCGCCCGGTTCCTCAACGGCTTGGCCGGTTCGCTCGCCCTTGCCGCTGCAACGCAGGTTCAGGCTTTGCCAACGGGCGGCCAGGTAGCGGCGGGCGGCGCGACGTTCGCCGGAACGCCGACCGGCCTGACCATCAATCAGTCGACGCCTAGCGCGGTGATCAACTGGCAGGGCTTCAGCATCGGCAGCGGCGAGGCCGTCGTCTTCGTCCAGCCCAACAGCAGTTCCGTTGCCCTTAACCGCGTCCTTGGACAGGACCCGTCGGCAATCCTCGGCAGCCTGTCGGCCAACGGCCGGGTGTTCATCGTCAATCCCAACGGAATCCTGTTCGCCCCCACCGCACGGGTCAACGTCGGTGGGCTGGTCGCCTCGACGCTTGGCATCACCGACGCCGATTTCATGGCCGGAAACTATAAATTCTCCGGAACCGGCGGCGAGGTGCGCAACCAGGGCGTGATCAACGCCGATGGCGGCGTCGTCGCGCTGATGGGGGCGCGCGTCAGCAACGATGGAACCATCCAGGCCCGGCTCGGTACGGTGGCGCTGGCAGGCGGCGAGGCGATCACCCTCGATTTCACCGGCGATGGCCTATTGAATGTCACCATCGATCGCGGCGCGGCGCTGGCGGTGGTCAGCAACGGCGGGATGATCGCTGCCGATGGCGGGCGCGTGCTGATGACCACCCAGGCGGCCGGTCAGCTGCTGAAGACCGCGGTCAATAACAGCGGTGTCATCGTCGCGCAGACCGTCAGCGATCGCGGCGGCACCATCCTGTTGCTCGCCGACATGCAGGGCGGCACGGTTAACGTGGGCGGCACTATCGATGCCAGCGCGCCGAACGGCGGCAATGGCGGTTTCATCGAAACCTCCGCCACCAACGTCCAAATTGCCGATGACGCCCACATCACCACGCTGGCCGCAAACGGCAAGACTGGCAACTGGCTGATCGACCCGCAGGATTTCACCGTTCAGGCCGGCAAGAATATCTCCGGCGCGGCGTTATCGGCGCTGCTCGTCACCAACAGCGTCACGATCAGCACCAACACCGGCAGTGACGGGACCGTGGCGGGGACGCCGCCGGTGACGAGCCTGTTCACCTCCGCTCCCGGCAATGGCGACATCAATATCAACGAAGCCATTGCGTGGACCGCTTCTCCCAGCACCACGACGCTGCGTTTTGACTCGTCGCGGGATTTCAATCTCAACGCGCCGATCACCGCGACCAATGGCAACGTCGTCGCCTGCTGTGGCCGTGACGCGAATCTGGCTGCGGCGATCACCACCACCAACGGCAGCATCCTGGTCAACGCCGGTCGCAATGTCACCGTGCAGGCCATCGCGGCGCTGACGACAACCGACGGCAATCTGGCTCTGTGCGCCGGGCTGGACCTGACCATCAACGGTGCGGTTGTGCTGACACGCGGCACATCGATCCCGGCGCAAAGCCTTGGCCTGTCGCCGGGAATGACGCTGATCGCGGGCTTTGGCGGTACCGGGCCGGGCATCGCCGGCGGCACCGTGGTTTTCGGGCCGAGCGCGCCGCCGATCACCGTCGTCGGGCCGAATGCGCCGGTATCGATCGCCTATAACCCGGTGTCTTATTCGCAACCGACCGATTTTTCGGCGCGCGTCACGCTGTCGGGCGGGTCTACGGTCGATGCCAAGATGCTGGTATTTCCGACCGCGACAAAAACGTTCGACGGCACCACGACAGTTGTTTTGGCCGGCTTCAATTCCACGGTGGCGTCGGGCGTATCCGTCGGCGTCACCTTGGTTGCCGGGCCCGGCGCCGTTGCGAATTTCGACTCCGCCGCGGTCGGCACCAGCACAGGCGTTACCTTCAGCGGCTATACCCTGGGTGGCCCCAACGCCGCCAAATTTGCGCTGGCATCGAACTGCTGCACCGGAGTGATGCGGACGACCGGCGCAGTCGCCGCCGTGGTGCCGGTGCCTACGCCCACACCGACGCCCACCCCGACGCCGACGCCGACGCCGACGCCGACGCCGACACCGACACCCACTCCGACACCAACGCCCACTCCGACACCCACACCGACGCCTACCCCAACGCCGACGCCTACCCCGACGCCGACACCGACACCGACGCCTACCCCAACGCCGACGCCAACGCCGACGCCGACGCCGACACCCACCCCAACGCCCACCCCGACACCAACGCCCACTCCGACGCCGACACCAACCCCAACGCCCGCTCCGACCCCAACGCCAACCCCAACCCCGACTCCAGCACCCGCGCCAACCCCAACGCCAACGTCACCACTGGCAGCCGGCGAGGGGATCGCGTTCGCCGGGCCGGCGGTCGGCGCGCAGGCGTCTTTGCCCGCCGGAGTGACGTTTGCCGTGCTCGGCGGCGGCGTCCGGATGCCAGTCCCGGTTCAGCTTGCGACGGTCGAGCAATCGCGGCCCGCCGAGGTCCCCGCTGCCGTCATCGCCCAACCGGTCACGCCCAAGCCGCTTCCCGCCCGCGTGGCCCACCCGCGCAAGCCGGATCGCAACTGACATGATCGGCTTCCGGATCGCGATGGCCGTCGCCTTTGTGGGGACGGCCGCAATCGCCCAAGCCGCTTCGCCGACGACGGCTCCGGCGCAGCAGCTCGCGGCGTGGGTAACGGCGGCGCACGACAATGGCGGACGGCCCTATGTCATCGTCGACAAGCGCGCCGCCGAAGTGTTTGTCTTTGACGGCGGCGGGGCCCTGCAAGCTACCGCACCTGCGCTGCTCGGATTGGCGCGCGGCGATGAAACCGTGCCCGGGATCGGCACCCGGGCGCTAGCCGACATCCGACCCGAAGAGCGCACGACCCCGGCCGGGCGCTTCGCCGCCGAACTCGGCCACAACACAGCGGGGCACGAGGTGCTTTGGGTCGATTACGACGCGGCGATCTCCCTGCACGCGGTTGTGACCGGCAGTCCGGGCGATCATCGGCTGCACCGCTTGGCGACGCCATCGCCGCTCGACAATCGCATATCCTATGGGTGCATCAATGTGCCCGCCAAGTTTTTCGACGGCGTCATCCTCAAGACATTCCGGGCGAACGGCGGGCTGGTTTACGTTCTGCCCGAAGAGCATGATTTCCGGGTCGTCTTTGGTATCACGGCTGATGGCAGTAAGTTGGCTTCGTTTGCGCAGCTGTCAAAGTAAGCAGCATTTTAGAACGCAGTTAACCGAGCGCACCGATCCGATGACCGGCGATGCCCAGCACGAACTATGCTACGGATGGAATGGCAGTCTGCGCCAGGGTGGCAGGCTAAAATCGTCGTCGATGCGACGACAAGCGCCCAGATAGTAAGCGAGATACGGTAATCCACTTTGGAATACCGCTCAGCGCGCATCAATCGGATAATAAGGCTCCGGAATTTGACCGGGGCACTGAAACAGGAGGGAGCGTCGCCGCCCCCTCCCGATAGGATCACAGCGAAGTGATGTTGACCGCTGCCTGCTTGCCGCGACGGTCCTGCTCCAGCTCGAACGAAATGCGCTGGCCTTCGTTGAGATTGGACAACCCGGCGCGCTCGACGGCCGAGATATGGACGAACGCGTCCGGGCCGCCGTCTTCACGCTGGATGAAGCCAAAGCCCTTCTGGCCGTTGAAGAACTTCACGGTACCTTCGACGCGCTGGCCGTCGGTCATTGGCGGGCCTGCATCGCGGGCACCACCACCGAAGCCACCGCTGGCCGGCCGCGGCGGGCGATCGCCATAGCTGCCACCCGAGTCGCGATCGCGCGGAGGAGCGCGGTCGCTGACCGGCATCGGCTCGCCGTCGATGACGATATCAGTCGCCGAAACACGGCCGTTGCGCTCGGTCAGGGTAAATTCCATCGGCTGGCCATCGGCCAGGCCGGTCAGGCCCGCCTGCTCGACCGCAGAGATGTGAACAAACACGTCCTCGCCGCCATCATCGCGCACAACAAAGCCGAAGCCCTTCTGTGCGTTGAAGAATTTCACAACACCCTTGGCGGTGCCCATGTTGACACCGGGGCCCATGTCACGCGGGGGGCGTGGGCCGCCGAAGCCACCGCCACCACCGCCCGGACGACCGCCGAAGCCGCCGCTGCGCGGGGCACCGAAGCCGCCGCCGCCACCGCCGCCGAAGCGATCACCGCCGCCGCCGCCATATCCGCCGCCGCCACCGCCGAAGCGATCACCGCCGCCGCCGCCTTCAAATTGATCGAAACCGCGTTCGCGTTTATCAAAACCGCCGCCACGTCCGGACGACCCGCGTCCGCGTTTTTCAAAGCTCATTTACAGTCCTAGTCTTCCGTTAGATTGTCGTTTCGGTGCTTCGGCGGCGATCGCGTTGAGTGCTGAAATGCTTCGGCGTCGAGTTTGCTCCGACTCTGCGCATACAGGAAAAGCCATTGACGCGCGAGGGGAAAAGCGTGCCGCTGCCGTGACACACCGCGTCGCCGCTGCTAACCCTCCGGCGATGACCGTTTACCTGCACCACAATGACCTGCCCGCCGACGTTTTTGCCCCCGGACCGATCGCCGTCGACAGTGAGACGTTGGGACTGAATCCCTTGCGCGATCGGCTGTGCCTGCTCCAGCTGTCGGACGGGCACGGCGACGAACATCTCGTGAAATTTTCGCCCGGGCGCTACGACGCGCCCATCGTCAAGGCGGTGCTCGCCGACCCGGGACGCGTGAAGTTGTTTCATTTCGCGCGCTTCGACGTAGCGGTGATCAAACACTATCTGGGCGTCGATGCGACGCCGCTATTCTGCACCAAGATCGCATCGAAACTGACGCGCACTTACACCGATCGGCACGGCTTGAAGGATATGCTGAAGGAACTGGTTGGCGCCGATATTTCCAAGCAGCAGCAGTCGTCCGATTGGGGCGCCGACGAACTCAGCGATGCGCAGAAGGAATACGCTGCATCCGACGTTCGCTTCCTCCACAAGGCTTATGAGGTGTTGACTGTGCGGTTGGCACGCGAGGGGCGGACCGCAATGGCGCAAGCGTGTTTCGAATTCCTGCCGACCCGCGCCGCACTCGACCTGGCCGGTTGGAGTGAGACCGATATTTTTGCGCATATGTGATGTCGCAAACCCCTGTACTTTTATCTGCGCGACAGCGTGCCGCTCTGCCGGGCAGCACCTATGACCTGGCGGTAAGCGTGTTGCGCTGGCTGCTGCCGGCGCTCGCCGTCGTTGTGTTGATGACGATTGTCATTCTGCCGCTGACCAAGGTCCAGGAGTTCAGCTTCCTGCTTGCCAAGGACAAGGTGGCGATGGCCAAGGAGCGGCTCAAGCTCGACAATGCGGTCTATCGCGGACGGACGAGCAAGGATGAACCATTCACCATTCGTGCGCAGGGCGCGATCCAGCGTACCAGCGCGGTGCCCATCGTCGAATTGCAGAGGATGACGGCTGAACTGACAGCCAAGGACGGCCCGGCGACGGTTGTCGCACCCTCGGGCCGCTACAATCTGGAAACCGACATGCTGACCATTGCCGGACCCGTCGCGATGCAATCGGCCAACGGCTATTCGCTCGATTCGCAGACTGTCGACGTCGATCTCGGCGAGCGAACGGTGGCAACCGATCACCCGGTGACGGGCACCCTGCCAATGGGGGATTTCCGCGCTAACCGCTTGCGCGCGGATATACAGGGGCGCGTCGTCGACCTCGACGGGGGCGTCCACTTGCACATCTTCGGTCGCGGCGGCAGAGGGCGGAAATGAAGTTTGCGCTCGCTCTGCTCCTGCTGCTTGCCACGCCGGTGGTGGCGCAAACCTCGGCATTAAAGGGGCACAACACCGATGCCCCCATCGATGTCGATGCGGCGCGGATCGAGGTCCGCGATGCCGATAAGCAGGCGGTGTTTTCCGGCGATGTGAAGGTCAAACAGGGCGACCTCAACCTCGCCGCCGACACGGTGAAGGTGTCCTATTCGAACAGCGGTGGTCCCAATCCGGCGATCCAGCGGCTCGACGCACGCGGCAATGTTGTGGTGACCTCGCCCAGCGAGCGCGCGATAGGGCGAACCGGCATCTATGACACGGTGGCCAAAATCATCACCTTGCTCGGCGATGTCGTGCTTGTGCGCGGCGATTCGCGGCTTAACGGGCAGCGGCTCACGATCGACCTCAATACCGGGCGGTCGAACCTTGATGGCCGGCTCAGCGCCGGGACTGCCGGGAGCACCGTCGCCGGATCGGGCCGCGTGACTGGACGCTTCGTGGTGCCGCAAAAGGGCGCGAAGCCTTAAGCCGCACGCTATTTCGGCAACCGATCGCCAACCCGCGCTTGGCAAATCGGGCCAACGTCCGTTACTGTTACATGAGCCATGCATGAATCGGGCCAATTGGCCCGGTAACGGTGGGAGTGTTGATGGCCGATACGCAAATCCTTGAACGGCCCAGCCGCCGCGCCGACCCCGAAGTTCGGGGCCTGTGTGTCGACGGCATCGCCAAACGCTATGATAAACGCGTCGTACTCAACGACGTGTCGCTGTCGGTCAGCCGCGGCGAGGTTGTTGGCTTGCTCGGCCCCAATGGCGCGGGCAAGACGACGTGCTTCTATTCGATCATGGGCCTGGCCTCGCCCGATTCGGGGCGCATCCGCCTCGACGGCGTCGATATCACCAAGCTGCCGATGTACCGGCGGGCGGCGCTTGGGCTTGGGTATCTGCCGCAGGAGACCTCGATTTTTCGCGGCATGACGGTCGAGCAGAACATCATGGCCGTGCTCGAGGTCGCCGAAACCGATCCTGCCGTTCGCGCCGCCCGGCTGGAGGAGCTGCTCGGCGAATTCCATATCACCCGGCTGCGTGCCGCCCCTGCCATGGCACTGTCGGGCGGTGAGCGGCGGCGCTGCGAGATCGCCCGCGCGCTCGCGGCGCACCCGTCGATCATGCTGCTCGACGAGCCGTTCGCCGGCATTGATCCGATCTCCATCGCCGACATCCGCGCGCTGGTCGTGCAGCTGCGCGATCGCGATATCGGCGTGCTGATCACCGATCACAATGTCCGCGAGACGCTGGAGATCGTCGACCGCGCCTGCATCATCTACGACGGTCGGGTGCTGTTCGAAGGCACGCCCGAGGCACTGGTCGCCGATGAAACCGTCCGCCGGGTCTATCTCGGCGAAGGCTTTACGCTCTAACGGATGCCGGGGGGCAACGCATGAGCCTCGGCCCTCGCCTGGAACTCCGCCAGTCGCAGCAGCTGGTGATGACGCCGCAGCTGCAGCAGGCAATCAAGCTGCTGACGCTGACCAACGTCGAGCTTGAGACGTTCATCGAGACTGAGGTCGAGAAGAATCCCCTGCTTTCGACCGGTGACAACGATAGTGCCGCGCCGGAGAGCGAAGGGGGCGAGACCGTTGCTGCGCCCCAGGCCGTCGGCGAAGTTGCCCTCGACAACCTTGTGACTGCACCCGGCGGCGGCGATTCGCCGCTCGATGTCGATTACACCGGCGAGACTTTTCATCACGATAGCGTCGCCGACAGCGCCGACTGGAGCGCTCCCGGCGGTGCTGCGGGCGAACCCGGCGAGGGTGTCGACTTTGACGCGTTCGCCGCCGACGGCGCTAGCCTGGCTGAATTGCTGCAAACCCAGGTCGCGGCGGCGTTCGAGGACCGCGCCCTGATCATCGCGCGCCATCTGATCGACCTGATCGACGACGCGGGTTACCTGACCGAAGACTTGGAAGCCGTCGCTGACCGGTTTGGTGTGGCATTGATCGAGGTCGAGACGGTTCTGGCCGGCATCCACACTTTCGAACCAACTGGCGTCGGAGCGCGATCGCTGGGTGAGTGCCTGAAGCTGCAGGCGCGGGAGGCTGACCGCTGCGATCCGGCGATGGAGTGTTTGCTCGATCACCTCGACATGGTGGCGCGCGGCGATATCGCCGGGCTGATGCGGCTGTGCGAGGTCGACCGCGAGGATGTCGCGGACATGATCCGCGAGCTGCGACGCTACGATCCAAAGCCCGGCCTGCGCTATGGCGGCGGGCGGCTACAGCCTGTGGTTGCCGACGTTTTCGTGCGCCGCAACGCGAAGGGCGAGTGGACGGTCGAACTCAACCAGGAAACACTGCCCCGGCTGATCGTCGACCGGACCTATCTGGCGACGCTGGAGCATGGCAGCACCAAGGCGGCAAAGGATTACGCCGCCGAATGCCTGCAGACCGCCAACTGGCTGATCCGCGCGCTCGATCAGCGCGCCCGCACCATCGTCCGGGTGACCACCGAACTGGTTCGTCAGCAACAGGGATTTTTCGATAGCGGCCTCGCGCATCTGAAGCCGCTGACGCTCCGCGCCATCGCCGACGAGATCGAGATGCACGAATCGACCGTCAGCCGCGTCACCTCGAACAAATATGTCCAGTGCGAGCGTGGCCTGTTCGAACTGCGTTACTTCTTCACCAGCGGCATCGCGTCGTCCGATGGCGGCGAGGCGGCGTCGGCGCTTGCGGTCAAGGACCGCATCGCCCGGCTGATCGCCGTCGAACCCGACGACACCTATTCCGACGACCGGCTCGTCGACCTGCTGCGAGCGGAGGGCTTCGATATCGCGCGGCGGACGGTCGCTAAATATCGCGAAGCGCTCGGGTTGGGGTCGAGCGTGGCGCGGCGAAGGGCACGACTGCTGGCGGCGGCGTAAACGCTCTGCCGAAAGGCAACTTGACCGCACCGCCCAAGCCTGTGTCTATGCGCGCCATGGGATGGGAGCAGACGGCAACAGCCGCGCTCCCGACGGGACAAGAGGGATCAGGGTCTTGGCGAACTGGCGTATCAAGTCGCTCGACGCAATTTTGGCGACGGCGAAGCAGAAGCCGCTGACCCGCACGCTGGGTGCTTTTCAGCTGACCATGCTCGGCATCGGCGGCACCATCGGTACCGGCATCTTTGTGCTGACTGCCACCGCAGCGTCAAAGGCCGGGCCGGCGATGATGATCAGCTTCATCATTTGCGGCGTGGTCTGCCTGCTGACCGCGCTGGCTTACTCCGAACTGGCGGCGATGATTCCGGTGTCGGGGTCGGCGTATACCTTCAGCTACGCCACGTTCGGCGAGATCCCGGCGTGGATCGTCGGCTGGGCGCTGGTGCTCGAATATGCCATCGCCTCGTCGGCGGTCGCAGTCGGCTGGTCGGGCTATATGGTCGGGCTGGTCAACCGATTCTTTAACGTCACCATCCCCAACACCCTCGTCCACGGGCCGTTCGACAAGGACCCGGGCATCATCAACCTTCCCGCGCTGTTCATTGCGGGGGCGGTGGCGACGTTGCTGGTTGTCGGCACCAAGGAAAGCGCGCGGTTCAATTCGGTGCTGGTGATGATCAAGATCCTGACGCTGTGCATGTTCCTCGCACTGGCGTTGCCGCTGGTCCACACCGCCAACTTCCATCCGTTCATGCCGCTCGGCTTCTTCGCGCATGAGGTTCCCGATCCGTTCAAGCCCGGGATCATGGCGTCGGTCGGTGTGTCGGCAGCGGCGGCGACGATCTTCTTCGCTTTCGTCGGCTTCGATGCGGTTTCGACCGCCGCCGAAGAAACGATCAACCCCAACCGCAACATCCCCATCGGGCTGATCGGTGCCCTTGGCATTTCGACCGTACTTTATATGCTCGTCGGTATCGCCGCGACGGGATCTGTCGGTGCCCAACCGGACAGCCTCCTCGCCAAATCGAGCGAAGCGCTGGCCTATGTCCTCCACACCATCGGCTATGGCTGGGCCGGCAATTTGCTGTCGATCGCTGCCGTGATCGCGCTGCCGTCGGTGATCCTCGCGCTGATGTTCGGCCAGACGCGGATCTTCTTCGTCATGGCGCGCGACGGGCTGCTGCCGCCGATCCTTTCGCGTATCCACCCGCGCTTCCACACGCCCCACGTCATTACCATTGCGACCGGCATCTTCGTCGCGGTGTTCGCATCGCTTTTCCCGATCGACCTGCTCGCCGATGTCTCGAACGCGGGGACGCTGCTTGCCTTCATCGCCGTGGCGATCGCGGTGATGGTGTTGCGCCGCCGCGATCCCGGTCGGCGGCGGCCATTCCGCGCACCGGTCGTCTGGGTCACTGCGCCGCTCGCAGCGGCGGGCTGTGCCTTCCTGTTCTTCTCGCTCTCGACGCTGACGAAAGAGCTGTTCGTCGGCTGGGCAGCGATCGGACTGATCTTCTACTTCTTCTACGGCCGCACGCGCTCCAACGTCGCGCGTGGCATTGTGGAGGTCCATGAACTGGACGCGGACACGCCCGCGTCGCCAGTAGCTTAACAGGCTAACCCAGCTTCGCCGCGACCAGCGCCTTGAGGTCCGCTTCGGGCCGCGCGCCGTAGTGCGAGATGATCTCGGCGGCGGCGATGCAGCCGGCGGTGGCGCAGTCGGGCATCGACCGGCCCCGCACCATCGCGGCCATAAAGCCCCCGGCGAACAGATCGCCCGCGCCGGTCGTATCGACAACCCTGACGATCGGCTGCGCGGGGACGGCATGGCGGCGGCCCCCCTCCAGCACCACCGCACCCTCGGCGGAGCGGGTGATGACGGCGGTGCAGGCCTTGGTCGCCAGCTGCGCCATGGCTTCGTCGAGGCTGGCGGTCTGATACAGCGCTTTGACCTCATTCTCGTTGCCGAAAACCAGATCGACATGGCTATCGAGCAGCGACAGGAAATCGTCGCGGTGGCCTTCGACGCAGAACACGTCTGACAAAGTGAACGCCACCTTCCGGCCATTGGCGCGGGCGACCTCGATGGCTTTCTTCATCGCGGCGCGCGGCTCAGCAGGGTCCCAAAGATAACCCTCCAGATACAGGATCTCCGCCGCCGCCACCGCCGCCGGATCGAGGTCGGGCGTCGACAGTTCCTGACATGCCCCCAGATAGGTGTTCATTGTCCGGTCGCCATCGGGGGTGACGACGATCAGGCAGCGCCCGGTCGGGTTGCCGCCGGTCGATGGCGCGGTGGCGTAATCGACGCCCGCCGCACGGATGTCATGGGCGAAGACTTCGCCAAGCTGATCAGCGGCGACGCGCCCGATAAAGGCCGTTCGCGCCCCCATCGCCGCCATCCCGGCGACGGTGTTGGCCGCCGATCCCCCACTGATCTCGCGTCCCGGCCCCATTGCGGCGTACAGCGCCTCGGCCTCGTCGGCGCCGATGAGCCGCATGCCCCCCTTGGCGATGGCGCGGTCGGCGAGAAACGTCGGTTCAGCGGACACGATGACGTCGACCAGCGCATTGCCGATGGCGAGGACGTCGTAGCGGGAGGTCATTCGGGCATTCCTTGTTGGGTGGGCCTTTTTCTGGGCCGGACTTGATTGCGTAGCGACGCGGCTCCTACCCGGCGCGAACGGCTTAGGCTATGGCTGCGGCGTGTCTGTCGCCCTCAACCCGTCGCGCCCCATCCTGCTTGCAACCCTGGCCGCGATGCTGGCGCTGGCCGGATGCGCGACCGCACCGGTGCCGCCGACGGTCGTTGCAATACCGCCTGCACCACCATCGCCTGGCTTGTCGCGCATCGTCGGCAAGACTCCGGAGGCCATTTTTGCCCTGCTCGGCAAACCGTCGCTCGATCGCAGCGAAGGTCCGGCGCGGCAATTGCAGTTCATCCGACCGCCATGCGTGCTGGACCTGTTCTTCTATCCCGGACCCAGCGGTACTGTGACAGTGCGAACCGCAGCCGCACGACGGCCCGACGGAACCCGCATCGACGCTGCGGCATGCTTAGGATTGATTGCGCCCGCCGGTTAGAAAATCCCGCCACCGAGCATCAGGCGGAGCACGCCGATCACGACGACGACGATGCACAGATTGCGCCCGGCATTGCTGGTCGACATCGCTCCAAGCGCCAGTCCGACGGCAGCGAAGGGGATCACCAGCCAGTTCATCCAGCCGAGCAGCGGCACGAATGCCACCAACGCCATAATGAAGGCGACAGCGCCGATGATGAGGGAGAGGAGATTGAGCATGGCCGCCAATATAGGCGACCGATAGTGTATTGCAAGACTATGTCACTGCGGCAGCGAACCGCGCTTGCCCGCCGCGCCAAAGCCGGTTAACGCTAACGTCAACCAATCCGCTCTTGGGGAGCCCGACATGGACCTGAATTTCTCCGCCGAGGACATCGCCTTTCGCGACGAGGTCCGCACCTTCATCCATCACAGCTATCCGGCCAGCCTGAAGGGCAAGCAGGACGAAGGCGAAGACCTCGCCAAGGAAGATTTCGTCGCTTGGCACAAGGTTCTTGCCGCCAAGGGCTGGTCCGCCCCCGCCTGGCCGGTGCAGTATGGCGGCACCGGCTGGACCCCGGTTCAGCGTTACATCTGGGGCGAGGAATCGGCGCAGGCCGACGCCATCCGCCTGCTGCCGTTCGGGCTGAGCATGGTCGGTCCGGTCATCTACACCTTCGGCACCCCCGAGCAGAAGGCGAAGTTCCTGCCCGGCATCCTGTCGGGCGAAGTCTGGTGGTGCCAAGGCTATTCGGAGCCGGGCGCCGGGTCCGATCTGGCGTCGCTGCGCACCAAGGCCGAGCGCTTCACCGGCGACGACGGCAAGGAATATTACAAGGTCAACGGCCAGAAGACCTGGACGACGCTGGCGCAATACGCCGACTGGATTTTCTGCCTCGTCCGCACCGACCCCAATGTGAAGGCGCAGGAGGGCATCTCCTTCCTGCTCATCGACATGAAGTCGCCGGGCATCACCGTCCGCCCGATCATCACGCTGGGCGGCGAGCATGAGGTCAACGAGGTCTGGCTGGAAGACGTCATCGTCCCCGTAGATCAGCGCATTTACGAAGAGAACAAGGGCTGGACCTGCGCCAAGTTCCTGCTGGCGCACGAACGCACCGGCATCGCTGGGGTGGCAGCGTCGAAGCGCGGCGTCGAGCGCGTCAAGGACATCGCCCGCGCCGAATTGGACGAAGGCCAGCCGCTGCTCGCCAACCCGTTCTTCAAACGCAAGGTGGCGGAACTGGAAATCGACCTGGCGGCGCTTGAATACACCGAGCTGCGGACACTGGCGGGCGAATCGTCGGGCAAGGGGCCGGGGCCGGAATCCTCGCTGCTCAAGATCAAGGGCACCGAAATCCAGCAGCGTCTTACCGAACTGACGCTGGAGGCGGTGGGACATTATGCGGCCCCCTATTTCCGCGGCTTTGGCGACAGCGACAACGAACACCCGATCGGGCCGGATTACGCGCACCGTGTCGCGCCGACGTATTTCAACATGCGGAAAACGTCGATTTACGGCGGATCGAACGAGATTCAGCGCAACATTATCGCCAAGATGGTGCTGGGGCTTTAATTCCTCTCCCGCTTCGGGGAGAGGAAGGGGCCCGCGCCCGTTTGGGCGTGGGAAGGTGAGGGCACTTTAAGCAAGGCCCTCACCCGGCTCGCCAAGCGGCGAGTCCGCGCCTCTCCCCAAATGGGAGAGGTTACAAGAAACGGGGAGTGATATGGACTTCAACACCACCGACGAACAGACGATGCTGCGCGACAGCCTGTCGCGCTGGCTGGCGGCGAATTACGGCTTCGACGCGCGGCAGGCGGTCGTCACCGGCGACAGTGGCTGGAACCCCGGCACGTGGAAGGCCTTTGCCGAAGAGCTCGGCATCCTCGGCGCGCCGTTTGCCGAAGCCCATGGCGGACTGGGCGGTGGGGCGATCGACAATATGATCGTCATGGAAGAGATCGGCCGCGCGCTGGTCATCGAACCCTATCTGTCGACCGTCGTCATCGCCGGTGGCGCACTGAAAGCTGCGGGCGGCGCGCTCGCCGACGCGGTCATCCCCGAAATCATCGCCGGCAATGCCATCATCGCCTTCGCCTATGCCGAACCGCAGGGACGCTACGATCTCGCCGATCTGCGGACCACCGCGAAAAAGGACGGCACCGGCTATGTCCTCAACGGCCACAAATCGGTGGTTTATGGCGCTCCGCACGCGACGCACCTGCTGGTCACGGCGCGGTCGGGCGGCGGCCAGCGCGACCGCGACGGCGTCTCGCTGCTGCTGATCCCGGCCGATACCAAGGGCGTCGTGCGGCGCGACTACCCGACCGTCGACGGCGCGCGGGCGTCGGAGATTTTCTTCGAAAACGCCTCGGTCAGCGCCGATACGCTGATCGGCGGCGAAGGGACCGCGCTGCCGCTGATCGAACAGATCGTCGATGAAGCCACCGCCGCCGTCTGCGCCGAGGCGACCGGCACGATGCGCGTCATGCACGCCCAGACGCTCGACTACACCAAGCAGCGCAAGCAGTTCGGCCGCGCCATCGGCGAATTCCAGGCGCTGCAGCACCGGCTGGTCGACATGTTCATGGAGGTCGAACAGGCGGTGTCGATCACGCTGATGGCGACGCTGAAGCTCGACACGGCCGAGCGGGCGCAGGCGGTTTCGGCGGCCAAGGCCAAGGTCGGCAAGGCGGCACGCTTTGTCGGCCAGAACGCCATCCAGCTCCACGGCGGCATCGGCATGTCGACCGAACTCGCCGTCGGCCATTATATCAAGCGCGCGACGATGATCGAGGGGCTGTTCGGCTCCGTCGATCACCATCTGCGGCGGTATGAGCGGGGGATCGCGTAACCTCTCCCCTTGCGGGAGAGGTCGGACTCGCCACTTGGCGAGCCGGGAGAGGGGTTGTCCCAAGCCGCGAATCCGCACAACCCCTCTCCCCGGGCCGCCGCAAGCGCGGCGTCTCTCGCCCTCTCCCGCAAGGGGAGAGGGAAGGAATCACATCGGCGGTGTCGTGCCGCCCGCGCCGAACGTCACGCGGTTCGCGCCGACCTTATTCTCGCCCAGCGTCTTGCCGATGATGAAGACCTTGGCACCGGGCTTCAGGTCGGCAAGCGTGCCCGGCGCAAACGCCACCACCGGCACATTGGCGGGGACGAAGATCTGCTTCGTGCCATCCTTGTAATCGACCGTCAGCATCCGGCCCTTCACCCCGCCTGCACCACCCGCCACCGTCGAGACATTGCCGTTGGTCATCGTGCTTTTGGGCGTCAGGTCCCACGGGCGGTGACCGTCGCCGGTGCCGCGCAGCGCTTCGGGGAAGACATGGACCTCCAGCGCGGTCAGCTGGCCCTTGGCGTCGGGCTCGGCGGTTGTGCCGATGTAGCTGGTCGGCTTGATCGCATCGAGGCCGATGACATTGGTCGAGGCGACCTGCGCGTCCGGCGACAGGAACACCGTCACCTCATGCCCGTCGCGCGCCGTCACCGTCAGCGCGGGGGCGGCGAAGGACTTGACCGTGCCACGCACGAATGCCGGGGCTTCGGCCATCGCGCTGGTCGACATGGCGGCATTAGCAGCCCCGGCGGTCAGCACCAGTGCGGCGGCGGTTACGAACTTCAGCATCTCGGTCTCCCTTTGGACCGGCGCACCATGAACCGGCGCAGCCGACCTGTCACCTGACCACCCACAAAAACCGGCCCCATAACAGCCCCGCCGAAACCAATGACGCGACGATCACCGCCCAGACGATCCCGATGACACCGCCGCCGAGCGGGACGGCAAACAGATACCCCAGCGGCATCATCACGACGAGATAGCTGAAGAAATGCGTCGCGGACGGCACCCAGACATCGCTTTGCGCACGCAACGCCTGCGCGCCGACGACCTGCAGCCCGTCGGCCACAAAAAACAGGCACGACAGCAACAGCGCAGCGGCGGTCAGCGTCCGCACCGCCTCGTCTCGGGTATAGGCGTCGGCGATCAGGTGATTGCCGAACCCGGCGACTGCGCAAATCGCCAGCGTCGCCGCCACCGTCGTCGCAAAGCCCAGGCCCGCCGCACGCCGCACCCCCGCCGGGTCGCCCGCACCATAGGCCCGCCCGACCAGCACCCCGGTCGAGGTTGACAGCCCGAGCGGCACCATGAACACCAGCGCGGCAAAGTTCAGAATGATCGCCCAGCTCGCCACTGCCAGCGCCCCCAGCCATCCGGCGACGATCGACATCGCAGCGAACGACGCGGTTTCGACGAAATAGCTGATCGAGGCGGCATAGCCGACGCGGCGCATCTCGGCTGCTGCGGGCCGATCGCGCGGCGCGCGGGTGAAGACGCCAAGCGCGCGCGACCGGTCCCAGCCCGCAACCAGCACCCAGATGAACACAAGTAGCGCCAGCCGCGACACGAACGTCGCGCACGCACTGGCGACAGCCCCCGAAATCGGCAGTCCGCTATGCCCCGGCACCAGCCACAGGTTGAGCGCCAGATTGACCGCGTTCGCCCCCCACATGGCGATCATGCCGGGCACAGGACGGCCATGCGCCTCCAGCCAGAACACCCCAGCGTCGGCGATCAGGATCGGCAGCAGCGACAGCGACAGCAGCTGCAACGGCGGCGTCGACCCGTCGGCCAGCGCCGCATCGAGCCCGATATGGTGCATGAACGGCCCGCCGAGCCCGCCGAGGATCAGCGCCGCCGCAATGCCGATCCAGAACGCATAGACGCAGCCGCGCCGCAGGATCGCGCCGGTATCCGCCCCGCGCCCGGCACCGATGGCCTGCGAGGTCATCACCTGGACCCCCGACAACAGTCCGATCGAAGTCGTCAGCACTACCGCTGTCGGTGCCCAGGCCAGCGCCAGAAATCCCAGCTGTTCCGCCGAATAGCGCCCGACCACGACGGTATCGACTAGCCCCATCGTCATGATGCCCAGCCGCGACAGCACCACCGGCCCGGCCAGCGAAAGCAACTGGCCGAGTGACAGGCGCGTCGAACTGGCGGGCGTGTCGCCCCGGAGCATGGCGTATTCCTTGTGCCGAAAACAGCCGGCCCCTCTAGGGGAGGGTCATTGCGGCGGCAAGCCGCGGTCATCATGGCCCAAGAAATGCTTTGCCACAGCAAGGTTGCCGCGCACGTCAACCTCGCCTAGGTCCGGGGCCGCAACGATCAAAGGCCTGCTGCATGACCTCGCCGCTCTTCCGCCCGTTTCAATTGAAGTCGCTCAACCTGCCCAACCGCATCGTTATGGCGCCGATGACGCGCAGCTTTTCACCCGGCGGAGTGCCCGGCGCGAACGTGGCCGAGTATTATCGCAGGCGGGCCGAGGGCGGCGTCGGGCTGATCGTCACCGAAGGCACCGGCATCGAGCGTGGCGGAGCACTTAACGACGCCAACGTGCCGAACTTTTATGGCGAGTCGCTGCCCGGCTGGGAGAAGGTGGCGACCGAAGTTCATGCCGGCGGCGGACTGATCGCGCCGCAATTGTGGCACGTCGGGTCGATGCCTAACGCCGCCGGGCCGCAAAAGGAGCGCGTGCCCGAATCGCCGTCGGGGCTGGTCAAGGCCGGGCGGCCCAATGGCGTCGCGATGACCGACAGCGATGTCGCCGATGCCATCGCCGCCTATGCCCGCGCCGCAGGCGATTCCGAACGGTTGGGCTTCGACGCGGTCGAGTTGCACGGTGCGCATGGCTATCTGATCGACCAGTTTTTCTGGGACGTGACCAACCAGCGCAGCGATGGCTGGAACGGCGCAACCGTGCCCGAACGCGCGAAGTTCGCCGCCGAGATATTGAAGGCCGTGCGCGCCGCCGTCGGCCCCGATTTCCCGGTTATCATCCGCCTGTCGCAGTGGAAGCAGCAGGACTTCGCCTTCAAGCTGACCGCTAATCCGACCGAGATGGCCGCGTGGCTGGAGCCGCTTGCCGACGCCGGGGCCGATGTCTTCCATTGCTCGCAGCGGCGTTTCTGGGACGCGGAGTTCCCCGAAATTGATGGCGATGACGGGCTGAACTTCGCTGGCTGGGCCAAGAAGCTGACCGGCAAGCCGACGATCACCGTCGGTTCGGTCGGGCTGAGCGGCGAATTTGTCGCGGCCTTTGCCGGAGAGGCGTCAAAGCCCGCGTCGCTCGACAATTTGCTCGAACGTCTGGAGCGCGATGAGTTCGACCTGGTCGCGGTCGGCCGCGCGCTGATCGTCGATCCCGACTGGGCGTTGAAGGTTCGTGACGGGCGGATGGATGAACTGAAGGATTTCGACCGCGCGTCGCTTGGGGAACTGGTCTGAGTTCTGTCTGGAATATCCGCTCAGGCTGAGCTTGTCGAAGCCGGATCACGCGCGATCGCTGCGGACCCGGCTTCGACAAGCTCAGCCTGAGCGGTGGTTGTATGCCTCGTCGAGCAGGCTTTCCCAACCGTCACGGCCTGCTATGACGGCGCATCTAACAAATCCTTGGGAGCCCCAATGAAAACCCTGCTCGCCGCTGTCTGCCTTGCCGCGCTCGCCGCGCCTGCAATTGCTGCAACCCCCGCCGCCGATCCCTCGATCCTGTGGACCTGGACCGGGCCATATCAGGGCACACCGCCCTTCGACAAAGCCGATCCCAAGCTGTTCCCGGCGGCTTTTGCTGCAGGCATTGCTGCGCAGCAATCGGAGATCGACGCGATCGACGCCAACGCTGCCAAGCCGACGTTCGAGAACACCATCGCCGCGATGGAGCGCGCCGGGCAGAAGCTCAACCGCATCCAGTCGATCTTTTCGGTCGAGACGTCGAACGTCAGCAACGACGCGTGGCAGGCGTTGGAGAAAGAATGGTCGCCCAAGTTTGCCGAAGCCGATGACCGCATCAATTTCGATCCCAAGCTGTTCGCCCGCGTCGCCACAGTCCATGCCAATCCCAAGGGGCTGACGGTCGAGCAAGTCCGGCTGACCGACAAATATTACAGCGATTTCGTCCGTCGCGGCGCGCAGCTTGACGCGACCGGAAAGGCCGAACTCGGCCGTATCAACCAGCGGCTGGCCGGGCTATTCGCCGACTTTTCGACCAAGCTGCTGGCCGATGAAAACACTTGGACGGTTGTCGACAACGAGGCCGATCTCGCCGGAATGCCTGCCGCCAATATCGCCGCATATAAGGCTGCGGCGGCGTCACGGAACGGCGCAGGCAAATACTTCATCGTCAACACGCGTTCCGCCGTCGATCCGTTCTTGACCTTTTCGACCAACCGGTCTTTGCGTGAGAAGGTCTGGCGCAAGTTCATCGCGCGCGGTGACAATGGCGATGCCAACGATACCAAGGCCGACATCGTCGAAATGGTGAAGCTGCGCGCCGACCGCGCCAAGCTGCTCGGCTTCCCGACCCACGCCGACTGGCGGATGGCCGACACCATGGCCAAGACCCCGGCGCGCGCCCGCGAACTGATGATGCGCGTCTGGCCCGCCGCCGTCGCGCGGGTCCATGAAGAAGTCGCCGACATGCAGAAGATCGCTGACAGCGAGGGGGCCAAGGTCACCATCGCGCCGTGGGATTACCTGTTCTACGCCGAGAAGGTCAGGAAGGCGAAGTACGACCTCGATCAGGCGCAGTTGAAGCCGTATTTCGAGCTCAACAACATCATCCAGGCGTCGTATTGGGCGGCGGGCAAGCTCTATGGCTTCACCTTTACCGAGG
Organism: Sphingomonadales bacterium; assembly: GCA_038211945.1. GTDB lineage: Bacteria > Pseudomonadota > Alphaproteobacteria > Sphingomonadales > Sphingomonadaceae > Sandarakinorhabdus. The sequence continues at coordinate 25,892 of JBBQVA010000005.1, forward strand.
TGACGGGGAAGGTTCCGGTGTTTGCCCCCGGCGTCCGCACCTGGGAAGTCCGCGATGGCAAGCGCGGACTGGTCGGACTATATTACCGCGACGATTTCGCCCGCGCCGGCAAGCGTTCGGGGGCTTGGATGACGACCTATCGCACCCCGTCGACGTTCGACGGCAATGTCATGGTGCTGGCGTCGAATAACAACAACTTCACCCCCGCCGCCCCCGGCGAACCGGTGCTGATCTCGCTCGATGACGCCCGCACCATGTTCCACGAATTCGGTCATGCGCTGCATTATCTGTCGATGCAGATCAAATATCCGGGCTTTGCCGAAACGCCGCGCGACTTCGTCGAATATCCCAGCCAGTTCAACGAACATTGGGTGCTGACCCGCGAGGTGCTCGACAAATTCGCCAAGCATTACAAGACGGGCGCGCCGATGCCGCAGGCTTTGGTCGACAAGATCAAGGCCAGCGAGAAGTTCAACCAGGGCTATACCGTCGTCAGTTACCTGTCGTCGGCGATCGTCGACATGGACCTGCACACCGTCCCCGGCGGGGTCGTCGACCCAACCAGGTTCGAGGCCGAAGACCTCAAACGGCTCGGCATGCCCAAGGAACTCGTGATGCGTCACCGGCTGCCGCAGTTCGGGCATCTGTTCCAGGGCGACAGCTATTCGGCGGGTTATTATTCGTACCTATGGTCCGAAGTCATGGATGCCGATACCTGGGGCGCATTCCAGGAGGCCAAGGACAAATGGTCGCCCGTCGTCGCCAAGCGCTACAAGGACATCGTCCTGTCGACCGGCAATTCGACTGACCGCAGTGCGGCCTTCAAGGCTTTCCGCGGTCGCGATCCCGATGTGAAGGCCTATCTCGACAAGCACGGCTTCCCGATCACCGGGAAATAGGAGCGGGCCCATGCGGATCATCGTGTTGTTCAATCTGAAGCCCGGTGTCGCGGCGGCGGACTATGAAGCATGGGCGCGAAGCCGGGACATCCCCGGCGTCCGTTCGCTGCCGTCGATCAACGATTTCACCATCCACCGGACGACCGGGCTTCTGGGATCGACCGAGAAAGCCCCGTATGATTATGTCGAAATCATCGACATCGCCGACATGGACGGCTTCTGGAAGGACATCGCCACCGACGCTTCGACCCAGGTCGCCAAGGAGTTTCGCGAATGGCTGGGTGCGCCACCGATGTTCATGCTGACCGAGGAACTGGGGCTGGCATGAGCGGGCGCTTCGCCGGCCGCGTTGTCGTCGTCACCGGATCGGGGCGGCCCAAGGGGCTCGGCCAGGCAATCCTGCAGCGCTTTGCCGATGAGGGTGCGGCGTGCGTGGTGTCGGATGTCGGCGTAAGCGGCGAAGGGCTGGCGTCGTCCGCCGATGCGGAAGCGGTCGCCGCCGACTTGCGCGCGCGTGGTGCCAAGGTGCTCGTTCAACCCTGCGACGTCGCCGACGAACTTCAGTGCGACGCTTTGGTCGCAGCGGCGGTCAAGGCGTTCGGTCGGCTCGACGTCATGGTCAACAATGCTGGCATCGGCTTCCTGATGAAGCCGCTGCTCGAGACGAGCGGTGCGGACTGGGACCGGGTGCTCGACGTCAATCTGAAGGGCGCGTTCCTGTGCTCCAAGGCAGCCGCGCGCCAGTTCATCGCGCAAGGGCCGGGCGATGACGACATCGCCGGACGCATCATCAACATCGCGTCGCAGGCGGCGAAATCGGGCTTCCCGCACATGGCGCCCTATACCGCGTCGAAGCATGGCATGATCGGCCTGACGCGGTCGAACGCCGTCGAGCTTGGCGCGCACCGCATCACCGTCAACGCCGTCTGCCCCAACCATGTCACCACCGGGCTGGGCGCGGCGCAGAATGAGTATTTCTCCAAGCTGTTGGGGTTCGCCAGCGTCGACGCCTATCTGGCCAACATGCGCGCCAAGAACCCGATGGGACGGCCGGGATTGGCGTCGGATACTGCCGCCGCCTGCGCCTGGCTGGCATCCGCCGACGCGGTCTATGTCACTGGTGAAGCGCTCAACGTCAGCGGCGGCGAGGAAATGCACTGAGCCAGTCGATTGCTCCACCCCGCCAAAACGCTTAGCCAGCATCCATGACCGTCCAATCCGACCGCTGGATCCGCGAACAGGCGCTGACGCACGCCATGATCGAACCGTTCGTCGAAAGCCAGCGCCGCGACGGCTGCATCAGCTATGGCCTGTCGAGTTACGGCTATGACGCCCGCGTCGCCGATGAATTCAAGATCTTCACCAATGTCGACAGCGTCACCGTCGACCCCAAGGCGTTCCACCCGGCGAGCTTTGTCGACCGCAAAACCGATTGCTGCATCATCCCGCCGAACAGCTTCGCACTGGCGCGGACGGTCGAATATTTCCGCGTGCCGCGCGATGTGCTGGTCATCTGCCTGGGCAAATCGACCTATGCCCGATGCGGAATCATCGTCAACGTGACCCCGCTGGAGCCCGGCTGGGAGGGCCATGTCACGCTGGAGTTTTCCAACACCACGCCGCTGCCCGCCAAAGTCTATGCCAATGAAGGCGCCTGCCAGTTCCTGTTCCTCAAGGGCAACGAGCCGTGCGAGGTCAGCTACGCCGACCGCGCGGGGAAATATCAGGGGCAACGCGGGGTGACGTTGCCACGGCTTTGAAGGCCAGCATGCGATGACCGGATCTTCGACAGCCGGGCTGCCCGCAACGATGCAGGCGCTGCGCGTCAATGCGCTCGCGGCCGACTATGCCGGTTGTGCGCTCGAAACGCTGCCGGTTCCGGCTCCCGGGCGCGGCGAAGTGCTGGTCCGCGTCCGCGCTGCAAGCATCGGCTTTCCGGACCTGCTGATGACGCGCGGAGACTATCAGGCCAAGCCGCCGCTCCCCTTCACCCCCGGCGGCGACATGGCGGGCGATGTGGTCGCGCTGGGCGAGGGCAGCCACGGATTTGCGATCGGCGATGCGGTGGTCGCGACCTGGCTCGGCGGGGCCTTCGCACAGTACGCAGTGTATCCGGTGCAGGCTCTGCGTTCCAAGCCGCCGCGCCTGTCGTATGAACAGGCAGCGGCATTCGGGTCGGCGTATCTGACCGCCTATGTCGCGCTGGTCCGGCGGGCGCGGCTGGCGGCAGGGGAATGGCTGCTCGTCCATGGTGCGGCCGGCGGCGTCGGCCTGGCCGCCGTCGATCTGGGCAAGGCGCTGGGCGCACGCGTGATCGCGGCGTCGGCATCGGATGCCAAGCTGGCGCTGGTCGCCGCCGACTATGCCCCCGATGCCACCGTCAACAGCGCGAGCGGATTTCGCGAACCGGTCAAGGCGATCACCGGTGGCGGCGCCGACGTTATCTTCGACCCCGTCGGCGGCGCTGTCTTCGATGAAAGCACTCGCTGCATCGCCTTTGACGGACGCCTGCTGGTGATCGGCTTTACATCGGGGCGGATTGCGACGCTCGCCACCAACATCGCGCTGATCAAGGGCTTTTCGGTATTGGGTGTCCGCGCCGGCGAATATGGCCGCCGCTTCCCACAGCGCGGGGAGGAGAATCTGGCCGCGATCTGGGCATTGGCAGAGACAGGCAAGCTCAACCCACGCGTCCATGCCGCCCTACCGCTTGCTCGCTGGCGCGAGGCGTTTGCGATGATGGCCAACCGCGAAGTGGTGGGGCGGGCGGTGCTTCTGCCTTAGCGGGGGGTGGGGTTGTGCGCCATGGTGAGGTTGTTGAACGACCGCTTCCCACCCGTTGCCGGTCAACACAACACCGGCTTGCGTTGAGCCGGGAAGCCGCCCGGCACTAGAACCGCAAGGTCGCCGACACCTTCAATTCACGGGGTTCGATCGGCTTGATGTGACGATCATCGACCCCGTTGAGCGGTTCGCCGGGCAGGCGCGACGTGTAGAAATACTCGATCTCGTTGTCGCGGGCGTTGAGGGCGTTGAGCAGGTCGGCCGCAAGTTCAAACCGGCCAAAGTCGTACCCGATACGGGCGTTGACGACGGTCAGCGGCGCGGCGCGGACGCTGTTGTCCTCGATGATCGGATAGGCACCGAAGTGGCGGATGCGGACCGCCGCCGACGCGCGCTGGTATTTGACGACCGCGCCCGCCGAAATGACCGATTCAAGTGCGTTGGGAATATGGTCCATGCCGGGCGGCAGGTCGGTCTCGCGCGCATAGGATCGCGAATATTGGGCGTCGAGCGTCAGCCAGTCGCCGGGCTTGTAGAAAGCGCTGAGTTCATAGCCGCTGCGCTTTGACGGGCCGACGGGGCTGGTCTCCCCGGCGTCGCCCTGGAACTGCAATTCAGACTTCAGGTTGAGCCACCAATAGGTTGCGGTCAGCGTCAGGCCGTTGATCGGCTTGGCGCGCGCGCCAACCTCATAGCCGCGCGCCTTGACCAGCGCCGTATCCTTATCGACAGGGGTGACGCCATCGCTCGGGCTGACGGTAATCGCGGTGCCGCGGCCATCGTTTGAATGAAAGCCTTCGCCGTAGTTGGCGTAGAGTTCGATTTGTTTGATCGGGGTCCATGCGACCGACGCCTTGGGGCTGACGATCCCAGCGGTGCTGTGACCCGAGTTCGCCGCGATATTCGACTGCACATCGAAAGCATAGCCGTCGCCGCGCAGGCCAAGGACGATCCGCACGGTTTCAATCGGGTGGATCGTTGCCTCGGCAAACACACCCACCGACTCTTCGTCAACGCGGTCCTGCCGGATCACCGACCTGATCCGACCGAATTCGGTGTGATAGAGGCCAGCAGGGGCGATCAGATCGGCGCGGGTGTCGGCTCCGACGAGCAGTTCGACAGGTACGCCGACATCGAAGGTGAATTTCTTGTCGACGCGCCCGCCGAGGACGAAGCGCCTGTCGCGCTGTTCGAACTCGTCGCCGTGGACGGGATCGTCGAGGAAATAGGTGAAATTGGAGACCAGCTTGAACTTGTAATAATTGGCATAGACCAGCGCGGTCAGCGGCGTCGCGCCATCCTGCGTCCAGTTCGCCGACGCCAACACCCGCGTCGTCGCGCCGCCGAGATACGGATCGAGAAAGCCGAGCCGGTCGATCAGCCCCGAATCGATGGCGCGCTGCGGCACCTGCTCGGCGGAGCGGAAATCGACGTGATAGCCTTCCAGCGTCGTCCGCAACGTGCCGCCGCCAACCGGCCCGGTCCATTTCACCAACGCGTTGAACAGCCGCAGATCGCCGGGGATCTCGAACGGTCCTTTGTCGTAGCGCACCTCGCCGCCGAGGAAGACGTCGCCGACGCCGAGTTTTTGCGACCCGCCTGCAACAATGCGATAAAAGTCGGGTTTGCCGAAGAAGCCGTCGAAACCGATGCTGCCGGTGATAAACGGAGCCGCCGTGTCGACGGTCTTGAACTTGGCCGATCCTGCGGTGTCGAAATCACCGACATCGGCGCGGTACGGCCCCTTGGAATAATCGATCGATTCGACGAATTCGGGGACGATGAAGTTGAGATCGGTGAAGCCCTGGCCATGGGCATGGGTACGCAGGTTGATCGGTACGCCATCGATGAACTGCGCGAAATCGGTACCGTGATCGAGGTTGAAGCCGCGCAGGAAATACTGGTTGGCCTTGCCGCCGCCTGAATGCTGGGTGGCGATCAGGCCGGGGATGACCTCGAGCAGCTCGCCGACGCGCTGGATCGGCCGGTTCTCCAGATCGACTTTGCCGATTTGCCCCTCCGACGCCGATTGGGCGATGCCGATCAAATTGGCCGCACGACCGGTGACAATGATTTCGGGCGAGATCGTGTTCGCGGCGATCATGGCGTCAGCCGATGCGACAGCGGCACCAGCCAACGTGGCGGCATGAGCTCCGCCGGAGGTCGCCACGGCGACCAGAGCAGTCGCCTCCAACCATCGGTACATCGCCGCCCTCGTAAGAAAAAACACTTGAAACTGAATACGCGAAACAAAATACGGCGGCATTGTTTCGGCAGATGCGCATCGCAGCGAAAAAAGTCCGACGGTGCGATGGATCGGCTACATTGGCGATCCGATTGGGAGCAAACGACTATGCAGCGCGTGACCATCTCGCTTGACGACGACCTCGCGGCGCGGTTCGACGCGGTTGTCCGCGACCGCGCCTATGCCAGCCGGTCGGAGGCAGTTCGCGACTTGGTCCGGCTGCGTGTCGACGGTGAACGGCGGGCGGCGCGCGGCGGGACGTGCGTCGCCAGCCTCAGCTATGTTTACAATCACCGCACACGGGCGCTGGCGGCGCGGCTGCTCGACCTGCAGCACGCCCACCACACCCTGGTCGTTGCCGTGACCCATGTCGTCCTTGATCACGAGGCCTCGTTGGAAACGGTGCTGCTGCGTGGGGCGACGACAGAGGTCGAGGCTTTTGCTGATCAGGTCATCGCCGAGCGCGGCGTACGCTTTGGCGCGGTCAATATCGTCGGGGTAGAGACCAACGACCACCACGCCGAGCCCGCTCCACATCACCACCATGGCCACGCCCATGCCTCGCCACACCCGGGCTGAGGTTCCTGCGGTGATCGGGTGAGCCTTTCCGCCGCCTGCCGATTACACCCAACCCTCTTGACAACTAACCTATATGGCGATATACTTGCCCGATGATCGCTGTGTGCCCTGTCTATCGCCCCCGACCCATGCAGCATCACGCGGGAGAAGGGACAGGCGCTACGGTATCCTCTCCTTCCTCTCCTTCGAGCGCTTTTCGGCCAATTTTTGGCGACCGACTCGAGCGTGAAACGCCGTAATCGCCCGGGTTAGACCCAGCCTTCGAGCACCTGGTCGGGGGGGCGGTGGCCGTCGGTCCAGACGCGGATGTTGGTGATAACCTTTTCGCCCATCGCCTGCCGCCCCTCAAAGGTTGCCGAGCCCATGTGCGGCACCAGCACGACGCCGGGCAGATCGAGCAGCCGGGGGTCGATGGCGGGCTCATTCTCGAACACGTCGAGGCCCGCACCGGCAATCCGCCCCGCCGCCAACGCCTCGGCCAGCGCGCCTTCGTCGACGATTTCGCCGCGCGCGGCGTTGATCAGATAGGCGTGGCGCTGCATCAGCGCGAATTGCGCCGCGCCGATCAGATGGTGGGTTTCGGGTGTATGCGGGCAGTTGATGGTGACGATATCGACGCGCGCCAGCATGGCGTCGAGCGAATCCCACCACGTCGCCTCCATCTCCGCTTCCGCCTCGGCGGGCAGGCGGCGGCGGTTGTGGTAATGGACGGTCAGGCCGAAACCGCGCGCCCGCCGCGCAATCGCCGAACCGATCCGCCCCATGCCGATAATGCCGAGCCGCTTGCCGGTGATCCGGTGGCCGAGCATCCCCGTCGGCGACCAACCGCGCCATTCCCCGGCACGGACCAGCTTTTCACCCTCGGCCAACCGCCGCGGGACGGACAGGATCAGTGCCATCACCATGTCCGCAGTATCGTCGGTCAGGACGCCGGGGGTGTTGGTGACGGGGACCTTGGCAGCGCGCGCCGCACCCAGATCGATATGGTCGACGCCGACGCCGAAATTGGCACACAGCTTGAGCTTGCCGGCGGCCCCGGCAGCAAAGACCGCCGCGTCGACATGGTCGGTAACCGTCGGCACCAGCACCTCGGCGCGGGCGGCGGCATCGGCGAGCTGGGCGGCGCTCATCGGCGTATCGGTCAGATTGAGCTCGATATCGAACAGCTCGGCCATTCGGGCTTCGACCGCCTGCGGCAGGCGGCGGGTGACGATCACCTTGGGGCGCGGACGGGCGGGCATGGTGCCAAGGGTTGCCCCGCGCCCAAGCGTGCGTCAAGGGAGCGGCGTGCGCGCTCTCCCATTCTTCGCTCTTGCCCTCGCCGCCGCCCCGGCGGTTGCTGCGCCGTCGGCCAAGGCTCCCGCTGCCCCCGCCAAATGCGAGGGCACGACCGAATTTCCGGTGCCGCGATTCGCCTCGATCAAGTCTGGCAAGGCCTTCGCGCGAACCGGCCCCGAAGACCGTTTCCCGATCAGTTGGGTCTATGTTCGCAAGGGGCTGCCGGTCGAGATCATCCGCGAATATTGCATCTGGCGGCAGGTGCGCGACCCCGATGGCGAAATCGGCTGGTTGAACAAGTCGCTGCTGTCGGGCGACCGCACGCTGATCGTCACCGGCGGCCTTCGCAGCCTGTATGTCGCGCCCGACCTGCAATCACGCGTGGCGTTTCGCGTCGAACCGGGTGCCGTCGTGCGGGTCATGGTATGCGATGGGCTATGGTGCCGCGTATCGAGCGAGGGACGCTCGGGCTATCTGCTGCGCGCGCAGAGCTGGGGCAGCTATCCCAATGAAACGATCGGCGGCTAGCGCGCGGTCTGCGCCAGTTCGCCGATCCGCGCGACCATCGATGCAAGGCCCTGGGTACGGTTCGACGACAGATGGCGCGCCAGCCCCAGCGCGTCGAGCCGGGCACGGATCGCCTCCGGATCGATTGCGGCGGGGCTTTGGTCATTCGCCAGCATCAGCACGAGCGCGACCAGCCCCTTGACGATCGCAGCGTCACTGTCGGCCTGGAAATGCAGATGTTGGTTTTCGGAACTGGGGTAGAGCCAGACCTGGCTGGCGCAGCCGCGTACCCTTGTGGCATCGGTCTTTAACGCTTCGGGCATCGGCGGCAGCGCGCGACCGAGATCGATCAGCAGCCGGTAGCGGTCGTCCCAGTCGTCAAGCGCGTCAAATTCGGCTTCGACATCTTCAAAGGCGGCAGGCAGCATCGCCGCGATGTGCGGGCTCCGGCGGGGCCGGTCAACCCGGACGCGTTCAGATCTCGACGCCTGCGGCAATCGCCTCGAGCTTGCGGATGCGCTCCTTAAGATCGGCGAGGTCGATGCGCTGGCCGATGGCGGGCAGGCTTTGGGCGCGGCCGCCATGATCGATCTCGCGGGTGCGGAACTTCAGCCACGCCTGCCAGCCCCAGACGGCGGAACCGGCGACCATGGCAAGCCCGGTCAGGCTGGCGGTGGACAGGATGACAAGCGCATCGGGAGCAATCATGTTGACCTCCATCATTTCAGCTTGAGGGCGTCGATTTCATCGGACAGGCGTTTGCCGGGATCGGTCGCCAGCCGTTCGAGAACCTGGATACGTTCGTTGAGGCGGGTGACCTCGCCGCGCAGCCGCTCGGCTTCGGCCTGGGATGCGCCGTCGTTCTGCGACAGGGCATAGCGGTCGCGGCGGCGCAGCCGGGGCTGCTCGCCATATCTGGCGCGGAGCACGCGTCCGATCGTGACGATCAGCACGATGGCAACGACCATGAAAGCGGTGGCTTCGGGCACTTTAAGCTCCTGTTGAGCGGGTGGCGGCGGTTCAGTTCAGGCTTTTGGGTGTGTCGCGCAGACCTTCGATCTGCGCGCTCAGCCCTTCGTTGCGGTCGGTGACGATGCGGTTGAGGACGGCGACATGCGCCTCCAGCTTCTCGATCTTGGCTGCATATTGGGCGGCCTGTTCCCCGGCGACGCGGGCACCAAGTTCAAGCTGTTTTTCCTTCAGCGAGGCCCAGCGCTTGAAAATGCCAGCGGAGATGCCGCCGCCGATCGCCACAATGGGGATGGCCATGGCCAGTATTTCGCCGATCTGATCGCCAAAGTTGGTCATCACAGGAGTCCTTTTTAAGGCTAGCGCAGCGCGTCGATTTCGGCGCCGACGCGCTGAGCGGGGTCGGTAACGATGCGTTCCAGGTTCGCGGTGCGGCGGGCCAGAGCGGCATATTCGGCGTCGGTTCGACCGGCGTCACGCCGTGGCTGGTCGGGAACGATGCGCTCCAATGCGCGCTGCCGCAGCTTTTGAAAAAGCCGCAGCAGCAGTGCTCCGACGACGATGCCGCTGAAAAAGGAACCACCGTAGTAGCCGCCATGATGGTGATCGTGGATAACGACCGGGGTGCCGGTCTCCGTCCCCTGCGTGGCGGCAGTATCGCCATCATCACTTTTGGTGATGGTGAGCGCGCCGTCCTTGCCGATGGTGACTGTCTTGGTGGCCATGTCTGTTACTCCCCCCAGGGCTTGCTCAGGCCAGCCGGTCGATTTCGCTGGCGAGGCGGCTGTTCGACGAGGTCACATAGGCCTCGATATCCTGCAGCCGCCGGTCGGATTCGCGGAACGAGGCGCGGACGTCGCGGACGGTGCGCTGCGGAGCCACCCGGACCTGGGTCCAGAACTCGCGCTCGTCGGCGCTCTCGTTATATAGCGCCTGCGGCTTGGCATCGGCGAACCAGCCCACCGCGAAATAGGCGATGATGATCGGCGGAAACAGGAAGCACAGAGTGAACAGGAAGCCGAGGCGGATCCAGAGCGGCTCGACGCCGAAGTAATCCGCAACACCGGCGCACACGCCGAGGAACTTCTTGTTACGCTTGTCGAGGTAGAAACGGGTGCGACGAGCATCCATGGCGGTCATCCCTTGTTTGCGGCGAGCGGCTTAGTGGCCGAGGCGGCGCGTGTCGGCGGAGTGATCGGCCAGACGGCCGTCCTTCCAGTTGGGGTTGTCGGCGGCGATGATCCGCTCGATCGAATCGAGGCGCTGATCGAGCCGCCGGGCACTGTTGTAGAGATCGTCCAGCAGCTGTTCGTCCTGGGTCGAAATGCCCTTGGAAGCGCGGAACTTCGACGAATAGTGCAGGAATAGCCACGGCAGCGCGACGAAAAGCATCGCGCAGATCAGCACCGGTGTGAGTTCAAGGTCCATCGGATCAGCCCTCCGCCTTGGCGTGGAGGCGGGCCTTCATCGCGGCGAGCTCTGCCGAAACCTCGTCGCCCGCCGTCAGTTCGGCAAACTCGTCGGCCAGCGTCTTGGTCGAACCCAGCGCGAACGCATCGGCGCGGCCCTCGGCCAGATCGGCGCGGCGTTCCATGACTTCGAAGCGGGCAAAGGCCTCTTCGACGCGCGGGCCTTTGACCATTTCGCGCATCTTGGAGCGATGCGCCGCCGATTCCATGCGGGCGATGACGGCGTTCTGCCGGGTCCGCGCCTCGCGCAGCTTGGCCTCGAGCTTCTGGATATCGTTCTCGTTCATCGCGAGGCTGTCTTCCAGCCCGTCGATCTCATGCCGGGTCTGATCGGCGAAGGTCTTGGCCTTGCCCTTTTCGACCAGCGCAGCAGTGGCGAGGTCCTCGCGGCCCTTGCTCAGCGCCAACTCGGCTTTTTCGGCCCAATTCGCCTGCGCCGATTCGGCCCGGACGACGGCGCGTTTCATTTCCTTCTGATCGGCGATGGTGCGCGCGGCAGAGGCGCGAACCTCAACGAGCGTTTCCTCCATCTCCATGATGATCATGCGGATCATCTTGGCGGGGTCTTCGGCCCGGTCGAGCAGATCGGTCATGTTGGCGGCGATGATGTCGCGAGTGCGGGAGAAGATGCCCATGGGTGCGATGCTCCTGAAAATTTGGGGGCCGGAGGGGGAGGGGTAACCCCTCCGGCCGTCGTCCGCGAGTGCGAGGGGGGTCATGCGGCGCGGACGATAGACGAAATGGTGGTGCCAGTCGAAGCCTTCGCAGGCCCAGCAGCGGCAGTCAGGCACAGCCCGGCGAGGAACATGGCGGCGACCGCGCTGCCGATGGTGCGGGCGGGGTTCTGTTGGTTGGCGGTCATTGCTGGTCTCCTTTAATCTGGGCCGGTTGGCCTTACGCAGGATGTATTGCACCCTCCGTGCCAAGTGATTGTGGTCAGATAAGCCGTTGAACTTGCTTATCAGCGGGGTTTTGATGGCCGATTCAATATGTGATGGCTTGCGAACTGTTGGGAATCCGCGCTAACCGCTGGTCATGGCCGCTCCGGCACCCCTGATCGGTTCTTCGTCGATCTTCCTCGATGCGGTCGAGCGTGCCTCTGCGGCTGCGCCCCTCAACCGTCCCGTGCTGGTCATCGGTGAACGCGGCACTGGCAAGGAACTGATCGCCGAGCGTCTGCATCGCCTGTCACCGCGTTGGGGCGGGCCGCTGATTTCGCTCAACTGCGCGGCGCTGCCTGAAAACCTGATCGATGCCGAACTGTTCGGTTACGAGGCGGGGGCGTTCACCGGTGCGGCGCGGGCGCGGGCCGGGCGCTTTGAGGACGCCGACGGCGGCACGCTGTTCCTCGACGAGATCGCCACGCTATCGCTGGCGGCGCAAGAACGCCTGCTGCGCGTTGTCGAATATGGCGAACTGACGCGGATCGGCTCCAACCGCGCCATCCACGTCGATGTCCGGCTGGTCGGGGCAACCAATGAGGACCTGCCGACCCTCGCCGAGACCGGGCGTTTCCGCGCCGACCTGCTCGACCGGCTGAGTTTCGAGGTTGTTACGCTGCCGCCGCTGCGGGAGCGCGAGGAGGATATCGATGTGCTTGCCCAGCACTTCGGACGACGGATGGCGGTCGAACTCGGCTGGAGTGGCTTTCCGGGGTTCAGCAACGCCGCCATGGAGGTGCTCCACGGTCACGGCTGGCCAGGCAATGTCCGCGAGCTGAAGAACGTCGTCGAACGCTCGCTTTATCGCTGGGGGGAGGCCGAACAGCCGGTGGGGCGGATCATTCTCGACCCCTTCGAATCGCCGTGGCGTCCGGGGGTCGCGCCGGTATTGCGGCCTGCGCCGCTCGCCCTGCCCATGACCGGTGCGCTTCCTGCGCCGGTTGCAAGTCAGGTCGAGGCATTGCGTGTCGCCGACCTGCGCGCCGCCGTCGCTGCCTATGAACGCGACATCCTCGCCGCCGCGCTGGAACGTTGCCGCCATAATCAGCGCAAGGCTGCGGTGTCGCTGGCACTGACTTACGACCAGCTCCGGCATGCGCTAAAACGTCACAACATGCTGACAAGTGGTGATTTGGGCTGAGCCTTATTCACTTCGGCGCGTTACATTGCTGATCCGTTGGAGTGTTGTTTATGCTTACCCTGCCGCCGCTTCCCTATGCCGAAGACGCGCTTGCCCCGTACATCTCGGCTGACACCCTCGCGACCCATCATGGCAAACACCACAAGGCGTATGTCGACAAGACGAACGCGCTGATCGAGGGGACTCCGCTGGGCGATCAGCCGCTGGAAACCATCATCCGCGCCGCCAAGCGCGACGGGAATACCAAGCTGTTCAATCAGGCAGCGCAGGCGTGGAACCATGCCTTCCTGTGGCAATCGATGCGCCCGAACGGTGGCGGGAAGCCATCCGGCGCGCTGGCGGCTGCGCTGGAGCGGTCGTTTGGCAGCATGTTCGACTTTCGCGAGCAATGGACCAAGGCGTCGACCGAAGCTTTTGGCAGCGGCTGGACCTGGCTGACCGCCGATGGCGGCCGGCTGAAAATCGTTACCAGCCACGACGCCGACACGCCGATCGCGCAGGGTCGGACACCGCTGCTGACGCTCGACCTGTGGGAACACGCTTACTATCTCGACTGGAAGAATGAGCGGCCGAAATATGTCGCCGCCTTTCTTGATGCGTTGGTCAATTGGGACTTTGCCGCCGCGAATTTCGCTCCCGTCGCAGAACAGCGGCAGGCGGCCTAACCTTCCTTGACGCCGTGGCGCGCCAGGATGGGGGCCTGCGCCATGGCGAAGACCAGCGTTGCGGCGATCACTCCCCAGACCTTGAAGTTGACCCATTGCGAATCGGTCAGCACGCGCCGCAGCACCTCGTTCGTCGCTGCCAGCACCAGGAAGAACGCCGCCCAATTGCGGGTCAGTTTGGTCCAGCCGGCCGCGTCGAGCGCCGGAAACGCGTCGTGCAGGACCAATTGTAGCGTCGGCCGCTTGGTAATCAGCCCAAAGATCAGGATCGCCCCGAACATCGCATAGATGACAGTTAGCTTGATCTTTACGAACGCCGCGTCGTGAAGCCACAGCGTCAGCCCGCCAAACACCATCACGATGATGCCGGTGAACAACAGCATCGGCGGAATGCGGCCAGTCCGGAACAGCGAAACCGCCATCGCGACCAGCGTCGCCACCATGAATGCCCCGGTTGCGACGAAGATGCCGCCGAACTTCGAGGCGGTAAAAAACACCAGCAGCGGCCCGAAATCGACGGCGAGCTTGAGCGGCGTGGACAGCGGAGCTTTGGCCATTCGCCGGGCCTTAGCAGGGGGCGACGACGGCGGGAAGCTGGGCATTGCGCCGCTAAGGTCCCCAAAGGCGTGACTTTAGAGCCTTTCAACTCCTATCGATCCTTGCCGCGCCAGCCTGCGCTGACAGGGCATTAAGATAACCATTGAGGTTATTATAGTCAATGACCGCAACCCGCGCTAACATGCGCCGGTGCCCCTTGCCACGCCATTGACCGTCACCGATCTCGCCTGCGAACGGGGCGACCGGATGCTGTTCTCCGGCATATCCTTCACCGTCGTTGCGGGCGGCGCGTTGCAGGTCGAAGGCCCGAATGGGAGCGGTAAATCGAGCCTGTTGCGTATCCTTGCCGGGCTGCTGGCACCGGCGGCGGGGACGGTGACTGGCGGCGGTGCACGCGGCTTTCTGGGCCATGACGCCGCGTTGAAGACCGGCATGACCGTCGCCGCCGAACTCGCGCATTGGGCGCGCATCGATATGGCCCCGGCAGCGGCGGTCGCCACAGCGATGGCAGCAATGAATTTGGGCGGGTTGGCCGATGTGCCGTGCCGCCATCTGTCGAGCGGCCAGCGGCGTCGCGCAGGCCTGGCGCGGGTGCTGGCGAGCGGTGCGCCGCTGTGGTTGCTCGATGAACCGACGGCGGGGCTCGACACGGCCTCGACGGCGTTGCTGGCCGGGGCGATGCGCGCCCACCGGGACGGCGGCGGCATGGTCGTCGCGGCGGTGCACGGCGACATCGGCCTTGATGCGCCTGAAATTCTGCGGCTGGCATGATCCTGTTGGCGCTCATTCGCCGCGATCTCGCGCTGCTTGCGCGCTCGCCTGCCGTCTGGCTGCCGGTGGTGTTTTTCATTCTGGTGTCGGCGCTGTTCCCGTTCGCCGTCGGCCCCGACGCGCGGCTGCTGGCGCGGATTGCGCCCGGTGTCGTCTGGGTGGCGGCGCTGCTGGCTGCGCTGCTGCCGGTCGAAACGCTGTTCGCGCCAGACATGGACGACGGCACCCTCGATCAACTGGCGTCGCGCGGCATCGCCATGGAGGTTGTCGCCGCCGCACGCATCATCGCGCATTGGCTGGGCTTTGCCGTGCCACTGCTGGCGGCGCTGCCGGTGGCGGGGGTGTTGCTCGGCATGGATTTCGCTGCCGGGGAGCGGGTCGCGCTGGCGCTGTTGATCGGCACGCCCGCGCTGGCCGCTTTAGCGGCGGTCGCGGCGGCGCTGACGGCGGGGCTGCGCGGCGGCGGGGCGCTGGCCGGTCTGATCGTGCTGCCGCTGGCATTGCCGGTGCTAATTTTTGGCGTCGGAGGCGGGCCGGGGGCGCTGAAGCTGCTCGCGGCTGCTAGCCTCGTCGTGACGGCGCTCGCGCCGTTCGCCGCTGGGGCCGCGCTGAAGGGCGATCGTTAGCGCCGCTGCGCCGCTACCGCCGCAGCGGGCAGGTCGCAGAACAGCCCGTCGATCCCGGCATCCAGAAAAACACGGATTTCGCCGATCAGATCGCCGCGCGCTGCCGGATCGATGCCGCGCCTAAACTCGGCCGGAAGGAAGTGGTTCTCCGGTCGGAACGTCCAGGGGTGGAGTTGCAGCCCGGCGGCATGGGCATCGGCAACCAGCGTCGTCGGCGATCCCAGCCGCCCGTCGGCGCGGCGCGGGATGATGCGGTCCTTGTTCGGCCCGATGCCGTCTGCATAGGCGGCGATGACGCGCAGCCCGACCGGGGTGGCCATGGTGTCATAGCTGACCCCGTCCGCCGACACGCCGCTGTCGATCAGCTGGATCAGCCGCACCCCGGTCTGGCGGCGCAGCGCCTGCAGATTGCCCGCCTCGAACGACTGGATGAACACCGGCGCAGCGCGCGTCGTCCACTCTGCGTCGGTCAACGCTGTGAGCAGCGGCGGCTCGAGTGGCAGGCCGATGGCGCGGAAATAGCTCGGGTGTTTGGTCTCCGGATAGACGCCGACGCCGTGCCTCCTGGCCAGCGCGATGATCTCGGCAAAGGTCGGGATGGCGAACTGGCCATCATAGGCGGTGTTGGCCGGGCGCAATTCCGGCAGGCGTTCGCGCGCCCGCAGCGTCTTCAACTCGGCGAGGGTGAAATCCTCCGTGAACCAGCCGGTGACGCTCTGCCCGTCGATGATTTTGGTCGCGCGGCGGGCGGCGAATTCGGGATGGGCAGCGACATCGGTGGTCCCGGCGATCTCGTTCTCATGGCGGGCGACGAGGACATGGTCTTTGGTCGATACGAGATCAGGCTCGATGAAGTCGGCACCCTGTTCGATCGCGGCAGTGTACGACGCGATCGTGTGTTCGGGCCGGTCGGCGCTGGCGCCGCGATGGGCGATGACGATGGGGGCGCGGTCGGACATGACGGCTGGATAACAGGCTTTGCGGACAGTCTCGACTCCGGCGGCGTGAGGGTTATCAATGCTGCACATGCACACAGCCCCCGAAGCCGATGACCTGGACGCCGGACGCGCGGACCTGCGCTATCTCGGGCGGCTGCTCGGCGACGTCATCCGCGCGCAGGAGGGGGAGGCGGTGTTCGACGCCATCGAGGGCATTCGCCGCGCTTCGGTCGCCGCCCACCGCGCGCCGACGCCACAGGCCGCCGGGGAACTGGAGGTCCGGCTGAAGCGCCTGGGTCTGGGCGATACGCTGCGCTTCGTGCGCGGCTTCCTGTTGTTCTCGCTGCTCAGCAATCTGGCTGAAGACCGGCAGCGGCCGGGGGAGACGCGTGCGGCGACGCTGGCCGGGGCGCTCGATACGCTGGCCCGGCAGGGTGTTGGCAAGGACGCGGTCGCGACGCTGCTGCAAGGTGCGCTGATCGCCCCGGTGCTGACCGCGCATCCCACCGAAGTACGGCGCAAGAGCATCATCGACCGCGAGGCTGCCGTGGCCGTGTTGATGGCCAGCTGCAGCGATGGCTTCTGCGATCTGGACACCGAAGCCGAATTGGTCCGGCAGATCACCATATTGTGGCAGACCCGCCCGCTGCGCGCGGTCCGCCCGGTGGTTGCCGACGAGATCGCCTCGGCGCTGTCGTATCTGGGTGACAATGTGCTGCCGGTTCTGCCCGGGATGCTGGCGCGGTGGGAGCTGCTGCTGGGCGCGGCTCTGCCGCCGTTCCTGCGGCCCGGCAGCTGGATTGGCGGCGACCGCGACGGCAATCCCAACGTTACCGCTGCGACGCTCGAGACCGCGCTGAGCAAACAGGCCGAAGTCGCCATCGGGCATTATCTGACCGAGTTGAACGCGCTGGGCGCCGAACTGTCGATGTCGTCGGCCAATGTCGCTGTGACGCCGGAACTGGCGGCGCTGGCGGAGGCGGGCGGCGACATGGCCGCCAGCCGTGCTGACGAGCCGTACCGCCGGGCGCTTTCAGGCATTTATGCGCGGACGGCGGCAAGCTTTGCCGCGCTGACCGGCCACCCTCCGCGTCAGGCGGCGATGGTGGCGGGTGCGCCCTATGCCCGCGCTGCCGATCTGGCCGCCGACCTGGCCTTGGTGCGTGATTCGCTGGTCGCGCACGGCGGCGCGGCGCTGGCCGGGCGGCGGCTGGGCGACCTGATCCGCGCGGTCCGCATCTTCGGCTTCCATCTGGCGACAATCGACCTGCGCCAGAACGCCGATGTGCATGAGCGGGTGGTTGCCGAACTGCTCCGTGTCGCCGGGGTCGAGGCGGATTATGCAGCGCTGACCGAGCCGGAGCGCGTGGCGCTGCTTGGGGAAGAACTCGCCTCGCCGCGTCTGCTGTTCAACGGCTTTGCCGCGTACAGTGACGAAACCCGCTCCGAACTCGCTATCGCCCATGCCGCCGCTGCCGCCCATGCCCGCTTCGGGGCGGAGGTCATCCGCGCCTATATTGTCTCCAAAACCAGCGCCGTCTCCAATTTGCTCGAAGTCTATCTGCTGTTGAAGGAGGCCGGGCTATATGTCCCCGGCGACGTGCCGACCTGCCCGATCATGTCGGTGCCGCTGTTCGAAACCATCGCCGATCTGCAGGCCGGGCCGCAGATCATGGCGGATTATCTCGACCGGCCCAAGGCGGCGGCGCTGGCGGCGGAGCGCGGTGTCCAGGAGGTGATGATCGGCTATTCCGATTCGAACAAGGACGGCGGCTATCTGACCTCGAACTGGTCACTGCACGAAGGTGCGCTGGCACTGGCCGAGGTGTTTCGCGCGCGGAATCTGCGCATGCAGTTGTTCCACGGCCGCGGCGGTGCGGTCGGGCGCGGCGGCGGCCCGGCGTTCGACGCGATCCGCGCCCAGCCGCCGGGCACCGTGGCGGGACGCATCCGCATCACCGAACAGGGCGAGGTCATCGCATCCAAATACGGCTCCGCCGCCGCTGCCGAAGCCAGCCTGGAGACGATGACCGCCGCGACCGTGCTCGCCAGCCTCGAACCGCCCAAGCTCGCCGCTCCCGATTTCGCGCGGTTCCGGGCGGCGATGGCCGAAATCAGCGCCGCCGCCTGCGCTGCCTATCGCGGGCTGGTCTATGAAACGCCGGGCTTCAACGCCTTCTTCCGCGCTGCGACGCCGATCACGGAGATCGCCGAACTCAAGATCGGCTCGCGTCCCGCCTCGCGCACCAAGTCCGACGCCATCGAGGATCTGCGCGCCATCCCCTGGGTGTTCAGCTGGGCGCAGGCGCGGATCATGTTGCCCGGCTGGTACGGCGCGGGGCACGCCTTTGCCGGTTTCGCCGACAAGGGGCTGCTGGCGGAGATGGTCGAAGCCTGGCCGTTCCTCGCCACCACCCTGTCAAATCTCGAAATGGTGCTGGCCAAATCGAACATGGCGGTGGCGGGGCGCTATGCGACGCTGGTCCCCGACCGGGCGCTGCGTGACGCCATCTACCAGCGCATCGCCGGCGACTGGGAGCGGACCCGCGACACGTTGCTCGACCTGACCGGACAGTCGGAACTGCTCGAACACAGCCCGGCGCTGGCGCGGTCGGTGCAGTTGCGCCTGCCCTATATCGACCCGTTGAATGAGCTGCAGATCGAGCTGATCCGGCGGCGGCGCGGCGGTGACGACGATCCCCGCATCGCCGAGGGCATCCACCTGACCATCAACGGCATTGCGGCGGGGCTGCGCAACAGCGGCTAATGCTCCCAGCCCAGCCGCGCCGGGGTGATGTCGCGGCCATCGGCGGACAGCGCGGTCATGCCCGCCCCCGCGCCGACCGTTCCGACCCGCGTCACCCTGACCTTGCCCGCCACACCCGCCGCCATCGCTGCCGCGTCATCGGTGCAGGTGAACAGCAGTTCGTAATCATCCCCCGCCGTCGCCAGCGTCAGGCGGCCTTCGTCGTCGTCGATCGCCCGCGCCTGCGCCGCCTCCGACACCGGCAGGCGCGCCAGCTCGATCGTCACCGCAACGCCACTTGCCGCCGCCAGCCGCTGCGCGTCGATCAACAGGCCGTCGGACACGTCCATGCAGGCACTCGCCACCCCGGCCAGCGCGCGGCCCAGCGCCAGCCGTGGTTCGGGTCGCCGGAACCGCGCCAGCAGCGCCTTGTCGAACGGTGCCTCACCCTTCGCCACCGCCAGCCCCAGCCCCGCGTCGCCAATGGTCCCTGACACATACAGCCCGTCGCCCGGCTGCGCGCCGCTGCGGGACAGCGCCCGCCCCGGCTCGACCCAGCCGATGGCCGTCAGCCCGAGCACCGCGCGGTCGAGTTCGGTTACCGTGTCGCCGCCCCACAGTGCCACGCCCCAGCGTTCCATCGCCCGTCCAAGGCCAGTGGTAAACGCCTGCCGCCAGCCATCATCCTCTGCCGCCGACAGCCCCAACCCCATCATCACCCCCGCCGGGGTCGCGCCCATCGCGGCGAGGTCGGACAGGTTCACCGCGAGCAGCTTCCACGCCACATCGGACGGCGGATCGTCGGGCAGATAATGCACGCCACACGCCAGCACGTCATGGGTGAGCACCAGGTCACGGCCTAGCGGGGGCGTCCACACAGCGGCATCATCAGTCAGCCCCCGCGCCGCCGGAGATGTTGCTAGCGGAGCGAGCATGTCGGCGATGAAGCGGCGTTCCATGGTCACCCCGCACTCCCCCGCTCAGGCTGAGCCTGTCGAAGCCGGGTGAAGCAGCGCTGTGTGATCCGGCTTCGACAGGCTCAGCCTGAGCGGGGTTTGGGCCGGTTGGTACTGCCCGAACCGAGTGGCTGGACTGTTCACCCCCGCACCCGCCGCGCCACCGTATCGAGCAGGCCGTTGACGAATTTCGCCTGCTTGTCCTCGTCAAACGCGTGGGCGACATCGACATATTCGTCGATCACCGTTGCCGCCGCGACATCGCCGCGCGCCAACAATTCATAGACCGCCGCGCGCAACAGCGCCCGCATCGGCCGGTCGAGCCGTTCCAGCGACCAGCCCGTCGCCAGCGCGCCCGCGATCAGCGTGTCGATTTCGGCCTGACGCGCCGCAACGCCCTTGACCACATCGTCGAAGAACGCCGTATCGGCCTCGGCATAGTCGGCGCCCTCAATCTCCTGCCCCAGCCGATGGGCGTGGAATTGATGAAGCAGCGCCGGGATCGCCTCGCCGCCCATCTCGTGCTGGTACAGCGCCTGCACGGCCCCGAGGCGGGCGGCGGAACGGGCGGGGTTGGTCGCAATCATGGCGCGTCCCTAGGCGAACTTGGCCTTCACGTCGATCATCGCCAGCGCCGCCTTGGCCGCTTCGCCGCCCTTGTCCTTTTCGCTGGCGCGGGCGCGGGCCCAGGCTTGCGCCTCGTTCTCGACGGTCAAAATGCCGTTGCCGATGGCGAGGCCGTCGAGCGTCAACGCCATGATCGCGCGGGCACTTTCCCCGGCGACGACTTCGAAATGATAGGTCTCGCCGCGGATGACGCAGCCGAGGGCGACATAGCCGTCGTACTGGCCCGAAGCATCGGCAAAGGCGATGGCGGCAGGGATTTCCAGCGCGCCGGGGACGGTGAGCAGGTCGTGGGTCGCCTGCGCCTTGTCGAGCGCGGCGCGACAGCCTGCCAGTTCGGCGTCGGCGATGGCGTCATAGAAACGGGCTTCGACGATCAGGAGATGGGGCATATTCGGTCCTCGGCTCCCCTCCCGCTGGCGGGAGGGGCTGGGGGTGGGAAATCTGCCGGGGCGTGAGCTGTCCCACCCCCGGCTCGCCAAACGGCGAGTCCGCGCCCCTCCCGCCAGCGGGAGGGTAATTGTTACGCCGCCACGGCCAACCCCGGCACCGCTTCGCGCGGCGGGATGGCGCGTTCACCGACGACGTTCAGGCCATAGCCGGTAATCCCGACGATATTCCGGTGGGCATTGGTCAACAAAATCATGTCGTGGACGCCCAGATCGGCCAATATCTGCGCGCCGATGCCGTAATCGCGCAGCGCAATCGGCTGGCCGTCGCGTTTGGCCTCCATCTGCGCTGAAATCGCCGTCGGCGAGGCGTCGCGAATGACGACGATGATCCCGGCCCCCTCCTCGCCGATGGCGGTCATGGCGCGCTGCATCTGCCCGGCGCGGTCGTTGGCCTCGTGGAAGGTATCGGTGAACATCGACAGGGTGTGCATCCGCACCAGCGTCGGCTTGTTCGGGTCGACGCGGCCCTTCTGCAGGACGATATGCTCGCCATATTCGGCGGTATTGGCATAGGTTTTCGCGGTCCAGCGCCCGCCGTACCAGCTGTCGAGCGTCGTTTCCGCCACCAGCTTGACCATGCGGTCGTGGCGGTGGCGATAGGCGATCAGGTCCTGGATGGTGCCGATCTTCAGGCCGTGCTGACGCGCGAATACGATCAGTTCGGGCAGCCGCGCCATTTCGCCATCGTCGTTCATGATCTCGCAGATCACGCCGCTGGGGTTCAGCCCGGCCAACCGCGCCATATCGACCGCTGCCTCGGTGTGCCCGGCGCGGACCAGCACGCCGCCGTCGCGCGCCGCCAGCGGAAACACATGGCCGGGCGAGACGATATGCTCAGGGCCCTTGCTGGCGTCGATGGCGACCGAGATCGTCCGCGCCCGGTCCGCTGCCGAGATCCCAGTCGTGACGCCGTCGCGCGCCTCTATCGACACGGTAAAGGCGGTGGCATGGCGGGTGCCGTTGTGCTGCGCCATCAACGGCAGGCCGAGCTGCTTCACACGCTCCGACGCCAGCGTCAGGCAGATCAGGCCGCGACCGTATTTGGCCATGAAGTTGATCGCATCGGGGGTCGCCATCTGCGCCGGGATGACCAGATCGCCCTCGTTCTCGCGGTCCTCGTCGTCGACGAGGATGAACATGCGACCGTTGCGCGCCTCGTTGATAATCTCCTCGACGGAGGACAGCGCCGGACCCTGTTCGCGGTCGCGCAGCCAGGTTTCCAGCTTGCGGATGGTGTCGGCGGTGGGGTTCCAATCGGCCTCGTCAAGCGCGCGGAGGGAGTTGGCGTGGAGCCCGGCGGCGCGGGCGATGCCCGATTTGGATTCCTCACCTGATGCGACGAGGGCGCGGAGGCGGTCGGCTGTGGGGGACATGGACAAGCGGCCTCACATTACGATGTTCCACATTGTCCGGTGTTCACATTGCGATGTCAACAGGCTCGATGCTTATTCGGCAATCGACCAGGTCGTATAGACGCGACTCGGCATATCGTGAAGGTATACGACGGCAGGGAAGAGAATGGTTGATGGGGTAGAGCGCCCTAGCGACTGATGCACTATTATCAGTTCACCTCCACACAGCGATCCAGACAAACCGCCAGTATTTTCCCATTTAGCAACTGCTCTTACCAAAAAAGGCCGGAGGCCGTGGTATTCGCCGCCCAGCAGACTGTTCTGATAGTTGGCCAGCTCCTCTTCGTCTGCACGAGACCAGCCGCCGATATGTAAAATCATCTGTCGGCGTCTGCGTGCCCGCAACAGGTCAATGCGCTTCTGGACCAATCTGATAGCGCCAGGAGTCTGACCTGCCGCACTGTCATTGCCTATTAGCGCGGCAGCTTCTCGCTCGGTGAGGGGAACGACGGTCTCGACACTAAGACGGAGAATTGCTTCCTGCCGTTTTGTAGTCAGGACCGCTTTCAATCGTGGGTCCTCGAGCGACTTACACGCCCTTGGTGACGGAATTTGGTTTTTCGGGGTTTCCCATGCTCCGGCGGACACCGCGACGTTAGGAACGGGATCTGGCGATGCAGCGGAAGCTGGTGCAACCGGAGCGGCGACCGCAAGTGCAGAAGAGACTAAAAATGCACGCACTTTACATTACCTCCGCACAAAATGCTGACGGCGTGACGATCCGCGCCCGGCCCACACTGCCGCGACGGATCAAACCTGCGCGATGATCGCCCGTTACCAAATAGTCCGCGTCGCTCGCATGCGCCATGGCCAGCAGGAAACTGTCGTCCGGATCATCGGCCTCGATTCCTTCCGGAAGATGGTGAAGGACAATTGCGCGCTGTAAGTTGTTGACCATCGTACCGACCCGATGCGGCTGCAGCACGGTTTTGAACTTGGGATAGCGACTGGCGCGACGAAGTTCGTCGAGTTGCTCCGTCGAGGTAACGACCTCAAAGCCTCCGGCACACCACGCTCGATAGATCATATCGGGCGGACCGTGCGGCGAGATCATGGCGCTGAGCAGGACGTTCGTGTCCAGCACCACCCGCATCAGTGATCACGGGCCCAGGCCAATGATTCAGCAACGATTGCCGACAGATCTGCCTCGGCGACGTTGATGTTAGCCGCCTTAGCCTGCGCCGCCGAGCGTTCGAAGACATGGCCGCGCACCGCTTCCTCGATGAAGCGCGACAGGTCGCCCTTGCGACCACCACCCTGTCCGGCGAGATACATCCGCACCGATTGATCGGTGTCCGGTGACACGGCAATATTCCAGCGTACCGAGGACATTGTTACCTGACCTACAAAACGATGGGTGTTTATACACCGATCGTCGAGGTGCCCGCAACCTCCCGCATCCGCGCCAAGTAGCGCGCCAGCGTGTCGATCTCTATGTTGACACTGTCGCCCGCCGCTAGCCCTCCAAGCGTTGTCCACTCTGCCGTATGAGGGATGATGTTGACGGCGAAATGCGCAGTACCGTCGGGTTGATCGGCGACCGTGTTGACCGTCAGCGACACGCCGTCGACGGCAACCGAACCCTTGGCGGCGATATAGGGCGCGAGCGATGCTGGGACGGCGATGCCGATGCGATGCGACGCGCCATCCGGGCTGACGCCCTGCACCGTCCCCACCGCGTCGACATGACCGGTGACGATGTGCCCGCCGAGTTCGTCGCCGACCTTCAGCGCGCGTTCGAGGTTGAGGCGGCGGCCGGGGCTCCACATTGCGGGCGGGGTGCGGCTGACGGTTTCGCCGCTGACGTCGACGCTGAACTGGCCGGGAGCCTTGGCGACGACGGTCAGACAGACTCCTGAACACGCGATCGATGCGCCGATGGCGATCCCGTGCGTGTCATAGCCGGTGGCGATGATGACGCGCAGGTCGCCGCGCGGCTCGACGGCGGTGATCGTGCCGATGTCGGTGATGATGCCGGTGAACATGGGGACAGGCTAACGGGTGCGCGTGTATACCTCAACCCGGTCGGGGGCGAGTTCAATCACCGGCCCCGCCGCCCAGCGTCCATGCGCGCTGGCCAGATCATGGAGGCCCAGCGCCGCCAGTGCAGGCCGCCCACCGAGCAGCAACGGTGCACGATACAACAGCAGCCGGTCGACAAGGTCGGCGGCGATCAGGCTGGCGGCGACCCCGGCACCGCCCTCGACCAGTACCAGGTTGGCATCTGCGACGGCAGCGAGGGCGGCGGGGTTGGCGAGCAGCCGCGCGCCCTTGGCCACCAGCGCCGGGGGCAAGGGATCGGGATTGGCGGTCATCACCGCAATCGCCGGGGAGCGGCTTTCCAGCCCGGCGATCCGCACGTCGAGCGACGGCGTATCGGCATCGACGGTGCCGCGTCCGACAACGATCAGATCGGCCCGCGCGCGTTCGAGGTGACCATGCGCCCGCGCTCGCGGGCCGGTGATCCAGCGGCTCTCCCCCGACGCCATCGCGACCGACCCATCGAGCGAGATCGCCAGCTTCAGCGTGATATGCGGGCGGCCGTGGCGTTGGCGCGTGAAAAAGCCGGCCATCGTCGCCTCGGCTTCGGCGGTGCGGACACCTTCTGTCACGCTAATTCCGGCGGCACGCATGGCGGCGGTGCCCTTGCCGTTGGTGCGGGGGTCGGGATCGCACGCGGCGATGACGACGCGCGCAACATCCGCAGCGATCAGCCCCGCCGAACATGCCGGGCCGCGTGCGCTGTCATGGGCGCAGGGTTCGAGCGTGACATAGGCGGTTGCCCCGCGCGCCGCCGCCCCGGCTGTCGCAAGCGCCATCGCCTCGGCATGGGGGCGACCGCCGGGCTGGGTCCAGCCGCGCCCAACGACGCGGCCAGCGCTGACGAGCACGCAGCCGACCGGTGGATTGAGGATTGTCTGCCCGACGCCGCGCGTGCTCAACGCCAGCGCCGCGCCCATCCAGCGCTGGTCGTCGCTCACCCTATTCGACCGGTGGTTCGGCGTAGGGAATGTCTTTCCTGGCCCCGCCCCCTGCCACATACGCGTCGTACTGCTTCTGCGCCTCGACGCGTTTCGGCCCGGTCAGCGTGGCGATATACCCCCGCGATTCGGCAAGCTTGGCATCACGCGCCGCCTGCGTCCGCTGAGTGTCGGCGATGGCGTCGGCACGGGTGCGTTTGCCAGACCAGCTTTGGAAATAAATCAGCGTCGTCGCCGGTTTCACCTTCAGCCAGATCGACTGGTAATAGACGCCGGCAGCGGTGAGCAGCGTCATGGCGACAGCGGCACCGCCGATCAGCCAGCGGCGGTGGCGGGCTTCGGCAACAGGCGGGTTGAGAAAGGACAAGGGCGACGCTCCGGCGGGTTGCCACCCAAGATAGGGCAGCAACCCGGCTTGTGCCAACTACCAGCCACTCGCGGTCAGACGGAAGGTGACGGTAATGTCGCGCTCAGCCTCCACCGCCGCGCCGTCCTTCAATGCGGCAACGAAACGCCATTTCTTCAACGCCTGCGTGACTGCCGCCTGATCGAGCCGTGCCGATCCCGATGAGTGCGCGACGCTGGCAGCGATCACCCGCCCGTCGGTGCCGATGCGGACGTGGACGATAACCGCGCCGCTGACCCCGGCGCGCTCCTCCGACGCCGGATACAGCGGCTGAAAGTCGGCGGCATATCGTGGATCGAGCCGCGCCGTGCTGGTTGGCCCGGGGGTGACAAGCGGGTGCGATTGCGGCTGCGGGTCGGAAAGGACGGTGCCGTCGCTGCCCTTCACCGGCGGCTCAGGAGGCTGGTCGGTGTGGGTCACAATTTTCTGATCGACCGGGGTTATGTCTATCGGCGGCGGCGAGACATCGATCGGAAACTTCTGTTCGATTGTCCGCTGTGGCAGCGGCACCGGGCGCGCCTTTGGCGGATCACTGATCTGCGAGGTAACCAGCGGCGGCCGTGCAGGCGGCGCGGTCGCGGTCTGAAAGCCGATCAGCACGACCGCCGCCATGCCGATGTGCACGGCGATGGTTACAGCAAGGCCGGTCTGTTCGCGGAAACGGGTTTCGAGCGCATGTGCCATGGTCGGTCCCTCCCAGGATTTTCGGGGTCATGCGCCGCGCCGGCATCTTCGGCCGTGTCGGACGGCGCGATGTTATACTGTCACACAATTCGATCCGCGCAAGGGGGCTATCTCGCAGCTGCGGCAAGCCGGTCCAGTGCGTGCTCCCGCCCGATCAGTGGCAGCAGCGCCGCCATTTCAGGGCCATGATCGCGCCCGGTCAGCGCCAGCCGCAGCGGGGCGAACAGCGGGCGGCCCTTGCGACCGGTGGCGAGCTTCAGCGCCTCGGTCCAGCGCTTCCAGATTGTCTCGTCCCAGTCGAGCACGGCGAGGGTTTGCCCGGCTTCGGCGACGAAAGCCGCGTCCTCAGCCGCAATCGCTACCGTGATTGGCCCATCGATGACCGCCTGCCACTCTGCCGCCTCAGCGACGGTCGACAGATTACCACGCACCGCCAGCCAGCCGGCCTCTGCCATCGCTTGCGGCAGCCGATCGCGGACGGCGGCATAGGCCAAGCTATGGATCGTCCGCGCGTTCAGCTGCGCCAGGTCGGCCGGATCGAAACGCGGCGGCGCACGCCCGAGATGTTTGAGGTCGAAGCCCGCGACCAAGGCCTTCAGCGTCGCCGGTTCGACCTGCTGCGACGTCCCCAGATGCGCCAGCAGCGCTGTCACCGCCGACGCCTCAATCCAGCGTTCCCGCCATGCCGCGACGCCTTCGGAGCCGATGCGTTTCGACAGCGCAGCGTCTGCCCCGGTCAGCAGCGCCCCGTGTGCCAGACGCGGGATCGCCGCCCCCAATGCCTCGAACATCTGGATCTGGATCGCGGAGTTGGTGACATGGTCCTCGCCGCGGAAAATGTCGGTGATGCCAAGATCGATGTCATCGACGACCGACGGCAGCATGTACAGCCACGACCCGTCGGCGCGGCGGACAACGGGGTCGCTGAGCAATGCCGGGTCGAAATGGCAATCGCCCCGCACGCCGTCGTGCCACACAATCAGTGCTGCGGTATCGAGCTTGAAGCGCCAGTGCGGTTTGACGTGGTCGGCCTCCAGCGCGATGCGGTCGCCCTCCGACAAATGCAGCGCGGCGCGATCATAGACCGGCGGCTTGCCCATCGACAGCTGAACCTTGCGCTTCAGGTCGAGCTGTTCGGGGGTCTCGAAAGCCGGATACGCCCGCCCCGCTGCCGCCAATTCCGCCAGAGCCGTGTCATACAGCGCGAAACGGTCCGACTGCCGCACCTCCAGATCGGGAGCCATCCCAAGCCACACCAGATCATCGCGGATCGACTGCGCCGACGCCTCCGACGACCGCGCCAGGTCGGTATCGTCCAACCGCAGAATGAACCGCCCGCCACCCTTGCGCGCGATCAGCCAGTTGACCAGCGCAGTGCGGATGTTCCCGGCATGCAGGTTGCCGGTGGGGGACGGGGCGAAGCGTGTAACGGTCATGGAGGCAGCACCTCGACGCCTTCCGCCCGGGCGGCGTCGCAAAGATCGGTGTCGGTCGAGGCGAGCGGCAGGCGGCGGCGCAACGCCAGTTCGAGGTAGGCTGCGTCGTAGACGGTCAAGCGGTGACGCGTTGCCAAACTGCGTGTCTCATTCCGGGCTCTGCTTCCCGTGTCGCCATCGACGGTGATTGCCGATTGGGAGAGAACATCAAGATTAAGCGTTGCTTCGTCTTCGGTAAGCCGCCCGCGCCTGATGCCGATTTGCGCCATGCTCGCGACCTCCAACCGCCAATGCTGGGGCACCACGGCGTCACCGGCGCGCAAAATACGCCGTAACGCTGGGTGAAGATCGTCGACCTCGTCGATAAACAGCAACGGTCCGATGACGGAAGCGTCGATAACGATTGCCGTCAACGCCGGCCTTCATTCTTCCAGGCAATCCGTTCGGCGTTCGTGGAGGTCCGACCTTCGGCGCGCATCCGCTCGCGCTGAACCATCAGCATGTCCCACAACTCATCAAAGCTCCGCTCCGCCACGGTCGGCGTAACGGCAGACAGCCGAACCGCCGCCTTGCCATGGCGAGTGATGACGATATCCTCGCCCGCCTCGGCGGCGGCGATGAATTTTGACGCATTATCCTTGAATTCGCCGACGGGAACGCTTGTCATTGACCGGACCTTTCTGGCCAGAATTATTGCAAATTCTGGCCAAAGTCCAGATCAGTGAAGGCGCAGGCCGCCGATCGCGCCGATGACCCCGAACACCTGAAGCAACCAGATGATTACGAAAATGACGACCACCGCATTCAGGATCGATTTAATCGGCCCGGCCATCGGGATGTAATTATTGATGAGCCACAGCAGGACGCCGACGACGATAAGGACGATCACAACGGTAACGAGCATGAAACTTCTCCCTTGCCGCCATCAACTGCAGACGGCGCATATCGTTCCGTGGCTATAACGAGAGGTTACGCCGTCCGGAATGCATTGGTGATCGGATAACGCCGATCGCGCCCGAAATTGCGTCGCCCGATCTTCACCCCCGGCGGTGCCTGGCGGCGCTTGTATTCCGCAATATACAGCAGCCGTTCGATACGCGCGACCAGCGCCGGATCGATGCCCGCCAGCGCCGGATCGGTCGCAGCGCGTTCATCCTCGACCAACGCCATCAGGATGCGGTCGAGCAGCGGATAGGGCGGCAGTGAATCATCGTCGCGCTGGCCGTCGCGCAGTTCGGCGGTCGGTGGCTTGTCGATCACCCGCTGCGGCATCACTGGTCCTGCCGGGCCAATGGATAGGCGCGGGCGGTTGGCGTTGCGCCACTCCGACAGCTTGAACACGGTCGTCTTGTAAACGTCCTTGAGCACCGAATAACCGCCCGCCATGTCGCCATAGATGGTGGCATAGCCGACCGACATTTCGCTCTTGTTGCCCGTGGTCAGCAGCATCGGGCCGAATTTGTTGCTCAGCGCCATCAGGCTGAGACCGCGGATGCGCGACTGGATATTCTCCTCGGCGATGTCCTTCGGGCGGCCAGCGAACAGCGGGGCGAGCATTGCGTCGAACGCCTGCATCGCCGGGTCGATGGCCACCGTGTCGAGTCGGCAACCCAGCAGCCGCGCGCATTCGGCCGCATCCTCCAGAGAATCGCGCGAGGTGAATGGCGACGGCAGCATCACGCACCACACTCGCTCGGCCCCCAGCGCATCGACCGCCACCGCCGCCGAAAGCGCCGAGTCGATTCCTCCCGACAGGCCGAGCACGACGCCGGGAAAGCGGTTGCGGTTCACATAGTCGCGCAGCCCGACGAGCATGGCGTGATAGATGTCGGCGGGGTCGGGATCGAGGGTCGCCCTCTCCCCCGATTCGCAGCGCCAATGGTGGCCGACGGCGGAGCGCGTCCAGCGGGTCAGCGCGTTGGCCTCGTCCCAATCGGGTATCTGCCACGCCAGCGAGCGGTCGGCGTTCATGACGAAACTTGCGCCGTCGAAGACCAGTTCGTCCTGCCCGCCGACTCGGTTGAGATAGACCATCGGCAACCGTGTTTCACCGACCCGCGCGACGGCAAGGCTCAGGCGGCGGTCGTCCTTGCCGACTTCGAACGGCGAACCGTTGGGCACCAGCAGGATTTCCGCCCCGGTCTCCTGCAGGCACTCCGTGACATCCGGGGTCCAGATATCCTCGCAGATCGGCACGCCGAGGCGGACACCGCGAAAGCCCAGTGGGCCGGGCAATGGCCCTGGGGTGAACACCCGCTTTTCATCGAAGGTGCCGTAATTCGGCAGGTCGTGCTTGCGGGTAATCCCGGCGATGCGGCCGCCGTCGAGCAGCACGGCGGCGTTGTACAGTCTGCCATCCTCGGCCAGCGGCAGCCCGACGATCAGCCCCGGCCCGCCGTCCGCCGTCGCCGCCGCCAGCCGGTCGAGCTCCACCCTGCACGCCTCGACGAGTGCAGGCTTGAGCACCAGATCCTCGGGCGGATAGCCGACGATCGACAGTTCAGGCGTCATCACCAGATCGGCGCCAGCCATTGCCGCGCGTGCCGCAAGGATCGCGTCACCATTGCCGCGCAGATCGCCGACCGAGGCGTTAAGCTGGGCAAGGCCGATGGTGAGGGTGTGGGACATGGAAGGTGTTTAGTGGATTGCAGGAGCAGCTGCCAGTCCGTGGTCACCATATGGTCCCGCGCAACAGTCTAGACACTTCCCGGCTGTCATTTTTACATGGTCGTTTCTATTGCGTACCGATAATTAGCCAGCTATTGTATAAAACCCTCTGTTCTTGCTGCGTTGCGTAAGTTCTATCACCTCCGGAAATCCGCAACCGCAAGGGTTCAGATGACAATGCCGCGTAACCTCATTCATTCAGGGCAAATCGCCGCCGCGCTGTGTGTAGGGGCTTTTGCTACAACCGATGCGTGGGCGCTTGCGCCTGCTGATACTTCGGTCGCACAAACACATGTCCGCACAGTCGACGAGTTGCAATCTGCAATCGATGATGATGCTAAGCAAATAAAAGACGCGCAAGAACGCAAAACTGCGAACGAGGCAACGCTCAAGGAAGCAAAGATCGCCGAAGCCCGTCGGGTGATCGCCAATGCCGACAAAGCGGCAAAGTATCTCAAAAGCGTCGGCGAAGCGGTGTTGCCAAGCGTAGATCCGACTGTGACACAAAAAACCGAAACCGTTACCAGTAAGACAAACGCCGATGGTTCGAAGACGACCGAAACAACGACGAGCACCAAATTGAGTCAACAGGATTTGCGAGACAACACAACAGGTAAACAGAAGTTTGGCGGTCTTGAATTCGGCATCGGTATCTCATTCTCGGAAAATATCGGCGACACGCACCGTATCAAGGAAGCCGAATTAGTTAATGGCATCGTCAGGATAAAAGAACGAAGCAACGCAAGTGCGAGAATTTTGTTGGAATCGCATTATCTCTTTACACCTCAACTCAGCGGGAATGGCATATTCGGAATAAATAATCCAGAGGATGACAAAAGATTAGGGTTTGGGCCGTTTATCGCATTTCAACCAGGCACAAACAACGTTATCGATGCAATCGGCATTGGCTTTATGGTAGGCCTGCGACGCTCCGCAAACAGTTCTGAGAGTTTCAATATTGGATTAGGAGTTATCTCTGATCTGAGTGTTAAAACATTGGGAGCTGGCATTGAAGCCGACAAACCACTTCCAGTTGGCGAAACCGCGATCAGATATTTGACAAGAGACAAGACCGGGATTTTAATTATGACATCGTATTCATTTTAGCGGGCTCAAGGTGTGAACCTGGGGCACGATATCTATCCTGGCGTCTAAATGGTGCTATCAACTTGCAGGAGCAGCAGAGGCCGGGTCGGCGCCGCTATCCCCCAAAAACAATTTGGCCCCTGGTCCGGGGGCATGGACCAGGGGCCGGTTTGCGCTCGTCACGCAACGGAGAACGATCTTGGTGCCGCCAGGCAACAGGGGGCAAAATCCCGGCGACGGATCGTTGTCCGCCCCATCCCTATGCCCCCGCCCGCCTTTCGCCAGAATGAACGAAGATGACATTTTCGTCAGAATCGGTGCGCGAATGTCAGTTTATCCGCCCCGGCGTGCGCTGGCGCGGATCTTTGAAGCCAAAATCGGCCTTTTCGACGTCTGCGTTATAGCGCGGGTTCGACAGGCGGAATTCGGTGACGCCGCCTTGCGCGTCCTTGACCGTCCAGCTGCCCAGCGCCAATCCGCCGGGGGCTTTGGCGTCGCGATTGAAGGTGATCGACAATGTCCCAAACTCGGGATGGCTGCGGTCGCGTGCGTCGACAAGCAGCCCCGACGCCGATTCGCCGATGACCTTGGCGAGCTTCGACAGATCGGGATCGGACGCCAACAGGATGCCGAGCGGTGACGATCGCACCGGCCAGCGCGAGACCTGCGCGACTTCATAATCGACCATCGTCAACGTCTTGCCGTCTGCGACAATCAGCTTCTGGGCGTGATCGTATTGGAAGCGGATCTTGCCGGGTCGGGAGAGCACCATCTTGCCGGTTTCGACATGGCCATCGGGGCCGGTCTGGCTGAAGGCCGCACTGAAAGCGGTGGTCGCCTTCAGCGACGCGGCAACATCGTCGATGGGGGCGGCCGCGACGGGCGCGGCGGCGATTAAGGTCAAGGCGGCGAGGGTGCGGATCATCGGTCTTCCATGGCTGCACCGGGGTTGCCGCGCAATGAACCGCTTGGCGGATGACGCGCGCGTCGATTCGCGCCATGGTCACTCGCCGCAGACGGGGACCCAAAGCAATGACCGACATCTATGATTTCGAAGCCCAGGCCATTGACGGCACGCCGGTCAAGCTTGGCGACTGGCGTGGTAAGGTGCTGCTCATCGTCAACACCGCGTCGAAATGCGGCTTTACACCGCAATATGAAGGGCTGGAGGCGTTGCACACCCGCTATGGGCCGCGGGGCTTTGCGGTGCTCGGCTTCCCCTGCAACCAGTTCGGCAAGCAGGAACCCGGCGACGCGACCGAAATCGCCAACTTCTGCAGCCTGACCTATGCCGTCGATTTCCCGATGTTCGCCAAGGTCGAAGTCAATGGTGGCGGCGCGCATCCACTATGGCGGGCGCTGAAGAAAGCCGCTCCGGGCGTGCTTGGCAGCGAATCGATCAAATGGAATTTCACGAAGTTTCTGATCGACCGGCAGGGCAATGTCGTCGAGCGCTTCGGCCCGTCGACCAAGCCGGAAGCAATCGCGGCGCAGATCGAGGCGCTGCTCGGTTAGCTCGCGTGTTGCTGCAGAATGCCCCGCGCCAATGAGCGTTCGTTGGGGATGCGCAAGATGGCGTCCCCTATCCCGGCGGCGCTGGCATCGGGGCCGACATTGGGGATCAGCGCGGCGCGAATAGCCGGATCGAGCGTGTCGGGGTCGCGGATGCCGAGTTCCGGCGTGACGGTCGACGCCCAGGCCACATCGTCATCGCCGCCATCAAGGTCGCCAGTCAGATCGCCGACGCGGTCGAGGACGACGACCATCGAAAATGGATCGGCGTAGCGCTCGCTGCCGACCGAGGTCAGCAGCCCATCCATCCGTTCGGCGCGCGGGCCGACGACGCCGTTGAGCAGGTAAAACGCGAAACTATCGTCGCTTTCATCTGCGAGCATCGAATAGAGCCGGTTGCGCAGCACCAGCAGCCAGCCGGACAGCACATGACCCCCGGCGAAATGTTCGAACCACAGGCCGTGACCCCGCCGCCTGATCAACACATGTTCGACGACATAGTTGAGCTTGCCCGATGCCGACAGCCGGGTGATCCGCCAGCGCGCGGCATAGGCACCGATGCGCCGCGACGTTTCCTTTTCGGCGGCTTCGACCAGGCCGAACGGCAGATCCATGATCGCGCCCGACGGCGGCGGCAGCGGAACCGCGCTCGGCTGAACCGGCGTGGGTTCCGTGACATCCGTACCTGCTACCCCCAGCCGCTGCGCGAGCGACCCCAGGTCGCGTTCCCAATCGAGCATCGAAAAGCCGGGACAATGCTGGGCGATGACCCGGCTGATCCGCTCCAGATTATGCGGTGACGGCCGCATCGCGCCATTCAGCCAGCGCGTGACCAGCGATTTATCGACCTGAACTTCGGCCGCCAGCCGCCCGCGACCGATCGACAGGGCTTTCAGCGCCAGATCGAGGCGCGGGGCGAAACCGGGATCGGGCATGGGCGTCACGCGCCGACATTAAAGCGTTGCTTGGGCGAAACAACCGCTAACGCGCACCAAAACGCACCGAAACGAAACTTTCCGCACGTTGCCGAACCGATGCGTTCGCCGACGCCTCTGTGGGGTGCGCAGGGCCCGGCATAGAAGACCGCCATCCCGCCGGGCCAATACGAACCGGCGGCCAACAGGGAGAATTCAGATGTTCAAGTCCTTCGCTTTCGCCGCCGCCATCGCTCTCGGCCTCGGCTTCACCGCTGCTCCGGCCAGCGCCGCCGCTTTGGCGAACGGCTTCGTCCTCAACGGCTTCGTCGTGAATGGCATGCGTCAGCAGGGTGTCAACCTGCACGGTCTGCAGATGAACGGCACCGCC
Organism: Sphingomonadales bacterium; assembly: GCA_038211945.1. Lineage (GTDB taxonomy): Bacteria > Pseudomonadota > Alphaproteobacteria > Sphingomonadales > Sphingomonadaceae > Sandarakinorhabdus. Next base: position 60,529 of record JBBQVA010000005.1, read on the forward strand.
CCGACCAACGCGACCGCCCAGCCTGCCTCGGTCACCTTCACTGCGACCAGCGTCACGCTACCCGGCCAGGCCCCGATGGCGGTTGCCATGCCCGTCTCGATCGGTGACCTTGTCGACGCCGCCAACTAAACGCCGCAAGGGACCGCGATGACGATCAGGACCATCATCGCTGCGATCCTTCTCGCCGTCGTTGCCATTCCGGCAGCGGCGGCGAGCCTGTCGGTCGAGGGCACCGCCTGGGTGCTGACCACCGACGACGGACGTCACCTGACCTCCGCACAACTGACCGGCGCGATCTTCGACGGGCTTGGCCCCGATGGCACCCCGGCGACCTTGCGCATCGATGCGGTGACGCCGTCGCGTGAAGATCCCGGCGTCTTGCTCCACGAACTGTCGGTCAAGGCTGCCGACGGCAGCTTCCACCCCGTCTGCGATGCCGATGCCTATGGCCGCAAGGCCGGTTTCCCCGTCGCCGGCACCATCGACGCGCAGGGGCATTACGCGCGCAAGCCCGGCGCCTATTACCTGACCTGCACCTCCGGCGCGCAGGGCAAGTGCATCCTGTGGGGCTATAACCCGTGGAAGCCGGGACCTGGCGGTGCCGATCTCGCGCCCTATTACCAGGCCTGCATGCACATGGTGCGCGGCGATTATGACGGGTCGGAAGCCGCGCACACCAAGAACGGCACGACCATCGACCCTTATGACGACCTCGGCGTCCAGAAGCCCGACAGCAAGGCCGATGCGGCGTTTGCTTTCGAAGCCGGATGGGCTCCAGAAGGTGCTGTCTGCGTGGCGCGGACCCGCTGGGGCGATCTGCTGCCGCTTGCCGACCTGCTTGCTGCCGCGCCCCGGTTGAAAGCATCCCCGTGTGACGAGGCAGAGGCCCGACGGCGTGGCGCGCTGATCTTCAACCGGTCCAAAATCGCGCCCTGATCCGCCGCTGGAACCGCACGCGCCACACTGTCGTTATGCCGTCGAAACCAGCGGATTATGCCGCGCGATGGAGGGCAGGATGGCCAAGGACAAGGTTGTGGACGGGGTGGAACCGATCGATGCAGTGACGCTGCTCAAGGCCGATCACCGCAAGGTCGACGGGCTGTTCGAGGAATTCGACGCCGCGCGCGGGTCGGGGAAAAAGGCCGATATCGTCGCCCAGATCGTCATGGAACTGAAAATCCACACGATGATCGAGGAAGAGATTTTCTACCCGGCGCTGCGCGGCAAGATCGACGATTCGATCATCGACGAAGGCTATGTCGAACACGACGGCGCCAAGGTGCTGGTCAACGATCTGGCGACCGGCAAGCCGAGCGACGCCTTCTACGACGCCAAGGTCAGCGTGCTGGCGGAGGAAATCCGCCATCACGTCAAGGAAGAAGAACGCTGGATCACCGGCATGTTTGCCAAGGCACGCTTTGCCGGCGTCGACATGGCGGACCTGGGCAGCAAGATGAAGGCGCGCAAGGATGTGCTGATGGCCGAGGCCAAGCGTGCCGGGCTGCCGCCTGCGAAGATGGCTGCGGTTGGATCGACTGGTCCGGCGGCGAAGGCTCCTGCGACAAAGGCCCCCGCTGCGAAGGCAACGCCCAAGGCTGCCCCTGCGAAGCCGGTCGCCACCAAGGCTCCAGCCAAGCGTGCCGCGCCAAAGAAGAAGGCAGCGTAAATATTGTCCCTCCCCCTTGAGGGGAGGGCGAGAGACGCCGCGGTTGCGGCGGCCCGGGGTGGGGTTTCCTTCTCTTCGGCGGAGATTTCGTACCCCCACCCCGCGCGCGCTGAGGCGCGAGTCGCCCTCCCCTCAAGGGGGAGGGATGTAATTAATCCCGCAGCAATTCATTGATGCCCGTTTTGCTGCGGGTTTGGGCGTCCACGGTTTTGACGATCACGGCGCAATACAGGTTCGGCCCCGGCTCACCCGATGGCAGCGGCTTGCCGGGCAGCGTGCCGGACACAACGACGGCATAGGGCGGCACCCGGCCGATATGGATTTCGCCGGTGGCCCGGTCGACGATCTTGGTCGACGCGCCCAGATACACGCCCATCGACAGCACCGCCCCCGCGCCGACGATCACCCCCTCGGCGACCTCGGCGCGAGCGCCGATAAACGCCCCATCCTCGATGACCACCGGCCCCGCCTGCAGCGGTTCGAGCACGCCGCCGATCCCGGCGCCCCCGCTGATATGCACCCCGCGCCCGATCTGCGCGCAGCTGCCGACCGTCGCCCAGGTGTCGACCATGGTGTCCGCGCCGACATAGGCACCGATGTTGACGAAGCTCGGCATCAGCACGGCACCCGGTGCGATGAACGCCCCGCGCCGGACGATCGCACCGGGAACGGCACGGAAGCCTGCCGCCTGAAAGCGCTGTTCGCCCCAGCCGTCGAATTTGGACGCGACCTTGTCCCACCACGGCGCGCCGCCGGGGCCGCCGTCGATGATCGCGTTGGGCTGGAGGCGGAACGATAGCAGCACGGCCTTTTTGAGCCACTGGTTGACCCGCCAGCCGCCCGCGCCATCGGGTTCGGCGACACGCAGTTCACCCGCATCGAGCCCGGTCAGCGCCGCTTCGACGGCGTCGCGCAACTCGCCTTTGGTGGCGACGGATACCTCGGCCCGCGCGTCCCAGCCCGCGTCGATGACGCTTTCGATGCTCATGCCTGCTCCAGTTCTGCGACGACCCCGGACAGCCAGTGCCCGACGTCGGTAATGGTGATATCGATATGGTCGCGCGCCGCGCCCGGCCCCTGTTCGGAGCCATTGTTGACCCAGACCGTCGTCATGCCGATTGCCTTGGCGGGGACCAGATTGCGCGCCATGTCCTCGACGAACAGCGCGGCGGTCGGGTCGATGACGTGCGCCGCGCACAGGTGGCGATAGGCGTCGGGGGCCGGTTTGGGGACGTAATCGAGCGCATGGATGTCATGCATCGCATCGAAGCTGTCGCTCAATCCCAGCCGTTCCAGCACTCGTGTCGCATAGGGTGCATCGGCGTTGGTAAAGACGAATTTGCGCCCCGGCAGCCGGGCCAGGGCATCGCGGATCAACGGCGCATCGGCGACGACCGACACGTCGACATCATGAACCTGATCAAGGAAATCGTGTGGATCGACGCCGTGCTGCTCCATCAGGCCGGGTAGCGTCATGCCGTGCGAATGGAAATATTGCTTTTGCACCCGCCGCGCCTCGACGGGGTCAACCTTCAGCAGGTCTTGTATGAAACGCCCCATGTTGACGTCGATCTGGTCGAACAACCGCGCCGACGCCGGATACAGCGTATTGTCGAGATCGAAGATCCAGGCCGTGATGTGGGACAGGGGAAGAGTCACGAGCCGCAGGTCTCTATGCCGATGAGTTTATCCCCAAGTTTGTGCACAGGCAAAGTCAGGCAACCCTATTACCAAGTGACTTCAGTTGTTATGACTGAACCCAACCGCAGTGGATTCCACGCCGCTGCGGGCACGGGAGGCGGGCAAAACCTGCCAGGGTCACGCTCCCTTTCATCAGGAGCGAGTGTCGCCCGCCTCCCGCGCACTATTACTATCTGACATAGTGTAAGCGCAACGCTTACATTTCGTTTGGCGAACAAGCAGTTTCGGGCGTTAAGATGCTCATTTGTAGCTGATTTTTTGTTGTCCACCGATTCGTCCCGAGAAGTTTTTCCCGACCCCCCTTTCTAGATGTGTCGTCCTGCGCGACACACGCTGCGTGAACGTCCCCATCCCCCTTCGTTTGATCGATTCGGCCCCCGATCCGGTCAGCCTGCCCCACAATCTCGATGCCGAACAGGCGCTGCTCGGCGCGCTGATGATCGACAACCGGCTGGTCGAAGACGTCATCATGCGGTTGAAACCCGACCATTTCTTCGAACCGCTGCACGCCGATATCTATGCCGCGATCCTGAAGCTTTCGGGCGAGCGCAACATGATCGCGACGCCGGTCACGCTCCGCCCGCTGTTCGAATCGCACCCCGCGATGATCGACATGGGCGGCCCAGCGTACCTTGCCACGCTGACCGCCAATTCGGGGGCGCTGATCGCCGCCAAGGACTTCGCCAAACAGATTTACGACCTCGCTTTGCTCCGCGAGCTGATTCGCGTCGGGCGCGACATGGCGACAGGTGCTGCCGATACCGCAACCGATACACCGCCGCTCGAACAGATCGAAACCGCCGAACTGGCGCTCTACAATGTCGCCGAACAGGGGATGGCGACGACCAGCGTCAAAACCTTCGCCACCGCCGCGTCCGAAGCCGTGATGATGGCCGACCGGGCGATGAAAGCGGGCGGTGGCCTGTCGGGCTATACGACCGGCCTCGACGCGCTCGACCGCAAGATCGGCGGGCTGCACAAATCCGATCTCGTCATCCTCGCCGGGCGTCCCGCCATGGGCAAGACCGCGCTCGCCACCAACATTGCCTTCGCCTGCGCCCAGCGCGGACTGCGCGACCGCGCCGAGGGCAAGTCGCCCGAACAATCCAGCGGCACGGCGGTGGCGTTCTTCAGCCTCGAAATGTCATCGGACCAGCTGGCGACGCGTATTCTGGCCGAACAGTCGCAGATCAATTCCGAAAAACTGCGCAAGGGGGAGATCGAGCACGACGATTTCACCCGGCTGGCGCGCGCCGCTGCCGACCTGTCGGACCTGCCGTTCTACATCGACGACACCCCGGCGCTGACCATCGCGGCGCTGCGCACCCGCGCCCGGCGGCTGCAGCGCCAGAGCGATCGCAAGGTCGGCGTCATCGTCGTCGATTATCTCCAGCTGCTGCAGGGCTCGGCGCGGTCGTCGAATGACAGCCGCGTCAACGAGATTTCGGAGATCACCCGCGGTCTCAAGACGCTGGCCAAGGAGCTGCAGGTGCCCGTGCTGGCGCTGTCGCAGCTCAGCCGCGCCGTCGAAAACCGCGAAGACAAGCGCCCCCAGCTGTCCGATCTGCGCGAATCGGGGACCATCGAGCAGGACGCCGACATCGTCATGTTCGTTTACCGCGAGGAATATTATCACGCGATGAAGGAACCCGAGGTATCGCCCGACAGCCCGCCCGCCGCATTGGAAAAGGCCAGCGTCTGGACCCGCGAGCAGGACCGGCTGCGGGGGCTGGCAGAGGTCATCGTCGCCAAGCAGCGCCATGGTTCCACCGGCACCGTGCGGCTGAACTTCAATTCGATGTTCACCAAGTTCAGCGACCGCGCCGACGAAGATTACCTGCCCGAACGACGCGGTTGATCGATGCGTTAATGCGGCCCCTGCACGGCAGGGTTTTTGCTGCGCACCGGTACGTCCTTCAGCAGCCGCGCAATGGCCGCCCCCCGTGGATCGGCCGTCGCCAGCGACCGCGCCGACGCGCCGGTGTTGTCGGTCAGATCGGGGTTGGCATTGGCTTCCAACAGCATCTTGGCAATCACGGCGTCGCGGTTGCGGGTGGCAACGATCAGCGGCGTTTCGGCCAACCGATTGGTGGCATTGGTCTGCGCATGCACCAGCAGCAGGATTTTGACGCTTTCGACCGACCGGACCAGCGTCGCCAGCATCAGCGGTGTATTGCCATCATTGTCACGCACATCGGGTTGCGCGCCCGATTGCAGCAGGAAGATGATCCACTGGGCATCGCCGTCCTTGGTCACCATGTGCAACGGGTAAAGGCCGGTATCGCCATCCTTGGTGTTGACGACATTCGACCCCGCTGCATCGATCAGCGGCTTGGCCTTGGAGAAGTCGCGGTCCTTGACGGCCTTCAGGAAATTATAGCCCGGCGAGAACTGCGCCGCCGCCGGAGCGGCAACTGCGGCGATAGCAACCGCCACGCCCAAGGTCCGATACATCGACAATCGCCGCACTCCCGCCTATCTGCCGTCCGTGCCTAGACTTAGACCGGCAAACCCCAGATGAACAACCGTCTCCGCCGTGCGCTTTGGATCACCGCTGCTGTGTGCGGCGTCATCGCGGCCTTCGCCTTCGGTCTGTCGCGCATGGGGCCGCCGCCGGGCAACCTGGCGGGATCGAGCGTCGGCGGTGCGTTCACGCTGGTCGATCAGGACGGGCGCGCGGTCACCGATCGCGATTTTGTTGGCCGCTACCGGCTGATGTATTTCGGCTATACCTCGTGCCCCGACGTCTGCCCGGTCGATGTCGGTGAATTGGCGAGGGGCCTGAAGGCCTTTGCAGCGATCGATACAAAGCGCGCAGGCCGCGTCGCGGCGATGTTCGTCACCGTCGATCCGCAGCGCGATGACCCTGCGGCGATGAAGGCCTTCGTTCGCGCCTTTTCGCCCGACCTGATCGGATTGACCGGGTCCCCCGCGCAGGTTGCGGCGGCGCTCAAGGCCTATCATGTCTTTGCCGCCAAGGTTCCCGGTCCCGATCCGGCGCATTATCTGATGAACCATGTTGCCGTGATCTATTTGTTCGGTCCCGAAGGGGAGCCGATCGCCTATCTGGGCCACGGCGCGACAGGGGCCGATATAGCACAGATGCTGAAGACCTATGTCCGCTGACCGCTTCTGGGAAACCGTGCCGATGGCGCGAATGACCGGCGCGCAATGGGAAAGCCTGTGCGACGGCTGCGGCAAATGCTGCGTCCACAAGCTGGAGGACGAGGACACCGGCGAAGTTTTCCCGACCAACGTCGCCTGCCGTCTGCTCGATGGGCACACGGCGCGGTGCAAGGATTATGCGAACCGGCGGTCGCTGGTGCCGGATTGCGTGCGGCTCACCCCGGCGCGGCTGGAAACGATCGAGTGGCTGCCCTCGACCTGTGCCTATCTGCGCCTGCATCGCGGCGAGGGGCTTGCTGACTGGCATCCGCTGGTCAGCGGCGATCCGGAATCGGTTCACAAGGCGGGCATGTCGACGCGCGGCTGGACGGTCAGTGAAGATCTGGTTGGCGATCTTGAGGATTTCATCATCGAGGGCGAGCTGTGAACCTGTTCCGGCGCGACACGCTGCCGGAGGTTATCGAAACGGCGGGCAGGACGGTGACGCTGGTCGCTGCGCGCCACCCGGCGGCACGCGGCGTCAGGCTGCGTGCCGATCCGGCAGCAGGGGTGCTACGGCTGACGTTGCCGCCACGCGGCGGAACGCGCGAGGCGTTGCGGCTGGTTGACGGGCATCGCGGCTGGATCGCCGAACAGGTGGCGCGCTGGCCGCAGCCGCTGCCATTCGTTCCCGGTGCGGTAATCCCCTTCGACGGCGGCTCGCTAATTCTCGACTGGTCGCCCGGCCATGGCCGTTCGGCGCACCGCGACGGCGATCGGCTGATGCTCGGTGGCCCCATCGAAACACTGGCGCCGCGGACGTTGCGCTGGCTGCGTGCGACAGCACTTGTCGATCTGACGGCGGCGACGCATCGCATTGCAGCGCGCGTCGATCGGCCGGTGACCAAGGTTTCGGGTGGCGATCCGCGCGGGCGTTGGGGCAGCTGCGTCAGTCGCCTTGGCCGCATCAATTACAGCTGGCGGTTAATCCTCACGCCGGACTGGGTTCGCGCCAGTGTCGTCGCGCACGAGGTTGCACATCTGGTCCATGCCGACCATGGCCGCGGCTTCCACACTTTGCTCGTCGAACTCGATCCCCGCGCCGGTGAGGCGCGCCGCTGGCTAAAGGCGCATGGCGCAGCGCTGCACTGGATTGGACGCAGTCCCTAAAAGGCGTGTTCGACCGCATCGAGGATGTTGAGCACCGCCTGCGGACGCCCTTCGGGATCACGCGCCAAACCGAGGTGGCTGCGCACGGTCCGGCTGCTTCCGTCGGGCAAGTCGATGACCGTTAACAGTGTCGAAGGCTGGCCGCTGCTGATCAGCCTGTCGACGGCCGCCGTCACAAGTTCGCGTTCATCGGCACGGACCAGATCGAGCCAGCTCATCCCTCGCAGCGCCGCCGCGTCGCGACCCAGCAGCTTTTGCGCGACCGCATTGGCCAGGCTCAGATGCCCGGCAAGGTTGAACTCGATGATCCCGACCGGGGCCTGTGCGATCAGCGTGTCGAGCCGTTCGCGGCTTTGCCACGCGGCGACGGCGGCCCCGGCGTGGCGCGCGGCAAGCAGGGTGCTGCGATCGATTTCCCGCCGCAAGCGAAGGGTCAGCTGGTCCATCCGGTTGACAACGGCGATGCCGACGACGGTGATCAGCGCAAACGCTGCGACAATGAACAGCGATTCCGCGTCGGTCGGAAAGGCTGTGCCGGGCACCACGAACAGAGCCCAGCCCAGCGCCAATCCCAGAGCCCCCGCGACAATCCCCGCTTCAAGACCGGCGAGCATCGTTACGACCAGCACCAGGGGGTAAAAGGTGACGAACGACAGTGCATCGTTGAGGAATGGGGCGAGTGCATAGCGCAGCAGTGCGGCGGCGCTGGCTGCTCCGACGGCGAGCAACAGGTTTCGTGGCCGACGGCGCCACAACGAGTGCGTCACCGGTTCCGACGGATTGGTGCGCGTCGGCGTCGCCGTGGCAAGGGCGCCGACGCGAATGACATTAGTCTGATCGTTCACGGACGGACCATGGAGTCCGTCATGCCCGGTTGCGCCGCGCCTGCCAATCGGCAAGATTGTCTCACAGCTCCGGCTCGACCGGGCGCACATTCTGGGGACGGGTTATCGACGCAGCATCGCGCCTTGCCGCTGATGAAGAGGGAGGCCGCATTGTCGAGCCTGCGGCAACCTCGCCCATGGCACCGCCGTCGCGCGGAGCCGTTGGCAGCTGGGCGCTGGCGCAGGCGGTGCGCGACCCGTTCGTCACGCTGATCCAGATCTATGTTTTTGCGCCCTATTTTGTGACGCGGGTGATCGGCGATCCGGTCGCCGGCCAGACATTGATCGCCGAAGCCAACAAATGGGGCGGCTGGGCGGTGATGGCGACGGCTCCGCTGCTGGGGGCTGCTGTCGATCGCATCGGGCCGCGCAAGCCGGGCCTGGCGCTGGTGGTCACAGCTATGGTGCTGTCGATCGGCGCACTGTGGTTCAACCCGCCGCATGGGATCGGCGGGATCAGCCAGGCGACCGCGTTGCTGCTGTTCACTGCGCTGTCGATGCTGATGGCCTATCACGAACTGTTCCATAACGCGCTGCTGCTGCCGGCCGCCGGGATGCGCGGTGCGGGGCGAGCATCGGGGCTGGCGCTGGCCAGCGGCAATGCGCTGGCGGTGGTGCTGTTGATCGCCGTGCTGTGGGCGTTCGCGCTGCCGGGCAAGGTGCATTGGGGGTTCGTCCCGGCGCGCCCACTGTTCGGCCTCGATGAAGCGCTGGGCGAGCCCGAGCGCATCGTCGCGCCGATTGTCGCGGTGCTGTTGGCGCTGGGTTCGATCCCGCTGTTCCTGCGTGTCCCCGATCTGGCTCGGTCGGCGCTGAGCATTCCGCGGGCGATCCGCGCCGGGGCGGGTGACCTGGTCGATCTGGTCAGGCAGGCGCGGGGTCACCGCGATGCGCTGACATTCCTGGCGGCGCGGATGATCTACACCGACGCGCTGACCGCGATCCTGATCTTTGGCGGGCTGTTCGCAGCTGGGACGATGCACTGGGCGGGGTTCCAGATGCTGGGCTACGGGATCATCCTGTCGGTGGCGGCGGTCGGCGGCGGTTTGCTGGCGGGCTGGCTTGACGACCGCATCGGGCCCAAGCTGGCGGTCAAGCTGGAGCTGTTGCTGCTGATCGCCGGGCAGGGCGGCATCATCGGCATGGCGCGCGACCGGATATTGTTCCGGCCCTATGCCGGGCCGGAACTTTGGCAGGGAGCAATGTTCAATACGCTGCCCGAGGTGGTGTTTCTGGCACTCGGCTGCATGATGGCGGTCGCCGTCACCGCCGCCTATGCGTCGTCGCGAACGCTGCTGGTGCGGGTGGCACCGCCGGGCAAATCGGGGGTGTTCTTTGGCCTGTACGTGCTGTCAGGGACGGCGACGATGTGGCTGGGGCCGCTGCTTGTCGAGATCGCCACCAAGTCGACGGGCACACAGGCCGCCGGCTTCATCCCCGTCGTCGGCATGCTGATCGTCGGGCTGGTGATGCTGATGTTCGTTCGCGGCGGCGGGCCCCCCGCGATTGAGGCCCGGGATTAACGATAGAAGACGTGGTTGCCGATCTGGGCGACCTTGGTCATGTTCCAGGCAACGTTGACGCGGGTGGCATGGAACGAGATGGCGCGCGGCGCGACCTGGCGGAATTGGCCGCTGCGGGCGATGGCGGCGATGGTCAGCGCGGTGCGCCAGTCCTGCCCCGCCGACGGCAGCCGGGCATGGGCAAAGCTGTACTGGCCGGGCTGGTTGATGACGCCGCAGGCGCTGGCGGCATAGCGGCCCGACGCGACGCGGTTGAGAATCGACTGGGCGACCGCAAGCTGACCTTCGAGCGGCTCACCGCGCGCTTCGAAATACACAGCGGTGGCAAGGCAGCGGACATCGGCATCGCCCGAATCCAGATCGGATTGCATCGTGTCCATCAGCGTGGTGAGACGTACCGGGGCTGGGGCGGCTGCGGCGGGCGCATCGGCGACGATGTCGTCGGCGGCGCGGGCGGCCGGGGCCAGCAGAGCATTTGGAATGGTCAGGGTATTCGGGGCTTCGATCGCTTCGGGAGCGGCAGCTGCGACGAGGGCAGCGGGCTCACCGGCGGCGAGAAGCAAAAATCCGGCGGCGGTCAGGGCGATGGCCCGGCCGAGATTTGCAGCAGTAGGGAACTGAAAGGTCATTCACTCGTCTTTACCCGCGTCCGTGTCGGTCTCCGCGCCGCCAGATGCCCCGTTACTTTGGGGCCCGCCTGACGGTCGCTGGGCTGAAATCCCGCCGGTCCGCTTGGGTTGATCTTGCTGGTCCCGCCCATAGGTCCAGCTGCGTCCGGTTCATGTCCGGGCAATGCGGCAGTGCGTCAATGTTACGGCAGTGTTTCGTCGACGAACCGTGCGGCGTCCGGGATATCCAGTTCAATTATCCACAGATCGGGGTCGCGGGACCGTGCGCGGTCTGACCATGCGGAGATCGATTCTCCGCTGGCGGCTTCTGTCCATTGATAACCGCCCGCTGCCGCCATGGTGCGAGTCAACACCCTTTCGGCACCGTCTTCACGCACGACCAACGCCAGTGCCCCGGCCGTTTCGTCGCCTTTGGCCAGCACCGCGCCAAACCCCCCTGCCGCATGAACGCGACGCAGCAACGCGGAGACCTGAAGTGCGCTGGTGAGACGAGGGGTCACAGCGTCAAACGCGTCCAAAAGTCCGCGTTTGTGTGACTTTCGGAGCTTTCACCGGCATTCCTCACCTTTTTTCCGGCAGCTCTGACAAGGAACAGATGCGCACTTTGCCATTACGCAATCTTAACCTAAACGGTTAGCAAAATCAAGCCGCTTGGCGGACTGCCTCGCCACCGAAGGCCAGCCGCACGCCTTCGGCATCAATCGCGGAGCGCACCCGCGCCAGCACGGCCGGGTCGCGCAGCGCCCGGCTTATCCGCGCCAGCGCCTTTAGATGATCTGCCCCGGCACCTTCGGGGGATAGCAGCAGCACAGCGACATCGACCGGTTCACCGTCAAGCGCGCCATAGTCCACATGTGTCGTCAGCCGTGCCGCAACGGCGATGACCCCGGGCAGGCCAGCAATTCGGGCGTGCGGAATGGCGGTGCCCTGGCCAAAGCCGGTCGGCCCCAGTGCCTCGCGCTCGCGCACCCGCTCGCCGATCAGCGACGCAGGAATACCACTCGCGCTCGACGCCATATCCACCAGCGCGGTCAGCAGCGCATCCTTGTCCACCACCGCCAAATCCGGGGCGATGCCGCCTGGCGCGATCAGATCGGCAATGGCCAGCATCACTTGGCGGTTTCGCGCGGTTCAACCCAGCCGATGCTGCCGTCGTCGCGGCGATAGACCATGTTGTGGACGCCGGTGCCGCTGTTGCGGAACAGCAGCGCGCCGGTGTTGCGCAGATCGAGCATCATAACGGCATCAGATACGCTGGCATCGGGGATGTCGACGCGCGTCTCGGCAATGACCAGCGGATGATCGGGGCCTTCATCGGCTTCGTTGGCGGGTTGCGCGAACACCGTATAGGCGGCGTTGTCGATGGCCTCTACCGATCGGTCGGCACTGGTCCGCCGGTCCTTGAGGCGGCGCATGTAGCGGCGCAGCTGCTTGTCGATGCGGTCGGCGGCCCCGTCAAAGGCCGGATGTGCGTCGGCGGCCGCGTTCGACCCCTTGAGGATCAGGTCGGTCATCACGTGCATGACGATGTCGCAGCGGAACTGGCCGTGCGGGCCGGGGCCAAGCGTCACCTGCGCCGAAATCGCGCGCGGGAAATATTTGGCGATCATCGCCTCCAGCCGCTCGCGGACGTGCGCGCCAAAGGCCGCGCCGGTATCGACCTGATGTCCGGCGATACGAATGTCCATGGACTGCTCCTTCGGGGCAAGTTGGCGGGGCGGGCGGTCTAGGCCCGGGGTGGCAGGGGGTCAATCGGCGGGAGAAGGCGTTGTTCCTCCCCGTCTTCGGGGAGGGGGACCGCGCTTGCGGTGGAGGGGCAGTAGACGGAGCCACGTCGACCTCCCTCCACCCCGCCGCCGAAGAAGCGGCGCGGTCCCCCTCCCCGAAGACGGGGAGGATTCAAGACAGCCAGACCGCGTCCTTGATACCGCCGACAAAAGTCGCGTGGCGCGTCAGTTCATCGGCCGAGGCGCTGTGCGCCCGTGCCGCGACCAGCACGCGCACTGTCTCCGCCTCGGGAACCGCATCGACGTCCGCGGCCAGGTCGAAACCGATCTGCCGTCCGCCCATCAGCTCGACATAGACCCGCGCCAGCAGTTCGGCGTCGAGCAGCGCGCCATGCTTCGACCGCGCCGACAGATCGATGCCATAACGGGTGCACAGGCCATCAAGGCCGTTCTTGCCGCCGGGATGTTTCTTGCGCGCGATCTCCAGCGTGTCGATGGCGCGGTCCAATGGCAGCGGCGGCATGTTGCAGCGCCGCAGCTCCCAATTCAGGAATTCCATGTCGAACTGGGCGTTGTGGGCGACCAGCGGCGCGTCGCCGATGAAGGCCAGGAATTCGTCGATGACCATTTCGAACACCGGCTGGCCGGTCAGAAAGTCCGACGACAGGCCGTGCACACCCTGCGCGTCCTTGGGCATCGCGCGGCACGGGTCGATATAGGTGTGGAAGGTTTTGCCGGTCGGCACACGGTGGAAGATTTCAATGGCACCGATCTCGACGATCCGGTGGCCGTCACCCGGGAAGATGCCGGTGGTTTCGGTATCGAAGACGATTTCGCGCATGGCGGTGATGTAGCGTTCGCGCGACAAAAGAAAACCCGCTCATGCCGGGCTTGTCGTTTCGGGCGGCGGCGGCGACAAAGGCGTCGTGGCCGACCATCGCATCATCGACGTCAAGCTCGACGAACACACGATATTGTGGCGCAATGCCGATATCGAGCAAGAACGGCGCGTTGCGATCTTCGATCTGCTTGAGGGCAATGCCTTCCGTCCGCTGACCGCATATGACGGTGGCTATGACGGACCCTATAAGGTGCTGCTGGGCGTCGAGGAGGGGCGGCTGACCGTCGCAATCGCTGCCACCGACGACCGCGCGCTGGAATCCTTCGTGCTGCCGCTGTCGCCGTTCCGCCGCACCGTGCGCGATTATTTCGCCATTTGCGACAGCTATTACAAAGCCATCCGCCAGGCCTCGCCCGCGCAGATCGAAACCATCGACATGGCACGGCGCGGCATCCACAACGAAGCGGCGGAACTGCTGATCGAACGCCTTGGCGCGCGCGTCGAGGTCGATTTCGATACGGCGCGGCGCCTGTTTACGCTGATCTGCGTGCTGCACATTCGCGGCTGATCGGCGGGCGGTGAATGGTGCACTCGGAGAGATTCGAACCCCCGACCCCTGCCTTCGGAGGGCAGTGCTCTATCCAGCTGAGCTACGAGTGCGTGGCGATGCCGTTAGCAAGAAGCGCTGGCCGACGCCAGCCGCTTACTTTGGCGGCGCGGTGTAGGGGACGAACTGGCCAAGGCCGCAGCTCGCGCCGCGCCGGATGCCGCCGCCCTGCTGAATGACGGTGATGATATCGACCGAGCATAGCTGCGACAGCGACGTCGAATAGCTGAAGGCCTTTTCAAACCCCAATGTCGGGCAGGCATAGGGCAAGGTATTCCGCAGCACCCGACCGTCGCGCATGATGAAGTCGATGGTCTTGTCGTCGATCACCCGCGATTCGCGGATGTTCTGCAGCTGGACGCAGCTTTCGGCTTTCACGGGAGTCATTGCCACCGGAACGGCGGTGGCGGGGCCCTTGGCGACGGGGACGGCGGTCTGTGACGCGCAACCGGCCAGACCGGCGGCGGCGAGGGCGATGACGGTGAAACGCATGACGATCCTCCCTGTGGTTCGGACCAAACTACGCCCGGACAGAGCGGCAAGCAACGCAACTGATACTGGTAGCGACGTTACCGCCACAGCACTGAACGCGCGCTGAACTTGTTGTTTCCATACCGTTCAGGGTGTTGTTGACGGTGGGGTCTTGATTTCGAACGCGCACAGATCGGCGACAGGGCAGGCAAAGCAGCGCGGTTTGCGGGCGATGCACGTGTAGCGACCGTGGAGGATCAGCCAGTGGTGGGCGTGGAGGCGGTAGCGCTTGGGCGTCACCTTCAGAATACCCAGTTCGACCGCCAGAACGTCCTTGCCGGGGGCCAGGCCGGTGCGGTTGGCGATGCGAAAGATATGCGTGTCGACTGCCATCGTCTCCTGCCCGAAGGCGACGTTGAGGACGACGTTCGCCGTCTTGCGACCGACGCCGGGCAGCGCCTCCAGCGCTTCGCGGGTGTCGGGGACCGCGCCGCCATACTGGGTGATCAGCGTCTGCGATAGCGCGAAGACGTTCTTGGCCTTGGTATTGAACAGCCCGATGGTCTTGATCGCGTCGCGAATCCTGTCCTCGCCGAGCTCAACCATTTGGGCGGGTGTCGTGACATGGGCGAACAGCGGCCCGGTCGCCTTGTTGACCCCGGCGTCGGTCGCCTGCGCCGACAGCACCACGGCGACGAGCAGCGTGTACGGATTGACGTAGTGCAGCTCGGTCTGCGGGTCGGGGTTGGCGGCGGCGAGGCGGGCGTAAAAGGTTTCGACCTGCGCCGGGGTCATGCGGTCAGGCCGAGCACGTCGTTCATCGTGTAGCGCCCCGGCGGCCTGCCGCTCAGCCACGCTGCTGCTTTCAGGGCGCCGCGCGCGAAAATGGCGCGGTCTTCGGTACGGTGGATGAGTTCAATGCGCTCGCCATCGCCCGCGAACAGCACGAGATGGTCGCCCGCCGCCGTGCCGCCGCGCAGTGAGGCAAAGCCGATGCTGCCGGTTGCGCGCGGACCCGTGATGCCATCGCGGGCTTGGACGCTGGCGTCGGTGAGAGCCACTCCCCGTCCGCGCGCGGCTGCCTCGCCGAGCAGCAGCGCCGTTCCCGATGGCGCATCGGCCTTCATCCGGTGGTGGAGTTCGGCAATCTCGATATCCCAATCCGGCCCCAGCGCCGCCGCCGCGCGTTCGACCAGCGCCGCCAACAGGTTGACGCCAAGGCTGGTGTTGGCGGCCTGAAGCACCGCGATGTGCTTGGCTGCGGCATCGATGGCAGCGTGGTGGGCGGGTTCCAAGCCCGTCGTGCCGACAACGACGGCGGTCCAGGCTGCTGCTGCCGCCTTCAGATGCGCCGCCAGCGCCGCCGGGGCCGAGAAATCAACGAGCACATCGCAAGCGCCCGCCAGCGCAGCTTCGTCACCGCCAACATCCGCTCCGCCCGCCAGCACCAGCCCGGACACCCCCGCCGCCAGTTCAGCCGCCAGCGCCTGGCCCATGCGCCCATTCGCGCCGAGAATGCCGATGCGTGTCATGGCTTTCCCTTACCGCGTCGGGCGCTAATGAAAACCCATGGCCCGCATTCACAACATCGTCGTCCTGACTGGCGCGGGCGTTTCCGCCGAATCGGGGGTGCCGACGTTTCGGGCGGCGGATGGGCTGTGGGAGGGGCGCCGGGTTGAGGATGTGGCAACGCCCGAGGCGTTTCGGCGTGATCCGGTGCTGGTGCAGCGGTTCTATGACGACCGGCGGGCGGCTTTGGCGCGGGTGGTGCCGAACGCGGCGCATCTGGCGCTGGCGCGGCTCGATGCGGAATGGCCGGGGGGTTTTTTGCTCGTGACGCAGAACGTCGATGATCTGCATGAACGCGCCGGGTCGAAGCGGCTGATTCATATGCACGGCGAATTGAAGCGGGCGCTGTGCACCGGCTGCGGAGCGGCGCCGGCGTGGGAGGGGGCGCTGTCTGGCGCGCCACACTGCCCCTCGTGCGGCGCTGCCAGGCTGCGCCCCGATATCGTCTGGTTCGGCGAGATGCCCTACCAGATGGACGCCATCGAACGCGCCATCGACGCCTGTGACCTGTTCGTATCGATCGGCACGTCGGGGGCGGTCTATCCGGCGGCGGGTTTTGTGAACTGGGCAAGTAGGGCGGGAGCGGCGACGCTGGAGTTGAACCTCGACCCGTCCGCGGGAACGCCGATGTTCGATACGGCGCGGCATGGCCCGGCGGGGGTTCTGGTGCCGGAATGGGTGGAAAGCCTTGTCCCTCCCCCTTGAGGGGAGGGCGACTCGCGCCCCTTGGCGCGGCGGGGTGCGGGTTCGCGACCTCCGAAGTGAAGGCACCCCCACCCCGGGCCGCGCAAGAGCGCGTCTCTCGCCCTCCCCTCAAGGGGGAGGGACAGGGTTAGCCGTGCGCCGGGGCGATGACGGGCAGCAGGACGTGGACCCAAAGCGTCGCCAGCAGGTACGTCACCGCCGCAAACGCAAACACCGGCCAATAGCCGATCCCCGCATCGAGCAGCCAGCCGGTGACCTCGCTGATGCCCAGCCCGGTCAGATTGCCGACCACCGCCGCCGCCGCGATGACGCTGGCGACGCGCGCCGTCGGCACGACATCGGCGGTCATGCCAAAGACGTTGGTCGAAAACCCCTGATGCGCGAACAGCGCGAGGCCGATCAGCCCCGCCGCGGCCCATGGCGAGCCGACGTGCAGCGCCAGCGGGATCGGCAGGATCAACGCAGCGTACAGCAGCATGGATGTCTTGCGCGCCCGGTTGACGGTCATGCCGCGCTCGATCAGGCGCGGGAACAGGCTGCCCGAGGTCAGCGCGCCCAGCGCCGCCATGGTGAAGATCAGCGCGATCGGCCAGCCGACCTGCCCCGGCAACAGGTGGAATTCCTTGGCGAAAAAGTCGGGCGTCCAGAACAGCAGGAAGAACCAGATGCAGTCGGTCAGCGCCTTGGCTCCGACCACCGCCCAGGTCCGCCGGTCGCGGAACAGTTCCCCCCAGCGCGCATCGAGCGCCGAGGGCTTGGCCGCTTCGACCGGCACCAGCCGCCGCGTTCCCGCCAGCCAGCACGCCAGCCAGATGAAGCCGAGCGCCCCGGTGACGACGAACGCCGCCCGCCAGCCATAGGCCACGGCGAGCACCGGCACGGTCAGCGGGGCGAGGATCGCGCCGATATTGGGCGCGGTGTTGACCAGCCCGATGCCGAACGAACGCTGCTTCAGCGGCAGGTACATCGCCGCCGCCTTGACCGCCGCCGGGGTGTTGACCGATTCGGCGATGGCGAGCACCGACCGCGCCGCGACGAACTGCCCAACACCCGCCGCCGCGGCATGTGCCATTCCGGCCAGGCTCCAGATCGTCACCGCCAGCCCATAGGCCAGCCGCACGCCAAAGCGATCGATGAACCAGCCGACGAACAGCAGCGCCGCCGCCGCCGACAGCTGAAACGCCGATGACAGATGGGCGAACTGCTGGTTGGTCCAGTGAAATTCCACCTCGAGCGTCGGCTTCAACAGCGCCAGCACCTGCCGGTCGACGTAATTCAGCGCGGTCCCGGCGAACAGCAGCGCAATCAACAGGGTGCGCTGGCCGCTGCCCGCCCGATCCGCCGCTTCGTCCACATCGCCCCCAAGTTCATTTGTTGGCAGCGACAGTGGCGGGATGCGCGGACAAGTCAATCGGCTGGAAGGTTACTCGAAAGGCCGGTTTTTGCTGAGCATGTGTCCGATTCGGGACGGCGGCCAAGCTGCCGCCAACGTCGGCATGTGGCGGAAAAGCGTCGAAGGAGAGGAAGGAGAGGATAACGGTGCCGCCGTTCCTTCCCCCGCATGATGCCGTATGGTCCGGCGGTCACAGGGAGGGCGTACAGCGATCATCGGGCGAGTATATCGCCATATAGGTTATATGTCAAGCTGGTTTGTCTGTGGGGAGTCGCCTCGGGGGTTTGTCCTGAGGAACCGACATGAAAAGCCTGTGTCGTCCGCATGTAGTGGTTTGCAGTCCGGCCGTTTTTCACTTAAGCTCGCGAAGCGGACGTAGGCTCACCGGACTTTGAGGGCGGAATGCGATCGAAAAGTCTTATTGGGTCGAGTATGGCAACCGTGCTGTCGTTCCTCGGCACCGGAGCGGAAGCGCGACCCGTCCCAGCTCTCTCTACGCCAGCGACGGTTGTTCAGGGGCAAGTCGATGCTTTTAACCAAGGCAATGCAACGGCATTCGCCTCGTTTTATGCCGAGAACGTTGAGGTTTTCGATCTCGGGCCTGAAGCGAAACCGAACTTGACGGGGCGACAAGCTCTGCTTGATCGCTACGAGCCGATGCTGCGGAGATATCATCCCCAAGCGGCAATTTTGTCCCGCATCGAGACCGGCGACTTCGTGATTGACAAGGAACGTACTTTAGCTGGCGGAAAGTCAAGCGAAGGTGTCGCCATCTACCAGATCGAGAAGCAGAAAATTCGGCGGGTGTGGTTCACGCCGTAAAAGTTCAACGGCCGCTTCGGGGGAGGGGTCGTCAATGTTCTTAAATGTCTGACACTGGGGCGTTTCCAGTCATTCCCGACTTCTCTTTGCAAACTGCGTCGTCGCGTTGGCCGAACGCGGGGCGGATGGGTCGACAATGGCTGATGAAACGCGTTCGGCATGACGCATCCGGGAACGGCACGCACGGTTCAAAGCGTCTTCAATGCAGATCGGCAGTCACCCAAATAGCCGCCGCCGCATCAGGCCTTTTTCGCCGCCCGCGCCTCATCGACGGCGGCTTTCAGCGCGTCGAAGCCGACGGCGCCAGACAGGATGCGGTCGCCGATGATGTACGACGGCGTCCCCGACAGGTTCAGCGCACGGCCGAGTTCGATGTTCTTCTTGATCTCGGCACGCAGCGGTGCGGCGGTCAGGTCCTTGGCGGTGCGCAGTTCGTTGAGGCCCGACGACCGCACGACCGACACGACGCGTTCGTGGCTGACCTTCTCCTGCCCATCGAACATCGCGTCGTGGAAGCGCTGGTAACGCCCCTGCGCCGCCGCTGACAGTGACGCCATCGCGGCTTCGTCCGACGCCGGGGCGATCACCGGGAAGTCGCGGTAAACCAGTCGGACACCGGGGTCGGCCTTGGCCAGCTTGGCCATGTCGGCATGCGCCTGACGGCAGAACGGGCAGGCGTAATCGAAGAATTCGACGACGGTGACATCGCCGTTCGGATTACCCGCCACCGTGCCGGGGAATGGCGTCTCGATTTCCTTGCGGTTGGAGGCGAGCAGCTTGCTGACCTCGCGCGCCTGCATGCCGTTGATGGCTTCGGGGATGATTTCGGGGTGCGCCATGATGTAATCGCGGACGATCTTTTCGATCGCGGCCTTGTTGGCAGCACCGGGGGCCGCGCCCAGCGTCGCCGCGCCGAACGCCGTCCCGGCGACACCGGTGGCGAGCACCGCCGCCGCCGCCCAACCCATCGCCACCCGCGTCCGCAATGCCAGTTTCATGCGTTCCATCATCGCTTGTGTTTCTTCTTCATATCGTCCCCCGACACCATGGCGATATCGTCGGCGCGGAGCCAGTCCGGCGTGCCGCGTGGCAGCCCGGCCAGCGCCAGCCGGGCGTTGGCGGCGGCGTCTTTGGATTGACCCTCCAGATTGAAGCGCTCGGCAGCCGCCAGCGCGGCGCGGGGTTCATCGCCCTCGCGGTCATAGATGACGCCGAGCTGGTACCAGGCAAACGGGTTTTCGCGGTCGCGGGCCAGGGCGGTTTTCAACAGCGGCTTGGCCTCGGCGAGGTCTTTCGGGTCGTCGGTCGATACCAGTGCATGGCCGAGCAGCGTCGCGATCAGCGGTTCGTTCGGCGCGCCCTTTACGGCCTGGCGCAGGATCGGGATCGCCTCGGTATTCTTGCCCGATTCGAGCAGGATCTGGCCCTTGAGTTCGAGGAAATACGGGTCGTTGGGTTTGGTCCTGAGCAGCGCATCGGCCTCCGCCGTCGCCTGGTCGATATAGGCGGAACGGTGCCAGGCGTAGGCGCGGGCGTAGTGCGCCGGGACGGAATTATCGCTTTCGGGATAGAGCTGCAGCACCCGCTTGGGCTCCGCGACGAAACCGACGAGCTTGCCCTTGATGCGCAGGAAGCGCGCATTCAGCGCCGGGTCGACGGGGGTGTTCCAAGCCGGATCGGCTTTGTACGTCGCCTCCAGATTGGCGATGCGCGTCGATGACAGCGGATGGGTGCGGGCATATTCGTTGTTCTGCGGCACGCCGTAGCGGTATTCCTCGCCCTGCAGTTTGCTGAAAAAGCTGATCGAGCCTTTGCCCGACAGGTGCGACTTGGAGAGGAACGACGCCCCCGCCGCATCGGCACGGCTCTCCTGATCGCGGCTGAAAGCGAGGTATTTGTTCTGGGCAGTGGCGGTGCCGAGACCCAGGATGCCGATCCCCGCCTCGCCCGCGCCCACCGCGATGGCAGCGGCGGCGGCGATCAGCGACAGGATCGAGATGCTGGTGGCGGGGCCGGTGCCTTCGCCGTAGCGGACGTTGTGGCCACCCGAGATATGCCCGAGTTCATGGGCGATAACGCCCTGCAATTCGTTGACGTTGTCGGCCGCCGCGATCAGCCCGGAATGGATGAAGACGTTTTGCCCGCCACCGGCAAAGGCGTTGATGCTGGGGTCGCCGACCAGCACGATCTGCACCGAATTGGGATCGAGCCCGGCCGCCAGGATCATCGGTCGGGCGATGTCCTTGAAGAAGGCTTCGGTCTCGGCGTCGCGCAGGATCGACTGCGCCATCGCGGGCGCAGTCAGCGCGACCGAAACGAGCGCGGCGATGAGGATGCGGATCAGGCGCATGGGCTGGCGGTGGTGTAGCACGGCTGAATGCTGGGTGAAGAGGCGTCTGTCCCTCCCCCTTGAGGGGAGGGCGACTCGCGCCCCTCGGCGCGGCGGGGTGGGGGTTCGCACTTTCCGCCAGAGAGAACCCCCACCCCGGGCCGCGCCTGAAGAAGGCGCGTCTCTCGCCCTCCCCTCAAGGGGGAGGGACGGATTGGATCGCCTCCCCCGTCCATTCCCAGTGCCACGGCTCAAACACATAGTTGACGAACCCGAACCGCCGCGCGTTGGCCAGCAGCCAGCGATAGGCCGGGGTGTTCACCATCGCCAGCCGGTTGATGTCGGCGCTGGAATCGGGGCCGTAGCCTGGTGCCTGCCCGACCCAGGCGTCGAGCGCGAGACCGGTGCGGTGCGCCGAACAAGTGGCGCGGACGATGCCGTTGCAATTGCCTTCAACTGCGCAGCGGGCGGCATCGGCGGCGGGATCACGGTAGCCCGAAAACAGCGTCAGCGATCGGTGTTCAGCAGCAACGCCCGGTAATTCGCTGCGGGCGGCGGCGACCAGCTTGCGCCATGCTGCGAGCGCGCCGGGCCGAAGGCGCACGATCTTGCCGCCATAGCCTTCCGCTACGGTCGCCGCCACAAGCGTGGTTTCCGCAGGCGGGGCGGGGCAAATGCGTTTGGCGCTGATCTGGACGAAGGGCCGCTCATTCTGCCAGCCGCCCTTCATCGCAGCGAATGTTGCGGCGTCGAACCGCCCCGTCGCGGCGGCGTGGTGCCCGGCCTGCCACGCGGCAAGGGCGGTGGCAAAGCCCGGCGATCCGGCGGGGCAGGCGGTCGCCAGTTCGGCGGCGACCTTGGGGTAGTAAATCTGCCAGCCGATTTCGGGACGGTGGAAGGGTGCCCATTCGAGGGCGGCAAATGATGCGGCATTGGCGGCGGTGGCGTCGTGCGGGCCGGTGTCGCACGACGCGGCAGCGGTCGGGGCGGCGAGGATGAAAAGGGCGAAGGCGAGCAGTACACGAAGCATAACGAAGGTCTAACCCGGCGACACGCCGCTGTCATGCCAGCGCCGGCTGGCATCCAGTCCCGCCGCTTGCGAAGCCGGTCGTCGCCTTGCGCAGCCGCGGGATGCCAGCCTGCGCTGACACGACGAATACGAACGCTCCGGAACCATATCGCTGGCGAAACACTCAAGCTGCATCGCTTCCTAACAGGGATTTGCCATGTTTCTTGCTCTCGTCGTCGCCGCGACCGCGGCCACTGTCGTTCCTGCCGCCAAACCCGCCGCCGCGCCGCCGCCCGCCCCTGCCGCCGTGCCCGCGCCAGCCGCTGCTGCGGCCCCCGCCGCCCCCGCCGCCGATGCCCCGGCATTCCCCAAAGCCATCCCCGCTGCCCAGCGCGAACTGATTGGCGAACAAGTCCGGCTTGACCGCGCCCATTTCTCCCCTGGAGTTATCGATGGGCGGACCGGCGGCAATCTGACCGGCGCGGTGACGGCTTGGGAGGCGGCGCACAAGGACGCCAAGCTTGCCGCCACCGATACCGCTCCCGTGCTCGCCAAACATACAATCAAGGCAGAGGAGGCGAACGGCCCGTATCTCAAATCCGTCCCCAAGGATTTCGAGGAACTGGCCAAGCTCGACAAGGTCGGATTTTCCTCGCCGCGCGAGGCGCTGGCCGAAGAATTCCACATGGACGAAACGCTGCTGTCCAAGCTCAATCCCGGCGCGGATTTCGCCAAGGAAGGGTCTGAAATCCTTGTCGCGGCGGTGACACCCGGCAAGCTGAGCGCGACGGTCAAGAAGATCGAGGTCGACAAGTCGCACGACCGGGTGACGGCGTTCGACGCCAGCGGCACCTTGCTCGCGTCGTATCCGGCCACCGTCGGTTCGACCGAACGCCCGGCTCCCGACGGCGAATGGGCGGTGCGGACGGTCGCCCCGGCACCGACCTATACCTATGATCCCAAGCGCCTGACGTTCGGCAAGCCCAAGGAAAAACTGACCATCGCGGCAGGGCCGAACAATCCGGTCGGATCGACATGGATTGCGCTGACCAAGGACACCTATGGCATCCACGGCACGCCGGACCCCAGCCTGGTGGGGAAACGCGCCTCGCATGGTTGTGTGCGGCTGACCAACTGGGACGCGCACCAGCTTGGGCAGTCTGTGCAGGCGGGGACAAAGGTGGTGTTTTTGGGCGTGGAGAAGCGGGCGAAGACCTAAAGTTCGACGTCATAGCAAATGCGTTCAATCACATTGACCACAAAATGTTATCGAGCGAACATTTTGGGGTTGTGGCGGGGTTGTCGCCTCCGCTAAACCCGCGGCATGGCTGCGGCGCTCTCCTTGGATGAACGGAAGGCGCTGGCGGCGCTCGACGGATCGCGTGCGGCGATGCTGGCACGGACGATGGAATGGGCGGCGGTTAATTCGGGTAGCCGCAATCTGGACGGGCTGGAGTCCATGGCCGGGCTATTGTCGGCGGCGTTCGCGCCGTTGGCCGCGGTAACGCTGCGCGACCCCGCCAATGCCACCGAAGTCGACACGCGTGGCGCGGTTCGCCCGCTGGCCCACGGTCGCAACCTCCACGCCGTCTGCCGCCCAGATGCGCCGCTGCAGGTACTGCTGACCGGCCATATGGACACGGTCTTCGGTGCCGATCACGGCTTTCAGAGCTGCCACTGGCTCGACGCCGACACGCTGAATGGTCCCGGCACGGCGGACATGAAGGGTGGCATCGCGGTCATGCTGGCGGCGCTGCAGGCGTTCGAAGCGTCCCCGTTCGCCGACCGGCTGGGCTGGGAGGCTGTCATCGTCAGCGACGAGGAAGTGTCGTCGCCCGGCTCTGCACCGTTGCTGGCGGCGGCGGCGCGGCGCTGCCACCTCGGCCTGACCTACGAACCGGCGCTGCCCGACGGCACGCTGGCCGGTGCGCGCAAGGGATCGGGCAATTTCTCCGCGGTCGTCCACGGTCGCGCCGCACATGCCGGGCGCGAGCCGGAAAAGGGCCGCAACGCCATTGTCGCCGCCGCCGATCTGGCGCTGCGGCTGAAGGCGCTGACGGCGGACGATCTCAGCGTCAATCCGGCGAAGATCGATGGTGGCGGCCCGAACAATATCGTGCCGGACATGGCGGTGCTGCGCTTCAACATGCGGCCCTCGACGCCCGAAGCGCAGGCGCGCGCCAAGGCGGCAGTCGACGCGCTCGCTGCGGAGGTTGCGGCGCTGCATGAGGTCACGGTTACAATCCACGGCCATTTCGCCCGCCCGCCCAAGCCAATGGACGCCAACCAGCTGCGTCTGTTCGAACTGGTCCGCGACTGCGGCGGTGCGCTCGGCCTGCCCATCGGCTGGCGCGATACCGGCGGGGTCTGTGACGGCAATAACCTCGCCGCGACGGGCCTCGCGGTCGTCGATACGCTGGGGCCGCGCGGTGGCGCCATCCATTCCGCCGACGAGTTCCTGTGTGTCGATTCGCTCGAGGAGCGCGCGCGGCTGTCGGCGCTGCTGCTGATGCGCGTGGCTCAAAACGGATGGGCACGCGGCGGAACGCCGGAGACAAAGTGGTGAGCTGGATCGTCCGCGCGGCTTCCATTGGCGACTTGCCCGGCCTTGTCGAACTGGCGCACATGACCGGCGGCGGCTTCACCAACCTGCCGCAGGATGAGGAGGCGCTGGCCAAACGGCTGGCATGGTCCGACGCCAGTTTTGCCGGCGACGACGCTCCGCCCGACGACGAACTATACGTGCTGCTGCTCGTTCATACCCAGACCGGGCGTGTTGGTGGCTGCGCCATGGTGTTCAGCCGCATCGGTGCCGCATGGCCATTCTATAGCTACAAGATCGGCACGCTGAGCCAGACTTCGAAGGCGCTTGGGCGGAGCTTTGCCCTGCAGTTACTGTCGCTGACCACCGATCACGACGGCGTCAGCGAGGTCGGCGGGCTGTTCCTGCATCCGGAATTGCGCACCGGCGGGCTTGGGCGGCTGCTGGCGCGCTCGCGTTACCTGTTCATCGCCCAGCACCGCGCGCGCTTTGCCGACAAGGTGTTGGCGGAGCTGCGCGGGGTTCTCGATGATGACGGCAACTCGCCGTTCTGGGACGCGCTCGGGCGGCAGTTTTTCGGCATGGGCTTCCCGGAGGCGGACGGCTTCAATGCCGTCCACGGCAACCAGTTTATTGCTGACCTGATGCCCAAACACCCGATCTATACCGCGCTGCTGCCCGACAGCGCGCGGGCCGTGATCGGCCTGCCACATCCCAAGGGGCAGGCGGCGCTGGCGATGCTGCTGAGCGAGGGTTTCACCTATGACAATTACGTCGACATTTTCGACGGGGGCCCGACGGTGACGGCGCGCACCGATCAGATCCGCACCGTGCGCGATTCGGTCGTGACCCGGGTCAAACGACTGTGTGCGCCTGGCGAAGGCCAGCGCGCCCTGCTGGCGAGCGGAGTGCTGACGGATTTTCGCGCGTGGATCGGGCATTTCGGCGGCGACAGCTGCGCGCTGCCCGAAGGCGAGGCCGAGGCGGCGCGAGTGCGGGTGGGTGACGAGGTTCGGCATGTCGGCTTTTAGCTCGACCGACCCCTGCACCGGCGAAACACTGTGGGAGGGTGCGCCCGGCGCTGTCGCCGCCGCTGTCGCCGCCGCGCGCAAGGCCGCTCCCGGCTGGGCAAGCGCGCCGCTGGACGACCGCATCGCCGTCGCGCGCGCGTTCAAGGCGGTGGTGCTGGACCGCGCCGACGCCTTCGCTCGGTTGATCGCCCGCGAAACCGGCAAGCCGCTGTGGGAAACGAAAACCGAGGTCGCCAGCGTCGCCGCCAAGGTCGATATCTCGACCACGGCGCAGGCCGAACGCGCGGGCACACGGACCGGCGAGGTGGCGGGGGTCCGCCAGACGCTGCGCCACAAACCGCATGGGGTGCTGGCGGTGCTCGGGCCGTATAATTTCCCGGCGCATCTGCCGAACGGCCATATCGTTCCGGCGCTGCTAGCGGGGAACACCATCGTCTTCAAACCGTCCGAACTGACCCCCGCCGTCGCCGATTTCATGGCCGACTGCTGGGTGGCGGCAGGGTTGCCTGACGGCGTACTGACCATCGTCCACGGCGGCGGCGACACCGGGCGGGCACTGGCGGCGAGCGATATCGACGGCCTGCTATTCACTGGCTCGGCGGGGGTCGGCGCGGCCTTGGCCCGTCAGTTTGCCGACACGCCGGGGAAGCTGCTGGCGTTGGAAATGGGCGGCAACAACCCGCTGATCGTCTGGGATGTGGCGGCGGAAAGCCTCGACGCGGCGGCGGCGCTGATCGTTCAATCCGCCTATCTGTCGGCGGGGCAACGCTGCACCTGCGCGCGGCGGCTGATCGTCCGCGATGGCGCGCACGGGCCGTTGCTGGACCGGGTGACGGCGCTGATCGACCGGCTGGTTGTCGGTGCGCCGTTCGACGAGCCCCAGCCGTTCATGGGCCCGGTCATCGCGAACCGCGCGGCGGATGGCATCGTCTCAGGTGCGGCGGCGCTGGCGAGCAGTGGCGCGCGCGTCATCCGCCCGCTGACCCGGCTCGATCCGCAGCGGCCCTTCCTGACCCCCGCGCTGTATGACGTGACCGACGTGTCGAACCGCCCCGATGGCGAGCTGTTCGGGCCCTTCCTGCAGCTGATCCGTGTTCCCGATTGGGACGCGGCCATCGCCGAGGCGAATGCGACAAAATTCGGCCTTTCGGCGGGCTTGATCGGCGGCGATGCCGCGCTCTACGACCGCTTCTGGGCCGCGTCCCGCGCCGGGGTCGTCAACTGGAACCGCCCAACCAATGGCGCCGCATCGAATGCGCCGTTTGGCGGCATTGGCCTCAGCGGCAACCACCGCCCCAGCGCCTATTACGCCGCCGATTACAGCGCCTGGCCCGTGGCCTCGCTGGAGGCCAACACAATCGACGGCGCGATCACCACCGGCCTGCGCCCATGATCCGCGAAATCAACTTCGACGGCCTCATCGGCCCGACGCATAACTATGCCGCGCTGAGTTTTGGCAATCTGGCCAGCGCCGGGAACGCCGGGGCCGAGAGCCGTCCGCGTGAGGCGGCGTTGCAGGGGCTGGCGAAGATGCGGTTCGCGCTGTCGCTCGGGTTGGCACAGGGATTCTTCCCGCCGCTCGAACGCCCCAACGCAGCGTTCCTGCGCGCCATCGGCTTTGCCGGAAGCGACGACCAGGTCTGCGCTGCAGCTTTCGCCGCCGATCCGAAACTGTTTGCCCAGGCGTGCAGCGCGTCGTCGATGTGGACCGCCAATGCAGCAACCGTTTCCCCCGCTGCCGACACCGGCGACGGGCGCAGCCATCTGACCGTCGCCAACCTGTCGCGGATGACCCACCGCAGCATCGAACACCGCGAAACCGAGGCGATGCTGCGGCTGGCCTTCGTGCATCCGTCGTTTGCCGTGCACCCGGCGCTGCCCGCAGCCTCCGGCGACGAGGGTGCCGCCAACCACATGCGGCTGACCGCCAATCATGGTGCGCCGGGAGTCGAAGTCTTCGTTTACGGCGAGCAGGGCGGGCGCTTCCCGGCGCGCCAGAACCGCCGCGCGTCAGAGGCGGTGGCGCGCGCGCACGGCCTCGATCCGGCGCGCACCCTGTTCGTCCAGCAGTCGCAGGCCGCCATCGATGCGGGGGCGTTTCACAATGATGTCGTTGCCGTTGCCAATGAAAGCGTGCTGTTCGCCCATGAACAGGCGTTTGCCGATCCGGCGGCGCTGAAGGCCGACTTGGCGCGGCTGCTGCCAACGGCTGTCGTCGTCGAGGTTCCGACCGCCGCCGTCAGCCTGGCCGATGCGGTCAGTTCGTACCTGTTCAATTCGCAGCTGGTGACGCTTCCGGACGGTAAGATGGCGTTGATCCTGCCGCGCGAGGCCGAGGCGGCACCGTCGGTGAAGGCGTGGCTCGATGCCACGCTGGCCGGCAATGGCCCGATCCGCGCCGTGCACTATGTCGAGGTCCGCGAATCGATGCGCAACGGCGGCGGCCCGGCGTGTCTGCGGCTGCGCGTTGTGGCCGATCCGGCGACGGTCGATCCGCGCTTCCTGCTCGACGAGGCCAAGGCCGACAGACTGGCGCGGCTGATCGAGGCGGAATGGCCTGACCGCATCGGCGCAGGCGATCTCGGCGATCCGGCACTGTGGGAACAGGCGTGGGCGGCGCGCGCCAAGCTGTTGAAGTTGCTAGACGTGACAGCGTTGTAACGACCTGGACGGCTCCGAAACGGGAACTTCGCGGGCGCAGCACTCGTTTCCCGCGACGATGCGACGCATCCCATAGGAGTTATAAATGACGAAATTTGCTTTGCTCGGCCGCGCGGCCGGGGTTTCCACCCTGCTTGCGCTGGCCGCATTCCCCGCCCACGCCAGCGAATCCGACCGCATTCGCCAGACGATTGTGGCCGCCCAGGCCAAGATCGATGCCGGTGACAAGATCGGCGCCAGCAACATCGCCCCCGGCATCCAGTCGCAGGCCAAGGCCGAACTCGCCAATGCCCAGGACCTGTTCTCGCACCATAAGAAGGACGAGGCGATGCGCGCTGCCCAGCACGCCGCCGACCTCGCCGACCAGGCGGTCATGGCTGCCAATCACCGCCAGGTCGGTGCCGAGCGTGATGCGCGCAAGGACGCTGAGACCGCTGCTGCGGTGAACGGTGCCCGGGCCAACGCAGCCACGCAGGCGGCTACTGATTCGGCGGCGCAGGCGGCTTCGGCCAATCAGGCGGCGGCTGCCGCTGCCGCTGAGGCAAGCGCGCTGCGCAACGCCCCGCCGCCCCCCCCGCCCGCTCCGGTGACGACGACCGTGACGACCGACACGACCAAGGTTGTCGAGCCCGGCACCACGAGTGTCACCACGCACGTCGTTCCGGCGCACCGGGTCACCCGCGTGCATCACCACCCGGGCCGCGTCGTCGCTGCCAAGACCAAGACGACGGTAACGACCGATCAGCCGCAGTAAGGCGGCTAGTCGTGCCCTGGCCGGTGGTTCACCGGCCAGGGTGCCGACATATCCTCGAGCGTCACGTCGACGCATTCGATGCGCGCCCGCAGCGTCGCGCCGCCGGCAAACTTCAGGGTCAGCGCGTCTTCGGCCACCGTCACCGACAGCAGGTCGAGCGCCACAGGGCCAGTCGGCCATGCGCGCCGCTGCAGACCCAGTACAGTTTCGATCCGGACCGCGGTGCGGGCCCGGCTGCGGCCTTCAACTTCCCAGCGATAGCGACTGACCAGCAGCACCAGCCGCCGCGCCTTGTGGTCGAACGCAACCTCGCCCACCGCAACGATGGCGTCCTGCAGCAGCGCCGACAGCGGCGGCAGGTCGGCAGCGTCCTCGGCGCGCAGCAGCAGGCGGGTATCTTCGATCATGCGCGGCCCCGTCGAAGCACCATCAACCGTCCGAAACGCGTTCGATATCCGCGCCGACCGCCGACAGCTTTTCCTCGAGCCGCTCATAGCCGCGGTCGAGGTGATAGACCCGGCTGACGACGGTCTCGCCCTCGGCTGCCAGACCGGCGATGATCAGGCTCATCGAGGCGCGCAGGTCGGTCGCCATCACCTGCGCACCGTTGAGATGCCCGACGCCGCGCACCATCGCCGACCGTCCGGTGACCGTCACATCGGCCCCCATCCGCGCCAGTTCGGGGACGTGCATGTAGCGGTTTTCAAAGATCGTCTCGGTCAGCAATGACGCGCCATCGGCCATCGACAGCATCGCCATGAACTGCGCCTGCATGTCGGTCGGAAAGCCTGGATAGGGAGCGGTCGAAATGGTGACGCCGTGCAGGCCGTTCAGCCGCTTGACCGACAGGCCATCGGCAGTCGGGGTGATTTCGACGCCCGCCTGACGCAGCGCCTCGACCGTTGAACCCAGCGTCTCAAGGTCCGCCCCGACCAGCTCGACCTCACCGCCGGTGATCGCGGCGGCGCAGGCATAGCTGCCGGTTTCGATGCGGTCGGGCATGACGGCATAGGTCGCGCCGTGGAGTTCGCGAACCCCCTGGATGACCAGCCGTTCGGTGCCGACCCCCGAAATCTTCGCCCCCATGGCGATCAGGCAGCGGCACAGATCGACGATCTCGGGCTCGCGCGCGGCGTTTTCCAGCACGCTTTCGCCGCTCGCCAACACCGCTGCCATCAGTGCATTCTCGGTCGCGCCGACCGACACCATCGGAAAGGTGAAGCGCCCGCCGGTCAACTTGCCCTTGGCCTTCACATAGCCCGCCGCCAGTTCGATCTCCGCCCCCAGATGCTCGAGCGCCTTCAGATGCAGATCGATCGGCCGGTTGCCGATGGCGCAGCCGCCCGGCAGGCTGACCGTCGCCTCCCCGGCGCGCGCCAGAAGCGGCCCCAGCACCAGGATCGAGGCGCGCATTTTCCGCACGATGTCATAGGGCGCGACCGTCGAGGTGATGCGGTTGGCGCGGAACGTCATCACCCGGCCGAACTCGGCGGGGCTGGTGCCCTCGATCGTCGTCGACACGCCGTGGTTGTTGAGCAGATGCCCGAACGTATCGATGTCGGCGAGGCGCGGCAGGTTGCGCAGCGTCAGCGGCTCATCGGTCAGCAGCGCACACGGCATCAGCGTCAGCGCGGCGTTCTTGGCCCCGGAAATGGGAATGCGGCCCTTGAGCTTGCGCCCGCCGCGAATGACGATTTGGTCCATCGCTGATGTGTTAGCGCGCGGCGGGGGTGACCGCTAGCCGAGTATGCGCAACGACGGTGCAGCGCGATCAGTTCGGCGGCGTCACCGCCCACAACACGGCGGCGCGGAACAGTGCCAGCCCCTCGGGTCGCAGCGCTTCGAAATCGTCCTGCCACAGGAAGAAGCTGACCCGCCGCGCCGGGGCGAGCGCCTCCCCGGCCATCGTCGCGCCGCGTTCATAGGCGAAGATCGCCGCCTTGTCGGGGTCGCCGCGCAGGGTGGCGATGGTGACGGCACCAAGGCCGGGCTTGCCCCAGTTCATCTTGAAATGTTCGTCATTGAGGACGTTCTGGACCCCGGCCGCAAGTCCTGCCGCCAGCGGGTGAGGCGCGTTGACGATGGTGACGAAGCGCTGTTCGTCGTCGGTGCCATAGTCGCGGTGGTTCTTCTGCCCGGCCATCGCCAGATCGCCGAGGATGTCGTTTTCAAAGGTGATCAGCGGGATCGGCGTTTCACGGTATTTGTTGGCAACTTCGAGCGCGTCGACACTCTCTGAAACGATGATCAGGTCCTGGCTTCGAGTGGCATCGGATGCCGCATGTTCGTCGGCCTGGCGGACGCGGAAGCCCAGCCCCTGCAGCCAGGCGACCAGCGCCAGATCGTTGCGGCGCCAGTTTTCCAGTGTTGCGACGCGCTTGGGGTCGAGCGGCACGGCGAGGCGCGCGCCCTCCAGCTTGGTCATGTTGGCGACGTAGAGCACCGATTTACCGCGGGCGACCGCTGCATCGGGGGCCGCTGCCAGCACCGCCGGGGCGGCGAACAGCGCCACCGCCACTGCAATCATTGTCCCAAAGCGTGTCATGTCCTCACTCCTATCCGCCCCAGCGGGCAAACGCCGCCAGCGCCAGCGTCACCGTCAGCGCACCACCGATGCGTGTTGCAACCTGCGCGAACGGCATCATCTGCATCCGGTCGCAGGCGCTCAGGATGGCGACGTCGCCCGTCCCGCCCTGGCTGGCGCGGCAGGCGGCGACGATCCCCGCTTCGACCGGATAGATGTTGACCAGCCGCCCCATCGCAAACCCGGTCGCGACCAGCGTCACCACCGTGACGAGGATGGTAATCAGTTCGGGGGCGTTGAAGGCGCTCATCAGCTTGTCCCATGGCGTCTTCGACACGCCGATGGCGAACAGCAGTGGATAGGTCATCAGCGTCGCCGCAACCTGATAGTTGCGATACGCCCCCTGTTCGAGCCGGGGCGAGACGAAGCGCGCCAGCTTGATGGCGACGGTCAGGAACAGCATCGTCACCGGGCCGGGGAAGTTGGTGAACTTCTGGGTCAGCGCCCCCGCCATATACAGCGTCATCGCCAGCACCAGCGCCGCACCGATGGTCGGCAGATCGGGGATCAGGCGCGGGGCCTCGGTGCCACCCAGGGGCTCGTCATGCTCGCCGGGTTGCAGCGTGCCGTTGCCGGTCAGATTGGGACGCCGTTTGCCGAGCAGGTTCAGGCCGCCCGCCAGCAGGATCGCGGTAAGGCTGCCGAACATCACGGCGGGCAGGATTTCGGCCAGCATCGCGCCCTGATCGCCACCGTGGATCGCCGCGTAACCGATCGATAGCGGGATCGCGCCTTCGCCGACGCCGCCCGCCATCACCGGCACGACGATCTTGAAGGCGGTCTGCTGGAGCGTCATGCCCAGCGCCATGCCGGTCAGGCAGCCGGTGATGGCGGCGGCGACCGAGCCGACGAAGATCGGCACGAAGATCTTCAGGAACCCCTGGATCAGCACCTTCCGGTCCATGCCGAGGATCGAGCCGACGATGATCGAGGCGATGAACAGATAAAGGAAATTGCTCTGGTCGGTGAAGGTCTTGATCGACGCTGCCAGCGGCTTGGGGATGATATGGGCATAGACGAGGAACGACGGGATGAAGGTGGCGAGGATGGCGGGGGCACCGACGCGGCGGAGGCCGGGGATGCGCTTGCCGATCTCGGCGCAGGCAAAGCCGCCAAGTGCCAGCACGGCGATGGCGGTGGTCAGGTCGGCGGGAACTTCGCCCTTGGCGATGTACGCGGCGATGATCGCGACGATGGCGATGGCTACGGGCACCGGCACGATGCCGATGCGCCAATCCATGATGCTGCGCGGTTCGGCGGCTTTGGCTTCGATTTCGGTCATTGAATAATCCCCTCCCCAAACCGCTCAGGCTGAGCCTGTCGAAGCCGGGTACCGTTCGGAACCGGCTTCGACAGGCTCAGCCTGAGCGGGGGAATAGTGCCCATTACTGCGGAGTATAGGTCAGCAGGGTGAAACTATCGTCGAGATAGCGGTTGGGATAGAAGGCCCCGGCCTTCATGTTGCGTGGCTTGGCCGGGTCGACAATCCCCGCCGCGGTCATCGTGAACACGCGGCCGGTTGCGGGGTCCTCGGCCATCGTCCGGCAGATCGGGCGCGTCGTGAAGGCCCCGCTGAACTTGTAGCTGTCGGGCGACGCCTGATCGATCATCACGACATTGCCGTCGAGACCGCCCGCCGCAAAGATGCGTTTGGCCGTGGCGTCGTACACGACGGTATCGTTGCCGCGCCCGATGGTCAGCTTGGCGACGACCTTCCCCGTCTTTGTGTTGACCACGGCCAGCACCGGCGACAGCCCCTTGCAGCCGATGAACAGTCGCGAGCCCGCGGTGTCCATCGCCATGCCGGTCGGTTGGGTGCAGCCGGGCAGCGGGTACTCGGCGATCAGCTTTTTGGTGCGCAAATCGACATGGGCGACGCGGTCATGGTCGCGTTCGTTGACCCACAGCGTGCCGTCGCCCGCTGCTGCCGCGCCTTCCAGTTCCTCGGCGGGAACGGTGATGGTGCCGCTCATCGTGTCGGTCTTGGGATCGAGCAGAATCAGCCGCTGATGATCGCCATCGGTGAACACCATGGTCTTTGTCGCTGGATCGAAGAACGCCGCATCTACCGATTCGCCCAGCTTGACGCGGGCCAGCGTCTTCAGCGTCGACAGCGTGAACACCGTCGTCGAACCGTCGCCGTTCGCCGTATAGCCGCGATCGAGCACCGGCACCGGCAGCGCGAGATTGGCACCCTTGCTGTTATCGATGGTCGCGGTCACCTGGCCTGTCGCAGTGTCGACAACGGTGACGCCAGCGCCCCGCCGGCCGAGGAACAGCCGGTTGCGGGCAGCCTCGAAGCTCAGATAATCCCAGCTTGGCGAGGCGCCCTTCAGCGCCAGTTCGGATTGCAGATGATAGACCGGTGCGGCGGTGGCGGTCGTGCCGAACACCGCGACCATGGCCAACAGACGAAGCATGAAATCCCCCCGGTTACGCGGTCTTTGCCGCCGTACACCCCTCCATCGCCGATCATCCTGAAGTCAGCCTATCGACATTCTGACAGGGTTTTCAGGTTGGCGGGCATGGATTGACGCGCCCTTCGCCCAAGCCAATCATCGCGCGCAAGCACATACGCGGGGGGACGGCTTGAAACTGCTGGTGGTCGAGGATGAAGATCGGCTGGGGCGCTTCCTGCAACAGGGGCTGTCGCAGCATGCCCATATCGTCAAATGGGTCACCACCTGCGCCGCCGCCAGCGATGCCATCGCCGAAACCGCCTATGACCTTGTCATCCTCGACCTTGGCCTGCCCGACGGCGATGGGCTCGACCTGATCCGCGATTGGCGGCAGGCCGGGTTTGTCGAGCCGGTGCTGATCCTGTCGGCGCGCGACAGTCGCCAGGATCGGGTGGCGGGGCTTGATCTGGGGGCCGATGACTATCTGCCCAAGCCGTTCGGCATGGACGAATTGCTGGCGCGCATCCGGGCGCTGCTGCGGCGGCAGGCGGCGCGCAAGCAGACGGTGTACGAACACAACGGCATCACCCTCGACCTGCTGGCGCATGTCGTGAAGGTCAACGGCAAACAGCTCGATCTGACGGCGCGCGAATATGCGCTGATGACGATCTTTGTACAGAACGCCGGGCGGGTGCTAACGCGCTCGTTGATTGCCGAGAAGATCTGGGATTCGCACTTCGACGTCGATACCAACCTGCTCGACGTTTACATGAGCCGGCTGCGCGCCAAGCTCGCGCAACTGTCGGACCAGACGATGTTCAAAACTGTGCGCGGCATCGGCTACCAGCTGCTGTGAGGAGTATCGGCGCCCGGCTGACCTTCTGGTACGCCTTTGCGGCGACGGTGAGCTTTGCGCTCCTATGTGTGATCGGCGGTGTGCTGCTCTATACCCAGCTGATCCACGGCCTCGACGAATTGAACGCCGCCGAATTCCGCCAGCTTCGCGCCCATATCGGTGCCGACTATGCCACCGTCGATCCGGAGAAGCTCGAACAGCGGCTGACCGGGATCAACCAGTATGAATCGGTGCTGTTCCTGATCAGCATCCACTATCCCAAGAAGAACGAATATCTGTTCAATTCGTCGAACCTGCGCGGTCAGCGCATCCCCGACATCAAGGGCGAGCGGTATTTCAACGCCTCGACGCCCGAACTCGGGTCGCTGCGGGTCAATGAATTTCTGCTGCCGCCGTATGATGTCACCGTCGCCACCTCGGCGCATTCGGTCGACACATCGATGCGCGCCTATGCGATCACCAGCGCAGCGCTGATCGCGGTCATGCTGATGGCGAGCATTGCCATCGGGCTGGGGCTATCGAAGCTGGTGCTGCGGCCGATCCGCGCCATCCGCGAGACCGCCGACCGCATCCGCTCCGACAATCTCAGCGAGCGGATTCCAGTCTCCGACGTGCGCGACGAGATTTCCGACCTGGCGCTGCTGCTCAACCGAACCTTCGACCGGCTGGAAAGCGCGTTTTTGCAGATGCGGCGCTTTTCTGAAGAGGTCAGCCACGAATTGAAGACGCCACTGTCGCTGCTGCGCCTCCACGCCGAGGAGATTTTGCGCGACGGCGGTGGCGGCCATGCCGACGCAGCGATCGAACAGATCGACGAGATTGCCCGGCTCAACCGCTTTATCGACCAGATGCTGTTCCTGTCGCGCGCCGACGCCGACGCCATCGCCTTCGATCTCAAACCCACCGATCCGCGCGCTTTCCTCGAAAGCTTCGCGCATGACGCGGGGGTGCTGGCCGAGGATTCGGGGCATGTCTTCACCTTTACCAACGGCGGGCGCGGGCAGGTGGCGATGGAGCCGGGCTGGCTGCGTCAGGTGCTGCTGAATGCGCTGACCAACGCGCTCAAGGCGACGCCACCCGGCGGGCAAGTCCGGTTGGCGGCGCAGTTCGAGGCATCATACTGGAGCGTGACGCTGGAGGATGATGGCCCCGGCGTGGCGGAGGCCGAACGCGAACGCATGTTCGACCGTTTCGTGCGGCTGGCGGGATCCGACGCGCCACGTGGTGCCGGGCTGGGGTTGGCAATCTCGCGCAGTATCGTCCGACTGCACGGCGGGACGATCCGGGCGGAACCGGCGCGGCGGCTAAAGGGGCTGGCGATTGTGATCGAACTGCCGCGGGTTGCCGGGGCGGGGGCTGTGGCGCAACCGGAGCTCGAATTGGCGGGGTTTAGTGACGTCTTATGAAGTCGACGCCACAAGAAACCGCTCAGGCTGAGCCTGTCGAAGCCGGATCAACCAGCACGTGCTCGGGAACCGGCGTCGACAGGCTCAGCCTGAGCGGGAGATTTATACGCGTTCAGTGCGCGCGTTCGTACAGCGCAGCGTAGGTCGGAATGCGCTTGGCCAACGCGTCGCGCATGTCCAGCGCCTTGTCATAATACACCCGCTCCCCCGCGTTCGAAGCCACCGGTATACGGAACGCATAGACGACCAGCCCGACGTTATTCCCCGCCGCGTCGCGCAGCGGCAGCTGCATGACGAATTTGGGGCTGACATCCTTGGTGCGGTGCCAGCGCGGATCGACGATGGTGATGCCCTTGGTGATGACATCGACATCGTCGGGATCGTCGGGGTTGCCGATGCGGTCGGTGTAGGACCCGGCGAACATCGTATAGACCTTGTCCATCCCCGGCGGCACACCGTGCAGGGTGAAGCTCAACAGTTCAGGATGCGCCTTCATCGTCTCGTCGGAGAGCGCCTGGGCGTAGGTCTTGAACGCAGGCGGGGTCCAGTTCTTGACCGCTTCGGCAGCGGCGGTGCCGGTGCCCAGCGCGATAAATAGCGCACCGGTTGCCAGGTATTTCGTTATCGCCATTGTTCGTCCCCAAGTCATTTATGTTGGCGTCCGACTAAGCCCGCTAGCTGAAACCAACCTGTCGCCGCACCTGAAAAACAATTTAACTTGGCGCAAGGCAGGCGTCAGCTTGCCGGTCCAGAGCGGCGGCATAAGCTGCGCAATGTAGCGGGTTGGGGAGGCGTTCAAACATGCGGCATCTGGCATTGATGGCAGTGATCGCGGGGCTGACGCCGGTCGCCGCGCTCGCCGATGACGAAACCCCGCCGGTCGTCCACGGGCATACTTACGTCCAGCACCAGATTATCGCCGCCAAGGCAAAACACCCCGAAATCGCCGCCATCACCGTCGAGGGTAAACCGGCCAAGGGTGACGGGATGATCGTCCTCGGCTCGACCGCCGACCCGGCGCGGGTGTTGAAGCCCGTCGCGGCACCCGCAGCGGACGGCGTCACCAAGGCGATGGGGCACACGGTGATCCGCGAAGCCTTTAACAGCAACAGCGGCCACCGGCTCGGCACCATCGATATCGCGTTCAAAGCGGGCAGCGCCGCCGCCAATCAGGCGACCGCAGCCGCTGTCCAGGCGGATATGGCGCATGCGACGCTATCGGCGAAGAACGCTGCCGATCCGTGGCCGTTCGACCCGGCGTTCGGCCCTGGCACCTATGCACAAACGCTGACGGCGAAGACCGTAACCGCCCACCCCGATCTGCTGGTGATGATGATCCATGCGACACCGCCGGGGGCCAAGCGCAATGTCATCATCGGCTCCAACATCGGGCGCTTCGGCAAGGCGGCGGACGAGGACGATCTGCGCGTGATCGAAAAGGGCTCGACCAATCTGGAGCTTGCCGAGAGCGGTGACCGGTTTGAAACCGAAGTGCCGCTGAACGATGCCAAGGGCCAGCGTATCGGCGCGCTCGGGCTGGTGTTCCCGTTCAAGACAGGTGACGACAGGGAGGCGCTGCACAAGCGCGGCCTTGCCATCCGCGATGAAGTTGCCGCCGCCATTCCGAACAGCGCCGCGCTGTTCAAGCCTGTGAAATAAGAGGTGCAGATGACCCTGCGTTCCCTGTTGGCCGGTGCGGCGCTGCTGGCCTTCGCTGTGCCCGCCGTTGCGGCCGCCCCGCTCAAACTAACGGGCAGCACCGATTTCCCCGGCTACACCGGCGATTTCGACCATTTCGCCATCGATTCCAAAGACAAGGCGCTATTTCTCGCGGGTGAGGAGAGTGCCGAGCTGGAGGTGATGGATCTGGCGACCGGCAAGATCAAGACGCGCCTGAAGGGCTTGGGCGTGCCCCACAGCCTGCATTACATGTCCGAAACGAACGAGCTGCTGGTCATCGACGGGGACAAGCCTTCGCCGGTGCTCGACACGCGGACGCTAAAGACCAAGCGTAGTTACACGCTGCCCAAGGGGGCGGATTCGACCGGCTATGACGCGGCCACTGGCCATCTGTGGGTTGTCACCGGCGGCAAGGACGTGCCGCAGGCCGACAGCAACCTGGTCGAAATCGATCCGGCGACCGGCAAGACCTTCAAATCGGTGCATTTCGACGCCGACCATGTCGAGGCGATGGCCGTCGGCGACAAAATCTGGATCAACGTCACCGACAAGAACACCATCGCCGTAGTCGACAAAAAGGCCGGCAAGATCGTCAAGACCTGGGCCTTCCACGACGCCGAGCAGAACGCCTGCATGGCCTATGATGAGAAAACCCACCGGCTGTTCGTCGTCAGTCGCAAACCCGGCAGGCTGGTTGTGGTGAACGCAGATACCGGCGCAACTGTCGCGTCGTTCCCGGCCCCGGCACGCACCGATCAGGTGACCTGGGACGCCGCCAACCGCCGCGTTTACGTGACTGGCGGCGAAGGATTTATCAGCGTTATCGAACAGGACAGCGCCGATAAATACCGCGAAGCCGCGAAAATTCCGAGCCTGCCGGGTGCCAAGACCGCGATCCTCGATGCCGCCAACCATCATCTGTGGGTGGCCGCGTCGCCGGGCGAAACCAAGGCGATGGCCAAGGTGCTGAAATACGATGTGACGCCGCGTTAGACTGAACTGACCGGCAAGCGCGGGAACATGCGCGCCGGGGCCAAATGGGGAGAGAATGACATGACGACCGTTTCACCAAAGACCTTGCTCCGCCTGACCGCCGCGATCGCGGCGCTGGCGCTGCCCGCCGCCGCCATGGCGCAAGCCAAGCCCGCGGCGGTCGCCGCCGCTGCTGCTGCAGACGAAGGCCAGGAGATCATCGTCACCGGTTCGGCGCTGCCGACCACCCCCGATCAGGTCGCGGTGCCGGTCAGCGTCATCGGTGCCGAAGCCATCGAAAAGGGCGGCGTCAACAACAACATCCTCGAACTCGTC
This sequence comes from Sphingomonadales bacterium, assembly GCA_038211945.1. Lineage (GTDB taxonomy): Bacteria > Pseudomonadota > Alphaproteobacteria > Sphingomonadales > Sphingomonadaceae > Sandarakinorhabdus. Next base: position 99,901 of record JBBQVA010000005.1, read on the forward strand.
CGCAAACAGATCCCCTCGTTCGCCGGACGCAGCAACACCGGGGCGAGCAACGCCAACAACACCAACCAGAACACCGGCGGCGGCTCGCAGGCACAGCTTAGAAACCTCGATACGCTGGTGCTGATCGACGGGCGGCGCGCGGCGGTCAACGCCATCGCCGGGCTGGGCGGCAAGGTGTTCGTCGACCTGGGCCAGATTCCATCGGGCGCAATCCAGCGCGTCGAGGTGCTGACCGACGGCGCGTCGGCAATCTATGGCTCGGACGCGGTCGGCGGGGTCATCAATTTCATCCTCAAGCATGACTATGAAGGCGGTCAGGTCGATGCGCGTTATGGCTTTGCCGATGGCGGCTACCGTGAGGACAGCGTCTCCTTCACTGTCGGCCACAACCTCGCCAAGGGGCTGAACTTCACCCTGTCGGGCAGCCTCGTCAATTCTGATCCGCTGTATCAAAACCAGCGTTCGTTTACCTCGCCCTTCTACAGCACATCGACGGCGGTGCCGGGCGCGGTGGTCAACAGCGGACTGTTCGGCGTGCTCGCCAACGGCCTGACCAGCCCTGGACAGAACAACCCGACCGGCCTTGCCGCGACCGCGCCGAATTTCGCCGCGCTGGTCGCCAACGGCACCTATATCAACACGCCGACCACGGTGAATCCGCAGACGACGCCACCGACGGCCACCAGCAACATCAGCGTCCCCGGCACCGGCATCGGCGGCACCTATGACCTGTCGAAATATCAGACGTTGCTGCTCCGCCAGCGGCAAAAGGCGCTGACCGGCAGCGTCACGGCACACATCATCGACGACGCCGTGGTGTTCTTCACCAATGTCCAGCTGGCAGAAAACAAGACCTTCACCCAGTTCAAGCCGGTAACGGTCGGGGTGACGCTGCCGCAGGGATCGCCGTTCAACCCGGTGGCGGGCAATCTGGGCGGGGTGACCTTTGGCAGCCCGGCCAATCCCAAGCAGTACAACAACCGCAACGAAAGTTTCCGGATCACCGCCGGGTTCAAGGGCGAGCTCGAATTCCTCGGGCCGAGCTGGAATTACGAAGCGGCGTATGTGCACAGCATCGACCGGCTCGACCAGCAACAGAGCAATGTCATCTATGCTCCCAACGTCAACCGGGCGATTGCGGGCGGCTTCAATTCGGCTGGAGTGGCGACGCCGGGCGGGGCGTTCAGCCAGGTCTATTCGGGCTTTTCCCTATCAAGCCCGCTCGTCATCGTGCCCGCGCTCGATCCATTGTCACGCACGCCCAACGCACAGACGCTGGCGACGATCTTCGGCACCGAATTCCTGCATGCGTCCAGCAAGCTCGATTCGTTCGATGCCAGGATCACCGGCAATCTGGTCACCCTGCCCGGCGGCAAGCTGGCGGTCGCCATCGGTGCCGCGACCCGCAAGGAACAGCTGACGGGTGCCACCGACGTCAATGGCTATGTCCATTCCGATCCGAATTACTGCAACGACGGCGGCGCGTTTGTCGCCAACCCGTCGACCTGGACCGGCGGGCAATCGGCCGATCCGTTCCCGGTGGCGTGTTCAAGCGCCACCCCGGGTTCGGCGACCCCCAGCGGACGCCGCATCACCTCGTTCTTTGCCGAGGCGCGGATTCCGATCACCGGCGGCGATTTCACCATCCCCGGCTTCCACGAATTCGACATCATCGGCGCCGTCCGCAACGAAAAATACAGCGATGCGGGCAATTCGACGGTGCCCAAGATCGGTTTCTTCTGGCAGCCGATCGACAACGGCTTCACGTTGCGCGGCACCTACAGCAAGTCGTTCACCGCGCCGCCGCTGTATCAGGAATACGGCCCGATCAATAACCGGCTGGCCGGCCCCGGCATCATCCCGGCGGCCTTCCCCGGCCTCGCTTCGGGCGTGTCGCCGGTGCAGGACGGCGTCAATCCGGGGCTGCAGCCAGCCAAGGCGACGACCTATTCGCTCGGCGGCGTACTGAAACCGGCGTTCATCCCGCGGCTGCGGCTGGAGGCCGATTACAGCTTCGTCAAGGAAAGCGGTTTCCCCGGCGGCATCGGCTTTTCGAACATCTTCCTCGACGTCAACCAGAACGGCTCGGCGTCGGTGTTCTCGGGCAATATCGCCAAGGGCAATTTCCCCGGCCAGCCGGGCGCAACGCCGTTCGCCAACCCCGGCGATCTGCGCGCGTATCTGGCGGCGGACCCGGCCAATTATAACAACGTCTATGCCATCGACCGCTTCACCAATCTGGGCGGCATAAGGGTCAAATCGATCAACGCGACGATCGATTATTCGGTGCCGACCGGCCATGACGGCACGCTGTCGTTCAACAGCTCGATGGCGTATTTCATCAGCTACAAGTTCCAGGCGCTGCCCAGCCAGAAATTCTATGAATATGCAGGCACCGCGACCAACGGCGGCACCGGGGTGCAGGGCGTGCTGCCCAAGTTCCGCGCCTATACGACGCTCGACTGGTCGGTCGGCAACTTCGATTTCGTCCTGGGCAACACCTATGTCTCGGGCGTCACCGATCTGGGTGCGGGCGGCATCACCTATGAAACGAATTCGACCAAGGCGGTGCCATCGGCATTCGCCGGACGCATCAAGCCCTATACGGTCTTCGATCTGCGGCTGGCCTATGCGATGAAGGACCGTGACGGCCACCCCAGCGGCTTCTCGCTGGCGGTCGGTGCGAACAACATCTTCAACCGCCAGCCGCCGGTGTCGACCAACAACTACACCCCGAGCGCAGCCTATACCGACAACACCGCCGATGTTTCGACCTATTCACCCATCGGGCGGCTGGTCTATGTGCAAGGTTCGGTAAAGTTCTGAATGCGAGACCGGCGGCGATTATGAATTTCTCTCCGCCGGTCCTGCCCCTTCGCGGGCTGCTGCTTGCCCTGCTGCTGGCGGGCTGCGCGCATTATGCCGCCAGCCCGCTCGGCACGCTGGTGCCGCCCGATACGGCGGCGCTGTCGGTGCGCGCGGCGGCGATCGACCGGCCGTTTCTGAAGCCCCAGCCGATCGACCTGACACAGCCGCTGAGCCTCGACGCACTGGCTGTCATCGCCGTCATCGAAAGCCCCGAACTGAAGGCGCTGCGGGCCAAGACCGGGGTTGCCGACGCGCAGGCGTTTGCGGCGAGGCTGCTCCCCGATCCGACGGCGCAGCTGGGCTTTGACAAGCTGCTGTCCGGGCCCGACGCGTTCAACGGTTTCGCCGGTCAGATCGGTTTCGATCTCAACCAGTTGCGGCTGGCAAGGGTGACACGCGAAGCCGGGGCGGCGACCAAGCGTCAGGTGCGGCTCGACATGGCCTGGGCGGAATGGCAGGCGGCGGGGCAGGCGCGACTGCTGGGGGTGCGGGTGGTGGCACTCACCGCCCAAGCCGAACTGGCGGCGAAAAGCGCGGCATCGGCCCGTATGCAACTCGATGCGACGCTGCGCGCGGCGGGGCGCGGCGACATTGCCGGGGCCGAACTCGACGCGCGGCGGCAAGCCGGCATCGACGCCGCGGACAAGGCGCGGACCGCCGAAAGCGCGCTGGTCGCGGCGCGTGGTGACCTTAATAAGCAGCTCGGCCTGCCGCCCGCGACGGTGCTGACCATCGCCGCGCTGCCGCCGCTGCCGGAACTGCCCTCGGGTGATGCGCTGGCCGCGCTGGCGACCGACCGCCGCCTCGATCTGCAGGCGTTGCGCGCCGGTTATGCGGCGCAGGAGGCGGAGACCCATAAACAGGTGCTCGAACAATTTCCGACGCTGTCGCTGACCATCGCGTCGGCGCGCGATACCGCCAATAATTACACGCTGGGGCCGCAGGTCGGCTTCACCCTGCCGCTGTGGAACCGCAATCGTGGCGGCATCGCGACGGCCACGGCAACCCGCGCGCAGTTGCAGGCCGAATATGAGGCGCGGCTGTTCGCGACCCGCGCCGATATCGTTGACGCGGTGCTGAACCTGCAGACCGGCGCGCGGCAGCGGGCGGTGCTGGCGGCTGAACTCCCCGCGCTGCGGCGCTATGCCGAGGCGACGGTGCGCGCCGGCGTTCGCGGCGACCTGCCGCGCGCCACCGGGGAGGCGGCGGCACAAGCGGTGCGCGACCGTGAATTGTCGCTGCTGGTGCTTGAACAAACGGCGCAGGAACAGACGATTGCGCTGGAACTGCTGAGCGGGGCGTTGCGCGAAGGATGGACACGATGACCCGGCTGACGCTCGCCGCCCTGCTGCTTCTCGCCGCATGCAAATCGGCGGAGGATGCGCCCGAGAAAGCCCCCGACCCGGTGGCAAGCGTGCGCACCGCCGTCGCCCAATCGGGCGCAGCGGGCGGATCGGTCGCGGTTTACGGCGCGGCAGAGGCTGGGCCGGGCAATGAACGCGCGCTGCCGGTGCAGGCCGAGGCGCGGCTGGTGCGGATTTTGGCACCGACCGGCACCGCCGTGCGCGCGGGCCAGGTCATCGCCATCCTCGAGCCCTCCGCCACCACGCGCGTCGATGCGGTCAAGGCCGATAGCGAGGCCGCTGCCGCCGCCAAGGCCCTGGCCCGCGCTCAACGCCTGCGCGCCGATGGGTTGATGAGCGACGCCGATGTCGAAACCGCGCGCACTGCCGCGACTGCCGCCGCCGCGACCCGCGCCTCGACCGGCCAACGCGCCGCCTCGCTGACCCTGCGCGCGCCCGCGGCGGGGACGGTGCAGGCGCTGACCGCCAAACCGGGCGATATCGTCGCCGCCGGAACCGCCGTCGCCACCATCGCCACCGGCGGCGACCTGCGCGCACGCTTCGGCATCGACCCCGCCGTCGCCCCGCAAGTCCACGCCGGCCAGCCGATCCGCATCACCACCGTCGGCGGCGGCGCGGTACTGACCGCAACCGTTGCCGGTGTCGACCCGCAGGTCGATGCGACGACGCGGTTGGCGTCGGTGTTCGCGCGCCTGCCCGGCGGCAGCCGTATAGGTGCGGGCGAAGCGTTGCGTGCCGACCTGCCGGTGGGTGCCCGCGCCACCGGCGTCACCGTGCCCTATGCCGCGTTGCTCGACGAAGGCGGGCGCAGTTTCGTCTTCATCGTCACCGGCGGCGTCGCCCATGCGCGCAACGTTGCGCCGGGCAGTTCGTCCGGCGATTCGGTGGTCATTCTCAGCGGCGTCGCGCCCGGCGATCATGTCGTCGTCCAGGGCGGCACCGCGCTGCAGGACGGCATGAAGGTTCGGGAAGCAACACGGTGATCCCCGCGCTGCGCCGCCACGCGCGGTCGATCTGGCTCAGCATCGCGCTGGTCACGCTGGCCGGGCTGACCGCCGCGACGCGCCTGCCGGTGACGCTGTTCCCGCATATCGATTACCCGCGCGTTGTTGTCGCCATCGATGCCGGTGACCGCGATGTCCAGCAGATGGCGGCGACGGTCACACGCCAGGCCGAGGTCGCGCTGCGTCAGGTCCCCGGCGTCACCCAGGTCCGCTCGACGACGAGCCGGGGCACGGCGGAGGTGTCACTGACCTTTGCCTGGGGCGACGACATGGTCGCGGCAACGCTGGCAACGCAGGGTGCGCTGGCGACGATCCTGCCCGATCTGCCGCCCGGCACGCGCTTTACAGTCCGGCGATCGGACCCGACGATCTTCCCGGTACTCGGCCTGTCGCTGACCTCGGCGCAGCGCAGCGGGGTCGAATTGCAGCAGATTGCCCGGCTCAAACTGCGCCCCCTGCTGTCGACCATCCCCGGCGTCGCGGGCATCGACGTGCTCGGCGGCGGCGCGCCCGAAATCGAGGTCGAGGCCGATCCGGCACGGTTGCGGGCGCTTGGCCTGACCACCGCCGATCTGGCGACGGCGCTGGGGGCATCGAACAGCGTCGCCGCCGTTGGGCGCATCGAGGATCGCCACCGGCTATATCTGGCACTCGTCGAGAACAAGGTCGTTAGCGAGGCCGACATCGGCGCTGTGCCGGTCAAGGCCGGGACGGCGGCGGGGGCGGGGGTCGTCACGCTCGGACAGGTCGCCACCATCCGCCGCGCGCCCGCCCCGGCGTGGACGCGCGTCACATCGAACGGCACCGATGCCGTGCTCGTCAACATCCGGCAGACACCCACTGCTGATGCCGTCGCGCTGGTCGCCGCGGTCAATGAACGGATGGCCTCGGCTGGCCTCCCCGGCGATGTGAAGGTGAGCAGTTTCTACGACCAGTCCGAACTGGTGACCGGCGCGGCGACATCGGTGCGCGACGCCATCCTGCTCGGCGCAGTGCTGGCCGGGCTGGTGCTGTTCGTGTTCCTGCGGTCGTGGCGGCTGATGGTGATCACAGCCAGCCTGTTGCCCGCCGTGCTGGCGGCGACCTGCCTGGTCCTGCTGGCGCTGGGCATGAGCTTCAACATGATGACGCTGGGCGGCATGGCGGCGGCGGTCGGCCTTGTCGTTGATGATGCGGTGGTCATGCTCGAACATCTGATGCGGCGGCTGCAGGAGGCCAAGGGCAGTCCGACGCGCCCGTCAATGCTCGATGCGGCCAAGGAGATGGCGCGGCCACTGCTCGGGTCGACCACCGCGACGATCGTCGTGTTCCTGCCGCTGGCGTTTATCAGCGGCGTTACCGGCGGTTTCTTCAAGGCGCTGGCGGTCACCATGGTGGCGGCGCTGGGCGTCTCGCTGGTTTATGCGCGCTATGTCCTGCCGCTGATCGCCGACCGCTGGCTGACCGAAAAGGACGCCGACGCCGCCGACAAGGCCGAACGCTTCACCGGCGGGCTGACGCGGCGCTATGCGAGCGGCGCGGCGCGGGCGTTCAAACGCCCCGGCCTGTTCGCAGCCATCGTCGCCGTCGTGATGATCGTCACCGGGGCGTTTTCCTGGACCCATGTCCAATCGGGCTTCATGCCCAAGATGGACGAGGGTGGCTTCATTCTGGACTACAAGGCCAAGCCCGGCGCGGCGCTGGGCGATACCGACCGGCTGCTGCGTCAGGTCGAAGCGATCATTCGTGCGACGCCCGAGGTCAGCAGCTATTCGCGCCGGACCGGCATGCAATTGGGCGGCGGGCTGACCGAGGCCGATGAGGGCGACATGTTCGTCCGCCTCAACAACGGCAGCCGCCGCCCGATCGACGAGGTGATGGCCGAAGTCGCCGCCAAGATTCAGGCGCAGGTGCCGGGCCTGCAGATCGAAACGGCGCAGTTGATGGAGGATCTGATCGGCGACTTGACAGCTGTGCCGCAACCCATCGAGGTCAAGCTGTTCGGCGACGATGCCGAGCAATTGGCCGGGGCAGCGCGACAGGTCGCCAAGGGCATCGGCGAAATTCAGGGCATCGTCGAGGTCAACAACGGACTGCGGGTGGCGGGTGATGCGGTGGTGATCGAGGTCGACCGCGGCGCTGCGGCGCTCGCCGGGCTCGATCCCGACAGTGTCGCCAAACAGCTGACCGCCAGCGTCGAAGGCAGCATCGCCACCCAGGTCCGGTCGGGCGAGGAACAGATCGACGTCCGCGTCCGCCTGCCGCGCGACCAGCGCCAGCACACCGATGCGCTGGCGGCGCTGCCGCTGAAGGCCGCCGACGGTCGTACGGTCTCGCTTGGACAGATCGCCAAGGTCAGCATCGCCGCCGGCCAGCGCCAGATCACCCGCGAAGATTTGGCCCCGTTCATCCCGGTGACGGCGCGGCTGGAGGGACTCGACCTTGGCAGCGGCATCAAGGCGGTGCAGGCCAAGGTCGCCGCGCTGAAGCTGCCGCCGACGATCCGCGTCGAATATGGCGGGCTGTATCAGCAGCAGAAACAGTCGTTTGCCGATCTGGCGATGGTGTTCGTCGCGGCACTGCTGCTGTCGGCTCTGCTGCTGACGCTGTTGTTCGAACGCTGGACCTTCACCATTGCGGTGATTTCGACAGTGCTCGTGTCGGCGTGCGCCGTGCTGGCGGGGCTATGGCTGACCGGGATCGAGCTGGATATTTCGGCGCTGATGGGGCTGACGATGGTGGTCGGGATGCTGACCGAACTGGCAATCTTCTATCTGGCCGAACTCGACCCCGATGCGCCGGTGACCGCCGCCGCGCTGCTGGAGGCGGGGAGCGCGCGGCTGCGCCCCATCCTGATGTCGGCGCTGATCGCCATCCTGACGCTGCTGCCACTGGCGCTCGGCATCGGGCGCGGCGCGGGGCTGCAGAAGCCGTTGGCGACGGCGATCATCTTTGGCCTGGGGGTCGGGGCGGTGCTGATCCTCGTGCTGCTGCCTGCGCTGGTGCTGGCGATGCAGCGCCGACGACCCGGTCAGTCCTGAACGCCGACACCGGTCGGGCTGACCTCGATCGCTGCCGGGGTTTTGCGCTTCAGGTGCAGCACTTCGGCGGGGGTCTTGTGGCGCTGCAGGCCGAATTCGGTCAGTCGCCCGGCGCGCGGGTAGCGGCGTTTCCAGCGCACATAGCGCCGCCGCGCCCAGCCGGAATTGCGCAGCACCAAGATCAGCCCGACGCCGAAGGTCAGCAGGCCGACGCCGGGAATCGGCACCGTCACCACCATCAGCAGTCCGGCGAGCATCAACACGACGCCGACCGCCAGCTGCGCGACGCGAACGGGTTCGCTGCGAATGAGCGATTGGAGGAACGTCGGGCGGCGCACATCTGCTGTGTAAGAAGGCGATGGGGCGGCAACAAGGCGAAGTCGGCAACAGGTCCGTGCAAATCCCCAAACACCGCTCATGCGCGGGGGAAATTGTCTGGCACGACCGGGAGAAGTGGCTTGAGCTATCCCCCTCCCCCGACTACCGTTGCAACGGGGCAAGCCTTTCCGGGGACAAGCAAATTGGTCGCGCACGTCGGCACCGTCGCGTTTCTGGGGCTGGAGGCGCGTCGGGTCGAGGTTCAGGTCCAGATTTCCAGCGGCGCGGCAGGGTTCGTCGTCGTCGGCCTGCCCGACAAGGCGGTCAAGGAAAGCCGCGAGCGGGTGCAGGCGACGCTCAACGCCATTGGCCTCGCGCTGCCGCCGCGGCGGATCGTGGTCAATCTGTCGCCCGCCGACCTGCCCAAGGAAGGTTCGCACTACGATCTGCCGATCGCGCTTGGGATGCTCGGCGCGATGGGGGTCATCGGCGGCGATGCGCTGGCCGGGTTCCTCGTCGTCGGCGAACTGGGGCTGGACGGGCGGGTCGCGCCGGTGCCGGGGGTGCTGCTGGCCGCGCTCCATGCCGCCGAACATGAAATGGGGCTGATCTGCCCGGCGTCGCAGGGCGGCGAGGCGGCGTGGGCGGGCGAAGTCGATGTCGTCGCCGCGCCCGATCTGCTCAGCCTGATCAACCATCTGAAGGGCACGCAACTCCTCTCGCCGCCAGTACGCAGCATCGCCGAACTGGTGCGCACCGGGCCGGACTTTGCCGAAATCAAGGGGCAGGAAACCGCCAAGCGCGCCGTCGAAATCGCCGCCGCCGGGGGGCACAACCTGTTGATGTCCGGGCCGCCGGGGTCGGGCAAATCGCTGCTCGCCGCCGCTTTGCCCGGCATCCTGCCCGAACTGACGCCCGCCGAGGCGCTGGAGGTGTCGATGGTCGCCTCGATGGCGGGGGAACTGGAGGGCGGGCGGCTGGTCCGCACTCGGCCGTTCCGCGCGCCGCATCACAGCGCCTCGATTCCGGCGCTGGTCGGCGGCGGCATGAAGGCGCGGCCGGGGGAAGTCAGTCTCGCGCATCTGGGCGTGCTGTTCCTCGACGAACTGCCGGAATTTCAGCGCGGCGCACTCGATTCGCTGCGCCAGCCGCTGGAGACGGGAACGGTGATGGTGGCGCGGGCGGCGGCCCACGTCACCTATCCGGCGCGCGTGCAACTGATTGCCGCGATGAATCCCTGCCGCTGCGGCCATCTGGGCGACGCTTCGCTCGCCTGTGCTCGCGCCCCGCGCTGTGCTGCCGATTATCAGGCGCGGATTTCGGGGCCGCTGCTCGATCGTATCGATCTGCATGTCGACGTCCCCGCCGTCAGCGCCGCCGATGTGAAACACAGAAGCTAGTGCGACTCGTAGAAGCTAGTGCGATTCATGATCATGGGTCGCTTGCCAGCGGTTCACATATCTACATGTAATTAAAGAGATTTCGACTATTTCTCCCGAAGCGAGGCCGGCAATTCGTTTGACGGTAAAGCACCTTTTTGCACGAAATATACGGCTTCTTTTTTCTCGTGTTTGCCTACCATTTTACTCGTCGCCGATCATCCGGCGGCGGGCAGAGGAGAGGTAGAGATGAATGCCTTAGTCGATATCGACGAACAGATCGCGCGGCTCGAAAGCACCGGGGATCACAAGGTGCTGAGGCGCCTTGATGTGCGTGAAGGGCATACTAGGGTCGACGGTGACCTGAATGCTACGCAGGTGGCGATAGTTGTCGACACAGAAACGACGGGCCTGAGCCCCGATGCAGACGTCATCATAGAAATTGCGATGCGGCGCTGCCGCTACGACGCCGCTGGCCGAATTCTCGAAATCGGTCGCGCCGCGACGTGGCGCGAAGATCCCGGCTGCGCACTGGCTCCGGAAATTGTCCGGCTTACCGGTATCAGTGACGCTGATCTCGTCGGTCAGGAGATTGATACGGCGGCCGCTACGTCGATGTTGAAGTCAGCGGACGTGATCATCGCTCACAACGCCTGCTTCGACCGCAAGTTTGTAGAGCGCCGCTTGCCAGAGGCGGCAGGCTTCGCGTGGGCGTGCAGCTGCCGGGAGATCGATTGGGCGGCCGGCGGCTATGATGGCCGCAGCCTCGGGTGGCTGCTCGCGCAGGCGGGCTGGTTTCACGGCGCTCACCGGGCAGAAGCCGACGTCGATGCGGTAATCCAGCTGCTGCAGCAAACGATGCCCCACGGCAGGACGGCTCTCCGTGAATTGTTGGATACGGCAGGCAGCCCCTCTGTCCTTGTGCGTGCGATGGGCACACACTTCGATGTAAAGGACGCCCTCAAAGCGCGCGGATACCATTGGCAAGCCAGTTTGTCGGTATGGTGCCGCGAGGTTGCACAAGACGATCAGTATGATGAGGAATACTGGCTGGCGCGCAATGCTTACCAGCCGCAACATCGGCCAAGGGCTTCCGGGCCAGAGATGATTCCGGTTACCTGGTTCGAACGGCACCTGTGACGCAGGGTTATACTCAGCCGGTTAGTGCGGTCTGCGGCTTCGGCGTCCTGGCGTGTTGAAGAAATTGCGCTCGATGTTCGGGCTTCTCAGCTGGCTCGCCCTCCAAATCCTTTGTCGACAACCGTCTCGCCCTCTGGCTCAGCGATCAGGACATTCACGCCACCCGTTTCGGGATCGTTCATGCCGACAAGAAGCACTTGAGCCGCTCCCGGCAATACGAGCATGTGTTGCTCAAGGAGATCGCGAATACCGAGTGTCCAGCGCCTGACCTCATCCATATCGTAACCACGCTCAGCACCTGACAGAAAGTCGGCAAGTGTGCCGGCGTGAAGCACGCTCCCGCATCGGCTGTAAATTTTTCGAACCTCGTCCCGATCGACAACATAATCGCGCCGGTCGGCAATATGCATCATGCCGTCAGCGCCCCGCTGCGCAGAGAGCGGGACCATGAATGCATGGTCGCTCAGCTGCCCGAGACGCCGCATAATCCGCTCCCCGTTATACTCGTCACGGAACGCGTTTGTCTGGAGTTTGGGTAAATCATTGTGAGCGGCGAGCGCGGCGATGCCCAGCAGCTCGCAAATTCGTCGAAGCTGAAGGTAGCACAACTCGGCAGCAACTCGGTGCTGAACGGATCCGGCGTCACCTTGTTGCCCATTGATAGCATCTACCAGAGCCTCATGACGAAGGCGGATCTCGATCATGATTCGCGTAGAGTGATGCTGTTTCCGAATGCGATCGCTTGGCAGATGGCATTGGCGCGCGCCCCCATGATGTCTCGTATTCGCGGGCCGGTCGGACGTGGCCCATTCAGCTGGTGTTGGCCGACCGGCAAACTTTGGCAACGCTGATTTTACCGGTGCTGTGTAGTGTCCGCGCATCGTCAGATGCTGACCGTGAGAACGGACACGATTACGTCGCAGGCTGCCTTTGCAGAGGATATTGATCAGCCAAGAGTTTTTTTGGCCACACTCCCGATATTTGATTCACGATTCGTTCTATCGTGTTGACGGGCGAATCGCGCAGGTCCAGAATGTCTGCAATCAGACCTGGGGTGCAGTCATGGCGACGAATGTAATGATGCGAGGCGAGCGCGCCCTTATGCGGGCCCGGACGATCCACACGCAATCCGAAATCGCACGTCGGCTGGATTATACTCCACGGCAGATCGCGCGCTGGGAAAAGGGGACAACGCCGGTTCCGGAATTCGTCATTCCCGATCTGGTCAGGATGGCGCGGCAGCAGGTCGGCGGCGAGGCAGGTGCCGACTTCAGGTTTATTGACCTTTTTGCCGGCATCGGAGGCATCCGTCTCGGCTTCGAAGGCATTGGCGGCAAATGTGTTTTCACCAGTGAGTGGGACGCATACGCCCAGAAAACCTATGCAGCCAATTTCGGCGATGACCATCCGATCAGCGGCGACATCACCGCGATCGACGCAGCAGATATTCCCGATCATGACGTCCTTCTGGCTGGCTTCCCCTGCCAGCCGTTCAGCCTTGCCGGCGTATCGAAAAAGAACGCTCTCGGTCGTCCGCACGGTTTTGAGTGCACGACACAGGGCACCCTGTTCTTCGACGTTGCGCGCATCATCGCGGAAAAGAAGCCGGCGATGTTCCTTCTCGAGAATGTCAAGAATCTTGCCAGCCATGATGGCGGGAACACCTTGCGGGTGATCCTCGACGTTTTGCGCCGTCAGCTCGACTATACGGTGACCGTCAAGATAGTCGACGGCAAGCGCTTCGTCCCGCAGCATCGCGAGCGCATCCTCATCATCGGCATACGCAATGGTGAGGAGCCGGCTGCTTTTGACTGGGATGCGGTCGAGTGGCCGAGTTCGGATACGGGACCGAAGCTCAGCGCAATTCTTCATCCCGAGGATGGCACGGAGTGCGATGTCGACGACGGCCTTTATATTGGTGCCGACGGCAGGGTGCAGGGCAAATACACGCTAACCGACAAGCTGTGGGCCTATCTGCAGGGCTACGCGGAGAAACATCGTGCGCTTGGTAACGGGTTCGGGTGCAGCGTTGTCGGAAAGCACGAGACGTCACGGACTCTGTCTGCCCGGTATTACAAGGACGGCTCGGAGATCCTTATCGATCGCGGTCAGGGCCGGAACCCGAGGCGCCTGACCCCTCGTGAGTGCGCGCGGTTGATGGGGTTTCCCGACACGTTCAAGATCGGCGTCTCCGACACGCGCGCCTACAAGCAGTTCGGGAATTCAGTGGTCGTCCCGCTTGTGCGGCACGTTGCCGAAGCGATGAAGCCCTATATCCTGGCCCGGAAGGCGCAGCTGGCCATCAATGGCTGACATCGTCGACGCGGCTACCCGGAGCCGGATGATGTCCGGAATCCGGCGCCGCGACACGAAGATCGAGGTCGCGGTCCGGAAGGCGCTGTTTGCGAAAGGCTTCCGTTACAGGGTGGACGTCGGAACCCTGCCCGGCCGCCCTGATATCGTCCTCCCCAAATTCCGGTCGGTCGTTCTCGTTCACGGGTGTTTCTGGCACCTGCACGGCTGCGCATTGACAAAAATTCCGTCGACAAGGCCGGAGTTCTGGAGCGACAAGTTGCGCCGTAATGCCGAGCGTGATGCCGAATCTCTGGCGCGCCTTCGAGCCGCTGGCTGGCGAGTGGCGACGATCTGGGAATGCGCGCTGCGCGGGCGCGGGAGTAATGGTCTTGCAGTCGTTGTCAGCTCACTGGAAAACTTTCTTCGTTCGGATAATGTTCTGCTAGAATTGACTGCATGAAGAAGGGACATCTCTCGTCGTATTTTACCGGAGTGGCGGTAAAGCGGCTCAGCACGGTTGAGACAACGCCGCAGCGATCGAACCAGCACGAATTCGATGGGGTGCAGGATCTGCGGAAGTTACTGGGCGGAGACCGGGCGACCTTTCCTGCAACCTTTACATATCTGGCAGACGATGATCCTGAGCCGCTGCGCGAACAGGGATTTCTGACGTGGTATGACGCTCGCGCTGCGCACCCCAGGCGCTCTGAATACCGGCTTTATTATCCGACGACGGTCGTTTCCGATAACGCGAGCGCTGGGGACCTCCTGATTATCGCGCGGCGCCCGGATGCGTCCCTTCTCGTCATCGTTGCCGAGGCCGGCTCGACCATTGAGAGCCAGCTGCTCTGGCTGTTCGGATTGTCGGACCTGATTCATCCCGGATTTTCGGTGAAAGGCGAGATTGAGAGCGGTCAGATCAAGCTCGAGTTTGCAGCCCGCCATATTCTGGAGCTGGTCGGCGAGGACGTCGAGGAGACCGATGACAATCAGCTCGATCGCATGCTGAAGCTTTTTGGAGGCACGTTCCCGACAACAAGGATCTTTTCAGCATACGCCCGGTCGACCCTGCCGGGCTTGAGCGCGCTGGACGATCCTGACGGCGCAATGATGCGGTGGATGGAGCGTGAGGAAGTTCTGTTTCGAACGCTCGAGAAGCATATCGTCGGAGAGAGGTTGCAGCATGGGTTCGCCTGCGACGTCGAGGGCTTCATCAAATTTTCGATGAGTGTTCACCAGCGGCGTAAATCCAGAGTCGGCTACGCACTCGAGAACCATCTTGAAGAGATGTTTGTGGAGAACGGTATCAGGTTCACCCGTGGAGCCGTTACTGAGGGCAAGGCAAGACCGGATTTCCTGCTGCCGGGTGTCGCGGAATATCGCGACACCGCCTTCGATCCAAAACTGCTGACCATGCTCGGCGTGAAGGCAACGTGTCGGGATCGATGGCGCCAGGTTCTCCCGGAAGCTTCACGAATACCGGACAAGCATCTGTATACGATGGAGCCGAGCATCAGCCTTGCGCAGACCAGCGAGATGGCAGCGCATCGGGTTCAGCTCGTCCTGCCGGCAGAGGTGCACCAGACATATTCCACCGATCAGAGAAGCTTCATTCTCTCGACCGTCGGCCTTCTGGATTTGGTTCGGGACCGGGAGGCGTCAGGCGAGTTAGCCAAAGTAGTTGCGGCAGCCTGAAGGGCCCGTTCTGCGGGCTGCGGCTCAGCCAATTTTGAGCTCAGTCAGGCCTCGCTCCGTGCAATCTGCCGGACCACCCTGCCTGAGCCAGGAAGCCAATTTTACAGTAAGCGCCGGATCCGACAGCGTTCCGATCAGACTGAACAGACTGACCGGGATTGATGGACCACTTGGATTGCCCGTCTGCGCCAAATGACTTTTGCCGGACTTGTCTGTCCATCTTGGTGATCGCTTGATGACCGCACAGTTTTCGGCATTGATTTCCAGCGCGATGAGCGCGGCGTGCTGATTCGCGAGGCGATCGGTAAACAGATGCATCGAACCAATCGACTTATCCCAGTAAGGTTTGACAATGATCAGGTGCGCGACCCTCAGGCCGCAGACGACCAATTTTTCGAGTCTTTCGAACTCATTGTCATTAATTCCAAAAGACAGGCTCCCACCGTCGATTCGATAACGGTAGTAGTGATTTCATCCGACATAACGAAATCAATATCGACGAGATACTTGAAATAAGGTGTTACGATATCGTCTATGAAGTGACGTTGCAGACCGATTTCCTGCCAGATCGTCTTGGCAAATGTCGGCACAAGATAGCCCCAGAATGCAGATTTCCGCCGCTCCGACAAAGCATTATCTTCGGCCAGAGGACGACCTCGTTCGTGGCTGGAATCGACACCAACTTCCCCTTTTCCGTAAATCTTCCCGAGTAATTTTGTCAGAAGCAGGCGCTTTGCAGGCGGATATTTTCTGTCTTCAGCATAAAACTTCTGGGATATTGTGTCATAATCAACCGGATAAACTTCAAATTGGTTGCCAAGTTTTGTGACGTAATGAGCGAGTCTCGCATCGGGCTTTCTTCTCCAGACAAGTGCTCGATTCCCCATCAGAAGGGTCGTGCAATCGATGCGGCGAGGGCCCTCAGGCTGTATCGTTTCTGCTTCTTCGAGCAGCTTTCCGAAGTAGGACGCCACGACAATGCCCTCGGTCACAGTGCATTTTCGACGTGCCAGAAGCTCGAACGTGTCACTGACAGGGTCCGATGGTTCGCTCTTCGAGTATGGCAAGATTGATCCCCAGGAACACGAGCGACGAGGTTTCCGTCTATATCGGACCCTGAATGACGTTCTGACCCGAACGCAAGCAATCGCCAACCGGTTTTGCGCGGACCCCGCTTGATGGAATAAGCGGCACCTGCGACTAGAGCGTTGTCGCAACCTCCATAATCCTGGACGGCGCGACGGGGGAGAGCATGGCCAGTTCGGGCGATCGCCGGGTTGAGAAGGCGTTCAGGCCGCGCGCCCGGCTTCTTCAGCTGCTGGGCGACCAGCTTATTGGCTCTGCCAAGCTTGCCGTTTTCGAGCTGGTCAAAAATGCTTACGATGCTGATGCCGCAAGCGTTACGATCACTCTTGGCGACCTCAGCACAGCTGACCCATGGATCAGCGTCCGGGACGACGGCCAGGGCATGACTCTCGAAACGATCAGCGAGATCTGGCTTGTTCCCGGAGACGATCATCGCGAACGGCAAAGGCAGCAAAATCGACGTTCGCCAAAATATCATCGGTTGCCGCTGGGTGAGAAAGGCGTCGGGCGATTTGCAGTTCACAAACTCGGTGACCGCATCCGCCTCGTCACGCGGGCGGCGGGCCAGCGCGAGTGTGTTGTCCTGATCGACTGGCGGGAACTCATGGAGCAGAAGTTCCTCGACGACGCAGCCGTGACGGTGTTCGAGCGTGAGCCAAAAACATTCACTGGTGATCAGACAGGAACATTGATCAGGCTGGACGCGCTGCGGCAACGGACGTGGACGCGCCGTGAGGTGCGTGACTTGTATCGGCAGATCACGTCCATCTCATCGCCATTCGCGGATCGCGCAGAAGAGTTTGCCATCGATCTGCGAGTGCCTGGAAAGCAGGAATGGATCTCCGAATTACCTGATCCGGCCGACCTGCTTGCAAGGGCGCCGTGGCGATTCAGATTCAGGTTCGACGGCGAAGCTTTGAGCTATCAATATGAATTCCGGGGTGTGCCGGGCATCAAGCTCGAGAACCGGTCGGTGGATACGACCGAACCTCTGCAGATACTGGTTCCGGAAGAACCCGACGACCTTGATCCGGTTGACGCACCGCGCCCGCGTCGCGCCGCCCGGGTGGTGGCGGATGAGGAAAGCATTCACGGCATAGGCAGCGTCAGCGGCGAGTTTTTCGTCTTCGACCGTGATCGCGAGATAATGACGCACTATGCCCAGTCGCGGCTGATTGAGCGATTTCTGGACCAGAACGGCGGGGTGCGTGTCTATCGGGACGATATCCGCATCTACAACTATGGCGAGCCGGGTGACGACTGGCTTGGTCTCGATCTGCGCCGGGTCAACAGTCCTGCCAGAAATCTGAGCCGCAACATCGTCATCGGCGTCGTCGATCTTGATCTCGATGCGAGCACCGGTCTCCGCGAAAAGACAAACCGCGAGGGTTTCGTCGAGAACGGTCCTTATGCGCGTCTGCGCCAGCTGGTGCTTGGCGCAATCGCCGTCTTTGAGACGGAGCGGCGGATCGACAAGATGAAGCTGCGCGCGTTGACCGGGAAGGCTCCCAGCATAGATCGCGATGTTGCAGGTCCGATTGGAGATGTCCGCCGGATAGCCCGCAGCAAGGGCATGCTGGAAGAGATCGACCCGGCCCTCACGAAGGTCGAGAACGAGTTCAATCAGCTCCGCGACGATTTTCTTAGAGCCGGCCTCTCTCAGGTAGGGCTTGCGGTCGTCTTCCACGAAGTTGAGCGCGGCATCGGCGCACTTGGAGCGGCGTTCGATAGTGACGTGTCTCTGAACGATCTGCGGCAGCAGGTTGGCCAGCTACAGGGCGTGCTCGAGACATCCACACAGTTGCTCAGGAAGGGCGACAAGAAGGCCTACTCGCTGAGGCACCTGATCAAGCGGTCGAGAGATCTTAGCATTGTCCGCTTTCAGGCTCACCACGTGCAGCTGGTCTGTCCGGCACTGGAAGATGGCACTCCGGACGCAGAACCTGTTTTCGCTTTCGGGCTTGCACTTGGTGCAATGACAAACCTGATCGACAACGCAATCCACTGGATGCGCGTCAGCAAGCCCGATGCCGGCGCGTCAGGCGAGCCGCGCAAGATCTTCCTTGATGTTGTGCCGGACTACCAGGGTAGTCCGGCGATCGTCATCGCGGACAACGGCCCCGGTTTCCGCGATCCGCCCGAGCAGCTTGTGCAGGCCTTCTTCAGCCGTCGACCTGACGGGATGGGTCTGGGCCTGTATTATGCCAATCTCGTGATGCGACTGAACGACGGGGAGCTTCTGTTTCCTGCAGGAGGCGAGTTCGACGTGCCCGACGAGTTCGACGGCGCCGTCGTGGCACTCGTGTTCAAGGGAGGGAAGTAGCCAGGTGTTCACGCCCGGACGATACGTGGTCGTTGACGACAATCCCGACGAGCTTCGACAGCTGGTTAATGCGCTTCACAGCATGGGCGCACCCTGCCTAGGAATCCTCTACGATCAGGTAACTGGCATGACCGAGTCCCACCTCCGGGGTGCCCGCCTACTGTTCATGGATTTGCATCTCACTACAGGAGCGCAGACGACGAACGTCAGCGGTGCGGCCGCCGTGATTGTTCAGTTGCTCCGCGCAGGGATCACCCGGGACAGTGGCCCCTACGTAATTATTCTCTGGACGACACATGAGCAGCAGAAGGCCGAATTCACGGCGTATGTGATGGAGCACCTGCCGGTAGATCAGCGGCCAATCGCCATAACGAGTCTCGACAAGAACAGGTATCGGACACCTGATGCAGGACCGAAACTGATCGCAGACGTTACCGCGATTGTTGATGCAGATCCGAGATTGAGGGCCATCCTGCACTGGGAGCGCGACGTTCTGAAGGCCGCCGGTGAGACGCTCGCGCAGGTAGCCCGGCTTGTCCCGGAAGCGGATCGCACGTCCGCACAATATTCAGGAAAACTGGACGAAATTCTGAGCGTGCTCGCCGTTGGCGCAATCGGAAAGGCCAACGCTTCCGATGATCCTCGTAGCGCGGTGAATGCTGCGCTCATCCCGATACTGGCAGACCGGATTGCCCATCAACGTGCAGAGCCGAATAGCACAGTGATCTGGAAGGAGGCTCTGACGCGGCTCAATGATGCGCCGGAGCCGTCTCCGGAGAACGCGGCACGTCTGAACGTCATGCTGAACGTCGCCCTGCCCGACACCGAGGTCATGAGCGCCGGGAGCTGGGGTGCCGTGACAATCATTCCCGACGCCGACCTGACGCCGGAGGCGATGGCGAAGCGGTTCGATCTGACGGCGGCCGGACTGCCATCGGCTCTCTTCTGTCTTGCCGAAAAAGCCGATCGAAAACTGACCCAGTTGTGTGTCGTGCGGATCGGGGCGAGTTGCGATCACGCTCAGAGCAAGCGCGGTCCTGTTCCTTTCGTGCTTGGGGCCGTCGTGCCTGCGGGCGCTGCGTTTCGCGCGCAGCCGAAGGGCAATTTCGTCAGTCCGGCGTTTAACATGCCGGGTTTTGAAGGGCAGGTTAGATTTGTGTTTTGCACGAGGATACAAGTTTCGCTTGTGCCCTCGGACTTTGCCGGCTGGCTCCCACTTTGCCGGCTGAGGGAACAGTTGCTCATGCAGGTGATCGCGCAGACGGCAAATCACGCGACTCGCCCGGCGATAGTGAGCTTCGGAGCGTGACACAGGCTAGACGCGTCGCCCTTTCGCAACGGTGAAGTTTCCGCGATGACACCGCTGCTGACATCGGCGTCACGCTGCTGGATGGAGATCGCCGGGAACGTTCGGCTGAACCGCCTCGTGAACTCGTCAACATCCACGCATCAAGGCGATCCGGCGCATGATATGGATCGCCGAGGCTGGGGACCGCTCTGGCTGCGTTACGCGGGTAAGTGTCGCCTTTCAGATTTCGAGGCTTGGGCCGGTCCCCGGTAGCCGGAGCAGTTAAGTGCTCGGGAATGCACCGGCCCGGTCATTCGCCTGACAGCATGAAGGACAATGACATGGCTGAACCGGAACTGTGCATTGCCGCGCTCCAGCAGGCCCCAGGATCAATCGAGATTGTTGCCTACGGCAAGGTTCGTCGGCCAACCGGCGACGCTCAGGAAACGGAAATCCAGATATTTGCCACGTCGTTGACCAATACAGGCAAGCTGACTGGCTCACCGAAAAGCTACTGGATCGGTTGCGGGCAGTTCGATCTCGTGCCGATTGGCTCGCGCTGGGCAAAAGGGGTGCGCTACGGCGAGCGGCCGATGGAAAGGACCTATTCCTATTCTGCTAAAGTAGTGGGACTGGAACCAACGGGGATCTGGGCAGCGAGCTTCGAGGATGGCCAGCCTTGCACGTCCCCGTATCAGCACGATGGAAACAGTGAAGCACTCTGCTTCAAATTCAGATTCGAGATGCCGGCCGGGTCGGAGGCCGCCGACGCTCCCCGCATCAAGGTTGCACTTGTCCCGTTAATGGAACTGCTCCGGGCGGCCTACTGCGTAAGTGACGTGATCACGAAACGTATGTTCGATGGTCTACGAGACTCACAGATTCTGCCGGAGCGGGCGCTTTACGACGATAAGCGAAGCGCATTCTCAGCGACAGAGCGCAAGGCCACCCTTTGGTGTCACCGGCGGCTTACTCGCGATGAGTTGATGGTCGCTGCCGGTCTTCTGGCCGGCGGTCGTTTCAGGGCATCGCATGACAAGGTGAATAAACACTTGGGCAATTCCCCGGAATGGCGTCAGCAACAGGCCGTTTACGCCTCGACGATAAGCCCTTTTGAAACAGCAAATATGAGCTTTCAGGGCCACTGGTTAAGCCACACCGATGCGGAAAAGCGCATCCAGAAGCGCTTCATGGTCACCCGCATTCTTCGGCTGTCTGGCTATCTGCAGTTGGACACGATCGTGATGGACTATCCCGTTAGCGAGACACCTCA
>JBBQVA010000006.1:0-118906 GCA_038211945.1 Sphingomonadales bacterium
ACTGCCGACCGCATGCAGGTCTATAAATACGTCGTCCACCAGGTCGCCCACGCCTATGGCAAGACCGCGACCTTCATGCCCAAGCCGATCAAGGACGATAACGGCAGCGGCATGCACACCCATCTGTCGATCTGGAACGGCAAGACGCCGTTGTTCGCCGGTGACCAATATGCCGGCCTGTCGGAAATGGCGCTGTTCTTCATCGGCGGCATCATCAAGCACGCCAAGGCCTGCAACGCCTTCACCAACCCGTCGACCAACAGCTACAAGCGGCTGGTGCCCGGCTTCGAGGCCCCAGTGCTGCTGGCGTATTCGGCGCGCAACCGGTCGGCGTCGTGCCGCATTCCGTACGGCACCGGTGCCAAGGCCAAGCGCGTCGAGGTGCGCTTCCCCGATGCGATGGCCAACCCGTACCTGTGCTACACCGCGCTGCTGATGGCCGGCCTCGACGGGATCGAGAACCGCATCCACCCCGGTCCGGCGATGGACAAGAACCTCTACGATCTGCCGCCGCGCGAGCTGAAGAAGGTGCCGACGGTCTGCGGTTCACTGCGCGAAGCGCTGTCGTGCCTCGACAAGAGCCGCGCCGTCTTCACCAAGGGCGGCGTCTTCACCGACGACCAGATCGATTCGTACATCGAGCTCAAGATGCACGACGTCCAGCGCCTCGAAATGACCCCGGCGCCGGTCGAATTCGACATGTATTATTCGTCGTAACGGTTCCTCCCCGTCTTCGGGGAGGGGGGACCGCTCTTGCGGTGGAGGGGAAGTGGGGACCGTCGCGGCGACCATCATCCAGACGACGACCTCCCCTCCACCACTTCGTGGTCCCCCTCCCCGAAGGCGGGGAGGAGTTAGAAGCTCGCCGTCACCGACGCGACGATGCCGGTCCTGCCGTTGCGGCGGTTCGGTGACAGGCGGTCGAGGTCGCTCGACACCAGGCTCAGCCCAAAACTGACGGGCGCGAGCCGGTATTCGACCCCCAGCTTCCAGTCTAACTTCGCACCCCCTGCCCCCACCGCGCGCGCCAGAGCGCCGCGTTCGTATCCAGCCGACGCCTTGGAGCTCCAACGCGTGCCGGGCAATCCGGCGCGGGCGGCGGCGATCAGATAGAGGTTATCGGTCGCCAGATTGGCCTGACCCGGCGCATAATTCGCCGCCAGCGTCAGCTCGACGGGGCCGATGGTCTTGGCGATGCTGCCAAAAGCTTCGACGAAATCCGTCCCCCGCCCACCCGGATAAACATAGGCGATGACCCCGGCGGTCGAGGTCACCGGCCCGGTATCGGCACTCCACCCGGCCGACAGGTCAACCTCGGCGTTGGCACCGGCTCGGTCGGCGGTGGATGACGCGAAGACGCCGGCGAACAGTTGTTTGTACCCGGCGTTGAGCGTCGCCTGCACCGCCGGGTCACGGCTGCTCAGCGAGACACCACGGAAGCGGTAGTCGGAGACGAGCGCGGCAGTCCCCGACAGATCGACCGGGCCGGGCGACGCGGATGCGGGGGATATGCAGATCACAAGCGCATAAAGCAGGCGGGCGCCACGCCGAGCGGGTTTGAAGCGGGTCATGCCTTACCCTAGCCATCAGCACCAAGACTGTCGAAGAGTGGCGGCGAGGATCGGCCACCAGGAATCGCCCACTTGGCAACGCGGCCTAGCTGTACACAGAACAGGCTCATGGAACTGGGCAACCTGGCCGGGAAGGTAACGATGAAGACCATACTTGGGTCGATAGCGAGCTTACTCGTCGGCTGTATTGTCGCTGCTGCCGTCGCCGGCACCGGGATCTTGGTGGCGCGCGCTTTGTGGCCGGGTTACGCCGCCGCTGAGCCTCTCAAACATTTTACGCTGACGATGCTGGTGGCGAGGCTGACGGTCGGCGCAGTTGCCACGGCAATCGCGACATGCGCCACAACCATGATGGCTGGCGACACTGGCCAGACAGCGCGACGGCTCGGTGTCCTGTTGCTAGTCATCTCACTGCCAGTCCATCTGTTCTATGTCTGGAACGACTATCCGCCATGGTATCACGCTGTGTATCTGGGGAGCCTTATACCAGTCACCATATTCGCCGCGTGGGCATTTCTATCTTGCCGCGAGCGCTCGAAGAAACCTGGGCGGGGCTGCACGGCAGCCTGAGTTCGTGCTTCAACAGGCTCGGCGCTGCCCCTCGAGCGCCGAGCCCTTTCCCCTTTAAAAAATAAAGCCGACTTCGACCAGGCCGCGCGTCTGCGACTTGTTGGTGCCAAAGGACCCGAAACCCGAACCCGCCGCTACGCTACCGGCCTTGACGATATTGAATTCGGCCCGGGCGAACAGCATTTTGTAGGTGAACGTCGGCGTGATGGTGAAGGTGAAGGCGTTGCTGCCGACGCCGTACAGCAGGTTCGGTGCCGTCGCCGCCGCACCCTTGGTGTCGATATATTCGAACCGGACAGGGACGCTGAAGTAGGACGTGAGGTTATACCGCGCCAGCACCGCACCGGAATAGGTATCCGCCGAGGTCGTGCCGAGCAGCGGCAGGCTGGGGATATGGGTATACTGGAAATACGGCTGGATCATCATCGGCCCCGACGAATAGGTGTAGATGATGTTATAGATCGAAGAATTATTATAGACCGGATTGGTGGCGAACGTTGATTTATAGCTCTTTTTGAAACTGCCGCCGGCGACGAAGGCCAGCGTATTCGACGCGTCGATCGTATAGGCCGCCGAACCGGTCAGCCAATTATACTTGCCCGAGAAAAAGCCGTCGTTGAGCGACAGCGAAAGCGCCACTTTGCCGAGCGTCAGATTGGCCTGAACGCCGCGGTTGATGATGTTCTCCTGACCCCACAGCAGCCCGCGATCGATGTTCATATTCTGATACGTGTAGATGCCCTCCGCCCCGATCAGCGTTGGCAGCAGACCGGCCTGGATGCTGAAGTTCGACGACGGCGCAATCTTGATGAACGCCTGCGGGACATAGCCAAAGGTATGCTTGGTCGTGTTGCCGACCTTAAGATACGGAAAGCCGATCGACGGAAAGCTGTAGGCGCCGGCCTGGACGAGGAACTGAAAGACCCCGTCGACCTTCTGGATGTAGATATGGGCGTTATCGATATCGGCGAAGGACTTGTCGTCGCCAAAGATCGGGTGCGACTGGGTCGAGCCGACGCCGCTGAGGATGCCGGAGACATAGATCTTGCCGAAACCGTCGCCGAGATCGAGGCTGATCGGGTTGGCGTTCTGCGCCAACGGTCCCGAATAGGCGGGGGCGAGCGAGGGGCCGGCCGGTGCCGCGGCTGGTGCGGCGGCGGCGTCTGCTGCCGGCGCGACCTGCGCAGCCGCTGGTGCTGTGATGGCAATGACCGCGGCAAACCCTGCCGCCACGCGATCGAGCTTCATCTTTCTTCCCCTTATGAGCCACCCCCGCGGCGGCTTCCAATGGTGCGCTGCAATATCCGTGCCATCCGTCAACCGAAAGGCGGATGGTGGCGACAGGCCTGCCGCCGCTCGTTTTACAGGCGGACCTGCCCGGCGAAATGGCACACTGCGCCGGTTTTTTGGCGCGCGACCATAAGCGGAGCATAAAAAATGGGGCCGGAGGCTTCCCTCCGGCCCCAGTCAATCCTTGGGGAGGATCGCCATATCGGCGGTCTTTGTTGTGCACTGCAGCAAGACTTATTGCAATGCACAAAATGTCGCAGGCGGAAAAATATCTGGACGCTGCCGCGACCTTCAACATGACGACGGGTTTGGGCATCGTTCGCCCCCTGTTCTGGCGCACCGACCGCCCCTATAGTCGCGCCATGTCCGACCTGTTCGCCGCGACCGCTACCCAATCCGATTACGACGCCAGCCACATCGAGGTGCTGGAGGGGCTGGAACCCGTCCGCCGCCGCCCCGGCATGTACATCGGCGGCACCGACGAACGCGCGCTGCACCACCTCGCCGCCGAAGTGCTCGACAACAGCATGGACGAGGCCGTGGCGGGCCATGCAACGCGGATCGAGGTGACGCTGGAGGCCGATGGTGCGCTGAGCGTCGCCGATAACGGCCGCGGCATTCCGGTCGATCCGCACCCGAAGTTCCCCAAGAAATCGGCGCTGGAGGTCATCATGACCATGCTCCATTCGGGCGG
Source organism: Sphingomonadales bacterium (assembly GCA_038211945.1). Lineage (GTDB taxonomy): Bacteria > Pseudomonadota > Alphaproteobacteria > Sphingomonadales > Sphingomonadaceae > Sandarakinorhabdus. The sequence continues at coordinate 4,126 of JBBQVA010000006.1, forward strand.
GAAGTTCAGCGGCAAGGCCTATGCGACGAGCGGCGGGCTGCACGGCGTCGGCGTGTCGGTGGTCAATGCGCTGTCGTCGGCGATGACGGTCGAGGTGGCGCGGGGGCGCGAACTGTTCAGCCAGTCGTTCTCGCGCGGTGTGCCCGTGACGAAGCTGGAAAAGCTGGGGCCGACGCTCAACCGGCGCGGCACGACCATCCGCTTCCTGCCCGATGCCGAGATTTTCGGCGAGGACGCCAAATTCCGGGCCAGCCGGTTATACCGTCTCGCGCGCTCCAAGGCCTATCTGTTCGGCGGCGTCGAAATCCGCTGGAAGGCGGCCCCGGCGCTGCTCGACGGCGACACGCCCGAGACGGCGGTGTTCCAGTTCCCGGGCGGTCTTGCCGATCATTTGCGCGAACGACTTGAAGACCGCGAACTGGTGACGCCCGAATTGTTCGCCGGACGCGCCGACCTGGCGGAGGGTAAGGGTGCGGTCGAATGGGCCTGTGCCTGGCCGCTGTACGGCGAAGGGGCCGCGAGTTTCTATTGCAATACCATCCCGACGCCGGACGGCGGCACTCATGAAGCGGGGTTGCGCGGGGCGCTGACCAAGGGGTTGCGCGGCTATGCGGCGCTGACCGGCAACAAAAAGGCGGCGGAGCTTTCGGGCGAGGACGTGTTTTCCGGGGCCGAACTCATGCTGTCGCTGTTCCTGCGCGATCCGCAATTCCAGTCGCAGACCAAGGACCGCCTGACCTCGCCCGAAGCGACGCGGCTCGTCGAAAACGCCATCAAGGACCATTTCGACCATTGGCTGACCGCGTCGGGGGAGCGCGGCAAGGCATTGCTGGCGTTCGTGTCGGAGCGGATGGAGGACCGGCTGCGGCGGCGCGCCGAGGCATTGGTCGGCCGCAAGACGGTGACGTCGAAACGCACCCTCAGGCTTCCCGGCAAGCTCACCGATTGCGCCCGGCAGGACGCGGCGGGGACCGAATTGTTCATCGTCGAGGGTGACAGCGCCGGCGGTTCGGCCAAACAGGCGCGCGACCGCATGACCCAGGCGATCCTGCCGATCCGGGGTAAAATCCTCAACGTCGCCAGCGCCAACGCCGCCAAGATCGGAGCCAACACCGAAGTCGCCGACCTGATCCAGGCTTTGGGCTGTGGCACCCGTGACCGTTATAATCCGGCGGCGCTGCGCTATGACCGTATCGTCATCATGACCGACGCCGACGTCGATGGCGCGCACATTGCGACGCTGCTGATGACGTTTTTCTTCCGTGAAATGCCGGGGCTGGTGCGCGACCATAAGCTGTATCTGGCGCAGCCGCCGCTGTACCGGCTGCAGGCGGGCGGCACCATCGCCTATGCCCGCGACGATGCGCATAAGGCGGAGCTTGAACGCACCGTCTTCAAGGGCAAACCCAAGATCGACGTCAGCCGCTTCAAGGGCCTCGGCGAGATGGCCCCGGCACAGCTGAAGGAAACCACGATGGACCCGTCCAAGCGCACCCTGCTGCGGGTGACGCTGCCCGAAGGCGTCGATGCGCGGGCGGATGTGGCGGATTTGGTGGAACGGCTGATGGGCCGCAATCCCGAGCACCGATTTGCGTTCATTCAGGCGCATGCGGAGGATGTGGAACTTGAGGCGATTGATGCGTGACGGAAGCGGCTGTGCAGGATTAGGGTCGCCCGACACATCGGCCTAAGCTGCATCGATGGTCGATCCAGTCGTCCCCGCGCCGCCCGCTCCCGCAAAGCGATCGCCGCTGGCGCGCCTGGTCGCGAGCCTTGGCCCTGGCCTGATCACCGGCGCGTCGGACGACGATCCCAGCGGCATTGCCACCTATTCGCAGGCTGGGGCGGCGTTTGGTTTCGACCTTGGCTGGACGCTGGTGTTCAGCTGGCCGTTGATGTGCGCGATCCAGGAAATTAGCGCACGGATCGGGCGGGTCACGGGACGTGGCCTCGCGGGCAACGTCAAGCGGCATTACCCGGCCGCCATTCTGTACGGGCTGGTCGGACTGTTGCTGATCGCCAACACGATCAATTTGGGTGCCGATCTGGGGGCGATGGCGGCGGCAATGAAGCTCGTCATCGGCGGGCCGAGCTTGGTCTATGTCGCGCTGTTCGGGGTGGTTTCGGTGCTGCTCGAAGTCTTCGTCCGCTATTCGCGCTATGTGGCGGTGCTGAAATGGCTGACGCTGTCGCTGTTCGGCTATGTCGGCGTCGTCCTCGTGGTCGGGGTGCCCTGGGGTACGGTGGCGGCACGGCTGCTGGTGCCACACATCAGTTGGAGCGCGTCCTATCTGACTATCGTCGTCGCCATCCTCGGCACGACCATTAGCCCCTATCTCTTCTTCTGGCAGGCCGAGGAGGAGGTTGAGGAGGTCAAGGAACGGCGCGGCGCACGCCCGCTGGTGCGCGCCCCCGAACAGGCGGGCCCGGAGTTCCGGCGGATTCGCTGGGACACCTATATCGGCATGGCGTTTTCAAACTTCGTGGCGCTGTTCATCATGCTGACGGCGGCGGCGACGCTTCATGCACACGGTGTCACCAATATCCAGACCTCGGCGCAGGCGGCAGAGGCGCTGCGGCCGATAGCGGGGCCGTTCGTCTTCATGGTCTTCGCGCTCGGCATCGTCGGAACCGGGATGCTGGCGCTGCCGGTGCTGGCGGGATCGGCGGCCTATGCCGTGGGCGAGACGCTCGGCGTCCATGTCGGGCTGGCGCGAAGCCCGGGCCGCGCCAAGACTTTCTATGCCATCATCGCAGGCGCGACACTGGTCGGCGCGCTGTTCAATTTCTCCAGTCTCGATCCAGTCAAGGCGCTGTTCTGGACGGCGGTGATCAACGGCGTCGTCGCGGTGCCGATCATGGTGATGATGCTGCTACTCGGCAGCCGAAACGATGTCATGCAGGCATTTGTGTTGCCAACATGGTTGAAGGCGATCGGCTGGCTGTCGACTGCCGTTATGGCTGTTGCTGCGGTCGGGATGTTTGCTACGATGTGACGCTGGAGGGCAGCGATGTTCGCATATTTCCAGAAACTTCTCGGCCAGCAGGGCCTTGCCCCGCACGGTTATTGCCTGCTCTGGGACCCGGCGCTGATCTGGACGCATGTCGCGTCCGATGCGCTGATCGGGGTGGCCTATTTCTCGATCCCCATCGCCATGGCCTATTTCCTGACGCAGCGCCGCGACGTCGCCTTTGGCTGGGTGGTGTGGATGTTCGCCGCCTTCATCATGGCGTGCGGGGCGACGCATTTCCTGTCGATCTGGGTGTTGTGGCACGCCGATTATGGTGTCGAAGGACTGGTCAAGGCGCTGACGGCGGCGGTGTCGGTGGTCACGGCGGTGGCGCTGTGGCCGTTGCTGCCCAAGGCCATCGCTTTGCCCTCCTCGGCCCAGTTGCAGGCGGTCAACGCCGACCTGGTCATGCGCGTTGCCGAACGTGACGCGGCGCTGGCTGCGCTGGAACGCGAAAGCCGCGAGCGGCAGGAGGCGCAGGACATGCTGCGTCAGGCGCAGAAGATGGAGGCGGTCGGGCAACTGAGCGGCGGCGTCGCGCATGATTTCAACAATCTGCTGACCGTCGTTATTGCCAACCTCGACCGCGCCAAACGTTTGGGTACGCTGGAGGACCGCGTCGCCACGTCGCTCAACAACGCGCTGGCGGGCGCCGAACGCGCGGCGAAACTCACCGACCAGTTGCTGTCCTTCTCCCGCCGCCAGCCGTTGCAGGCCGAGGTGCTCAACCTGAACACCGTCATCGCGGACGTGCAGCCGCTGTTCGAACGCTCGCTCGATCCGTCGATATCTGTGGTGTCACAGCTTGCCGAGGATTTGTGGCCGGTGAAAATCGACGCCAACCAGACCGGCAACGCCCTGCTCAACCTGATCGTCAACGCCCGTGACGCAATCGCCGGGCCGGGGACGATCACCGTGACAACGCGCAATGCCGCCGCCGGGACGTTGCCCGGCATGGCGCAGGATGCCGTCGTGCTGGAGGTCGCCGATACCGGCAGCGGCATGAAGCCCGAGGTGGCCGCCAAGGCGTTCGAGCCGTTCTTCACAACCAAGGGACCGGGGCGCGGCACCGGGCTTGGCCTCAGCCAGGTCTATGGCTTCATCCGTCAATCCGAGGGCGATGTCATAATTGAATCGAAACCGGGGAACGGAACCCTTGTTCGAATCGTATTGCCGCGCGTTGCCGGAGAAGTATGAGCAAGGCCATGACCAAACCGTCGCAGCCAACCGTGTTGATTGTCGAGGACGAAGACCTAGTCCGCGACATCGCCGTCACCGAATTCGAAGATGCAGGCTATGCCGTGCTTGAGGCCGCCGATAGCGCCACGGCCATCGCGCTGCTGTCCGGGCCCGAAGTAATCGACCTGCTGTTCACCGACATTCGCCTGCCCGGCACCCTCGACGGCTGGGGCATCGCTGCGAAAGCGCGCGTGCTGCGGCCGGAGATTGCCGTAATCTATGCGACCGGCTTTTCCGCCGACGACCCCAAACTGGTGCCGGGTAGCCGGTTTTTCAAAAAGCCCTATTTTCCCGTTGCCGTTATCGAAGCGGCGCGCGGTCTGGGCGTCGGTTAAGCCAGCAGGAACTCGACGAGCGCGCGGACCTTGGCCTGCCGCCACTGCGGGGTCGGCGCGATCAGCCAATAGCTGTTCGCGCTGGGTTCGGGGTTGCCGAGTGCGACGACACGTCCGGCGGCGAGATCGGCGGCGGCAAGGCTGGCCGGGACGCGCGCGCTGCCCAACCCGAGCGCTGCGGCGTCCAGCGCCAGCCCGGCGTCGGCGACGGTCATGCCGTCCGCCTCGCTGTCGCCGGGCCAGGAGATTCGCTTGTCGGGGGTGGCGCCCGGCGCGGCGACAGTCACCAGCGTTTCGACGGCGATCGGCTTGCCGTGGATGCCCTCTTCCTGCGGCTCGCGGACGAAGACGATGGCGACATCGAGATTGGCCTGCGTAAAATCCACCTCGCCATCGTGCGCCGAGACGATGAAGCGCATGTCGGGCTGCGCTGCCGCATAGGCCGCCAGCCGCGCCGTCAGCCACTTGGCGGTGAAATCGCGCGGGGCGGCGATGGTCAGCACCTTCGACCCCTGCGCGTCCTGCAGGATGCGGACCGATTCCTCGAACTGCAGGAACCCGGCGCGCAGGGCCGGCAGCGCGCGTTCGGCCTCGTGCGTCAGTTCCAGATGGCGCGCCGTCCGCCGAAACAGCACGACGCCGAGCGTATCCTCGAGCGCCCTGATCTGCTGGCCGACGGCGGCGGGGGTGACCGCGAGTTCGTCGGCGGCCTTGGTGAACGACAGGTGCCGGGCGGCGGCGTCGAACACCCGCAGCGCGTTGAGGGGGAGGTGGGTGCGTTTCACTTTCTTCCCTCTCCCGCTTCGGGGAGAGGCGCGGACTCGCCCCTTGGCGAGCCGGGTGAGGGCCTTTTGGCGGACGTGCCCTCACCCTCCCACGCCGCAAGCGCGGCGCGGGCCCCTCCCTCTCCCCGAAGCGGGAGAGGGGCCATCAATTCAAACTCGGCTTCAGCGTCGGATGCTCCAGCGCAAACGCCGGTATCTCGATGTCGAACAGTTCGCCCTCGGCGGCCATCGCATAGCTGCCGTGCATGGTGCCGCTCGGCGTCGAAAGCGGGCAGCCGCTGACGTAGTCGTACGACTGGCCGGGATCGAGAATCGGCTGTTCACCGACGACGCCTTCGCCCTCGACCTCCTCGCGGCGGCCGGCGGCGTCCATGATGATCCAGTGGCGGGCGATCAGCTGAACGGTCCGGTCGGAATGGTTCTCCAGCCGGATGTGATAGGCCCAGACGAAGCGCGGGTAATCGGGGTCGGATTGGTCGGGCAGATAGCTTGGCGCGACGCGGACGGTAATGCCCGATGTCGTCGCGGTGTAGGGGAAGAACACACCCATGCTCACAGCTTTGCCGTCACCCCGGCGAAAGCCGGGACCCATGACCACAAAGGTTGGAGTTCATGGGTCCCGGCTTTCGCCGGGATGACACACATAATCACAGCCCGGCCCTCGTTAGCGCCTGCCCCAGATCGTCGATCAGATCCGCCGGATCCTCCAGCCCGACTGACAGCCGCAGCATCCCCTCCGTAATCCCCATGCTCTCACGCACATCCGGCGAAACGCTGGCATGGGTGGTCGAGGCGGGGTGGGTCATCAACGACTTCGAATCGCCGAGGTTGTTGCAGATGTCGATCAGCTCCAGCCCGTCGAGCAACGCATGGGCTTGGGGCCGGTCGGCGACGAAGAGCGCAATGATGGTGCCACCCAGCGCCATCTGCCGCATCGCCAGCGCGTGCTGCGGATGCCGCGCCGAACCGGGGTACAGCACGTTGGGCAGCCGCGATTCGAGGAACGTCGCGACCGCCGCCGCATTCTCGCACGCCCGGCGCACCCGTAGGTCGAGCGTCTCCAGCGACTTCAGCACCACCCAGGCGTTGAACGGCGACAGGTTCGGACCCGTATGGCGCGCGTACGCCAGATAAATGTCGTTCATCCATTGCTCGCGTCCCAGCACCGCGCCTGCCAGCACCCGCCCCTGCCCGTCCAGCAGCTTGGTCGCGGAATAGGCGACGACATCGGCCCCAAGCTCCATCGGCCGCTGGACGATCGGCGAGGCAAAGGCGTTGTCGACGACCAGACACGCCCCCGCATCATGGGCGATGTCGGCCACCGCCGCGATGTCGCAGATTTCCAACCCCGGATTGGACGGCGTTTCGAGGAACATCACCTTGGTATTGGGCTGGCGTGCCTTCGCCCATGCGTCGGTATCGCGGCCGTCGACAGTCGTGGTTTCGATGCCGAAGCGCGGCAGGATCGTATCGACCAGCACCCGGCACGACCCGAACAGCGCGCGGCCCGCCACTAGATGATCGCCAGCCGACAGCTGGCAGAGCAGCGCCGCCGTCATCGCCGCCATGCCGGTGGTGGTCGCGCGCGCCGCCTCCGCCCCCTCGATCAACGCCAGCCGCTGCTCGAGCATTTCCACTGTCGGGTTCTGCAGCCGGCTATAAGTCATCCCCGGCCGTTCGCCCCGGAAGCGTGCGGCGGCCTCCTCGGCGCTGTCGTACGCATAGCCCGAGGTCATGAAGATCGCCTCGGAGGTCTCGCCGAATTCCGACCGCGCGGTGCCGCCACGCACCATCTGCGTCGCCGGCCGCCATTTGGAGGTGATCGTGCGGTTCTGGCCGGTGGTACGTTTCATGGTGGAGGGCGATAGCGGTTGACGGGGCAGCTTGCTAGTTCCTCCCCGTCATCGGGATATGCAACACTCGGGCATTTGCCATTCTGACACCGTTGCAATATTTTGTATCACCAGGAATGCGGTGCCAGGGGGAACGACATGAATCGGCTAGCTCTTGCGTGCTCGGTTTTACTGACCGCGCTGGCAACGCCAGTCTTGGCGACAAGCAATCTTACGATAAAGTTCGTCGGTGATTGCACCGACTGTGCCGGGCAGGCAACCGCTACGCTTGTGTTGAAGGATTTCTCGCTGAACGGCCCAAATCAGGACCTCGGTGATGCAAACCTCGTCAGCTTTACGTATGATGGCTCCAATCTACTACCGGCCTATAATTCAACGTCGAATTCGTATCTGACGGGACATTTAACGAATCCGGCTTCGGGTGATATTGCTGTTGTCGGATTGAGTGGCACGTTTGCCGTAAACGTTCTAAATCCGGATGGTACCGGCAGAATATTCGGTGCCACCTCGCATGCAGATTGGTTGGTGATTCGTACTATCGGTGGCGCGCCGGAAGACTATGGCGCGAATTCTGTATTCCATTTGATAACAGGTGTGCCCGAGATGGCGTCGTGGGGCATGTTCATCTTTGGCTTTGGCCTGATCGGCGGCACGATGCGCCGTCACCGGGCGAATTTTCGGCTTGCCTGATCATTTATCGGAACTTTGACGCCGTCGATCGAGTTAGCAGTCATTCCCGCACGGCGTCGTAACCGACAGCTCCTTCGATGACGGTGGCGATCACGCCCGCAGCATCTCGATCAACAGCCGTTCCTCGGCGCTCAGCCATTGCGTCGCTCGCGGCAGTTTCAGCGCGGCCACCGCCCCCGCCTTGCCGTCACGAACCGCCGCGATCAGCAGCGGGTGAACATACGACTTGCGGCTGATCGCCGGGGTGTTGCCGAGCGCGTCCGCCACCGGCTGCAGCATGAGTTTCAGTGAAATATCGCCGTCCGGAAACCACCGGATCGCCTTGAGTGCGATGACGCTGGCGCCCCAGGTGCGGAAGTGCTTGGCGCTGAACTCCTCGCCCATCGCGTCCTGGATGTAGGCGTTGACGTCACCCGAGCCGATGCGGCGCGGTTCGCCGTCGTCGCCAAGATACTGGAACAGCGCCTGCCCCTCCAGATCCTGGCAGCGCCGGACGATGCGGGCCAGCGCCGCATCGTTGAGCCGGACATTCTGGTCCTTGCCGGATTTGCCGCGATAGCTGAGCCGGACCGTGGCGCCCTTCACCTCGCCGTGATCGGTGCGCAGCGTCGTTGCGCCGTAGCTGTCGTTTTCGCGCGCATAGCCTTCATTGCCGACGCGGATATGGCCGCGATCGAGCAGACGGACCACCGCAGCGACGACCTTGTCACGCGGCAGGCCGCGCTTGGCGAGATCGGCCTCGACCCGCGCGCGAACTGTCGGCAGCGCCTCCCCGAAATCGACGCACTTATCGTACTTCGCACCCTCGCGCTTTTCGCGGAACGCGGTGTGATAGCGGTATTGCCGCCGTCCCTTGGCATCATAGCCGATCGCCTGCAGGTGGCCGTTGTCGTGCGGGCTATACCAGACACGTTCGTACGCGGGAGGCACCCCAAGGCTGTTCAGCCGGTCGACCGTCGCCGCATCGCTAATCCGCGTACCGTCGGCGTCGTAGTAACTCCAATGCTTCCCCCGCTTCTTGCGCGTGAAGCCGGGGGCATTGGGATCTGTATATCGAAGGCGCATGGAGCCGTAACGAGATGATCGCCCGACCGTTCCGGTTCATATTGCCGCGGACGTTCATCCAAAAAGCCGCTTTTCGACAAATGTGTGAAATTCAATCGGCGATGGTCAGCGCGGTAACAATGAACGGCTGCACCGTCCGTGCGCCGTCACGCCCGGCAGTCCCTGCCTTTGCTGCAGCTTCGGCGACGAACTGACCGTGCAGCGGGATATCCGACTCGCCGATACCGGCAGCGATGGAGGCCATGGCCCTGCCAACTGCAGCGGCCTCGCCCTCCAGTCGCAATGCGAACCGGTGGCGTTCACCGTCGAAAGTGGCGCTGGCCCAATCGGTGGAAATAATCTCTTCGACAATCATAATAGGCTTTTGCCTATCGGTGTCGACGATCAGCGCATCGATGGCGCGCAGGATTGCGGCGTGGGAATTGGAAATAGCTTTCACGAATGCGTCTCCCGAACCGGGGTTGAACGAGTGATAAAAGCGCGGACACGTGCTTCGGTCTTGGCGCGGGGCTCACGCCCGCGACGCAGATCGAAGACGAAGCGAGGATCGTGCGCAGCTTCGCGGCCAAAGCGCGACGCCGGCATCCCCTGTTGCTTAAGACATTTTTCAACTGCGTACAGCAAACTCATTCCGCGTCCCTCCAGTTCTCATCCGATTCGGCTGGTTTCACGAGTCATCGGGTACGAAATCCTATTCGTCTAGGGAAAAAACTATGCTAGACGAAGAATCAAGCGGGGGCTGGAGAGGAGGTCCCGCGGGTCATGGATAGTCTTGCCATCCGCCAGCGGCTGGATGCGCTGATTACGTCGCGCGGCGAGGATTATGCCTCGCTGTCGCGGCGGCTCGGGCGCAATCCGACGTACATTCAACAGTTTGTCAAACGCGGCGTCCCGCGCCGCCTGTCCGAGGAAGACCGGCATGTTCTGGCCCGTCATTTCGGCATCGCCGAACATCTGCTCGGCGGTCGCGAGGAGCCGGGCCGCGCCGTCATGCCGCGCCCAGGCCTGCAGGCGCGCAGCGAGGATTATGTGCTGATCCCGCATCTCGACATCGGGGCCTCGGCAGGGTCAGGGGCGGAGATCGGCACCGAAGCGCCGCTGGCCGTGCTGGCGTTCCAGTCGAACTGGGTGCGCGGCATCGCCACCGGCCGCCCCGAAGCGCTGTCGGTCATCCGCGTCGAGGGCGATTCAATGCTGCCGACGCTGGCCGACGGCGACCAGATCCTGGTCGATACCGACGACCGTGAACGGCTACGCGACGGCATCTATGTGCTGCGCACCGACGACGCACTGCTGGTGAAACGCCTGTCGGTCAACCCGGCGACGCGGCGGCTGACGATCCGGTCGGACAACGACGCCTATCCAAGCTGGGACGATCTCGACCCGGCCGGAGTGGCGGTAATCGGCCGGGTGGTGTGGGTCGGGCGGAAGCTGAATTAGGGTCAGGACCTGTTAAATCCATGCCCCGGCACGGTGCTCTGCAGCCCGGAACGAGTGAGTGAGCGCCGTGGCGCGCCTTTGGGGCGCGTCCAAGCGAAGCGAGCGCTGGGCCGGACTGCAGAGCACCGCCCTTCGGGTGGCACAAGGCGGGGCATGGATTTAACAGGTCCTGACCCTAGCTGCGCATCGCCATCGCCACAGCGGCGATCACCCCGATGACAAACCCCGCCAGCAGGCCGATCGTCGCCTGATGGACCACCGCGCCGATGGCGGCCCCACCCACCAGCCCGGCAGCGATCAGGAAGCCGCCGGCGGTCTGGGCGCGGCGGGGCGGGGGGAGATCGGGATCGGCCATGGGCGGCGCTGTGCCACGCCGCGCCGGTTCGTGCAAAAGCCGCCACGGTTGCGCGGCGTGCCCTTCCCGCCCGCCCGTGGCTCGGCTAGACCCGGCGTTCAATGGTGTGTTTCCTTTTTCGGTGCGCGGGGCGACCCGGATTATGGGCGGCGGCAATCGGCCTGATCGGCTGTCCGGTGACGGCGCAGACCCCTAACCCGCAAACCTCCAGCACCGTTCCCGCCAAGATCGTCGTCAAGCCTGCCGACCCCCCGGCGACGTCGGGGCCGCTGGTCGCGCCCGATCCGTTGCAGGACGGCATGGTGCCGATGTCGGGGCAGGTCGCCTGGCCGACCGTCGAGGCGACGACGGCGGGCGACACCAGCGAGGCGTCGGCGGACGTGCGCTATACCGTCGAGGTCGACGGGCTGGGACCGCTGGGGCTGCAGGACAGTTACCGTCAGCAATCGTCGCTGTGGACCAAAAAGGGCCAGCCCGCCAACCTCGCCCAGATCAACCGCCGGGTGACCGAGGACCGCGACCTGATCGACCAGCTGATGCGGTCGGTGGGGTTCTATGGCGGCGCGACGACGGTGCTGATCACCTACCCCGCAAAGGCCGGGGAGGCGGTCAAGGTTGCACTGACCGTCGTCGCCGGGCCGCGCTACCGCTTTGACGCGGTGACGCTCGATACACCGCCGGGCGCAACGGCGGCGGCGGGGGAATTCGCGGTCAAGGCCGGCGATCCGGTCGATGCAGCGCGAGTGCAGGCGGAAGTGGCGGCGCTGCCGCTGAAACTGTCCGAAGCCGGCTACCCGTTCCCCAAGGTCGGCGAGCCGGTGATTACCGTCGACCATGCCAGCCGCACAGCACAGCTGGTGTTGAGTGTCGATCCCGGCCCGCGCGGGGTGTTCGGCGCGGTGCGCTTTGCCGAGCCGACGTCGCGCTTTTCCAACGACCATCTGGCGATGCTGGCGCGGCTGCGGCGCGGCGACCGCTACAACGCCACCGATCTGGAGGATCTGCGCCGCGCGATGATTCAGACCGGGCTGTTCGGATCGGTCGCCATCAAGCCGGTCGCCGAGGGCGGGGCAGCCCCCGGCGGGGCGCAATATATCGACCTGGTCGTGTCGGTCGAAGGGGCTCCGCTGAAGACCGTATCGGCGGCGGCGGGATATTCGACCGGCCAGGGGCCGCGCATCGAGGCGAGCTGGCAGAACCGCAACTTCTTCAAGCCCGAGGGCGCGCTGACACTGCGCGCGGTCGGCGCCGAGACCGAACAACTGCTCAGCGCCGAAGTCCGCCGCCGCAATTTCCGCAAGCGTGACCAGACGCTGATCCTCCACGCCGAGGGCAGTTATGAAACCGTCGATCCATACAAGGCCACATCGTTCGACCTCAGCGCGGCGATCGAGCGCGAGACCAACATAATTTGGCAGAAGAAATGGACCTATTCGCTGGGGACCGAACTGCTGTTCACCCGCCAGACCGACAGGTCCGCGCCGGGTGATCCCAACCGCACCTTCTTCATCGCCGCGCTGCCTGGCAATCTGACCTATGACGGCTCCGACAGCCTGCTCGATCCGGCGTCGGGGTTCCGGCTGACCGGGCGGTTTTCACCCGAAGTGTCGGTCAACGGCGGCACCACCCTGGCCTATGCCAAGACCCAGATCGAGGGCAGCGTCTATCTGCCGTTCGGCAATATCGTACTGGCGGCGCGCGGGCATCTTGGGTCGATCGTTGGGGCGAGCCGCGGTCGCATCGCGCCGTCACGGCGCTTTTATGCCGGTGGCGGCGGATCGGTGCGCGGCTTCAGCTATCAGGGCGTCGGGCCCAAGGACGCGACCAACACGCCGCTGGGCGGCAACAGCATCGTTGAAACCAGTTTCGAGGCGCGCTTCCGCTTCAAGGCGTTCGGCAATGACATCGGGCTGGTGCCGTTCATCGACGCCGGGCAGGTCTACACATCGACGCTCCCCAAATTCAACAGCCTGAAGGTCGGCGCCGGGGTCGGCCTGCGCTATTACACCAGCTTTGGGCCGATCCGCGTCGACGTGGCGCGCGCCGTGACCAAGGCGGTCGGCGACCCGGCGTTCGGGGTCTATGTCTCCATCGGCCAGGCGTTCTGATGGCGGACGACGTCGTTCCCCAGCGCCGCGGCACGACCGTCGGGCGTATCCTGTCGGCGGTGCTGCTCGTCGTCGTGGCGGCGGGCCTGCTGGCGGTGGGCGCGGTGCAATGGCTCGATACCGACAGCGGGCGGGCGTTTATCGTCCGCCAGCTGCCACTCTATGCGCCGCAATCGGGGCTGGAGGTCCGCGCCGGGCGCATTGACGGCTCGATTTTCGGCAAGGTGGTGATCCATGATCTGGCACTCGCCGACCCCAAGGGCGTGTTTGCGGTCGTGCCGCAGCTGGAGATGGACTGGCGGCCGCTCGACCTGATCGACAATCTGCTGACCGCGCACGACGTCCACGCCGCCGAGGTCCGCGTGCTGCGCCAGCCCGCACTCCGCCCCAGCGCCGACAAGACGATCCTGCCGAGCATCGATATCGCCATCGGGCGGCTGAAGATCGACCGGCTGATCCTCGAGCCGCCGGTGTCGGGGGCGCTGCGGGTGATCGGCGTCGATGGGAAAGTCGATATCCACAAGGGCCGGGCGTTGCTTGACGTGGCGGCAACGACGCTGGGGGGTGGCGGCGGTGATAGCGTCAAGCTCAAGCTCGACAGCGAACCCGACCGCGACAAGTTCGATCTCGACGCCGATGTGCTGGGGCCGAAAGGCGGCGCAATCGACGGGCTGCTCAAGCTCGGCAAGCCGCTCGACCTGGCGATCAAGGGCAAGGGATCGTGGACGAATTGGGCGGGAGCCCTGGTGGCGCATCTGGGCGACGCCCCGCTCGCCGACCTGGCGCTGACCGCCGAACAGGGGCGTTTCGGGGTGCGCGGCACGGCCGCTCCGGCGCTGCTGCTGACCGGGGCGGGGGCGCGGCTGCTGGCGCCGGTGGTGGCGCTCAACGGTTCGGCGACGGTACACGACCGGGCGGGGGTCATCGACCTCCACATCGCCAGCCGGGCGCTGACCGCCGACGCCAATGGCCGCGTGGATTTTGGGACTGAGACAATAAATGGCGTCGCGGTCGCGGCACGACTGCTCGACCCGTCGGCGCTGCATCCGCGCGTCACCGGGCGCGACGTGCGGCTGGCGGCGACGGTGGCGGGCAGCTTTGCGCATCCACTGGTCGATTACCGGCTGTCGGCAACCGAGGCGGCGTGGGGGCATACCGGCGTCACCAACCTGCGCGCCGCCGGCATCGTCCGCGCCGGGGAACGCCCGCTGGTCATCCCCGTCATCGCCAGCGCGACGACCGTGTCGGGGGTCGGCATCACCGGGGCCGAACTGCTGAAGAATGTCCGCATCGACGGGCCGCTGACGCTGGCGGGCGGCAAGATCGTATCGAACAGCCTCAACATCCGCTCCGACCGGCTGAGCGGGCGCGGCACGTTGCTGGCGGTGCTTGGCGAGAATGATTTCCTAATTACGCTCAACGGACGCCTGCCGAATTACCTGCTGCCCGGCCTTGGTATCGCCGACGTCACCGCCGATCTGCGCGCCGTCCCCGCGCCGAATGGCACACGGGTCACCGGCAAGGCGGTGGTCAAGATCACCCGCCTCGACAACCAGTTCTTCCGCAAGCTGCTCGAAGGCCTGCCGAGCGTCACCGCCGATGTGGATGTGGCGGACGATACATCGCTGACGTTCCGCAATGCCCGGCTGACCTCGCCGGGGCTAAGCCTGATCGCCAGTGGGACGCGCAGCCCCGACGGGTTCGTCAAGCTGACCGGGTCGGGCGCATCGCGCGCCTATGGCCCGCTAACGCTGGCGCTGGCCGGGCAGATCGAGGCACCGGTGGTCGATCTCGTGCTGGCGCGGCCCGGCCTCGGCGTCGGGCTGACACAGGTCGCCGGACACATCGCCCCCGTGCCAGGCGGCTGGAGCTTCGACGCGCATGGCGGTTCCGATTACGGCGCGGCGGCCGCCAAAGGCCTGATCCGCACTGCCAGCGACCCGCTGACCATCGACCTCGCCAGTGTCAGCATCGCCGGGCAGACCGGCCACGGCAGTATCGCCCAGACCGCCGTCGGGCCGTTCGCGGGGCGCATCGATTTCACCGGCAAGGGGCTGACGGGCCAGGCGTTGCTGGCGGCAGCGGGCGCCGTCCAGCGCGTCGACGTCGCCCTGCGCGCGCACGATGCGCCATTGCCGCTGGCGACGCCGGTGATGATCGGATCAGGAAACGTCGCCGCGACGATCCTGCTCGCAGACGCCGGGCCCAGCGTCACCGGCAGCTTCGCCCTGGCCGGGATCGACCGCGACGGCCTGCGCATCGACCGCACCCAGGGCAAGATCGATTACCACGGCGGCAAGGGCAGCGCTCAATTCACCGCCAATGGCGCCACATCGGTGCCGTTCGCGCTGACCGCCAGCGCCGCGCTCGCCCCCGACCGCATTGAGGTCAAGGCCAGCGGCAGCCTCGACGGCAAGCCGGTATCCCTGACCCCCGCCGCTATCCTGACCCGAAGCGGCGGCGACTGGCATCTGGCTCCGGTGACGCTGCAGACCGCGCAGGGCCAGGGCATTGTTTCGGGCAGTTTCGGCAACACCCGCACCATCAAGGCCGAACTGAAATCGGTCGGACTGGGGCTGCTCGGCGGCTTCGTCCCCGGCCTCGACGTGGCGGGGCGGGTGTCGGGGACCATCGACATGACCCAGGTCGCCGGCGCGTTGCCGTCGGGGACCGCCAATCTGCGCATCAACGGCCTGACCCGTGCCAGCCTTGCCTCCGCATCGACACCGATCGACCTGGGCATCAACGTGGCACTGGGGGCGAGTGGCGGTGAGGCCCGCGCCGTCATCGTGCGCGGCGGGGTCGTCGAGGGGCGCGCACAGGCACGGGTCGGCCCGGTTCCCGGCGGCGACTCTATGCTGGCGCGCTTCCTCGCCGCGCCGCTGTTTGCGCAAGCGCGCTACAACGGCCCGGCGCAGGCGGTGTGGGGGCTGGCAGGGATTGAGGCGCTCGACGTGCGCGGTCCCGTGCAGATCGCTGCCGACGCGGGCGGCAAGCTTGGCGATCCGACGCTCAGCGGCACCATCACCGCCAAGGGCGCGCGGGTAGAGAACACCACATTGGGAGCCGTTGTCGACCAGGTCTCGCTCGACGCGCACTTCACCCAGTCGCGGCTCGAACTGACAAGCTTCAGCGGCAATGCCGGCAAGGGCGGGACGGTGAGCGGGTCGGGGACCATCGGGCTGTCGGCCGACGCGGGTTTCCCGATCGACATTCATCTCGACGCCAAAAACGCCCAGCTGCTCAACCGCGATGACCTCACGGCGGCGGCCACCGGTAGCATCCGCATCGCCACCGACCAGTTCGGCGGCGTCGTTTCGGGCAAGCTCAGCGTCGACAAGGCGACCTTCCGCATCGGGCGCACCGCTGCCGCCGATGTGCCGGTGCTGGATGTGACCGAAAAGAATCTCGCCGTGCTCGGGCGGCGGCAGATGGTGCAGGCCAAGCCGCAGCGCTGGGTGCTCAACGTCACCGCCGATGCCGACCGGCGGCTGTTCGTGTCGGGGCTGGGGCTGGAGGCCGAATGGCGCGGGCATCTGGTCATCAAGGGCGGCGCGACAACCCCCGAAATCGGCGGCCGCATCCAGGTCGTGCGCGGTGACTATGAATTCGCCGGCAAGCGCTTCGACCTGACGCGCGGCGACATCCGCTTCCTGGGCAATTACCCGCCCGACCCGATCATCGACATCGTCGCCGAAAACAGCTCGACCAGTCTGACAGCGCAGATCGCCATCACCGGCACCGGGCTTCACCCCGACATCAAGTTCAGCAGCACGCCGTCACTGCCCGAGGATGAGGTGCTGAGCCGCGTGCTGTTCGGCGATTCGGTCAATAACCTGTCGGCCCCCGAGGCGTTGCAGCTGGCGGCGGCGCTGAACGGCCTGCGCGGCAGCGGCGGCTTCAACCCGATCAATTCGGTCCGCAAGGGGCTGGGTATCGACCGGCTGCGCATCCTGAGCGCCGACCCGACCATCGGCCGCAAGACGGCGGTGGCGGCGGGGCAATACATCGGCAAGCATGTTTACGTTGAGCTGGCGACCGACGCCCAGGGGTATAGCGCGACGAACATCGAGCTGAGCCTGACCCGCTCGCTGTCGATCCTGAGCCAGGTGGCGACGCTGGGCGGGACGAGTGTCAGCGTGAAGTGGAAGAAGGATTATTGACCGGTCCCTCTCCCTTGAGGGGAGGGCGAGAGACGCTGCGCTTGCAGCGGCCCGGGGTGGGGTCTTTCTTAGCCGGAGTGAGACACCCCCACCCCGCTCGCGCAAGTGCGCGAGTCGCCCTCCCCTCAAGGGGGAGGGACAATTACCGCCCGATCAGCGCCCGCGCCATCGCGTCCGCCACCGCATCGGTCGGCACGCCCGTCCGCTTGCTTTCGGCGAAAATCCCGGCCAACCGCCCTTCGATCGCCGCGATCGCCGTGGCCACCGACGCCGCATCGCCGGAGCCCAGATATTCCGCGGTGACGTTGATAATCCCGCCCGCGTTGATGACGTAATCCGGCGCGTACAAAATGCCGCGTGCCGCCACCCGTGCGCCGTCGTCCGGCGTCGCCAGCTGGTTGTTCGCCGCGCCTGCGACCACCGACACCTTCAGCCCGGCGATCGTGTCGGCATTCAGCACCGCACCCAGCGCGTTGGGCGAGAAGACATCGGCATCCACCCGCGCGATCTCCGCAACCGGCACGGCCTTGGCACCCAGCCGCGCCGCAAAGCCCCGCGCCTTGGCCTCGTCGATATCGGCGACGGTCAGCACCGCCCCCGCCACAGCCAGCTTGTCGGCCAGCGCACCGCCGACCGATCCAAGCCCCATGATCGCGACATGGACGCCCCTAAAATCATGCCGTCCGAGCTTGTGCGCGACCGCGGCGCGCATCCCGACGAACACCCCTTCCGCGGTCGACGGGCCGGGGTTTCCCCCCGCCTGCCCGCCCGCGACCGGCAGGCCCGAGACGTGGCGGGTACGACGCGCGATGACCGTCATATCGGCGTCGGACATGCCGACATCTTCGGCCGTGACATAGCGCCCACCCAGCCCGTCGATGGTGCGCCCGAATGCCTCCAGCAGGGCTTCGGTTTTGGGCGCGCCCTTGAGGATTACCGCTTTGCCGCCGCCCATTGGCAGGCCGGCCATGGCGTTTTTATAGCTCATGCCGCGCGACAGGCGCAGCGCGTCGGTCAGCGCCTGCGCGTCGGAGGCATAGCTCCACCAGCGGCAACCACCCGCCGCCGGACCGAGGTGGGTCGAGTGGATCGCGATGATCGCCTGCAGCCCGGTGGCGGCGTCGGTGGCGAAGTGCACTGCTTCATGAGCGTCAAAGTCGGCGGCGTCGAACAGCATGGAGGGCTTTCGGGAAGTTGCGGGAGTGCGCAATAAAGGAACTTTGTTGGAGAGAAAACCCTCAACCTGTCATTCCAGGGAGGTTGCGCCCCCGCCCCCTCTCCTCTATCTCCGCCGCTCGCGCGTGGCGGTCGTAGCTCAATTGGTTAGAGCGCCGGTTTGTGGTACCGGAGGTTGCGGGTTCAATCCCCGTCGATCGCCCCAGTTTTCATTTCGCCGCGCCCAGCACTCCGCACGCAATCCGCGCCCCCGCACCGCCCGCCGGATCGGTTTTCATATCGTCCGGCCCGGCGTGCAGCACCACCGCTGCACCATCGGCGTCCAGCAGCGGGGCAGCCCCGTCCTTCAACCGCAGTCCGACGCGCGTATAATCGACGCGGCCCTTGCCATCGGCACCGACGGTAAGGTTGGGCAGGTCGCCCATATGGCTGCCCATCGGGTTATCCATGCCGTGCTGCTTCATCTCCGGGTTGAAATGCGGCCCCGCCGATTTGAAGTCCGGCGCTTCGCATTTGCCGACGCCGTGGAGGTGGATGGCATACACGCCCGGTGCCATGCCCTGCACCACTGCCACAACCCGCGTGCCCTCGGTTTCCTGGCTCAGCGTTGCGGTGCCGCGCAGTTCGCCATTCGCCCCAAGCAGCTGCGTCGTCACCGTCAGCGAGGGCGGCGCGGCGCGGATTTTGCCCATCGATTGCTTGTGCGGCCCGCAGGCGGCGAGGGCGAGGGCGGCGGTGATGGCGATGCGGCGCATGCAGCTTCTCCTTTTTGATCCCCCCGTCTTCGGGGAGGGGGACCATGCTCTTGCATGGTGGAGGGGCCGTCGCCCTTCAGCGGCGGAACGTGCGGCGGAGAAATCCGCCGCCCCTCCACCACGCGGCTGAAGAAGCCGCGCGGTCCCCCTCCCCGAAGACGGGGAGGAACTACAGACGATAATGCGCCACCAACCGGTCGAGCGCCAGCGTCAACACCAGCTTGCCCGCGCGTGCCGGCCAGCCCAGTGCCCGTTCGGCGGTTTCCAGCCCCTCGCCATTGCACACGACCCGCCACAACACGTCGGACAGGCCCGGCCCCGCCGCCGTCACCGCAGCTTCAAACCGCTGTTTGGCCGAAATCTGCGCCGTGGTTGGATCGGCTGCCCCCGGCGCGGCGCGCGCTCCCCGCGCCACCGGCCCCATGTCCCAGCGCATCGTCACGCGCGGCCCCTGCCCGGCGACATGATAATCGGTGCGCAGCCGGTCGCCGGCCAATAGCTGCAGCGGCGTCAGATGGCCGCGCCGCACCAGCCACGCCAGCGGCGATTCGGCGCGGTTGACGGTGACCATGGTGCGGTCGATCGCGTCCCCCGGTGCCAGTTGCCGCCGTTCCAGCAGGCGGTTGTGGGCGGCAGGCAGTGCGGCATCGGCTTGGCGAATGGCGGTTTTGGTCCGGGGCATGGTCGACTCCTTCTCAAGTGAAGAAGGGGCTTGCCATAAACGCACATCTGTAGGACAGAGCGAACCATCAAGGTTCAGTGAAGAGGCGCATAATGATCACCCGCATCCGCGAAGTCCGCAAGGCCAAGGGCATGACCCTCCACGAAGTCGCCGCTGCCTGTGTGCCGCCGACGACGGCACAGACCATCGGGCGACTGGAGACCGGCATGCGCACCGTGTCGGTCGGCTGGCTCAACCGCATCGCCGGGGCGCTCGGTGTCGAGGCGGCCGATCTGGTGACGCTGCCCGACCGCATCGACGTGCCGGTGGCGGCGATCATCGGTGCGGATGGCCCGGTCGCGCCAAAGCGTTCGACCGCGCTGCTCCCCCCCGCCCCGTCGGGTGAAGTCGTCGGCATCGTCGTCGAGGCGACGACCGGCGATTACCGCGCGGGTGATTCGCTCTGGGCCGAAAAGCTCGCCCCGGCGGACTTTGGCAAGGCAGTCAACCGCGACGTGCTGGTGCCCCGTACCGGCGGCCGCTTTGCGTTCGGGCGGATGGCCGCGTTCGAAGGCGGCAAGGTCCAGCTGCTGCCGCTGTCCCCCGGGGCGCGCCAGCAGGTCGTCGCCGATGCGGCGTGGATTGCCGTGGTGCGGACGCTGGTAAGGACGGTGTAAATCCTCCCCTCCTTCAGGGGAGGGGGACCGCGCGGCTCCTTCAGCCGCGTGGTGGAGGGGCGGCGGACTTCTCCGCCGTACCGTCCGCCGCCAAGGGGCGACGGCCCCTCCACCATTCGCTGAAGGAGCGAATGGTCCCCCTCCCCGAAGACGGGGAGGACCTAACGCGCGAACAGGTTTTCAGGCCGCCGCATCGCCTTCATCTCGATCGCATTCCCCGCCGGATCGAACAGGAAGAACGTCCCCTGTTCGCCCGGCTGCCCTGCAAACCGCACATGCGGCGCGATTTCGAACGTTAGCCCGGCGGCGGCGATGCGCGCGCCCATCGCCTCCCACCCCGCCCAGTCGAGCACCAGCCCGAAGTGCGGCACCGGCACTGCATCGCCATCGACCGCCGACCGGCTGATCGCACTGCGCGGCGCAAGGTGGACAACCAGCTGGTGGCCGTGAAAATCGAAATCGATCCACGTCGCCGCCGACCGCCCCTCTGCACAGCCCAGCACGCCGCCGTAAAACCCCCGCGCCGCAGCCAGATCGTCGACGGGAATGGCAAGGTGGAAGGGCATGGCGGCGACCCTATGGCAGATTGCGCGCAACGCCAAAGACAGCACGCATTTCCACCGCTACCATCCCGCCATGCCCAGCCCCCTGTCCACCGACATCGCCGATTTCAGCCGCCGCGACCTGAGCTTTGGCGGCGTCACCAAACCCGTGCTGACCATCGGCAGCACCGGCCCCGCCGTCATCGTCATCCATGAAATCTTTGGCTTCACCCCGCCACTGGCGCGCTTTTGCCGCTGGGTGCGCGACGCCGGGATGCGGGTTTATGCGCCGGTCCTGCTCGGCAGCCCCAATGCGAGCAACCCCAGCACGATCAGCCTTGGCCGCATGGCGCGGCTGTGCGTCTCCCGCGAATTCACCCTGCTGCGGACCAACCGCTCCAGCCCCATCGTCGACTGGCTGAAACCACTGGCGCATCTGGCGCATCAGGAGTGCGGCGGGCCGGGAGTCGGCGTCATCGGCATGTGCCTGACCGGTGGTTTCGCACTGTCGATGGCGGTCGATCCGGTCGTGCTGGCGCCGGTACTGTCACAGCCCGGACTGCCGATCACCGACAAGCCCGGCATCGACATTAGCCCAGCCGACATGGCGCGGGTGCGCGAGCGAGGCCTGCCGGTGCGGGGATATCGGTTCGAGGGCGACGCTCTGTCCGATGGCCGCAAGTTCGACACCCTGCGCCGCGAACTCGGCGCGCAGTTCACCGGCATCGAACTCCCCGACGCCTGTGGCAACCCGGCCGGAATGCGCAGCGTCGGCAAACCGCCGCACAGCGTGATGACCGGCGACCTGATCGACACCGACGGCGAACCAACCAAGGCGGCGGCGGACGAGGTGATTGGGTTTTTCAGGGAGCGGTTGGGGGTTTAGGGGTGCACGTAGTTTGGGTATATGCTCCTTAGATGGATGTCAGCGCTAACACTGACACAGCGCCGCACATTCTCTATATAGAGCCAGCAGCTTTCAGGGACGGAGCGCAATGCTTTTAACTATATTGATGCTTGCTCAGACACCTTACACTGAGCGTCACATGTCACCCCCTGTTTCTATTGAGCAGGTGATTGTAGTTCGTCGACCAACAGCTGCAGCACGAGCATTATCTGTTGAAGGGATGACTGACATTCCCGCTCAAGTGCGAAAATTTAAGTTTCAATGCACCGTTAGCAACGCGGGACGTATCCAGGATTGCGCCACGGCTAATCAGGAAGGTATCACGGACCCTGCAGCATTCCGGGGCGCCGTTGCTGCTGAAGCGCTCGAATCGGAAACTGATTTTGAAGCCCGTTTACGCGGCATCGCCCGGCGACGTCTCCAGTATTACATATTATCCAAAGATGTTGCCCAACCTTCTTCAGAAATTCACACCGTACTGATTACTGAGCAGGTTTCCGCTGCAGATGTAATCCCTGCGCAACAATCACAACAGTTATTGGTTCAAGATGATCTAGTTTTTGAGACGGATGTAACCACTATGATGAGCGATCTGTACCCGCCTGCTGCACTGCGTGCAGAGGTTTCCGCCTCCGTCGCAACACACTGTATAGTATTGGGCGACCTCAGCCTATTGTGCCGGGATGCTCATGTAATTTCACAGAACAACGAGGATAATACTAAATTTAACCAGAAATTTGAGAGTTCAACACTACGCGCATTTGCGGCAACCCACGTCCTACTAAAAACTAGATCTGGCATAGACGCTATCGGACACGGCGTAGATCTAAAAATGAACTGGCAGTGCTGCAAATAGAGGCAGAGAGGACCGCGCTGCCAGCACACCTTCCCCCGCCGCTCGGCTGCAGCCCAGCGAGTCGGCCCTCCCGCAAGCCGGAGGGGGAAGTGCGCCCCTTGCACCCCCCGTCACGCCGCTGTCATGGTATTGCGCGAAGAACAGAATTGATTGACCGCCAAACCCCGCTCAGGCTGAGCCTGTCGAAGCCGGATCATCCATTGCGGTGTGCGATCCGGCTTCGACAGGCTCAGCCTGAGCGGTTGGGTGATGCGGTGTGTATCAAGGCCACAACCGGGGACGAACGATGATGCTGCGTAAAATTCTGGCGTTGGCCGCCGCACTGGTCGGCGTTGCAGCACCCGCGCTCGCTGCCGACCCGGTCACGGCCCCCCCGCGCCCCAAACTCATCATCGCCATCTCGATGGACCAGTTCTCCGCCGACCTGTTCAGCCAATACCGTGGCCGATTCACCGGCGGGCTGGCACGGTTGCAGCAGGGCGTCGTTTTTTCGTCGGGCTATCAAAGCCATGCCGCGACCGAAACCTGCCCCGGCCATTCGACGATCCTGTCGGGGATGCGCCCCGCCGAAACCGGCATCGTCGGCAACAGTTACTGGAGCCCGACGCTCTACAAGATGGTCTATTGCATCGACGACAACACCACGCCGGTTGCCAACATGTCGGTCACCCGATCCCCCGACGTGTTGCGCGCGCCGACGCTGGGGGCATGGCTGAAGGACGCCAACCCGGCGTCGCGGGTGTTCGCCGTCGCGGGCAAGGACCGCGCCGCGATCCCGATGGGCGGCGCGCGCGCCGATGGCGAATATTGGTGGAACGAGGAAAAGGGCGGCTACACCACCCATGTCCCGGCGGGCGCCACGGCAGCGGCGCGTCTGGCCCCCATCGCCGCATTCAACGCCGCGCTGATGGAGACATGGCGCAAGACGCCGCCGGCGTGGGTGCTCCACGATCAGCGTTGCACCGCGATGTTCGGTCCCCAGCAGTTCGGCGACCAGACGATTGACAGTCGTATCACGCCGCCCGGCTGGACGCCGCCAGCACCCAGCACCGATTTCGCCGCCGATCCGGCGTTCCAGGCGTGGTTCCGATCATCGCCGGAATTCGACCGGGTGACGCTGGAACTGGCGACCTATGTGCTCGACACCCAGAAACTGGGGCAGGGCAAGGGCGTCGATCTGCTCGCCATCGGCATGTCGGCGACCGATTACGTCGGCCATCGCTTCGGCCCCGAAAGTGCCGAGATGTGCGACCAACTAAGCTGGGCCGACGAGCGCATCGGGCAGTTCCTCGCCCATGTCGACGCGCTGCACATCCCGTACATCGTCGTGCTGACCGCCGATCATGGCTCCATCGACGCGGCCGAACGCGCGGCACGGCGAGGAATTCCGGCGCGGCGCATCGATACGCGCGCGGTGATGGCCAGCGTCAATGCCGAGCTGCGCGCCGAATTCGCGCTCGATTGGGATCCGCTGGCGGGCGACCCTTCGCAGATCATCGTCGGCGGGCGGTCGTACCCGGAATTGCGGGCAAAGATTTTCGCCTCCGCCGTCACGCGGCTGAAGGAGCGCGCGCCGCTGGTCGCCGCGGTGTTCACCAAGGAGGAACTGCTCGCCGCCAAGCCGCCGCGCGGCCTGTCGCCCGACAATTTCAGCATGGCGCAGCGCTTTGCCGCCTCGACCGACCCGGAGCGGTCGGGCGACATCGCGGTGGCGTGGCAGGAATTCGCCACCCCGTTCGCGCTCGCACCGGCACCGTCCTACGTCGCGGGCCACGGCTCACCGTGGAACTACGACCGCCGCGTGCCCATCCTGTTCTGGTGGCCCGGCGCGCAGGGCTTTGAACAGCCGCTGGCGGTGGAAACCGTCGACATCGCGCCGACGCTGGCGGCGGTGGCGGGCGTCGCCGCCCCGGAGGTCGATGGGCGGTGCCTGGATCTGGACGGCGGGGCGGGGGATAGCTGCGGGGGGCGCCGTTAAGCTACTCCGCCGCCAAACGCTCCCCGACCGGCGGCATGTTGTGACCCAGCAGCCGGAGCAAATCCGCCGCTGCTGCCACAATGTTCGTCCCCGGGCCGAAGATCGCCGCTGCGCCCACGCCGCGCAGATAGTCGTAATCCTGTTCGGGGATCACCCCCGCTGCGATCACCCGGATATCCCCCCGCCCGGCAGCTTTCAGCGCGGCGATGAGTTCGGGGACGTTGGTCTTGTGGCCTGCTGCCAGCGACGACGCCGCCACCAGGTCGACATCGAGCGACAGCGCCAGCGCCGTCGCCTCCTCTGGCGTCTGGAACAGCGGCCCGACCGTGGCCTCGAAGCCCAGGTCCGCCAGCGCGGTGCCGACGACCTTGGCGCCGCGGTCGTGCCCGTCCTGCCCCATCTTGGCGATCAGCACCCGTGGCGGGCGGCCCTTGCGGCGGGTCAGTGCGGCGACGCCCTCGACGACCTGCATCGCCAGCGGATCGTTCGCAAACGCCGGGCCATAGACACCGCGCACCATCTTGACGACGGCGGCATGACGCCCGAACACATCCTCCAGCGCCGATGAAATCTCGCCCAGAGTCGCCCGCGCCCGCGCCGCATCGACGGCCAGCGCGAGCAGATTGGCGTTGCCTTTGGCCCCGGCCCGCAGCGCATCGAGCGCCGCCGCACACGCCGCCGCATCGCGTCCCGCCCGCACCGCCGCCAGCCGCTCGATCTGCGAGGCGCGCACGGCGTGGTTGTCGACGTCCAAAATCTCCAGCTTCTCGACCGTCAACGGCTGGTATTTATTGACCCCGACGATAACCTCCTGCCCGCCGTCGATGCGCGCCTGTTTTTCGGCCGCCGCCCGTTCGATCTCGAGCTTGGGCATGCCGCTTTCGACCGCCCTGGTCATGCCGCCCGCCGCCTCGACCTGATCGATCAGCGCCTGCGCGCCCTTGACCAGTTCGGCGGTCAGCGCCTCGACATAATAGCTGCCGCCCAATGGATCGACGACCCGGGTGATGCCGGTCTCCTCAGCCAGCACCAACTGGGTATTCCGGGCGATGCGCGCCGAAAAATCGGTCGGCAAGGCGATGGCTTCGTCGAGCGCATTGGTGTGCAGCGATTGGGTGCCGCCGAGTACCGCCGCCATCGCCTCGACGGTGGTGCGGATGACGTTGTTGTACGGGTCCTGCTCCTGCAACGAGACGCCGCTGGTCTGGCAATGCGTCCGCAGCATCTGGCTGCGTTCCGACGCGCCGAACCCCGCCATGATCCCGGCCCACAGCGTGCGCGCGGCGCGCAGCTTGGCGACCTCCATGAAGAAGTTCATGCCGATGCCGAAGAAGAACGACAGCCGCCCGGCGAATTCGTCGACCTTCAGCCCCTGTGCGAGTGCGGCGCGGACATATTCCATGCCATCGGCGAGGGTGAACGCCAGTTCCTGCACCGCCGTCGCCCCGGCCTCGTGCATGTGATAGCCGCTGATCGAAATGCTGTTGAATTTCGGCATGTTGCGGGCGGTGAAGGCGATGATGTCGGCGACGATCCGCATCGATGGTTCGGGCGGGTAGATATAGGTGTTGCGAACCATGAACTCCTTCAGAATGTCGTTCTGAATGGTGCCGTCGAGCAGCGCGGGGGCAACACCCTGCTCCTCTGCGGCGACGATATAGAAGGCCAGCGTCGGCAGCACCGCGCCGTTCATTGTCATCGAAACGCTCATTTGCCCTAGCGGTATGCCGTCGAACAGCAGCTTCATGTCCTCGACGCTGTCGATGGCGACACCGGCCTTGCCGACATCGCCGGTGACGCGGGGATGGTCGCTGTCATAGCCCCGGTGGGTGGCGAGATCGAAGGCGACGCTGAGGCCCTTTTGCCCACCCGCGAGATTGCGGCGGTAAAAGGCGTTGGAGGCCTCGGCGGTGGAGAACCCGGCGTATTGGCGGATGGTCCAGGGGCGACCGGCGTACATCGAGGCTCGGACGCCGCGGGTGTAGGGCGCGAAGCCGGGAAGGCCGGGGTCGCCCGCGTCGGCGGCGGTGTACAGCGGCTTGACCGCGATACCCTCGGGCGTCTGCCAGGTCAGGTCGGCTTGTCTGACCTCCTTGGCGGCCATGGCCTGCCAGTCGGCGACGGTGGGTTGGGTCATCTGGGGCACGCCTTTCGTGGCCATCTGTTGCGGCGCGGTGCGGTGCAACGTCAAGGCGCAACGCATGTCCCTCCCCCCTGAGGGGAGGGCGACTCGCGCCCCTTGGCGCGGCGGGGTGGGGGTTCGCGCTGTCTGCAGTAAGGCACCCCCACCCCGGGCCGCGCCTGAAGAAGGCGCGTCTCTCGCCCTCCCCTCAAGGGGGAGGGACATTGACAATTTTTG
Organism: Sphingomonadales bacterium; assembly: GCA_038211945.1. Classification (GTDB taxonomy): domain Bacteria; phylum Pseudomonadota; class Alphaproteobacteria; order Sphingomonadales; family Sphingomonadaceae; genus Sandarakinorhabdus. The sequence continues at coordinate 31,081 of JBBQVA010000006.1, forward strand.
CCAATTTGGTTATATGACGACCGACCTTGTTCCCCGTCATTCCCGCTTTCGCGGGAATGACGGAACGGGACAGCGCGTTGAGGGGACATATTATGCAGATCGGCGATGCGGGGGTCGCGCTCATCAAGTCATTCGAAAAGTGCCGCTTGCGCGCCTATCTGCCAACCCCCGATGACGTGCCGACAATCGGCTGGGGGTCGACCGGCGCCGATATTCATCTCGGCCTGACGTGGACGCAAGCGCAGTGCGACGCGCGTTTCGCTACCGATCTTGCCAGCTTCGCCGCAAAGGTCGCCGCCCTGATCGGCAAAACCGCGACGACGCAGCATCAATTCGATGCAATGGTCAGCCTCGCTTATAACATCGGCACCACGGCGTTCGGCGGGTCGTCGGTGCTGAAATGGCACAAGGCGGGCGACCATCCGGCGGCGGCAGCAGCGTTCTCGCTCTGGGTCAAACAGAAGGGCAAGGTGCTGGCAGGGCTGGTGCGGCGGCGTCATGCGGAGGTGGCGCTGTATCTGGGTTAAGGGCGGCGTAGTTTACCCTTGTTGAAGCTCGCGTCAGATTCGCGTCAGCACGTGTAAGAACCTGAAAACGGGCATTAGTTTTATGAACGGAGCGATTTGGGCGGAGGGCGACGATTACGCCGCTTTTCGCTCTGCTTCGCCGGCCCCGGCGAGTGCCAGCAGCCGCTTTTCCAGCGTCCGCAGCCGTGCCCCATCTTCGATCTTCTGGCCAGTCAGGTCGGTCAAATAGAAGGTATCGGTGGCGCGCTCGCCATAGGTAGCGATGTGCGCCGAATGGATCGTCACGCGCGACTGGAACAGTGCGTTGGTCAGCGAATACAGCAGCGCCGGGCGATCGGCGGCGTTGACCTCGACGACGGTATAACGGTTCGACGCGGCGTTATCGATCAGCACATTGGGCTCGACCCGGAACACCTCGGCCCGCCTGCGGGCGAGCGGACGCGCCGCCAGCCGGTCGGCGAGCCGGACTTTGCCGGTCAGCACATCCTCGATCTGACGCTTCAGCCGCGCCAGCTGTGAGGCTTCCGAGAAAGGTCGCCCAAGCGGGTCGGCGACGACGAAATTGTCGATCGCCTGGCCGTCGCGGGTGGTGTGGATACGCGCATCGAGGATGTTCGCCCCGCCCAGCAAAATCGCCCCGGCGATGCGGTAGAACAGCCCCGGATGGTCGGCGGCATAGATGCTGACCAGCGTCGTTCCGGATGCGGGATCGGGAATGCAATCGATGCTGAGCGGGGTCAGCGCGCAGTCCGCCGCGTCGATCATCCGGGCGTTCGACGCCAGCGCCTCGGGGGTCTCGGCGATCCAGTAGCTGTCGGCAAAGCGCCGGGTGTAGTTGCCAAAGCGCCCCGGCTCCCAACCCAGCGCTGCCGCCAGCCCTTCCTGTTTGGCGGCGATGCGCTCGCTGCGGCCCTTCTGCTTGTGGCCAAGCCGCAGCACCTCCTCGGCGCTATCGTAGAGGTCGCGGAGCAGCTGGCCCTTCCAGTTGTTCCACACCCCCGGCCCGACGGCGCGGATATCGACGACGGTCAGGATCAGCAGCAGGCGCAGCCGTTCGGGCGACGCCACCGTCTCGACGAAATCGAGGATCGTCTTGAAGTCGTTGAGATCGCGCTTGAACGCCGTTGCCGACATCAGCAGGTGGTAGCGGACCAGCCAGGCGACGGTCTCGGTCTCGGCAGGCGACAGGCCCAGGCGCGGGCACAGGCGTTCGGCAACGTCGGCCCCGAGCTCGCTATGATCGCCGCCGCGCCCCTTGGCGATGTCGTGGAGCAGCACAGCGACACGCAGCACCCGCCGCGACACCAGTTGCTTGATGATCGCCGTCGCCAGCGGATGATCTTCGGCCAGCACCCCCGCCTCGATCCGCGCGACCAACCCGATGGCGCGAATGGTGTGCTCGTCGACGGTGTAGTGGTGGTACATGTCGTACTGCATCTGGGCGACGACGCGCCCGAAGTCCGGCACGAAGCGGCCGAACACCCCGGCCTCGTTCATCCAGCGCAGCACAGTCTCCGGGTCGTCGCGGCTGCTCAGAATATCCATGAACAGCGCGTTGGCCTTGGCGTCGCGGCGGATGCGTTCGTCGATCAGGCCCGCATCACGCCCGGCCTGGCGCATCGCCTGCGGATGGATGGCGAGCTTCTGGCTGTCCGCCAGCGCGAACATTTCGACCAGCCGCACCGGATCATCGCGGAAGAAACCGTCGTTCGGCACCCCGATCAGCCCGCGCCGCAGCGTAAAGCCATTGAGCTTCCTTGGTCGCCGGGTGAACACCGGCACCCAGTTCGCCTTGGCAAAGCTCTCGTCGAGATGGGCAAGGAACAGCCCGGTCAGATCGCCAACCGTCCGCGCCATCAGGAAGTAGTGGCGCATGAAGCGCTCGACCGCCGACATGCCGGCGCGTTCGGTATAGCGCAGCCGCACCGACAGTTCGCGCTGGACATCGAAGGTCAGGCGTTCCTCGGCGCGCCCGGCAATGTCGTGGAGATTGATGCGCACGGCCCACAGGAAATTCTCGGCCCGCCTGAACTGCCGGAGCTCGGCGGCGGTCAGCAACCCCTTGTCGACCAGCTCGCCGACACTTTCGACCTGATAGGCATATTTGCCGATCCAGTAGAGCGTGTGAAGATCGCGCAACCCGCCCTTGCCCTCCTTCAGATTGGGTTCGACGACGTAGCGGCTGTCGCCCATCTTCTTGTGGCGCACGTCGCGTTCGGCCAGCTTCTCGGCGGTGAAGGCGCGCGCGGTTCCGGCGACGATCTCCTTGCGGAAACGCACCGTGGCTTCTTCGTAAAGCGGCTGGTCGCCCCAGACGAAGCGCGTCTCGAGCAGCGCCGTCCGCACCGTCAGATCGGCCTTGGCCATCCGCACCATATCGTCGAGCGAACGCACCGAATGGCCGACCTTCAGCCCCAGATCCCACAGCACATGGAGCATCGTTTCGATGACCTGTTCGCCCCACGCCGTCTGTTTCCAGGGGGTGAGGAACAGCAGGTCGATATCCGAATAGGGCGCCATCTGGCCGCGCCCGTAACCGCCGACGGCAACCAGCGTCAGCCGTTCGGCCGAGGTGCGGTTGGCGGCGGGATAGAGGTCGATGACCGTCGCATCGAACAGCAGCCGCAGCAGCTGATCGACGAGGAACGCCTGCGCCCCCGCGAGTTCAAGGCCCTTCGACGGCGCGTTGTGGAGGCGATGCTTCAATTCGGCCCGCCCCACCGCCAGCGCCTCACGCAGCGTCTCAGTGACCAGTGCGCGTTTGGCGGCAAACCCATCGGCGCGGGTCATGGCCTCCACCAGCGCATCGGCGATGCTGCGCCGATCGATCAGCGCGCGGCGGTTGGGGATGACGTCGGGGCGGGAGGCCATGACGACGGGATAGAGGGTTGGGGGGCGTCGCGCTACTTTCTTGATCCTCCCCTCCTTCAGGGGAGGGGGACCGCCCTTGCGGTGGAGGGGCCGCCGCCCCTTGGCGGCGGGCGGCGGCGGAGAAGTCCGCCGCCCCTCCACCACGCGCCTGAAGAAGGCACGCGGTCCGCCTCCCCGAAGACGGGGAGGAACTAGAAGCGCGCGCCCGCTCCCGCTACACACCGCCGATGGATATCGCCCCCGACCCCACCGCCCCCGACCTCAACGTCATCGCCCGTTCCGGCATCGATGCCCTGCGCCGCCGCGACCTCGCCGCCGCCCGCGCCGCCTTCGACCAGGTCGTCGATGCCGGTCGCGCCTCGCCGCAACTGTGGCTGCTCCTCGCCCAGACCTGCGAGCAGCAGGGCGACGACGACGCGGCGCTGGCGGCGCTCGACGAGGTCATCGGCGGCGATCCGGCCAACCCCTACGCCTATGCGATGAAGGGCGAATTGTTCACGCGGGCGGGGGACGACCGCGCCGCCGTCGGCTGGTACGAAGGCGCGCTCAACGCCGCCGCCCGGCTGGCCCAAATCCCACCAGACCTCGTCGAGCGATTGGCGCGGGCAAAGGCCGCCAAGGACGCCGCTGCGGGGCGCTTCCTCGCCACCCTTCACGACGGCATTGCCGCTGCAGGCATCGAACCCGCCGCCGTCAGCCCGCGCTTCGCCGAATCCCTGGCCATCATCACCGGTGCCTCGAAACCCTATCCCCAAGCCCCGACCAATTTCTATTTCCCGGGCTTGGCGGCGATACCCTTCTTCGACACCGCCGGCCTGGCATGGGTGGCGGCGCTGGAAGCTGCGTACCCGGCCATCCGCGCCGAATGCGAGGCGGTGCTTGCCGGAACGGCGGGGCTCGAACCCTATGTTCGCCCCGACGAGAACCGCCCAAGCCGTGACCATGCGCTATTGAACGATCCGAACTGGAGCGCCTTTCACCTGCTGCAGAACGGCGCGCCCGTCCCCGGCAATGCCGATCGCTGCCCGGCGACGATGACCGCGCTGAACGCCTGCCCGCTGCCGCACATCCGGGGCCGCGCCCCGATGGCGCTGTTCTCGATCCTGCGCGCGGGGACGCATATCCCGCCGCACAACGGCATGCTCAACACCCGGCTGATCTGCCATCTGCCGCTGATCGTGCCGCCCGGTTGCCGCCTGCGCGTCGGCGGTGAGACGCGGACCGTCGAGGCAGGCAAGGCGCTGCTGTTCGACGATTCGATCGAGCATGAGGCGTGGAACGACAGCGACCAACCCCGCGCCATCCTGCTGTTCGAGGTGTGGCGGCCCGACCTGACCGAAGCCGAACGCCGCGCGCTGACGGCGATGTTCGAGACGATCACGGATTATGGGGTGGAGTGAGCCTGTCCCTCCCCCTTGAGGGGAGGGCGAGAGACGCGCTGCTTGGCGCGGCCCGGGGTGGGGTCTTCTTCTTCGGCGGAGAGCGTGTACCCCCACCCCGCCGCGCCAAGAGCGCGAGTCGCCCTGCCCTCAAGGGGGAGGGAGCAACCCCTTCAACTCAGTCAGCACATCCAGCGCCTCACGCGGCGTCACTGCATCCACATCGATCCCCTCCAACCGCGCCCGCAGCGGATCGCCCGGCACCTCCGGCAGCGCCGCACCGAACAGCGGCAGATCCCCCAGCCCCGCCGCAATCCCGCCCGTCGCCTCGCGCCCCGCTTCCAGCTTGGCCAGCACCGCCTTCGCCCGCGCGATCACCGGCCCCGGCACCCCCGCCAACCGCGCCACTGCCAGCCCGTAGCTCTTGTCCGCCGCCCCCGGCACCACCTCGTGAAGGAAGACCAGTTCGCCCTTCCATTCGCGCACCTTGACCGTCACTGTCGCCAGCGCGCGCAGGCGCTCCTTCAGCCGCACCAGCTCGTGATAGTGGGTAGCGAACAGGCAGCGGCAGCGCAGGTCGTCGTGCACCGCCTCCAGCACAGCCCAGGCAATCGCGAGGCCATCATAGGTTGAGGTCCCCCGCCCGACTTCGTCCAAGATCACCAGCGACCGGTCGGTCGCGCCCGATAATATCGCCGCAGTCTCAACCATTTCGACCATGAAGGTCGACCGCCCCTGCGCCAGATCGTCCGATGCGCCGACCCTGCTGTACAGCCGATCAACGACGCCGATATGCGCCGCCCGCGCGGGGACATAGCTCCCGGCCTGCGCCAACACGGCGATCAGCGCATTCTGGCGGAGGAAGGTCGATTTGCCCGCCATGTTGGGGCCGGTGACCAGCCACACCCGCGCGTCGGCGCTGAGGTCGCAGTCGTTACCGACGAACGATCCGCGCGCCTTGCGGACCGCCGCCTCGACCATCGGGTGCCGCCCGCCCTCGACACAGAACGCCGCTGTCGCGTCGACAATCGGCCGCACCCATCCCTCGGTCGCCGCCAGTTCGGCGTGGGCGGACGCCACGTCAAGCCGCGCCAGCGCCGCCGCCGTCTCGCTGACCGCCGCGGCGTCGGCGATGATGACGCAGCGCAATTCCTCCAGATGCGCCGCCTCCGCCGCCAGCGCATGGTCCCCGGCCTGGGCGATCTTGGCCCCCAGCTCCCCCAGTTCCGCCGAGCCGAAACGTACCGCCCCCGCCATCGTCTGGCGGTGGATCAGGCCCGAGTCCGCCCGCAGCAGCGGGTCGGCGTACCGCGCCGCGACCTCGATATGATAGCCGAGCACATTGTTGTGGCGGACCTTGAGCGACGCAACGCCGGTGTCCGACCGCAGCCGCGTCTCCAGCCGCGCCACCGCGCTGCGCCCATCCCGCGCCGTCTCGCGCAGCGCATCGAGCGCCGCATCATAGCCCGGCGCAATCGCGCGCCCCGCCGCCGCCTCGACCGGCGGTTCGGCGACCAGCGCGCGCCGCAGCGCCTCGACCAGCGCCCCATGCCCTCCGATCCGCGCCAGCGTCGCCGTCAGTAGCGCGGGCGGGCCACCGAGCGCCGCGCCGCCTGCCCGACCGAGCGCCTCCTTCAACGCCAGCGCCAAGGCCAGCCCGTCACGCATCGCCGCCAGATCGCGCGGCCCCCAACGCCCGACCGCCAGCCGCCCCAGCGCCCGCGCAATGTCATTCATCGCCCCCAGCGCATCCCGGCTGCGCGCCCGCAGCACGCCGTCGCCGGTGAACCACCCCGCCAGATCGTGCCGCGCGCTAATCGCCGCCGGATCGGTCAACGGTGCCGCCAGATCGTCGGCCAGCAGCCGCGCACCCCCGGCGGTGACGGTCCGGTCGATGCACGCCTCCAGACTCCCGGCTCGACCGCCGCCAGCGCCGCGCGCCAGTTCCAGCGAGGCCCGTGTCGCCGCGTCGATGCTCATCGCCGCGCCCGGCACCTCGGGGCGCGGCGGCGACAGCAGCGGCACCGCGCCCTTGGCCGTCGCCTCGACATAGGCCAGCAGCGCCCCCGCCGCCGCGATCTCGCCATCCGAAAACCGGCCGAAGCCGTCCAGCGTCGCCACGCCGAAGCGCGCCTTCAACGCCGCCTCGCCGCGCGTCCGGTCGAAGTCGCGCGTCGGGCGCGGCGTAACGCCCGGCCAGCCGTTCCAACCTTCAACCGCAACCACCTCCGACGGGGCGAGCCGCGCCAGTTCGGCGGCGACCTCCGCCTCACCACACGCCCGCGTCGCAAACGCCCCCGTCGACAGGTCACACCATGCCATCCCGCCGGAAGCCACCGCCGCCAGCCAGTTCGCCCGCTTCGGATCGAGCAGCGCCCCCTCGGTCAGCGTCCCCGGCGTCACCACCCGCACGATCGCCCGCGCCACGATGGACTTGCCCGGCCGCGCCTTGGCAACCTTGGGGTCCTCAACCTGCTCGGCAATGGCCACCCTGTGCCCGCCACGGATCAGCCGCTGCAGATAGATTTCATGAGAATGCACCGGCACCCCGCACATCGGGATCGGCACACCCTCATGCTCGCCGCGCTTGGTCAGCGCGATATCGAGCGTCGCCGCCGCCGCCGCCGCGTCGTCAAAGAACAGCTCGTAAAAATCCCCCATCCGCATGAACAACAGGCAATCGGGCGCCTCCGCCTTCAGCGCAAAGAACTGCGCGATCATCGGGGAGGGGGCGGCCATTGCGGTGCTTGTAATATGAGAACTGCCGTTTGCCAGCACCCGTCAACGACCGGTGGTTGCAGGCATTTGTGCGTTATGACATACAACCCCTATGATCGAGGTTCGCCAGACCGACACATTCACGGACTGGCTGAATGATCTCAGAGATCGTGCGGCACGCGGCGTCATCGGTAAACGGCTCGCGCGGATCGAACTCGGCTTGTTCGGCGATATGCGATCGGTCGGCGAAGGTGTCTCGGAACTGCGGATCGATTTCGGACCCGGCTACCGCGTCTATTTCACCCGTAGGGGCCTGGTTGTCGTCATCCTGCTCTGCGGTGGCGACAAGGCCAGTCAATCCCGAGACATCGCCCGCGCTCAAACACTCGCAACTGAAGTGGAGTAACCTCATGCCGCTGAAAACCACCCTGTTCGACGCCGCCGAGTTTCTCGATGATGAGGCGTCGCAGCTCGATTATCTGTCCGACGCCTTGGGTACCAACGACGATACCGTCATCGCCCACGCCCTTGGCGTCGTTGCCAGGGCGCGCGGCATGACGGCGGTGGCGCGCGATGCGGGGGTGCAGCGTGAAAACCTCTACCGCGCGCTCAGCAGCACCGGGCGGCCCGAGCTGGCGACGGTGGTGAAGGTGCTGGCCTCGCTCGGCATGAAGCTCCGGGCGGTGCCGATCACGGCGCCCTGAACATTCCGTTTGGTGACAGGTTGACCCGCTATCGCTAACGCTCCCGCAACAGGAGCCCCTCCACATGACCAGTGAAACCCCCGACGATTTCGGCGACCGCGAGGCGCTGGCGTTTCACCGCATGGGCGGCAAGCCCGGCAAGATCGAGATCATCGCCTCCAAGCCGATGGCGACGGCGCGCGACCTGTCGCTGGCCTACTCCCCCGGCGTCGCCGCGCCGGTGCTCGCCATCGCCGCCGATCCCGATGCGGCGTACGACTATACCATCAAGGGCAACCTCGTCGCCGTCATCTCCAACGGCACGGCGATCCTCGGGCTCGGCAACCTCGGCGCGCTGGCGTCGAAGCCGGTGATGGAGGGCAAGTCCGTCCTGTTCAAGCGCTTCGCCGACATCGATTCGATCGATATCGAACTGAAGACCGAAGACACGACCCGTCTGATAGACGCCATCGAGCTGATGGAGCCAAGCTTTGGCGGCATCAACCTGGAGGACATAAAGGCCCCCGAATGCTTCATCGTCGAACAGACGCTGAAGGAGCGGATGAACAGTCCGGTCTTCCATGACGACCAGCACGGCACCGCGATCATCGCTGCCGCCGGCCTGATCAACGCCCTCCACCTGACCGGGCGGCAGCCGGGCGACATCAAGCTGGTGGTCAACGGCGCGGGCGCATCGGCCATCGCCTGCACCGAGCTGATGAAGGCGCTGGGCGTCCGCAACGCCATCATGTGCGACACCAAGGGCGTCATCTATCAGGGCCGCACCACCGGCATGAACCAGTGGAAATCCGCCCATGCCGCGATCACCGAAGACCGCACGCTGACCGAGGCGATCCGCGGGGCCGACGTGTTCCTGGGGCTCAGCCAGAAGGGCGCGGTCAACAAGGAAATGATCGCGTCGATGGCCAAGAACCCGATCATCTTCGCCATGGCCAACCCTGATCCGGAGATCACACCCGAGGAAGTCGCCGAGGTCCGGCAAGACGCCATCGTTGCCACCGGGCGGTCGGATTATCCCAACCAGGTCAACAACGTCCTGTGCTTCCCGTACTTGTTCCGCGGCGCGCTCGACGTCCGCGCAACGGCGATCAACGAGGAGATGAAGCTGGCGGCGGCGCACGCGCTGGCCGAACTGGCGCGCAAGCAAGTGCCTGATGAAGTCGCGGCAGCATACGGCGGCAAGGGCCGCAGTTTCGGCCCCGACTACATCATTCCCGCCCCGTTCGACCCGCGGCTGATCGAGGAAATCCCCATCGCCGTTGCCAAGGCGGCGATGGCGTCGGGCGTCGCGCGCAAGCCCTATTTCGACGAGGCCGCCTATCGCCGCGAACTGCGCGCCCGCCTCAACCCGACGACACAGATACTGGCAGGAGCGGTCGAGGCGGCGCAGGCCCGCCCGCGCCGTGCGGTTTTTGCCGAAGGCGAGCAGGAGGTCGTGCTGCGCGCCGCCGTCAACTGGCGCAATTCGGGCTATGGCGAACCGGTGCTGATCGGTCGCGAAGCCCCGATCCGCGAGGGGCTGGCCAAGATCGGCGTGCCCGACATCGACAGCTATGAAATCCACAACAGCGCCATCAGCGATCTGGTGCCGCGCATGGTGGAAAAACTGTACGCCCGGCAGCAGCGGCGCGGCTATCTGCTGCGTGACGTGCAGCGCATGGTCAACCACGAGCGCAACATCTTTGGCGCGATGCTCGTCGAACTTCGCGAGGCCGATCTGATGATCACCGGCATCACCCGCAACTTCGCCACCACCTATCGGCAAGTGCGGAACGTCATCGATCCGCTGCCCGGCCACCGCCCGTTCGGCATTCACATGGTCATCGGCAAGTCGGAGACGATTTTCATCGCCGACACCACTGTCACCGAACGCCCCGACGCGACCCAGCTTGCCGACATCGCCGAACAGACGGCGGCGGTGGCGCGGCGGCTGGGGCAGGAACCGCGCGTTGCGTTCCTCAGCTATTCGAACTTCGGCAACCCGACCGGGGCCATCGTCGATGTGCTGCGCGACGCGGTGCATCTGCTCGACGAACGCCGGGTGGGGTTCGAATATGAAGGCGAAATGTCGGCGGACACGGCGCTGAACCCGGCGATGCGCGAGCGTTACCCGTTCAGCCGCCTGTCCGGCCCCGCCAACGTGCTGATCATGCCGGGCCTCCATGCCGCCAACATCGCCGCCAAGCTGTTGAAGGAACTCGCCGGCGCGCGGGTGATCGGGCCGCTGTTGGTCAATATGAGTCGCCCGGTGCAGATCGCGCCAATGACCTCGACGGCGTCGGATCTGGTGACGATGGCGGTGCTGTCGTCGACCGGGGTTGTCTGTTAAACGTTAACCATGCCTCCCCTGTTCTTCATCCACGGCATGTGGTCGACGCCCGCCACGTTCGACCGGTTGCGGGCGCGGTTCGAGGCGGCGGGCTATGCGACCCACGCCCCGGCGCTGCCGTATCATGACCGCGACCCCGCCGCGCCGCCGGTCCCCGAACTCGGGCGACTGACAGTCGAGGATTATGCGTCGTTCCTTATTGCCGAAGTCCGCAAGCTAGCCGAGCCGCCGATCATCATCGGCCATTCGATGGGCGGAATGCTGGCGCAGGTCGTTGCGGCGCGGGTCGACCACGCCGGGTTGGTGTTGCTGTCGACCGGCGCAACGGCCACGACCAGTGCCATCGGCATCGCCCCACTACGCACCGCCGGAGGCGTCATGCTGAAATGGGGCTGGTGGAAGCAGCCGACGCTGATCGAGGCGGAACCGGCGCGCTGGGGCATCTACAACAACGTGCCGGCCGAAATCGCTACCGCCGAGATTGCCGCGCTGGTGCCGGATTCAGGGCGAGTACTCGCCGAAATGCTGCTGCCGTCGCTGTCGAAAACCGGGGCGACCAAGGTCGATTACGCCCGGCTGACCAAGCCTGCGCTGGTCATCGTCGGCAGCGAGGACCGCATCACTTTGCCGGCGATCAGCCGCGCGACGGCGCGCAAACTAGCCGGACCGATCGACTATCACGAGATGCCCGGTGTCGGACATTGGCTGTTCTGGGGCGACGTCGAGGTGCGGGTTGGCGACTGGATGGCGGATTGGCTCTTGCGCCTCCCTCCCCCTTGAGGGGAGGGCGACTTGGCGGCAGCCAAGCAGGGTGGGGGTTCCCCAACTCTGCCGGATCGTACCCCCACCCCGCTCGCGCTGAGGCGCGAGTCGCCCTCCCCTCAAGGGGGAGGGAGTGAGCAGCCTCCGCACCGCACTCGCCGCCGAAGCCGCCCGACTCGGCTTCGCTGCCTTTGGCATCGCCCCAGCAGACGCCGCCCCGCAAGCAGGCGAACGCCTCCGCCAATGGCTGGCCGATGGTCGCCACGGCGGCATGATCTGGATGGCGGAAAAGGCTGACCGGCGGGTGTCGCCGCGTGCGCTGTGGCCCGAGGTGAAGTCGGTGGTCATGCTCGGCACCAGCTATGCCCCGGCACTCGATCCGCTGCGCCACGCCGCGCATCCTGAGACGGGCGTCGTTTCGGTCTATGCTCAGGGTTCCGACTATCACGACACGATCAAGCGCCGGTTGAAGGCGCTGGCCCGCTGGCTCGTCGAGCGCGCGCCGGGCGATGTGAAGGTCTTTGTCGATACTGCGCCCGTCATGGAAAAGCCGCTGGCCGAAGCTGCCGGGCTAGGCTGGCAGGGCAAGCACACCAATCTGGTCAGCCGCGCGCATGGGTCATGGCTGTTCCTCGGCGCGCTGTTCACGACGCTCGACCTGGCTCCCGACACTCCGCGCGCCGATCGCTGCGGCAGCTGCACCCGGTGCCAGACTGCCTGCCCGACCGACGCTTTCCCCGCGCCGTATCAGCTCGATGCGCGGCGCTGCATCTCGTATCTGACCATCGAACACCACGGACCGATCCCGCATGAATTCCGCGAGGCGATCGGCAACCGCATCTATGGCTGCGACGATTGTCTGGCCGTCTGTCCGTGGAATCGTTTTGCGCAGGCGAGCCGCGACATGGCATTCCAGCCGCGCGCCGAATTGACCGCCCCGGCACTCGCCGACCTGCTGGCGCTCGACGATGCCGGCTTCCGCCAGATCTTTGCCGGGTCGCCCGTCAAGCGCATCGGGCGCGACCGGATGATGCGGAACTGCCTGATTGCGGCAGGGAATAGTGGCGACGTGAGTCTGCGCCCGGCGGTGGCGGCTTTGCTGGCAGACACCGACGAAACCGTGCGCGAAGCGGCGAACTGGGCGCTCGAACGCCTGCCCTAAGCCGCCCGGCGGATCGTCTCGTTGAGCGTCGCGACGACCATTCCGAACTTGCGCACCGTCATATGGTTCTCCGCGACCTGGCCGTCAGGGCTCAGCGACAGCCATTGATCGGCCTGCAGCCCGTCCTTCATCGGAAAACTCAGGTGGAGCCGGTTGCCCTCGACGTCGCCGCTGACCGGGCCGCCCGCATCGCTCAGCGTACCGGCATAGCGACCGGGGCCGGTCTGGCGAATATTCCATTGCCGCTGCGACGCCGGCTTGCTGTCCTCGCTGATACTCTGGTCGAGGATCAGCGAGCCGTCGGGGGCGCTGTGGCCGTTGCTGCGCACCCGGATGCTCCGGCTCTTCGACAACAGGATTTTGAGACTGCCCTCGCCAGTGCTTGCCCCGGCGAAAAAGCTCAGCGGCTGAAACACCGGCGTCGCGGCGACCGGCACCGGCGGCGGCCCGGAGGCCATGCAGGCGGCGAGTGGGACGGTCAGTAGGAGGGGGAGGATGCGCATGTCAGTCCAACGCCGCCTCACCGAAAAATGTCCGCTCATTCGCTACGCTTGAGAAGGGCAATCAGATCGGCCTTCCAGAACGTCGCCCAGGTATGCGTGCCGTGGCCATGGGTTTCAGCGCTCTCGGGGATCAGCCGGAACGTCGCATTGGGCATGCGCCCGACCATGGCTTCGGCAATGTGCAGCCCCGGCGGGTTGATGAAGTCATCGCCCGAATTGATCCACGCCACCGGCACCGTAATCTTTTCCAGCGCCTTTGACGGATCATAGGTTCGCGATGCGTCGGTGTAGTAAATCAGGTCATTGGCGTCGGTCCCCGCCACCGCCGCTTCGATCCGCCCGGCCAGAAAGGCCTCGGCAGCGGCACGGGTTGGCGCATCGTGCTGCAGGCGTACGGGGGCCGAGCCGGCGACGAACGACGCGATTGCGGCGGCGCGCAAGCCTATCGTTGGTTCAACCTTGTACTCGCCGCCCATCCACGCCGGATCGGCCTCGACCGCGTCGATGCTCATCTTGCGCCATATCCGATTGCGGCCTGCAAGTTCGACCGGCAGGCACGCCATCGGCATCAGCGCATGGGCGAAACCGGGGTAGGTTTCCCCCCAGACAAAGGCGTGCATGCAGCCCATCGAGGTGCCCATCAGCAGCCGCAGATGATCGAGCTTCAGCCCCTCGACGAGCAACCGGTGCTGCGCCTCGACCATGTCGGCATAGTCGTATTTCGGAAAGCGCATGTGCAGGCCATCGGATGGCTTCGACGATTTGCCATGACCGAGACCGTCGGGAAGGATGACGTAATAGCGCGCCAGATCGAGCGGCTGCCCGGGGCCGAACAATTCGCCTGCGAACATGGGTCGCAGGAAGGTTTGTCCGGTGCCGCCGGTGCCGTGAAGGACCATGACGGCATTGTCGATATGACCCCGGGCGTCGCGGTGCGGCGTGCCCAGTGTCATATAATGGATGCGCAGCTCTCGCGTTTTCTCGCCGCTGCGGAAGGTAAAGTCGCGGGCGACATAATCGGCCTCGGTCTGGCCGGGAAAGGTCGGCAAGGCGGATTGGGCGGCGACCGGAATGCAGGTGAAAGCGAGCAGTGCAGCGATGAAATGTTTGATCATCACAAGATGCTAGACTTGGCTCCGGGCAGGTCAACCCGTCGCTGACAGCGCGACAAAAGTGCGAACCGTCTTGCAACCGTAAGACACCCGTGGCAATCTGGCCGCAGCCGAAACATCCTTTGGGGGATAATCTGTGAAGCGTTCGTATCTGCTCGCCACCGCCACCGTACTCGCCGCGCCTGCCATCGCGCAGACACCACTCGCCGATCTTGCCAAGCCGCCGGCGGATGCCGCGCATTATTACATTCAGTCGACCGGCGGGAAGCACGGCGATTCGTACCTGTGGACGACCGCCGACGGCACGCTGATGAGCCGCGAAAGCATGAATTTGCGCGGTCAGGTTTTCGAACAGGATGAAGCGCTGGTCTGGGGGTCGGACGGCATGGCCAAATCCATGGTCATCCGCGGCTTCACGCCCAAAGGCGATTCCGCCGAGACCTTCGCGGTCGCCAACGGCACCGCAACCTGGAAAAGCCAGGTCGACAAGGGTTCGGTAGCCTATACCAAGCCCGCGATGTACGCCTCGGTCGGCGGCACTTTCGCCTCCAACGGCTGGTTCATCGACAAGCTGCTCGCCGCCCCCAATCACAGCATCGACCTGCTGCCCAGCGGCAAGGCGCACGCCGACAAGGCGACCTCGCTGGAAATCGGCGAGGGTGCCACCAAGCAGACCGTCAACCTGTGGCTGATCACCGGGCTCAACAATTCACCAATCCCGATCTGGGCCGACGCGCACGACAAATTCTTTGCCTTCACCACCGGCCTCGCCATCATCCCGGTCGCATATTCGAGCGAACAGAAGAAGATGGAGGCGGCGCAGGCGGTCGCCATGGCGGCGCAGATGCCCGGCATGGCCAAAACCCTTGCACATATGCCGACGACCCCGGTGGCGTTTGTCGGCGTTAAGATGTTCGACGCCGACGGCCTGCGCTTCCTCGCCAACCAGACAGTCGTGGTCAACAAGGGGGTCATCGTCGCGGTGGGCCCGGCGAGCAAGATCAAGGCCCCCGCCGGTGCGCAAATCATCGCGGGCAAGGGCATGACGCTGGTGCCCGGCATGTGGGACTGCCACATGCACGTCGGCGACGATTATACCGGGCCGCAGGAACTGTCGCTTGGCGTCACCTCGGTTCGCGATCCCGGCAACAACGACCTGCAAACCATCGACCGCCGCACCCGCACCGCCAAGGGCGAGCTGCTGTTCCCGCACGTCTATCCGTCTTCGCTGATCGACGGCAAAGGGCCATACACCGCCCAGGTCGCCAATGTTGCAACGTCGCAGGCCGAAGCCATCGCGCTGGTCGACAAGGCCAAGGCCAACGGCTTCACCGGGGTAAAATTCTACGGCACCTTCAACCCGGCCTGGCTGCCCGCAACCATCGTCGAGGCGCACAAGCTGGGCCTCCACGTCCACGGCCATATTCCCGCCGGAATTCGCCCGAGCGAGGCGCTGAAGGACGGCTACGACGAGATCACCCATATCAACTGGATCGTAATGGAGGGCGTCCCCGCCAGCGTGCTGCCGACCGACAATGGCATCGGCCGCTTCGAGGCACCGGGCCGCTACGCCAAGGACATGGACATGGACGGCCCGGCGATGAAGGCGATCATCGCCACCATGGCCGCTCATCACATCTACAGCGACCCGACGATGGTGACGTTTGAGGGGCTGTATTACCCCGAAAACGGCGATCTCTCCCCCGCTTATGCGCCGTTCGTCGGCACGCTGCCCCCCGCCGTTGAGCGCGGCTTCCGGTCGGGCGGGTTCGCGGTGCCCAAGGACCTGACCCGTGCCGATTACCGCAAGAGCTGGGCCAAGATGGTCGAACTGGTCGGCAAGATGCACAAGGCCGGGGTGCCGATCGTCGCCGGTACGGACGGCAGCGGCATCGAGATCATCCGCGAGCTGGAAATCTACCGCCGGGCCGGGTTCTCGGCGGCGGACGCGCTGGCGTCGGCGACGATCATGCCCGCGCGGCTGGTCGGGCAGGACAAGCACACCGGATCGATCAAGGTCGGCAAGACCGCCGATCTGGCGCTGGTCGAGGGTGATCCGGAGGCCAATATCGGCGACCTGCGCCACACGCGTGTCGTCATGCTCGACGGGAAGATGATGGACGCCGATGCGTTGCGGACAGCGGTGGGGTTCAGCGGACGGCCGAAATAAGCTGATTGATCCAGGCGCGGTGGCGCGTTGCCGCGCCTGGAACATTGACCCCCACCAACCCGTTTTGCGGGCATGACTGGCTATTCCAACGACAACCAATCCCTTGAAAGTCTTCGAGCCGATGGCTTCCAGCGCGAGCTGACGCGGTTCAACCGCGCGCGTCTGGCGACCGCCGAGCCCAGCGCCGACTGGCAGGCACAGCTGGATGCCGAAACCCGGTTCCGCCACCGCGAAGGCGCTTGGATTGAGGCCGAGCGCGCGATTGTTGCCGCCGAATGTGCGGTCGTGCCGACGGATCCCCAGGGCTTTATCGCATGGTTCGAATGGTTGGAGGCGACCGGCCCGGGTCAACACGATGCCCTGTTCCCGTGGCTTGCCGAGCGCGCCAACCGGGATGAGATGCACTGGTTTCTGACGCAGGAAATCGCGGGGGAGGCGGGATTTGACGACCTTGTGGCGATGACTCAGGTCAAACTGCCCAATCGCGCCAAGATGGAACTGGCGCGCAATTACTGGGACGAGATGGGCCGCGGCAACCAGAAGGGCATGCACGGCCCGATGCTAGATGCGCTGGCAGACACGCTGGGGCTCAATCCGGTGATCGAAACTACGTTGTCTGAAAGTCTGGCGCTGGCCAACACGATGGTCGCGTTCGCATCCAGCCGACGGTATGTCTGGCATTCGGTCGGGGCGCTTGGCGTGATCGAACTGACCGCTCCGGCACGGGCTGCGGCGGTCGCCAAGGGGCTGCGGCGGCTTGGCCTGTCGGAACGCGAGCGGCGCTATTTCGACCTTCACGCCGTGCTCGACGTCAAACACAGCGAGGCTTGGAATACTGAAGCACTGATACCGATCGTCAGCGACCGCCCCGACGTCGCCCGCTACATCGCCGAGGGTGCAGTCATGCGTCTGGCATGCGGCGCACGGTGCTTCGCTGCATACCGCGAACGCCTGTGGGGCGCGGAGCGCTTGGCCGCATAGACTATCGCGGCACAAAAAAAAGGGCGGCAGTCGAAACTGCCGCCCCTTCTTTTGCGCAGTGAGCCGATCAATACGGCTCGTAATAACGCTCACGACGGTCGTTGTACGAATACCGGCGACCGTTGTCGTCATAGTACCAGCGGCGACCGTCGCGGTCTTCGTAGCGGTGGCGGTCATCCGACACGGCACCGATGACAGCACCACCGGCGGCACCGATAGCGGCACCGGCAAGGACGTTGCCACCGGTCAGCACACCGACAGCGGCACCGGCGGCAGCGCCGATAGCGGCACCCTTACCGGTCCGCGACAGATGCTGATTGCCATATTGATCTTCGGCGCAGGCGCTCAGCGAAGCAGCCGATGCAAGCGCGAGAACGGTCATCTTGATTTTATTCATGGGCGAGCCCTCCTTGGTTGGGTGCCGTAACAAACCGCCATCGGCGCAGGGAGTTCCCTCGACACGGCTTGCCAGCGCCGCCAAGCGGGTTAAGCTTTGTCCATCATAAGGGGAAGTCCATGACAAATCACCGCTTTCGCTGCGTCGCTATCGCGCTGCTCGCAACCGCCGCCATGCCGGCCAGCGCCGAAACCATCGCCATTCGCGCCGGGCACCTCATCACCGACGCGTCGCAGCCCGAACGCGGCGCATCGACGATCATCGTCGAAAACGGTCGCATCACCGCAATCAACGACGCAGCAGCGCCAATCCCGGCCGGTGCCCGCGTCATCGACGAGAGCAGCCGCACCGTCCTGCCCGGCCTGATCGACGCACACGTCCATCTGACCCAGGATTCGGGCCTGCCCTGGTATGCCACGCTGCGGCCGAAATATTCGGAACCCTATGCTGCCGCGACGGGCCTGAAGAACGCGCTGATCACGGCGCGCGCAGGGTTCACCACGGTACGCGACGCCGGCGGCGGGACGCTGGCATCGCTCGCCATGCGCGACGCGGTGGCAGAGGGGTCATTCCCCGGCCCGCGAATTCTGGTGGCGGGGACGCCGTTTTCGATCTCCGGCGGTCATGCCGATAGCGCCGTCGGGATGCCCCCCGAAATGGCCGACGCCCTCAACGCCGCAGGTCTTAACCCCGGTGTCTGCGACAGCCCCGTTGCCTGCGCCACCGCGGTTCGCAAACTCGCCGCCAAGGGCGTCGACGTCATCAAGTTCATGGCGACCGGCGGTGTGTTGGACGATGGCGCGATCGGCCTTGAACAGCATTTCACCGACGCCGAGATGAAGGCGATTGTCGATACCGCCCACGGTGTCGGCCTGAAGGCCATGGCCCATGCGCATGGTGCACGCGGCATCGAGGCGGCGGTCAACGCCGGCGTCGATTCGATCGAACACGGTACATATTTGGACGAAAACGATGCCCGGCTGATGAAGGCCAAAGGCACCTATCTCGTCCCGACACTGATGGCGTTCGAGGGGCTGAAGATGCACGTCGGCAAGAATTTCTACACACCGAATGTCGAGGCCAAGGCGCTGCAGACGCTGCAGATCGTCGGGCGCGGGCTCACGCTGGCCAACAAGATGGGCGTCAACATCGCACTCGGCACCGACGCGTCAGTCTACCCCCACGGTCGCAACGGCGAGGAATTGGCGCTGATGGTCAGCGAAGGCGGCATGACCCCGGCGGCAGCCCTGTCGGCGGCAACGATGGGCGGCGCGCGCCTGCTCGGCATCGACAAGGAAACCGGATCGATCGCCGTCGGTAAATCCGCCGACCTGATCGCGGTCGACGGCGACCCGCTGGTCGATCCCAAGGCGGTGCTGAAAATCGCCTATGTCATGGTCAAGGGCCGCGATATCCCGCTGAAATAACCTCGGGTGCCGCGCGGTGCCGCAGGTCTTGCCGCCTGCAGCGAACCGTCTTACACCGCCGACACACTGAAATCCTTGGGAGACCTCAATGCGCGCTGCCCTGCTTCTTGCCGCCTCGCTTCTTGCTATTGCTCAGCCGGCATTGGCCAAAAACGGGCCTTGTGGAACGTTTGAAGGTTCTGGCGATCCCAATTGCAACGTGAACCCACAGTCCTCGGCCGCGCTCAAGGCGCTGTTCGCGACTTCCGATGAAGCCAGTCTCAAGCGCAACCCCATCGGCACGCTGTTCCGCGGCGATCCGCGTTATGCCGACCGCTTCGGTGATTACATCAGCAACGCCTATATCGCGGCGGAGAAAAGGGCCGCCGAGGACGAACTGCGCGCGCTTGCGGCGATCCCGCGCGACCTGCTGACCGACGATGAAAAGATCAGCTATGACGTCTTCAAATGGCAGCGTACCACCGACCTGCGCGGTCTGCAGCCCGATCTGGTTGCCGCGACCATCACCCGGCCGATCGACCATTTTCAGGGCTTTCACACCTTCTATGCCGATCTGTCGTCGGGCGAAGGCACCGCACCGTTCAAGACCGTCCAGAACTACGATGACAATCTGAAGCGGCTGACTGGCTTTGACGCCTATCTCGACGCCGCCATCGGTCGCTTCAGACAGGGCGTCGCCAGCGGCGTCGTTCAGCCCAAGCTGGTCGTCAACAACGTCATCGGCCAGCTGGATACGTTGATCGCCCAGGGCGTCACCGGTTCGACCTTCTACAAGCCGGTCACCAAATTCCCGGAGAATTTCAGCGACGCCGACAAGGCGCGGCTGACGGCGGCGTACACGGCGCAGGTCAAGGACGGGATTATCCCGGCGCTGACCCGGCTGCGCAATTATCTGAAGATCGATTATCTGCCGAAATCGCGCGATGCGGTCGGACTGGCCGCGATGCCCGGCGGCAAGGCACTGTATAAGTACCTGATCGAGACGCAGACGACGACCGACATGACCCCCGCGCAGGTCCACGCGCTGGGGCTGTCGGAGGTCAAGCGCATCCTTGGCGAGATGGAAAAGGTCAAGCAGCGCGTCGGTTTCAAGGGCACGCTGGCGGAATTCTTCGTCGCCGTGCGCAACGATCCCAAGCTACATCCGGCCTCGGTACAGGCCTTTGGCGACGGCTTCCGCGCCATCGGCAAGCGCGTTGACGTGGCAATCCCCAGGGAATTTTCGACGATCCCCAAGACACCGCTGGAGATCCGCCCGGTGCCCGACTTCCTCGAAAAGAACCAGGCCGGGGCCTATTACAATGGCGGCACACCTGACGGGAAGCGCCCGGGGGTGTTCTATTACAATACCTATGACCTGAAGACGCGGACGACGACGACGATGGAAACCCTTTACATGCACGAGGGCATTCC
Organism: Sphingomonadales bacterium; assembly: GCA_038211945.1. Taxonomy (GTDB): domain Bacteria; phylum Pseudomonadota; class Alphaproteobacteria; order Sphingomonadales; family Sphingomonadaceae; genus Sandarakinorhabdus. The sequence continues at coordinate 51,536 of JBBQVA010000006.1, forward strand.
GGGGCATCACTTCCAGATCAGTCTGGCGCAGGAGAATGCATCGCTGCCGGCCTTCCAGCGCTTCGGCGGCAATACCGCCTACGCCGAGGGCTGGGCGCTGTACTCGGAATCGCTGGGTGCCGAGATGGGGATGTATACCGATCCCTATCAGCTTTACGGGCACCTTGACGACGAAATGCTGCGCGCGCTGCGGCTGGTCGTCGACAGCGGCATCCACGATCTTGGCTGGAGCCGTGACCAGGCGATCGCCTATATGATGGCCAATTCGGCGATGGGCAAAACCGACGCGACGTCGGAGGTCGAGCGCTACATCGCCATTCCGGGTCAGGCACTGGCGTACAAGGTTGGCCAGCTGACCATCCGCCGCCTGCGCACCAAGGCTGAACACGAGCTGGGTGCCAAGTTCGATGTCCGCGACTTCCACGCCCAGGTGTTGATGTCTGGTGCACTGCCGATGGCGGTGCTGGAGGAGAAGATCGACAACTGGATTGCCACCAAGAAGCACGGCTGAGCGACGATCCGCTGTGCCCTGCCAGCCCGCGCTGGCGGGGCCCAGACGCAAAAAGGCCCGCTCATCCAGACGGATGAGCGGGCCCTTTTTTGACGCCAGTTTCGGCTAGTTCGCGTAGGCCTCGTTACCGACGAAGCCCATCTTGGTCACACCGGCCTGCTGGGCGGCCGCCATCACCTTATCGACGACTTCATACTTCGCCAGGCCTTCCGGCTTGAGCCGCAGTTCGGGCTCGGTCGGCAATTCGGCTGACTGTTTCAGATACGAACGCAGCGTCGGGAAATCGACTTCCTTCTTGTTCCAGTAGATGTTGTTGAGGAAATCGATGTCGATCTGGTTGAATACCGGATCCGGCTGGTTCGGCGTGTTCGGGTTGGGCGGCGGCAGATCGAGCTTCACCGCATGGGTCTGGATCGGAATGGTGATGATGAACATGATGAGCAACACCAGCATGACGTCGATCAGCGGCGTCGTGTTGATGTCCATCATCGGCGCGCCTTCGTCACCGCTGCCGACTGACATTGACATTATATGTACTCCTGAAACGTCGAGATCCTGACCGGGCGGCAAACCGCCCGGCAGAGATCAGCCCGGCAACACCGGCTCGGAAATAAAGGCGATCTTTAGGAAGCCGGCGCGCTGCAAGGTGAAGATGACCCCGCCGATACACCGGTATTCAGCATTCGCGTCGCCGCGAATATGCGCTTCCGGCAGTTCGATCTTGGTGCCCGCCGCCTTCTGCTTGTCGATCTCGGTAATCAACTTGTTCTTGCTCAGATCGAGCAGTTCCTGCTTTGAGTCGAGCTTATGCTGACCCCAGTAGATGTCGCAATTGGCGTCGACCGAAAGCAGGGCGTTTTCCGGCTTGGTCGTCGTCGGCAGATTGTTGACCGTCGGCAACGTTAACGGCACCGTCTGGATGACGACAGGAACGGTGATCAGGAAGATGATCAGCAGAACCAGCATCACGTCGACGAGCGGCGTCGTGTTGATGTCCGACATAGCCGATTCATTACCGGATTCGTCGGGTTGTCCAACATTCATCGACATAGAGTTGCAGCCCTTTCCCGGCCTTGGCCGCGCTTAACGCGCGACCGGCTTGGCGGCGACAGTTCCGCCCATCGGGAGGACGGGAGCGATGCGATTGCCCGAAACCAGCGCGCCATGGACGTCGGCAGCGAAGTTGTTGAGCGAATCGGTCACCACCTTGTTGCGGCGGATCAGATAGTTGTAGCCGAGCACGGCAGGAACGGCGACGGCCAGACCGATGGCGGTCATGATCAGTGCTTCACCGACCGGACCCGCGACCTTGTCGATCGACGCCTGGCCTGCACGACCGATGGCGACGAGCGCACCGTAGATACCGACGACCGTGCCGAACAGGCCGACGAACGGTGAGGTCGACCCGACCGAGGCGAGGAGCGCGAGGCCGCCCTGCAGCTTCGACTGGACGTTCGAGTTCGAACGGTTGAGCGCCATCGTCACCCATTCATGCTGGTCGATCTTGTCGGTCAGGCGACCTTCGTGATGGTCGGACGCGCGCAGGCCATCGTCGACGATCTGGCGGAATGCCGAATTCTTTTCGAGCTTCGCCGCGCCGGTCTTGAGGTCGGGTGCGGCCCAGAACTTCTTCTCCAAGCCTGAGGCGTCCGCGAGAACCTTACGCTGATCGAGGAACTTGGTGATGATGACGTACCACGATGCCAGCGACATGATCGCCAGGATGATCACGACGCCCCAGGTCAGTGGGCCACCCTGTTGCAGTGCCTGCATCAGGCCGAATTTGTTTTCCGCCGGAGCAGCGTCCTGCGCGAAGGCCGGAACGGCGGAAGCGAACAGTGCCGCGCCGGTCAGCAGGCGGGTGGATCGGATGGTCATCAGTAGTTTCCCTCAGTCTGATTTCGATTGAAGCCGAGAACGGCGATTACTTGTTGCGGTTGATCTGCCAGCGGACCGAACGGATCAACGTCTGTTCGACCGGGACACCGTCCTGAAGCGCCGGTTTAGCGCGCCAACGTGACGTCAGCTTGCATGAGCGTTCATCCAGCTTGTCATGGCCGCTGGGCTCCGAAACCACGCAGGCGGTAACGCGCCCGTTGGCACCGACGGTGACCTTGACCTTGGTAACGCCCTCTTCTTCGGCGCGCAGAGACGATGGCGGATAATCGTCTTCCGACACAGCCAAAGTCCGCGCGTCAAAAGCCACTGCCGATGTCGGACCCTTCGGGGCCGCTGGCGGCGCGGCCTGGGGCGGTGCCGGCGGAGCAATATACTTCGGCGGCTCCGGCTGCGGAATCGTGGTCTGCGTTGTTATCGTCGGCACGGCTTCGCTCTGAATCGAAACTTCCGGCGGCGGCACATACGGCGGAATATCAATGTCTTTCGGCGGCGGCGGCGGAGGTTCATCCGGCAGCTTCACCTTTTCCTTGATATTGACCGCCTCGACCTTGTTGATGACGGCCTTGACGACATTCTGGGCAAGTCCGGTCACCAGCGCCCACACGAGCACGATATGGATCAATATGACCGAGCCAAGCCCGATCATCCGATTCCGGGAAATCCCTTGATCAGCGTAAGCCATAGGCGAACCGACACTCCCTCCAGATACGCGACGCACCGCAGGCGGTTTTGTTTCCCGTCGGTGCGTTGTCACGACAGCATTAACCGCAAGCAATGCGCCGCCGCAACCCGTTTATGTCTAAGGAGCGTCAACAGGTCGATAATCTGTTGGCGGCAGCGGGTCGCGACCGCTATCCCGGTGGCGGGGTATGAAGGGTTTCAATGCGTATCCACCTCCTTGCCTTGCTGGTCCTTTCCGCGGCAGCGTCGCCTGCGGCTGCTGGCTATGCCGACCTTGCCGACATGACGCTGGCAGCCCCGGTCGTCGTCCATGCCACGATCGCCAAGGCCGAACGGATCAGCGAAAAGGATAGCCCGGGCATTCCCGCCGGTCGCGCCCGGTTGCTGGTTACGGCCAGCATCGAGGCGGCGCTGGTTGCGCCAGGAACCATCGCTCCTTCAATTACTTACCTGTGGGACGCGCCGCTCGACGCGCGCGGCAAGCCGCCCAAACCAAAGGGCGAAGACCTGCTGCTGTTCGTCCGCGTTCCCGATGCCAGCGGCCAGACCCAGTTGATCGGAGGCGGCGCGCAGCGGCCCTGGACCGCCGACGACGACGCGACCGTGCGCGCCATCGCCGTGGCGGCGCGCAGCGGCACCGTCCCCGTCGTCACCGGCGTCGAACACGGTTTTCGCGACACCGGCGCGATCCCCGGGGAGGCCGAAAGCCAGATATTCCTGACCACCGCCGACGGCCGCGGGCTGACGCTGGTCATCATCAGCCGCCCCGGCGAGCCCAAGCGAATCCGCGTGTCGCAATCCGATGTCATCGACGAATCGGCGCTGCCGGTGCAGCGCGACACCTTGCTGTGGTACCGCCTCGCCTGCGCCCTGCCGACACGGCCCCCTGCGGCCATCGCTGGCGATGCGGCATTGGCAAGCGATTACGCCGCCGCGCTCGCCAGCCTGGGGCCGTGCGGGCGCAGCGCGCCGTGATCAGCGCCCCGTGACAAGTGCCCGCTGCTGACGCATAGCGCCCGTCATGCGCTACCGCCTCTTCGTCCTTGCCAAATGCGATCTCGGCCGCGCCGAGGCGGTGGGCACCCATATCGCCGATCACCTGCCTGAGGTTAGCGAAGTCTATTCGATTACCGGCGACCACGACCTGCTGCTGAAAATCCCGTTCGACGATATCGCCGAGGTCGAGCGCGTCATTCAGGACAAGCTCCACGCCGTGCCGGGGCTGCGCGAAACCCAGACCATGTTGTCGTTCCGCGTCTATGGCGAGGATATCGGCGACTTCGTGAGCTGATCGCGTGACGCTGTCGCCGCGGCTGTCGGCATCCCTTAACGTCGCGCGTGCGACGGCGGCGTTCTACGTCGTCGCCCATCATGTCGCGTCGACGCGCAGCTGGTCGGACCACGGCGTTGGACTGTTGCTGCGCTTTGGCCAAGAAGCCGTCATCATCTTTTTCCTGCTCAGCGGCTTCGTCATCTTTGCCAATGAAGAAGGGCGTCCGGGGACCGGGTATGTCATGCGGCGGTTGCGGCGCATCTATCCGCCGCTGCTGATCGCCATGCTGGTGTCGGTGCTGGTCATTGTCGTTTACAACGGCGAGCATCGCAGCGACTGGCCGGGGTTCTTTGCGACGCTCTTGAACCTGCAGGACGTTCCAGACCTGAAGCCGGGGGTGATCGCCGCGCCGTTTCTGGATAATAATCCGCTGTGGTCGCTTTCGTACGAGATGGCATTTTATGCTGCCTTCCCGTTCATCCTGCCGGCGTGGCGACGCGCCCCGGCGCTGACGACCCACCTGATCGGGGCGGGGTGTTGCCTCGCCTATCTGTCTTATGCGGCGTTGCCCAACCACGTGTCGCTGGTTGCCGCCTATTTCCTGGTGTGGTGGAGCGGGGCGATGGCGGCCGATGCCTATGGTCGTGGCGGTCGTTCGGTCCTGTCGATCGTCCCGGTAACGGCGTGGCTGGCGGCGCTGACCGGGATTTCGGCGCTGGTGGTGTGGCTGGCGGGGTTCCGGGGCCTTGGCGTTTATCCGATGCTGCCACTTCGGCATTTCGGCGTGGCGTTGCTGGTTCTGGTCCTGTGTTTCGGGCCGCTGGGGCGCGCATTGGCGACGCTACTGCAGCCGCTGGCACGCCCTGCGGCCTGGCTCGCATCGATCTCCTATGGCGTCTATGTCCTGCACTATCCGATCACTGTGCAGTGGCAGTTGGGCCGGACGCCTGCCGGGCTGGCGCTGTCGCTGGTTATATTGCTGGTGTTGGCATGGCTCAGCGACCGCGTCCTTGATCGCTGGCTGAAGCGGCGGCTGCGCGCCGTTAGCGTTCCATAAAGGCGAAGTCGCGATCGAAACTCCGCATATGGGCACCGCCGTCGACGAACAGCGTCTGGCCAGTGACAGCACGCGCATCGGCCAGCCACAGCACAGCATCGGCTATGTCTTCGGGGTGCGGCAGCCGCTGCAACGGCATCGCCAGCGCCAGCCGCTCCATCTGCCCCGGGCTATAATCGGGGGTCGGCAGCGTCAGCCCCGGCGCGACGCCATTGACGCGGACATGCGGCGCCAACGTCCGCGCCAGCAACCGCGTCGCCTCGGCCAACGCAAGTTTGGACAGGGTATATGAAAATTGGTCGCCATTCGGCTGGGCGATGCGCTGATCGAGGATGTTGACGACGCTGCCGGGTCGTTCAGCGGTCGCGGTCTTGGCCAGCGCCTGAGCGAGCAGGACCGGGGCAACGGTGTTGATCGCGTGGTGCTCAGTTATGGAATCAGCGGTGGCGGTCAGCGGCGTGTCCTCAGCAAAGGCGGCGGCGTTGTTGACCAACAGGCATGGGGCCGCACCAAAGGTCGCGCAGACCGCGTCCCACAGCCCGGCGACTTCCCCCGCGTCGGCCAAATCGGCGACAAACGCCCGGTGCCCCTGCCGATCCAACAAAGCCTGCACGCCGGGTTCGACCCCGCCTTCGCTATGGCTATGGACCGCAACTGCATAGCCCGCCGCTGCCAGCCGCAGCGCGATGCACGCACCGACCCGCCGCCCGCCGCCAGTGACGAGCGCCAGCCGTTCAGCCATGCCGCGACCGCGCCAGCCGGATGCCGATGGTCTCGCCCGGCCCGGCGATGGCGAGCTTGGCGATGGTGACCACCACGCGCGTCAGCCGCCAGTCAGCGGCGAACAGATCGGCGATGATGTGATCCGCGACCGCTTCGATCAGGTTGAAATGCACGTCGCGCGGCAGGCGTTCGGTGACCGCCTCGCGCAGGTCGAGATAATTCTTCGACGCCGACAATTTCGTATCGGGGCTGTAGCGTTGCATCGCGGGCATTTCGACGACGATCGAAACGCGGATCGGTTGCGGCCGGTGGGTCTCCTCCGAATAGATGCCGGTCAGCACCTCCACGACGATATCGTCGACACGCAGTTCCAAGCTTTCAGTCATGCGGGCGCAACGGCAGCAAGGCGCGCGCGCTGTCAACCCGTTGAGCGCGGCGGCATCGCGTCCTAGTTAAGGCCCGTGACCGAACCCACCCTGCCCGACCGCTTTGCCGAGGATGCCGCCACCTTCACCGTGCGGGGCAGCGCGCCGGACCTTGACACAGGTATCGCGGCGATCCGCAACGTGCTGAGAACGCTGCCCGCCCGGCCCGGGGTCTACCGGATGACCGATGCGCGCGGCGATGTCCTGTATGTCGGCAAGGCGCGGGCGTTGAAGGCGCGGGTGACCAATTACACCCAGGTGGCGCGGCTGCCCAAACGGTTGCAGCGCATGGTCGCCCAGACCCGCGACATGACCGTGGTGACGACGAACAGCGAGGCCGAGGCGCTGTTACTCGAAGCGCAGCTGATCAAGCGCTTCCGGCCGCCGTACAACGTGCTGCTGCGCGACGATAAATCGTTCCCCTTCATCTTCCTGCGCGAAGATCACGCCTTCCCGCGCATCTCCAAGCATCGCGGTGCACGGTCGGGCAAGGGCGTATTCTACGGGCCGTTCGCCAGCGCGGGAGCGGTCAACGTTACGCTGAACGCGCTACAGAAGGTATTCCTGCTGCGGTCGTGCAGCGACAGTTTCTTCGCCAACCGCACGCGCCCCTGCCTGCTCTATCAGATCAAGCGCTGCTCAGCCCCGTGCGTCGGTCGTATCGACGCGGGTGGCTATGCTGAACTGGTTGCCGACGCCAAGGACTTCCTGTCGGGCAAGGCGCAGGCAGCGCAGAAGCGCCTTGGCGAGGCGATGACCGTTGCCGCCACGGCGCACGACTATGAACTCGCCGCCGTGCTGCGCGACCGGCTGAAGGCACTGACCTTCATCCAGGGCGGCCATTCGATCGACGCAACCGGGTCGACGACCGACGCGGACATTGTGGCACTGGCCTGCACCGGCGGCACCATGTGCATCCAGGTCTTCTTCATCCGCGCCGGGCAGAACTGGGGCCACCGCGCGTTCTTCCCCGCCCACACCGACGGCGTCGGCGAGGATGAGGTGCTGACCCAGTTTCTCGCCCAATTGTACGATGAACTGCCGGTGCCGCGCGAACTTCTGCTCGACCGCAAACTGACTGAGGAGGCACTGCTCGCCGACGCGCTGTCGGAAAAGGCCGGGCGGCGGGTGGCGGTGCGTCAGCCGGTGCGCGGCCCGGCGCGAAAGCTGATCGAGACGGCAGCACGCAACGCCCGCGAGGCGCTCGACCGGCGGCTCGCCGAATCGACCACGCAGGGCAAGCTGCTGATCGAACTCGCCGACCTGTTCGAACTCGACGCGCCGCCGAAACGCATCGAAGTCTATGACAACAGCCACATCATGGGCACCAACGCGCTCGGCGCGATGATCGTTGCCGGGCCGGAGGGGTTCCGCAAGAACCAGTACCGCAAGTTCAGCATGAACGATTCGAAGATCACGCCGGGCGACGATTTCGCCATGATGAAGGCGATGCTGTCGCGGCGCTTCGCCCGGCTGGAGCGCGAGGACCCCGACCGCGAGGCGGGCGACTGGCCTGACCTGGTTTTGATCGACGGCGGCAAGGGCCAGCTGTCGGCCGTCGGCGAGGCGTTGGGCGAACTCGGCGTTCATAACGTTTGCATCGTTGGCGTGGCGAAGGGTCCCGACCGCAACGCCGGGCGCGAGACCTTCTACCTGCCGTCGGGCCGCGAACTGACGTTGCCGCCCAACGCCCCGGTGCTGTTCTTTCTGCAGCGCCTGCGCGACGAGGCGCATCGCTTTGCCATCGGCGCCCACCGGGCGAAACGCGCCAAGGGCATCACCGCCAACCCGTTGGACGACGTCCCCGGCATCGGCCCGGCGCGCAAAAAGGCGCTGTTGATGCATTTCGGCACCTCACGCGCGGTGCGCGGCGCGACGCTGGAAGACCTTGAACGCGCGCCGGGGGTCAGCAAAGGCACGGCGCAGGCAATCTACGATCACTTTCACGCGGTGCGGTGAGCGGCGCCTTCATGCTCGAGCAGCCAGCGCTTGCGTTCCACCCCGCCCGCGTAACCGGTCAGCGCCCCTGACGCGCCGATGACGCGGTGGCAGGGGACGACGATGCCGATGGGGTTCGAGCCATTGGCCAGCCCCACCGCCCGCGCCGCGCCGGGCTTGCCGAGCTTGGCGGCGAGCGCGCCGTAACCGGTTGTGGTGCCCGACGGGATCGTGCGCAGCGCAGTCCAGACCGAACGCTGGAATTCGGTGCCTCCCGTGGCGACCGGGATGGTGTCGAGCGCGGTCATGTCGCCCGCGAAATATGCATCGAGTGCCGTCGTGATCGCCGCCGGAGCCGCTCCATCAACCAGCTCGAACGCGCCATAGTGCCGGGCCAGCAACCGCCGCATCCGTTCCTCGTAATCGGCGAAATCGAGCGCCCGTATGCAGCCCTCGGCATCGGTCACTACCAGTAAAGTCGCCACCGGCGCGGTGTAGCGAGTCAGGGTCAGGCGCATGGTCTGGGCTCCTCGGGTGCGCGCCCGGCGGGCGGCGGGGGTTTCGGCGTGGACGGCGCGGAAGACTTCGTTGAAGCGGCGCACGCTGCCAAAGCCCGCCGCCAGCGCGACCTCGGCCACCGGCATGGCGCTGCCGTCGATCAGCATGACGGCGGCGGCGAGGCGCTTGGCCTGGGCGACGGCAACCGGCGGCGCACCGAGATGTTTGGCGAACAGCCGCCGCACCTGCCGTTCACCAACGCCGAGCTTGTCTCCCAACGCTTCGGCCGCCGCTTCGTCGAGCGCGCCGTCGTCGATCAGCGTCAGCGCGCGGCGCACGCTGGCGGCGCTGCCGTTCCACGCTGGTGAACCGGGGGCGGCATCGGGGCGGCAACGCTTGCAGGCACGAAACCCGGCGGCGCGCGCAGCTTCGGCAGTCGCGTGCCAGGTGCAGTTCTTGAACAACGGCGTCCGCGCCGGGCAGACCGGGCGGCAATAAATGCCGGTCGAGCGGACACCGGTGAAGAACACCCCGTCAAAGGCACGGTCACGGTGCTGAAGGGCAGCGTAACAGGTTTCCGGGTCGGGGAGCATGGCGGCGTTCTACCGTCATCCGCGCCGAGAGTCTGGCGGTTTTCGGACCTGTTAGGACCGGCAGCCGAATTGCCCCGCGCCGGTCACCCCGCACTCCGCGTGCTGGCCGCCGCGGTTGAAGCGCACACTCGTCGCGCCCTTGGCCGACAGCGCCGACACGTCGCCGACCAGCTTGACCGGCTGGCCGTTGACCGCCTCGATCAAGTCGCCAGGCTTCAGGAACCCCAGCTGCGCCGCAGGGGCACCGCCAAGAATCTGCACGACGACGACGCCCTGTTCGGGCAGCCCCGCACCCAATTCCTGCGCATAGGCGGGCGACAGATTAGCAACGGTCACCCCGGCGAGGATCGAGTTACCAGTCAACGCCGTCAGCTGCCGTGCCGGGGTCTCGGGCGGTGCCGCCAGCGTCACGGTGACGTGCCGAATCGCGCCGCCGCGCCACAGCTCGACCTCAAGGTTGCGGCCGACGCCTTCGGTGGCCAGGGAATAGCGCAGCTGGCCGCCATCGGCGACTTCCTTACCATCGACCTGACGCAGCACGTCGCCGACCTTGATCCCCGACTTGGCCCCCGGCGATCCGGCGACAACATCGGTGACCAGCAACCCGCCCGGCCGGTCCAGCCCTGCCTGACGCGCGCTTTCGGCTGTCAGCGGCTCGCCCTCGACACCTATCCAACCGGTGACCAGTTTGCCCTTGTCGGCGGCACCCAGGAACACCCGGACCATATTGGCGGGGATCGCAAAACCGACGCCGTTCGAGGCGCCCGAGCCGACGATAGCAGTATTGATGCCGATCAGCCGTCCCGCCGTATCGAGCAGCGCGCCGCCCGAATTGCCCGGATTGATGGCGGCATCCGTCTGGATATAGAATTGGTAATCGGACACGCCGATCCCCGTCCGCGCCACCGCCGACACGATGCCGTGGGTCACCGTCTGTCCGACACCGAACGGATTGCCGATGGCCAGCACGATGTCGCCAACCTGCGACCGGTCGCTGTCGGCAAGGCGGATGACCGGCAGCACCGCGCCCTTGGTATCGACCTTGAGCAACGCCAGATCGAGCCGGGCGTCGGCAAACACCACCTTGGCCGGATATTCGCGGCGGTCGGCGAGCGCCACAAGGATCTGGTCTGCGCCGTTGACGACATGGTTGTTGGTGACGATCATGCCGTTGGCGGCAACGATCACGCCCGACCCGAGCGACGCCTGAACGCGCGGCTGCGCGGGGCCACCGGAAAATTGCCGGAACAGCTGCTCCATCGCCGATTGCCGACTGTGATCGACGCGCGCCGTATAAACGTTGACCACGGCAGGGGACGCCTGTTTGGCGACGGCGGCATAGGACAACATGGTTTCGGCCGGGCTTTGTGGCACGGTACGAACCAACGGCCGGGTGTCGGGCGGCGCGATCTGGGCAGAGACCGATCCGCGCTGATCGACAGCGTTAACGCCAAGCGCCAGCGCGATGCCGCCGACCGCCCCGAGGATGATACCGGTTCCAAGCTTCATGGCGCGCAACATTGGTGCTCCCCGCTGCGGTTTCGAGGGTCGAGCCTTTGCCGTCAAAGCTGTGAAGCGATGATGAACGGGGGTGTTTTCTTGCCGCGCACTTCTCCCTCCCCCCACCGCGTTCTTCACGCGGTAGAGTGGGGAGGGTTGGGGTGGGGGCTCTTTCTTCGACCGGTCGGAAAGTTCGTTCCGCGTTCCCCCACCCCAACCCTCCCCACTCTACGTCGCCAAGGGGCGACGTGGGGGGAGGGAGTAGAGACGGCCTTGCCTCTCACCCCCCTTTCCCGCCATGGACGGCGCGTGACCAAGCGCCTGCTCGCCTCCATCCACGATGTCAGCCCCAAGTTCGAGGCGCAGATCGACATGCTCGCCGAACGGCTGGAGCAGCGGCTGGGGGCGAATAATTTCGCCATGCTGGTCGTGCCCGATCATTGGGATTCGTCACCGCTCGACCGCGCTCCGGCGTTCGCCGCACGGCTGCGCGGCTGGGCCGATGCGGGGGTGGAGATGTTCCTCCACGGCTGGCGGCACCTCGACGACAGCGCCCACCAAGGCGGTGCGGCAGCGTTCAAGGCGAAGCATATGACGGCGGGCGAAGGCGAATTCCTTGGCCTGTCCGAAGCCGAGGCGCGTATCCGGATGCAGCGCGGCCGGGCGGTAGTGGAGGATGCCATCGGGCGGCCGGTTGCAGGGTTCATTGCTCCGGCCTGGCTGTACGGGCCGGGGGCGGACGCGGCGCTGGCGGCGGAGGGTTTCGCGCTCGCCGAGGATCACATGAAAGTCTGGCGGCCATCGGACGGTGCGGTGCTGGCGCGCGGGCCGGTGATTACCTGGGCGAGCCGCTCGCCGAACCGCGTCCGGTCCTCGCTGCTTGCGGCCTGGGCGGCGCGGACGGGGTTGAAGCCGCTGACCAATGTGCGGGTTGCCGTCCATCCGGGGGATGTGACGGTGCCGGCGCTGCTGGAGAGTTTGGATAAGACACTGGTCGCGCTGCTGCCGGGACGGGTGGCGAGCCGGTATGGGGACTTGGCTTGATCCCGTCATTCCAGCGAAAGCTGGAACCCAGCTTCTATCCTTGGCCTCAGACAGAAGCTGGGTTCCAGCTTTCGCTGGAATGACGGGCAGAGCATGAATCCCGCCCGCCCCCTCATCGTCATGCCCTTCTTACACAGCTTCGAACCCGGAGGCGTGGAGCGGGTGGCGTTGCGGCTGTGTGGGGCGTGGGCTGCCGATGGGCTCGACGTGCGGCTGGTAATGGGGCGGCTGAATGGCGCGATGCGGGGTGAGGCCCCGGCCAACGTGCCGCTGCACCTGATTCCGGAGCCCTTCGACACGGCGTGGTGGGAGACGATCTGGATGATGATCGTCCTGCGCCGCCAGATCCGCGCGCAGCGCCCCGATGTGCTGTTCGCGGCGGGCAATACCTATGCCGTGGTCGCCGTGGTCATGAAGCTGGCGCTGGGTCGCACCTGCCCGCCGATCGTCATGAAGGTGTCGAACGACCTCGAACGCCGCGACCTGCCCGGCCCGGCGCGTTGGGTCTATCGGCGCTGGCTGCGCATTCAGGGGCGCTATATCGACCAATTCACCGGCCTCGCCGAACCGATGCGCGCGGAAATTGAGCAGGGCATGGGCGTCGCCGCCAGGCGAGTCAGCATCGTCGAAGACCCCGCGCTCGACGCGGCCGGACTGGCGGCGTTGGCAGCCATCGGCGACACGCGCCAGCCCGCACCGCACCGCCGGTACGTCGCGGTCGGGCGACTGGCGGGCCAAAAGAACTTCCCGCTCATGCTGCGGGCCTTTGCGCTGGTGGCGCAGCCGGGCGATACGCTGACCATCGTCGGCGAAGGCGGAGAACGCCAGCGTCTCGAACGCCTTGCCGACAGCCTGGGCATCGCCGACCGGCTGTCACTGCCCGGCCACGGCGACGTGCCATCCGCGCTGGCCGCCGCCGACGTCTTCGTGCTGTCGTCGGACTATGAGGGCGTTCCGGCCGTCGTTATCGAGGCGATCGCGAGCGGATTGCCCGTCGTTGCCACCGACTGCAGCGTCAGCATGAAGGCGCTGGTTGGCGCGTTCGGCGCGGTTGTGCCAACAAACGACGCCCCCGCGCTTGCCGCCGCGATGCGCGCCGCCACGCCGCTTGACCCCGCCGCCCGCGCCGCCGCCACAACCGCCATGGCCGCCTTTACCGTGGAGCGCGCCGCCGGAGCCTATCAAGCGCTGTTCGCTGCCGCCGCCCGCTGACAAGCCGCCGCAAAGCTGCCATATGCCCCGCCTATGGCACCCGCCAATCCAGTTTCGGACCCGCTTGTGCCCAGCCTGACCGCCACGATTGTGCCCCCCGGGGTCGCCACGCCGTTCGATCCGCCACCGCTGGAGGTGAACGGGCGGGGCTGGACCTGGTGGGCAGGGGCGGCAATTTTGATCGCGGTGCTGGTCGCCGTGCTGATCCAGCTGCGGTCGCTCGATTTTCGTGCCGTCGAGCGCCTGCTGCCGACCTTTGCCAACCTGCCCGCCGACGAAGCCTGGCGCGTGCCGGTATTCTGGCTGGTCTTTGCCGTATCGTACATGGCGCAGCCGGTGTTCGACTGGATCATCTTCCGGCGGCTGTGGCGCATCCCGGCCAGCGGTATTCTGGCGCTGATCCGCAAGCTGATCGGCAACGAGCTGCTGCTCGGCTATATCGGCGAGCTGTATTTCTACACCTGGGCGCGGCGGCGCGGCGACATCACGGCAGCACCCTTTGGGGCGATCAAGGACGTGGCCATCCTCTCGGCACTGGTTGGCAATCTCGTTACGCTGGCGATGATGGGCTTTGCCTATCCGTTCCTCGGCACGCTGCATCTTGGGCTGACCAACAAGACCCTGATCATTTCGATCGCCACCGTGATCGTCATGTCGAGCGGGCTGCTGTTCTTCAGGAAGCGGCTGTTCAGCCTGCCGCGCGGCGACCTGTGGTTCGTCAGCGTCATGCAGTTCCTGCGGATTCTGGTGACGACGGGGCTGACGGCGCTGACTTGGCATCTGGTACTGCCGCAGGTCGATATCGAATGGTGGCTGATCCTGTCGACGTTCCGCATGTTGCTGTCGCGGCTGCCGTTCATGCCCAACAAGGACGTGGTGTTCGCCGGGCTGGCGGTGTTCCTTGTCGGCCATGACGCCGATATCGGCCAGTTGATGGCGCTGATGGCCAGCCTCATTCTCGCCACCCATCTCGTGCTTGGATTAGCCTTGGTGGCCACCGATGCTGTGGGACAAATGCGCAAATGAACCGGACTGTTTTCCTGCTGCCGCTGCTGCTCATTGCCGCCGCGCCGTTGCCGTCCCATCCCGATCTTGGCAAGGCCGAGGGCCAATGCCGCGCCAACGAGTCCGGCCCCGCGCTGACCATCGTCGCCAACGGGCTCAAGGACCGCAAGGGCCTGCTGCGCGCCGAGCTTTATCCCAGTAACGACGCCGATTTCCTGGCCGACGACAATCTGCTGATCGCGGCCGGCAAGACCTTCCGCCGCGTCGAAATTGCCGTTCCTGCGACCGGCCCGGTGCAGCTGTGCATCCGTGTCCCCGCCTCCGGCAAATACAGCCTGTCACTGCTCCACGACCGCGATTCGAACCGCAAGTTCGGGCTGTCGACCGATGGCATCGGCTTTCCCGGTGACCCCAAGCTGGGCTGGTCGAAGCCCGACGCCGACGAGGCGCAGCTGACCGCCGGGCCGGGGATGACGACGGTGCCGATCACCCTCAACTACCGCCACGGCCTGTTCAGCTTCGGGCCGCTCAAGCACCATTGATGCACATCGTCGACATCTCGGCGCTGTATTCCCCCAAGGGTGGCGGCATCCGCACCTATGTCGAACGCAAGCTGGCGTTTGCGCCGCGATCGGGGCACCAGATCACCGTCGTCGTACCGGGCGCCGCCGACAGCGTCGAGCAGCGCAACGAAGCGGCCCGGCTGGTGACGATCGACAGCCCGCGTTTCCCGCTCGACCGCAACTATCACTATTTCGAAAATGACGAGATCATCCACGCCGCGCTCGACGCCGAGGCACCGGATTTCGTCGAGGCGTCGTCGCCCTGGGGCAGCGCCACCGCCGTCGCCGAATGGCCGGGGTCGGCCCCGCGCGCGCTGGTCATGCACGCTGATCCGATGTCGGCCTATGCCTATCGCTGGCTCGACGGGGTGGCGTCGCGGGCCTTTATCGACAAGGGCTTCGACTGGTTCTGGCGGCATTTGCGGCGGCTCGATCAGGGTTATGACGCGGTCATCTGCGCCTCACCAAGCCTGAGCGGGCGGCTGACTGCAGCGGGGCTGACCAAATGCGTGACCGAGCCGATGGGCGTCGAGCCGGGGATTTTCTCACCACGCCACCGCGATCTGGCGTTGCGGGCGCGGCTGCTTGAGCGCTGCGAACTGCCCGAGGACGCGACTCTGCTGATCGGCGTCGGGCGGCTTTCGCCCGAAAAGCGCTGGCCGATGGTCATCGCCGGAGCCGTTGCGGCGGGATACAACCGCCCGCTCGGGCTGGTGCTGGTCGGCGATGGGCGGGAGCGCGTCAAGATCGTGCGGCAGGTCGGCGGTAATCCCCATGTTCAACTGCTGTCGCCGATCAGCGACCGCGCCGAACTGGCCACCCTGCTCGCCAGCGCCGACGCGCTGGTGCATGGCTGCGAAGCCGAGACATTCTCGATGGTCGCGGCCGAGGCGCGCGCTTCGGGCCTGCCAATCGTCGTCCCCGACGAAGGCGGCGCGGGCGATCAGGTTGTCGACGGGGCCGGGCTGCGTTTCAAATCCGGCGACGCGGCCAGTGCCGCCAGCGCAATCGGTGAGACCGTCGACCGGCTGCCGGCCCTGCGCGCGGCGGCGATCCTCGCAGCGCCCGGCGTCCGCACGATGGATACGCATTTCCAGCAGCTGTTCGAGCTGTACGAAGGCCTGCGGCGCGGCGAAGCGGTAGCGGCCTAAATCACCCCCGCCGCCGTCATCCGCGCCAGTTCGTCCGCGCCGATCCCCAGCACCTCGCCGTAAACCGCCGCATTGTCCTGCCCCACGGACGCCGGGGCTGGCGACCGCACGCTGCCCGGTGTCGCCGACAATTTGGGGAAGACATTCTGCATCTTGACCGTCCCCCAGCGCGGGTGCGGCACATCGATCAGTGCTTCGCGCGCGGTGAAATGTGGATCATCGAGCATGTCCTGCGGGCGATAAATCTTCCCCGCCGGAACACCGCCCGCAACCATCAGCGCCTCCAGCTCGTCGATCGTCAGCGTGACGGTCCAAGCGGCGATAATCGCATCGAGTTCGGTCTGGTTACGACCCCGCGCGATATGGTCGACATAGCGCGGGTCGGTCGCCAGATCGGGACGGCCCATCGCAACGCACAGCCGCCCGAATACTGTGTCCTGATTGGCCCCGATCAGATATTCGCCGTCCATGCACGGATAGACGTTCGACGGGGCAATCCCCGGCAGCACCGATCCGGAGCGTTCGCGGACATAGCCCGAGGCGCAATATTCGGGGACCAAGCTCTCCATGACCTGCAACACGCCTTCGTACAGCGCCGAATCGACAACCTGCCCCTGGCCCGTCGCGTCGCGGTGGCGCAGCGCCGCCAAGGCGCCAAGGCACCCGTACGTCGCCGCCAGTGAATCGCCGATCGACACACCCATCCGCGACGGCGCCCGGTCCGGGTCGCCGACGATGGCGCGCCAGCCGCCCATCGCCTCGCCGATGCCGCCAAAACCTGCACGATCCGCATAAGGCCCGGTCTGGCCGTAGCCAGAGACGCGGACGATGATCAGGCCGGGGTTTTCGGCGTGGAGTGCGGCGGGCGACAGCCCCCATTTCTCCAGCGTGCCGGGGCGGAAATTTTCGATCAATATATCGGCCTTGGCGATCAGCCGCTTGGCAAGCGCCTGCCCCTCGGGCACGCGCAGATTGGCACTGACCGATTGCTTGTTGCGCGACACGACCTCCCACCACAGCGGATAATCACCGCGGCCCCAGTTGCGCATCGGGTCGCCGCTGCCGGGCGGTTCGATCTTAATGATGTCGGCGCCCATGTCGCCGAGCAGCTGGCCGCAGAACGGCCCCGCGATCAGCTGGCCCATTTCGACGACGCGCAGGCCCGCCAGCGGGCCGGTGTTCGTCGTCATGCTGCGCGCGCTCCCTTGACCGAAAAATCGCCGGCCTTGCCGACCCGGCTCGGCAGCGGCCGCCCCATAATCCCGGCGAACCAGCTATTCGCCGCCAACGCGCGGTCGAGATCGATACCGCAATCGACGCCCGAGCGTTCGAACAGATAGACAAGCTCCTCGGTGCCGACATTGCCCGCCGCCCCCGGCGCGAACGGGCAGCCGCCAAGGCCGCCAAGCGCCGAATCGAACACCCGGCAGCCCGCCTCGTAAGCCGCCCAGGCGTTGGCCGGGGCCAGGCCACGGGTGTCGTGGAGGTGGATGCGCAGTGGGAAGTCCTTGCCAATCTTGGCGAACACCGCGCCGACCAGATCGCCGACCTGGCGCGGCACCGCAACTCCGATGGTATCGGCGAGCGCGATCTCCTCGGCCCCCGCATCGGCCATGCGCGCCGCCAGTTCGACGATGCGGTCCTGCGGGACATGGCCCTCGTACGGGCAGCCAAAGCTCGCTGAGATCGTCAACTGCGCCTTCAGCCCCGCCGCCTTGGCCATCGCCAGCATCGCGGTATTGGCGCGGATGCCGTCCTCGACGGTCTGGCCCTGGTTGGCGATGCCGAAGCCATCGGTGGCCACCAGCACGCAGCCCGCTTCGTCGAGCCCACGCCCGCCACCGTCGCGCGACGCAATCGCCCGCTGGACGCCGCGTTCGTTAAGACACAGGCCGATAAAGCTGACTCCCGGCGCATCGGGAAGCCCAGCCACCACGGCTTCGGCGTCGGCCATTTGTGGCACGCGACGCGGATTGACGAAGCTTGCCACCTCGATCCGTTTCGCCCCTGTACCGATCAGGCGGTAAATTAGTTCTAGCTTATCAATAGTTTCGACGAAGCCGGCTTCGTTCTGAAGGCCGTCCCGAGGGGAAACCTCGACAATGGAAATGGCGGGAGAGTGTGACACTTAAGTCATATACAAAGCGCCGCACGATATGCCAAGTTGTCCGGACAATTTGTCATACTGTTTGTCGCTGTTCGGATAGCATGACGATTCAAAGGGGGACGACCATGATCCGCGATCCGCGCACGAAGCTGACACTGGCGCTGCTGCTGGCGAGTGTCGCGCTGCCCGCCACCGCCCAGAGCGTCGCGGCCCCCGTGCCTGCCACCAACGAAGGCGATATCATCGTCACCGCGCGCCGCCAGAGCGAGCGACTGATCGACGTTCCCGCCTCGGTCAGCGTGCTGACCGCCGACACGCTGGCGCGAACCGGCGTCACCCGCGCCCAGGATTTCGTGCCGCTGATTCCCGGCGTCACCATCGTCACCGGCACTGCCGAGGCTGGCGACACCCAGATCAACATTCGCGGGCTGAACGGCGCGCGCGACGCCGAATCGTCGGTGGCGCTGGTCGTCGACGGCATTCTCAAGACCAATATCGCCCAGCTCAACCAGAATCAGGGCACGCTGCGCCAGATCGAAGTGCTGAAGGGGCCGCAGGGCGCTTTATATGGCCGCAACGCCGCCGCCGGGGCCATCGTCGTCACCACCATCAAGCCCGGCGATGTGCTGGAAGGTGCCGTCACCGCCAGCTATGCCGAGCAAAAGACAGGCGAAATCAACGCCTATATCGCCGGGCCGATCAGCCCGAATGCGGGCTTTGTCGTGTCGGGCCACTATTACACCACCGATGGCTATTACCGGAACGTCTACCTCAACAATTCCAAGACCATCGACGATCAGGAAAGCGGCTCCGTCGACGCGCGGCTGGTGCTCAAGGCGGGTGACAGCACGACGATCGATTTGAAGGCGCGGTACGAAAAGCTGACCGGCGCGTCGATCAACTTCAACTCAGCCTTTCAGCTGCCCAATTTCGCCGCCGTCAACCCGGCCTTCAACGAGAACGTCAACAGCCACCCGTTCAATTATTACAGCAACATCCGCCCGACCAACAAACAGCGGACCTTCGAACTTTCGGGCAAGGTCGACCATGACTGGGACGGCATGAAACTGTCGGCCTGGGCGTTGTACAGCGACGTCAAGCAGAGCCTGACCGCCGACGGCACCTCCGCCGATTTCGCGCGCTACATCTCCAACATCGCCAATCCGACCAGCCAGGCGGTCAACGCCAAATGCTTTGCGACGACGGCGGCACTGACCGGGTTCAAGACCAACCCACCGACCTTCATCGGCCAGATTCCGGTGCCCTTCATCTTCGCCCCCGCCAACGGCTCGACCTTCGGCGCCTATTCGCCGACGACGTGCGATGGCACCCAGCTGCAGGTCCGCAACCAGAAGGATTATTCGGGCGAAGTCCGGCTGATCTCCACCGCTGGCGGCCCGCTGCAATGGCAGCTCGGCGCCTATTATCTCCACATCGACCGGCTCACCGGTGTCAGCCTGGGGGCCGATCTCGGCCAGGGCGTGTCGGGCGCGCTGTACAACCCGCCGGGGTCGTCGAACCCCACGTCGCAGCTGTTCGAGGATAATTTCACCACCAACGTCTATGCCGGGTTCGGTTCGGCCGACTACACCCCGACCAAGTCACTCAAGCTCGGCATCGCGCTGCGTTACGACATCGAGGACCGCAAGGACGTCAACCTTGTGCCCTTCGTCCTTGATCCGATCACCGGCGGCCCGATCAATCCCGGCCAGAACGGCGCGGCGATCCCGCCCAAATCCGCCAGCTTCCGCCAGCTGGAGCCCAAGCTAACCGCCAGCCTGAAGCTCGACGACCAGACCAACCTCTACGCCGACTGGGGCGTCGGCTTCAAATCGGGCGGCTTCAACAATCAGGGCTCGGCGGCGATCGTCGCGGGCAGTTTCGACAATGGCGTGACGCCGGGCACGATCAACGCCAACGTCCTGATCAACGACCAATATCGCAAGGAACGCTCGTCCGCGTTCGAGGTCGGCCTCAAGGGCAATCTGTGGGACAACCGCGTCACCTATGACCTGGCGGGCTATTACACCCAGGTCCGTGACATGCAGTTCTTCGAATTCTTCGTCGGCAGCTTCGGACTGCTGCGCGTTGTCTCCAACATCGACAAGGTCGACCTGTACGGCGGCGAGGCCAATCTGAACGTTCGCATCGTCAATGGCTGGTCAGCGTTCGCGGCTGGCAATGTCACCGGCAGCGAGATCAAGGCCAACGCCTCGCGCCCCTACACCGTCGGCAACAAATCGCCCTACACCGCCGACTATACGATCAACCTGGGCACCCAGATCGTCGAGCCGGTCAGCGACAGCCTGAAACTGACGCTGCGTGCCGATTACCGCATCACCGGGCCGACGTGGTTCCATACCGTGCAGGCGCAGGAGCGGCCGACGTTGTTCTCCGGCCTGCTGCCGATCAGCGCACTGGCGCTGCCCGCGTTCGTCGGCAACGCCAACTACACCATCACCCAGCGCAAGGCCTTTGCCATTGCCAATTTGCGCATCGGCATCGAGGGCAAGAACTGGAAGCTGACGGGGTTTGCTGAAAACCTGTTCGACCGGAAATATCTGAACGAGGCGATCCCGGCGATCGAGTTCGGCGGCACCTTCATCTCACCCGGCGCGCGGCGGCGGATCGGCGTGGAGGCGGGATTCAACTTCTGACCCTCGACGTTTACAATCGGATAGGTTATGTGTCGCCTTCGCCCGGTCCGTTTGCCGGAAGACGGAAAAGGAAAACACTGTTCCAGGGATCGCGTTAGTTTCGCGTTAGTTGCGATTAGAGCTTCATAATCAGCGTATTAGCGCGAAAGCCGATGGATTTACTAAAGGTTAAATGGCCACCCGTGGCGGCTATGGTGGGCGCGGCAAGGATTGAACTTGCGACCCCTGCGATGTCAACACAGTGCTCTACCACTGAGCTACGCGCCCACTCTCCCTAAGCCAATGAAATTGCTTAGCCTAACTTCTCACTCGTTAGCTACCTACGCGCTAATTGCCGTCGTTTTCAAGCCGCAGTGTGTTGGGATTGTGTTGGCTTCACACCGGCGACCGCCACTAGGCACCACTGCTATCCGAGCAGAATGGCGTGGTTAACAAGGAAGAAGCTAGGACGCCCTTGAGATCCAATGTGAGCATCGCCTTCGAGAGTGTAGCGCGAACCATCCTCGAACGGCTCGTCAGTTTCACGCTGATCCCTAATCTTGATATAAAGGTTAGGGCGGCTGTCTAACTCAACGTAAAATTCGTGTCCGATGTTTCTTACAAAGCCGCCTTGCGGGCCAGACAAAATCTCTACCCCACGCTCTTTTTGGGGGCTAGGTCGTAGCATGGCTGCCGCACGCACATCGTCTTCGAGCACCGGCTTTGCGTTGACACCTCCACCTGATACGAAAACGACAGCTCCCGGAGAATTTTCGATAATTGCGAGCGTCGCCTTTGCCGCAGGTGGACTTGTCTTAAGCTCAGCGGCAATAGCAACTGCGAGCTGGGCCGAAGTGACGACTAGCGATGCAGCTGCAATAATCTTTGTCTTCAGACTGCCTAGCTCGAGCTCGACTATTTCGATCCTGCTTCTCGACCCGCCGCCCGAAGCACGTCTGGCTACACCATCTCACAGAAGCGCGAGATTGCCTCGTGGCGAAGGTCATGGAAATGCAGGTCACCTAGTCCCGCCCGGTCGCGGACGCGCTCCCAGCCCTGTTTCAGCGCCTCCATGGACAGAGGGAAAACGCGCCCCTTCGACCGGGCATCGCCCCGCGTTGCCAGCACGTCTAGCGCGGCGTCGGTGAGTGGGATCGTGCGCGGAACTCCTGTCTTGGTATCAGGGATATGGGCCGTCCTCTCCGCCAGCCGCACGTTGTCCCACGTCAGCGCCAGAAGCTCACCACGGCGCATCCCAGTGTGAATGGCAAAGCGTACCACCGGGGCGAACAGGGGGTTCCTAGACCGTTCCAGAGCCGCCTCCAGCCTGCCTAGCTCGCCGTCTCTCAGCCGCCTGTCGCGAGCATTGCGCAGGGTTGGAAGCCGGACCCGGTCTATCGGATTGTCGGCCAACACAATGTTCCAGTCCCGCTTCGCCACCTCTAGCGCGTGGCGGATCAGGCCAAGCTCGCGGTGAATGGTCCCGGCTTTGACCAGTGCCATTCGTTCGTCCCGATAGCTGGAGAAGATGCTCGATGTCAGGTCGGCAAGTGGGAGCATTGCGATGGCTTGCTCGCGAAGAAACTTGTTGAGCCGAAGGGCCTCTGTGGTGGCACTACGCTTTAGCGGCGTCACCTCGATCAGGTAGCGCCGAAGTATGTCACCCAAGCTGGTGGCCTTGAGCAGCCGATGATTAATTGGGGCCTGAGCCTTGTCGATCCGGGCTTCCTGTTCGCGCGCCCAAGCCTGAGCATCGGCCCGTGTGGCCAACGTCCGTGTCTGCGACGGATAGCCCTTGCGCCTGATTTGCGCGCTCCAGCCGTTGGTCCGCTTCGTGATGGTAGCCATGGTGCCCCGCTGTGTTGGCGTTGTGTTCAGCGAGCGAAACGATGGCCAAGCCAATGATTAGGGAGCCGGTATGGCCCGCCTAAACACTTGATCTTCGATGGCTTTCCTAGGGGAAAAATGGTGGGCGCGGCAAGGATTGAACTTGCGACCCCTGCGATGTCAACACAGTGCTCTACCACTGAGCTACGCGCCCACTCTGGGCGGAGCCTCTAACGGCGGGGCGGCGCGGATGCAAGGGCCGGGTGGCGGACGCCGGGCACGCCCCCTAATGTCACAGCGATGGGCGATTCGACTCTTTCGGGCTTCACCGTCTCGGGCGACACGTCCGGCGACTGTCCGCTGCTGTTCGCGTCGCCGCATTCCGGGCGTGACTATCCATCGGCGTTTCTGGCGGCGACCGCGCTGACGCTGGCGCAGCTGCGGCGCGCCGAAGACCCCTTCGTCGATGCGCTGCTCGATGGTGTCGGGGAAATCCCCGTCGTCCGTGCCCGCTTTGGCCGTGCCTGGCTCGACCTCAACCGCGCCGAGGACGAGGTCGAAGCGGCGATGTTCGAGGGCGATGTCGCACCGACACCACCGCGAGCGACCGATCGCGTTGCCGCCGGGCTCGGTGTGATGCCCCGCGTCGCGGCGCAGGGCCTCGACATCTATCGCCGCCGGGTCGCCACCGATGACGGGCGCGACCGGCTGGCACAGGTCCACCGACCCTATCACGCCCGCATCGCCGAACTGCTCGACCGCGCCCGCAGCGTCCACGGCTATGCCATCCTCATCGATTGCCATTCGATGCCTGCTCCGGCGGGAATCCGCCCGCCGCAGATCGTGCTTGGCGACCGCCATGGCAGCAGCGCAGCGGGCGAACTGGTCGCGCTGGTCGAACGGCACTTCGTCGCCGCAGGCTGGCGGGTGGCGCGCAACAACCCCTACGCCGGGGGCTATACCACCGAATGCCACGGCGCGCCGCTGAGCGGGATCCATGCGGTGCAGATTGAAATCGACCGCGGCCTGTACATGGACCCGGCGCGCATGGTCCGCCATCTGGGGTTTGCCAAGGTCGCCGAGCAGCTCGCGGCACTTGGCCCCGCAGTCATCGCCGCCGCCCCGCAACTGGGCCTGCAGGCGTGGCGACGCGAGGCAGCCGAATAGCCCATAAAAAAACCGCCCCGCGTTTTCACGCAGGGCGGCCAGGGTTCAGGGAGGAATGACCGGCGAACCGGCCACTATCGCGCCACCGCAAAGGGGGGAAACGGCACCGCGACACAGCCAAGATAGGCAATGCTCCGCCACTCGGCAAGGGGCTGAAATATGACAAGTCGGTGGCAGGTTGCAGGGCTTTTAACCGCCGGGCTTTGGCGTTAAATGCGCGCTAACTTTTGGGGGCGCGACCATGCACGGATTTCCATTAACCATCGCCACGCTGCTGGCAGCGATCGCCATCTACATCTACGCGGTGCTCAAGGTCGGCGGGGCGCGCGGCAAGTATAAGGTGGAGGCCCCGGCGGTGACCGGCGACCCGGGTTTTGAACGCACCTTCCGCGCCCAGCAGAACACCGTCGAACAGATGGTGGTGTTCCTGCCGCTGCTCGGCCTTGCCGCCTATGTCTGGGGCGATGTTTCGGCGAGCATCTATGGCGCGCTGTGGTGCTTCGGGCGCATCCTTTATATCGAAACCTATTCGCGCGGCCAAAGCCGCAGCCTGGGCTTCATGCTGTCGGCGGGGGCGTCGCTCGTCGTATTGATCGCCGTCATCGTGACCCTGGCGCTGCGGCACTTCGGCGTCGTCTAAAGCCCCCGGAACGTCGCGAAACTGTCGAGCGCCGCCCGCGCCGGGCGCGCCGCATTGGCCTTGTCGGCAATATCTTCAAAGCCGATCGCCATGCCGCAGAACAGCATCCGTTCGGGCGGCGTGCCAAGGAATGCACCAACCGTCTGCGGATAAATCGCCCAGCATTCCTGCGCGCAGCTATCAAGGCCCTCCTCGCGCAGCAGCAGCATCAAGGTCTGCAAATACATGCCCAGGTCGCTCCACTGCGGCGGCCCCATTGTCTTGGCAACGGTGCAGAACAACGCGAGCGGCGCGCCGAAGAAGTTGAAATTGCGCGCAAACCACATCATCCGCCCGGCCTTGTTCTCCCGTGGAATGCCCAGCGCGCGGTATAGCTCCTCACCGACGGCAAAGCGGTAATCGCGGTACGGCTCGGGCAGCACCTCCGGATAGATGGCGTATTCCGGCGGCTCCCCCTTGGGCATTTCGAACACCCGCTTGGCCATGATCGCCTTCAGTTCGACCAGCGGTTCGCCGCCGATGACATCGATATGCCACGGCTGGAGATTGCCCCCCGACGGAGCCCGCGCCGCCTTTTCAACCACGCGCCGGATCACTGCCGGATCGACCGGCGTGTCCAGAAATCCGCGCACCGAGCGGCGGGAGGTAACGGCTTCGCTGACGTTCATGGACTGTGGCATGAGGGCTCCGGTTGTTTGGCGGCGCATGATTGCCTAGACAGCCCCTGTGTTGTCCACCCTTCCCAATCTGCTGACGCTCAGCCGCATCTTTGCAGTGCCGCTGCTGGTGGCGTTGATGTGGGAGCCCCCCCTCTCTTCAAATGCAGCTTCATGGCGCTGGCTGACGGCATTCGTGTTGTTCAGCATTGCCGGAGCCACCGATTACCTCGACGGCTATCTGGCGCGGGCGCGGGGCACGGTCAGCAAGATCGGCGTGTTCCTCGACCCCATCGCCGACAAGATCATGGTCGCAGCGACCATCGTCATGCTGGTCCATTCGGGGCTGGTGCACGGGCTGGCGGTGATCGCCGCGCTGATCATCCTGCTGCGTGAGATCATCGTGTCGGGCCTGCGCGAATTTCTGGCCGGGCTGCAGGTTTCGCTGCCGGTATCGCAGCTGGCGAAGTGGAAGACGGCATTCCAGATGATCGCGCTGGGGGCGCTGGTGTTGGCCGGAGCGGGGGCACTGTTTCCGTGGCTGCCGGCGTTCCAGGTTGGCATCGCCTGCCTGTGGGTGGCGGCCGGACTGACGCTGGTGACGGGGTACGACTATCTCCGCGTTGGCCTGAAGCACATGGCGTGAAGCTGCTGTATTTCGCCTGGGTCCGCGAGCGGATCGGATGCGGCGAGGAGGATGTATCGCCGCCCGCGTCGGTGGTGACGGTGGCCGATCTGCTCGACTGGCTGGCGGCAAGGTCGCCGGGACATGCAGCGGCGCTGGCGGACCGCAGCGCTGTGCGGGTGGCTGTCGATCAGGATTTTGCCGGGATGGATGCTCGCGTGACCGAGGCCAAGGAAATCGCCATCTTCCCGCCGGTGACCGGGGGGTGATCACCACCCGCGTCCAGACCGAACCCTTCGACCTGAGCGTCGAAACAGCCGCCCTCACCAACGCCCGCACCGACATCGGCGCGCTGGTCACCTTCACCGGCCTTGTCCGCGATCACCCGCTGGCGCTTGAGCACTACCCCGGCATGACCGAACGCCAGCTCGCCGCCATCGCGCGTGAGGCGGAGGCGCGCTGGGCGATCCTGGCCGGCACCGTCATCCACCGCCACGGCGCGCTCGAGCCCGCCGACCCCATCGTCCTCGTCGCCATCGCCGCCGCCCACCGGGGCGAGGCGTTCCAGGCGGCGGAATTCCTGATGGACTGGCTCAAAACCCGCGCACCGTTCTGGAAGCGCGAGGGGGCCGGTTGGGTTGAGGCGAAGGCGGCGGATGACGCGGCGGCTGGGCGGTGGGCGCTTTGACACTATAGCCCATTCGTCATAGATTAATTACATGGACGCGCTAACCATCGCCCTCCCGCCGTCGCTCGACGCCTTTGTCCAGCAGCAGGTCGACAGCGGTGCCTATGACACCCCCGTCGAAGTCATCCGCGATGCGCTGGAACAGCTGCAGATCAAAGCCGAACAGCATGAGGCATCGATCGCCTGGCTGCGCAACGCGATCCAGGAAGGCATCGACAGCGGCCCGGCGACACCGCTGGATATGGAAGAGATCATCCGCACTGCGCGTATCGAGTTCGTCGGGATCCAAGACGCCGCCGAATGAGCCGTGTTTTCCGAAGGCCGTTGGCGGAGCATGACCTGCGTGAAATCTGGAAATGGCGTGAGTATTACAGGGCACTAGGAACCCGCTGGCCTTATTTACAGATGACTAAACTTAGACGCCCTTGTTACGGAAGTGATAAAAATATCCGATCCAAGCACCAACGAAAACTATGTTACCAATTAAATTGGCTGCCGAAAAGCAATACTTATCCAAAGCTTCGCCTGATAAACCAAAACTGCCGTGACTAAGTCCGTAAAACATTACCAAGAAAAATGTACACGTGCCTGCAATCACTCCACAAACTGCCCCTCCTATAAGCCCTCCTAAAAGTGCAGAACCTATAGAAAGCGGTTCTTGAGGGCTGTCACGCCGTTGATCTCCTGGCTGCTGTTGACGATATTTACCATTTTTGAAGCCACAATATGGCTTTCCGCAGGCTCGCGCGGCGAGAATTACCTCACGAGTTGTTTCTGAGCACCTCAAGCATTCGTATCTTGGCATGTCCCACCCCTCCCCGAAGAAGTACTGATGAATTCACCCCTCTAGCACCACCTTCCCAACCGCCTTCCGGTCCATCATCCAGCGGATCGCCGCCGCACCCTCGGCCAGCGGAAACTTCTTTGACACGTGCGGCTTCAACTTCCCCGTCCGGTACCATTCCATCAATTCCGCCATGTTGGCCCGGTGCTCCGCCGGTTCGGCCTGGGTGAACGCGCCCCAGAACACGCCGACGATGCTGGCCCCTTTGATCAGCGTCAGGTTGAGCGGCAGCGATGGGATCGCGCCACCGGCAAAACCCACGACCAGATACCGCCCCTTCCAGCCGATGCCGCGGAAGGCCGGTTCGGCGTAGCGGTCGCCAACCGGATCATAGACGACGTCGACACCCTTGGGAGCAAGTTCCTTCAGACGGGTTTTCAGGTCCTCGGTGGCGTAGTTGATCGTCTCGTCGGCGCCGTATTCGCGGCACAGCGCCAGTTTTTCGTCGGTCGAGGCGGCGGCGATGACGCGCGCGCCCATCAGCTTGCCGAGCTCGACTGCCGTCAGCCCGACGCCGCCCGCCGCGCCCAGCACCAGCAACGTCTCGCCGGGCTGCAGCTGCGCGCGCTGCTTGAGCGCGTGGTGCGAGGTGCCATAGGTCATGGTGAAACCGCTGGCGATGTCGAACGGCATGTCGCCCGGAATCGGCACGACCTGCGCGCGGTTGGCGATGACCTGTTCGGCCATGCAGCCATTGCCGGTCATCGCGACGACGCGGTCGCCGATCTTGAGGTCGGTGATGCCCTCGCCGACCGCGTCGACCGTCCCCGCCGCCTCGCCACCCGGAGAGAAAGGCAGCGGCGGTTTGAACTGATAGAGGTTCTGGATGATCAGTGAATCGGGAAAATTGACCCCCGCCGCAACGACGCGAACGCGAACCTGGCCGGGGCCGGGCTCGGGCATAGGGATGTCATTAAGGACAAGCTTTTCCGGCGGGCCGTGTTCGACGCACTGCAGGGCCTTCATCGTCGCAATCTCCCAAGGGTTTTGTCGACCCTAGCGAGACTGCGCGCCCGAAACTACCCGCCCGTCACGAAACACGCGCGCCCGGCAAACGCCAGTTTGGCGCAGGCGTCACGCGCCGCCGTTTTGGTCGGGTACGGCCCCAGTTGCAGCTTCACCACCGGGCCATCGGCGTCGAACAGCGGCTTGGCGGTGCCGATGGCGTCCTTCTGCTCACGCTTGATCGCCGCCCAGGCCTCATCGGCCAGGCTGCGCTTGGAAAACGCACCCAGCTGGACGCGCCAGCCTTCGGGCAAAGGCTTGGCGACGGGCGGCACGACTTTGGCTGGGGCGGGTTTGACAATCACGGGCTTCGGCGCTGCGACCGGCGGCGCAATAACAGGCGGCGCGGCGGTGGGGACCGGCACCGCTTTGACCTCGACGGGCATCGGCTTGGGCTCGACAGCATCGGGCTTCGGTGCTGCGACCGGCGCAGGCTCAACCTTGGGTGGCGCGACAAGCGCCGGCGCTGGATCGGGCTTGGGCACGGCAACCTTGAGCGGTTCGGCCACGACCGGGGCCGGTTTGGGCTGGACGACGACCGGCGTCGCCTTGACGGCAACCGGCGGCGGCGTGGCGTTGACGATCGGCGGTGTCACCGGCGCGGTCTGCACCGGCAGCGTTCCACTCGGCGGTTGTTTCAGCGTTTCATTGCGAGTCAGCGGCGGCAACGGGCGCGTCACCAGCGCCGTCGGGATCCCCTGCCCCGCTGCGAGGCTGGCGCTGACCGCCTCGCCATTGGCGCGGTCGACCGGCGACAGCGACGGGCCCAGCGAGGCCAGCGCGCTCGTCGCCTGGCTCAGTCCCTGCGCCGAGGCGCGCAGCAAATAGCCGTATGCCAGCCCCAGGTTGCGCGGCGTGCCGTCGCCGTTGAAGGTGGCGATGCCAAAGACATATTGCGCGCGGGTCTCGCCCTTGTCGGCGGCGGCCTTCAGCCAGCGCATCGCTTCGGGCTTTTCCCCGGCCTGAAACAACAGGATGCCAAGGTTGGCTTGCGCCGGAAGGTGCCCCTTGGTCGCCGCCTGTCGGTAATAGTCACGCGCCTTGACCGGGTCTTTGGCAACCCCGCGACCCAGCTTGTACGCCTGGCCCATGTTGAAGGCCGCGTCGGCGTCACCCTGCGCGGCAAAGGGCTGCCAGATGGCGACGGCACCGGCCGAATCCCCGGCGGTCCATTTCTCGACCCCCGATTTTACCGTCGCGCTACCTTCGTCGGCAAATGCCGGTCCCGTGAGCAGTAACGCCGCGACCAGAAATCCTATCCGCGCCAAACCACATCCCCGCCCTTGATCGTCATCTGCACCCGTCCCTGTACCGGCAGTCCGTCGAACGGCGTGTTGCCCGCGCCACGAAACGCCGCCCCATCGATGCGCCATGGCGCACCCGGATCGAACAGCATCAGGTCGGCGGGCGCACCGGTCGCCAGAACACCGCCCGCCAATCCGAACAGCCGTGCAGGAGCATCCGTCATCGTCCGCAAAACTGCACCCAGCGTCATTGCCCCCGTCTGAACGAGCGACAGCGACAGCGCGAGCAATGTTTCGGCTCCGGCCATTCCCGGAGCCGCATCGGCGAAGGGCAGGCGCTTATCCTCCTGAGTGCGCGGATCATGGCCGGAGGCGATGACGGCGATGGTGCCGTCGGCGATGGCGTCGGCGACGGCACGGCGGTCGGCATCGGCGCGCAGCGGCGGCGACAGGCGCGCAAAGCTGCGGAACCCCGCCACCGCCGTCTCGCCCAACAGCCAGTGGGCGGGTGTGATTCCCGCCGTCACCCGAACGCCGCGCGCGCGCGCGGCCCGCACCAAGTCCAACCCCTCGGCGGTCGTGACCTGACGGATGTGCAGCCGCGCCCCCGTGGCTTCAGCGAGGCGGATGTCGCGCGCCACCGCCATTGCCTCGGCAAAGGCGGGGGCGGCGGGCAGGCCGAGCCGCGTCGCGTAATCGCCCTCGGTCGCCACCGCCCCTGCCGTCAGTGCGGCGTCTTCGGCGTGGGTGACAACAACCATGTCAAAGGCGCTGGCATAGCTCAGCAGCCGGTGCATGACGGCGGCGGACGCGATGCCGTGGCGACCCGTCGCGACACCGACCGCCCCTGCCTCGCGCGCCAGCCCGATTTCGGCGAGCTCATGCCCCTCCAAGCCCCGCGTCGCGGCGACCAGCGGATGCACCCAGACGTCGGGCTTGCCCATCTGCTGGGCGAAGCTGACCAGCGCCGGATCGTCGAGCGGCGGCCGCTGGTCGGGCATCAGCACGACGCGGGTGATGCCCCCGGCGTGGCAGGCGGCGGCGTCGGCACGGAACACCCCGGCATCGATCAGCCCCGGGGCGATGACAAGGCCGGTGGCGTCGATGATCTCCGCATCGGCGGGTGGGGCGTCGTTGCCGATCCCGGCGACGACGCGGTCGCGTATGACGACCATCGCCGGGGCGTCGAAACCGCTGGCTGGATCGACCACCCGGCCGCCGGTGATGGCGATGGGCCTCACCACGCCCCCCGCCGCGTCCGCGTCAGCACATCCAGACACGCCATCCGCACCGCCACGCCCATCTCGACCTGCTCGGTCACCGCCGATCGTGCAATGTCATCGGCAATGGCACCGTCGATCTCCACCCCTCGGTTCATCGGCCCCGGGTGCATGACCAGCACATCGGATGCAGCATGGCTCAGCCGCGCTTCGGTCAGACCATAAAAGCGGAAATATTCGCGCGTCGAAGGCACATACGCTCCGTCCATCCGCTCGGTCTGCAGGCGCAGCATCATCACCACATCCGCGCCCGCCAGCCCCTTGTCCATGTCGGTAAAGCTCTCTGCCCCCAGATGCCCGACATCGGGCGGCAGCAGCGTCGGCGGCGCGACCGCGCGGATCCGCGCGCCCAGCGCAGTCAGCAGCTGGAAGTTCGACCGCGCCACCCGCGAATGCAGAATGTCGCCGCAGATCGCCACCGTCAGCCCCTCGATCCGCCCCTTGCGGCGGCGGATGGTCAGCGCATCCAGCAGCGCCTGCGTCGGATGCTCGTGCCGCCCGTCGCCGGCGTTCAACACCGGGCAATCGACCTTTTCGGCAATCAGCTGGACCGCTCCCGACGATCCGTGGCGAATGACCAGCATATCGGGGTGCATGGCGTTGAGCGTCGACGCCGTATCGAGCAGCGTCTCGCCCTTCTTCATCGATGATCCGCTGGCGCCCAGATTGACGACATCGGCCCCCAACCGCTTGCCAGCAATCTCAAAGCTCAGCAGCGTCCGCGTCGAATTCTCGAAAAACGCATTGATCTGGGTCAACCCGGCCAATTGCTCACCGTGCTTCTGACGGCTGCGGTTGACCCCGACCCAGCGTTCCGCCTCATCGAGCAGGAACAGCATCTCCCATGCCTGCAGCCCGGCGATGCCGAGCAGATGCGAATGCGGAAACGGGTGCGCACCGGCGGCGATGGCGGGGTGCGGCGAACGGTCCATTAAAGTCGCTGCCTATCAGCCCCCGCGGCGATTGGGAAGCGGAACGCTTGTCACTGCCGGGCATTACGCATCCGAAACCAAGGAGCAGCTCGCAATGGCCGAGGACAAGCGCGAGGAGCTGTTGCGTGCCGAACGCGCCGAAGCCGATTTCCTTCGCCCCCGCCCGTTCCTCGCCGCCGTCTTTCCACAAAGCTGGACCGAACTGGTCGGCCCGGCGCTGGTGGTGGCGGCCGTCGGCATCATCGGCGCGGTTTTGATGGTGACCAGCGGCATCCTCAATCTCGCAGCCTCGACCCCCCACCCCGACGGCTGGGCGCGTTTCCTGCACTACACCTTCGAACGCTCGACGTCGGCGCACTCTAGCGACGCGGTTATTCCTGCCGACCTGTTCTCGCAGGGCAATGTTACCAAGGGCGCGGCCTATTACGGCATGGCCTGCCGCATTGCCACGGCGGGCCGGGCCTCGGCCAGAACAGCGTCGCGCTGGCGATGATGCCGACCCCGCAATATCTCGTCACCGATCAGGCGATGTGGAGCGACCGCGAACTGTTCTATATCGTCAAGCACGGGGTCAAATATTCGGCGATGCCGGCCTGGGGCGCGCAGGACCGCGACGACGAAGCCTGGGCATTGGTGGCTTTCCTGCGCCAACTGCCCAAGCTGACGACAGCACAATATACTGCACTTGCCTATGGCGACGCCACCAAGCCGGCACCCGCGGCGGTGCCGCCGCTCGGTGACTTCAGGCCGACCAGCTTTCGCCTGCTGAACTGGAACACCGCCGCAGCGAGCGACAGCGCCTATACCGCCCCGGTTATCGGCTTCGACAGCTTTGGCGGCGTCGTCAGCCCGCTTGAAACCTGCGTCCGCTGCCACGGCGTAGACGGCGCTGGGCGGCCCGGCGGCGGCTTCCCCAATATCGCGCTGCTCGATGCCGGCTATTTCCGCGAGGCGCTGCAACGCTACCGCGCCGGGGACCGCCACAGCGGCTATATTCAGAATGTCGCGATCCAGCTTTCCGACGCGCAGATCGACGCGCTGACCAGTTATTACACCGCCCAGCCAAAGCGGCTGTCCGAACAACCCGGCGCCAGCGCGGCGACACTGGCGCTTGGAGAAACCATCGCCACCGCAGGCCTTGCGGATCGCAAGGTCGGCGCCTGCGCCAATTGCCACGACATCACCAAATCGGCGGCCAAGCTGTTCCCCGCCATCGACGGCCAGTACGGGCCCTATCTCGCCGCCCAGCTGCGGCTGTACCGCGCCGGCATTCGCGCCAAGGGCGTCGCCGATCCGATGGTGACCGAAGCGCGCGGGCTGACCGACGCCGAAATCGCCGCCGTGTCGGCCTGGTACGCGTCGCGTGCGCCGAATGCGCCGCATATCGCCGCTGTCAATGCCGTGCCGCAATGACGGCGAAGAAGCCGGCAAAGCCCGCCGATCCCGCCGCCGACCTCAGCGAGGCAGAAGTCCGCGAGGTCACCGAACGCAAGGCGGGATCGTCGCGCGTCGTCCATGAAGTCATCCGCCAACAGGGCGACGAGGGGGCGGCGCGACCACCGCTCGCGTTGGCGCTCGCGGGCTTGGTCGGGGGCGTTTCGATCAGCGCCTCTGTGATTGCCGAGGCCGCGCTGCGCGTCCGCCTGCCCGATGAACCGTGGGCCGAACTGGTTTCGGGGCTGGGCTATACCGTCGGTTTCATCATCGCGATCATGGGGCGGTTGCAGCTGTTCACCGAAAATACCGTGACCGCCGTGCTGCCCGTCGCCACCCAGCCGAACTGGGCGAATTTTGCCATCACCTACACCATCACCATCGGCGGGTTCAGCCACGTCATCGCCGGATCGACCGAGATGTGGACGCTGTGGCTGGCGGGCCGGATCGGCTTCGGCGCGGCGATGGCAGGCATCCTGTTGCCCACGCTGCTCGGCAATATCATCGGCGGCACCGGGTTGTTCGCGGTGCTCGCCCACGGCCAGGCCAAGGGCGAACTTTAACGCATCAGTGCCACGATATGCTTGATCGCCAGCACATAGCCGTGCGTGCCAAGACCGCAGATCGTCCCCGTCGCCGCCTGGCTGATGATCGAGTGCGCCCGCCACGCTTCGCGGCGGTGGATGTTGGAGATGTGAACCTCGATGATCGGGCAGTCACACAGCTTGAGCGCGTCGAGCACCGGATAGCCCGCATAGCTGAACGCCGCCGGGTTGATGACGATGCCTGCCGCCCCACGCCGCGCCGCCTGGATCCAGCCGACCATCTCATGCTCGGCATTGGTCTGGCGAAATTCCAGCGTCAGCCCGGCGGCGGCGGTCGCCGTACGGCACCGCGCCTCGACATCGGCGAGGGTCTCGCTGCCGTAAATCTCGGGCTCGCGCTCGCCGAGCAGGTTGAGGTTCGGCCCGTTGAGGACGTGGACGGTGGCCATGGTAATCCCCAGCAACGCGAAGTTCCGCGCACACCGATCCTTAATCACCGCTGGCCCGGCTGTCATCGCCCTGCTGTGGCGCTAACGCCACAGCTGTGCCACATTTCTGCCAAGCCGGTCCGCAATAGACGTGTCGCGCGTATAACAAATGTGGGTCACCGCGCGGGAGTTGCAATTTGCTGCACTGGACGTTGGAAGACATCGACTGGCAGCGGTTTGCGCCGGAGAAGGTCGATGCGAACCTGCTTGCCGTCGTCAAGACAGCGGCGTTGGTCGAGGCTAATGCAGCCGATTATGTCGCCTATCTGCAGAACGTGTTCGCCGGCGACGACATCTTTGTTGCCGCTGCCGAGCAATGGGGAGCCGAGGAGCGTCAGCACGGCGCGGCACTGGCCCGTTGGGCAACGCTGGCCGATCCGGATTTCGATTTCGATGCGGCGCTGAAGATATTTCAGGCCGGTTTCCACATTCCGCCCGGTGATGGCGGTTCGGTTCGCGGCAGCCGCGCCGGAGAATTGGTCGCACGCCAGGTCGTCGAGACAGGCACGTCGAGTTTTTACTCGGCGCTGCGTGACGCGGCGCGCGAGCCGGTCCTTGCCGAAGTCGCAGGACGTGTCGCCGCCGACGAATTCCGCCATTACAAACTGTTCGCCGATCATGCCCGGCGATATCCGCCGCTGGGCCGCGCCGAAGCTGCAAAGGTTGCCGCTACGCGGTTCGCCGAAGCCGATGACGATGAACTTGGCTGGGCTTGGTACGCCGCCAACATCGCGCCCACCGACCCCTCGGCCATCTGCCACCCACGCGCTCATGCCCGGACCTATGGTGCGCGCGTCGCCGCCCTGTACCGCCGCGCCCATGTCGAGAACGGTGTGCGGATGCTGCTGCGCGCGGTCGGGATGCGGGCGCGCGGGCCGCTGTTCGGTGCGGCATCGCTGGCGCTGCGCGGAGTGGTACGGGTAAGGGCAGCGGGGGCGTAAGCCGCAAGCACGCGCCGATGTGCACCTTGATCTTGACAAAACGCCCCATATGGTTAATAGACGATGCTCCGCGAGCCAGGAGGCCGAGTGAAGCAGAAGTGGATCGCATGATACCGGTGTCAAGCTTCGGAGCGTTTGCCCCCTCGTCATGCTGTTCATACGCGCGGTCGACCAGGATGGCGGGCCCGTTACGGGTCCTTAAACCTGCGTCGAAAGCTGCGCGAGTTTTACTCGATTGCAGCTAGCGTCAGATTCGCGTTAGCATTTCTAAGACATTGAAAAAGAGATAGAGTTTTATGAACGGAGCGATTTGGCGCAAGGTGTGAAATTTACCCTCGAAAACAGCCTTCATCCGACCACGCTTGCCGCCCGTCCTCCCCTCTGCTATGGGCCGCGCCTCGCGCCGGGAGACTGATCTTCCGGCGTCCATCAACCCTGTGACAAGTGCGGGCCATGCTGAGGCCCGTTACGTGAATGGAGCGGCAAGGCCCTTATGCAAATCGTGGTACGCGACAACAATGTCGATCAGGCGCTGCGCGCGCTCAAGAAGAAGCTGCAGCGCGAAGGCGTCTACCGCGAGATGAAGCTCCGCCGTCACTACGAAAAGCCCAGCGAGAAGCGCGCCCGTGAAAAGGCTGCAGCAGTCCGCCGTGCCCGCAAGCTCGAGCGCAAGCGCGCCGAACGCGACGGCATCAAATAACTCATTCGATTTAGGAAGGCTCCCGCCATGGCAGATGCTGCCGCTGCACCCGCGCGTCCATCCGGCGCGCTGAAATGGGTGGTCGGGGCCGTCCTAATTCTGATCGTCGTCGCCGTCGCCATCTGGGCGGGGACAAAGGGTCAGGTCGCGGCGATCCGTCCGGCGGATATGGCCTATCTCAAGCACAACAAGGAACGCCCCGGCGTGATCACCACCGCATCCGGCCTTCAATATGAAGTGCTCAAAGAGGGCACCGGCCCCAAGCCAGCGCGCACCGACACGGTCGCCGTCCACTACGAAGGCAAGCTGCTCGACGGCACGATCTTCGATTCATCGTATCAGCGCGGACAGCCGGCGGTATTCCCGCTCGATCAGGTCATCGCCGGCTGGACCGAGGGCGTTCAGCTGATGAATACCGGGTCGAAGTACCGCTTCACCATACCCCCGGCGCTTGGCTATGGCTCCAAGGGTGCGGGCGGCGTTATCCCGCCCAATTCTGTCCTGTTGTTTGATGTCGAACTGCTGGCGGTGAAGGGCAAATAGCCTCGATTGTCATCCCGGGCTTGACCCGGGACCCATGACCTAAGCCGTTCGAGTTCATGGGTCCCGGGTCAAGCCCGGGATGACGGTTGATGGGCAGCAGCTTTGCGCTGGGTCAGCCCAACCTTGACCAGCGCGACCGCTGGGTCGGCCATAACCAGCCCCAATATCCCGAACAGCACGCCGAACAGCAGCTGCGCCCCCAGCACCACAGCGGGAGCAAGATCGACAGCGCGCTTTTCGATCATCGGGTTGATGAAATTGTCGCAGAGCTGGACGAACAGATAGACCGCGATGGTCAGCAGGCCAGTCGTCGTCCCCGCCGAAAATCCGATGGCGACCATTAACACGCCGCTGGCGATCGCGCCTATGTTGGGGATGAAGGCGAACAGCCCGGCAACAAGCCCGAGCAGCAACGCGAGCGGCGCACCGACCAAGCTCAGCCCGATGAAAATCAGCGTGCCTTCGAACAGCATCAGCGCCAGCCGCCCCGCCACCCAGCGCCGCAGCATCCACGCCATCGCCTCCAGTGTCTTGCGCAGTTGCGCGCGCTTGGGCTCCGGCGTCAGCCATTCGATGCCGCGTTCGTACAGCCGCGGGTCGGCGGCGACGAAAATGCCAAGCACGATAATCAGCAGCGCGCTGCCCAACGCCCCTGCGACGCCGCCGACAAAGACGGCAATCTTGCTGATCGACCCGCCAAGTTGCGCCTTCAACTGGGTGATCGGATCGCCGCCGCCCTTGCCGGTCGACAGCCCGTATTCCTGCGCCAGCTTCGACAGTCGCTCGCTCTGCGCGGTCAGCGTCGCCTGCAACTGGCCGAACTGCGCTGCCAGCTGGGTCCCGGCGAAATAGACAAAACCAAGCAGCGCCACAATAAACAGCAGCACGATCAGAATGAGCTTGAACATCCGGTGGCCGCGCCAGACCCGGTCGAGCAAATGCACGCCGCCTTGCAACCCGGCGGCAAATACCACCCCGGCCAGGATCAACAGGATTGACGACGCAAGCTGCCACGCCAAGAACAGCGCCGCCGCCAGCCCAAGCCAGATCGCGGCGTCGCTCAGTGCCCCACGTGCCCGGCTGCCGTGGAGCTCGATCGGGCTGGGTGGCAGTGGCGCCGTCACGCAGGCGGGACCTTGGCGGCTTCGACCGGCTGGGCGTGGCGCAGGCTGAGGAAATAGCGACCGGGCCGCAGCGACTGAAACCAGCTCAGCGGGTTCAGCGTCGCATTGCCGTCGAGCGAGAAGGTGGTGAATTCAGCCCGCCCGACAAGGTTTTCGATCGGCAGCATCCCCAGCCCGCCGATCAGCTGATCAAAGCGGCTATCCTCCGAATTGTCCCGGTTGTCGCCCATCAGGAACAGATGCCCCTCCGGCACGATCACCGGGCCATAATTGTCCTGGCCGACATCGGCAGTATCGAGCACATCATAGGATTTGCCGCTGGGCAGCGTCTCACGGAAGCGCGGGAAGGCACAGCCAGCGCGCCCATCGGGCAGCTTGATCGCATATTGCTGGAGCATCTCGCCGACACAGTCCATCCGGCCCTGGCTGCCCGGCGGGTCATTGACCGGCGCGACGGCGAAAACATAGGGGGCTTCCGGCACCTTGGGTACCGCTTTGCCGTTCAGCCACAACTGGCCGCCACGCATCTCGACGGTATCGCCGGGCAGGCCGATGACGCGTTTAATCCAGTCGTCATGAGCCGTCGGCGATTTCAGCACAACGACGTCGCCCCGTTCCGGCAGGCTACCGAACAGCCGCCCCTTCATTTCCGGCAGAACCTCGAACGACGGCGACAAATAGCTGTAGCCATAAGGAAATTTCGAAACGATCAGCCGGTCGCCGATGTACAGCCCCGGCAGCATCGACGCCGACGGGATATAAAAGGGCTTGGCGATCAGGCTGTGCACCCCCAGCACGGCGAGCAGCAGCAGGAACAATTCCCACACTTCCTTGGCCCAGTTGGTCGGCTTTTTGGCCGCTTTGGACACCATGACCGCTTCGCTCATTCAGGGATCGCTTCGATGATGACGAACGCCTGCGCCCATGGATGGTCGTCGGTGATCGTCAGATGAATTGCCGCCCTATGCCCCGGCGGCGTGATTTCCGCCAGCCTTGCCGCCGCACCCCCGGTCAGCGCCATTGTCGGCGCACCTGATGGCAGGTTGACCACCCCCATGTCGCGCCAGAACACACCCCGGCGCAGCCCGGTGCCGAGCGCCTTGGCACACGCCTCCTTGGCGGCGAAACGCTTGGCATAGGTTTCGGTGCGGGTGATCTTGCGACGGTCGGCCTTGGCACGTTCGGTCGCGGTGTAGATGCGGTCGAGGAAGCGGTCGCCGAAGCGGGTGATCGAATTCTCGATCCGGTCGATGTTGCAGAGGTCGGAGCCGATGCCGATGATCATGCAGCATCCATCGCCGCCCGCATCTGGCGGATCGCGTCGCCCAACCCAACGAACACCGCCTCGCCGATCAGGAAATGCCCGATGTTGAGTTCGGCGAGCCCCGGAATCGCCGCCACCGGACCAACGTTCGCCGTCGTCAGCCCATGGCCGGCATGAACCTCCAGCCCCAGCCGCGCGCCAAGCTCCGCCGCCGCAACCAGCCGCGCGAGTTCGGGGCCATCGCCGGGCGCATGGGCATACGGCCCGGTGTGCAGCTCGACCACCGGTGCGCCCAGTCGCGCCGCCGCCTCGATTTGGCGCGCATCGGGGGCGATGAACAGGCTGACGCGGATACCGGCGTCGCGCAGCCGCGCCACCATCGGTGCCAGGCTGTTGTGCTGCCCCGCCGCGTCGAGCCCGCCCTCAGTCGTGCGCTCGGCGCGGCGTTCCGGCACGATGCACACGGCGTGTGGGCGGTGGGCGAGCGCGATGCCCAGCATCTCCTCGGTCGCCGCCATCTCAAGGTTCAGCGGTAGCGCGATCTCGGCCATCAGCCGGTCGATATCGGTGTCGGTGATGTGCCGCCGGTCCTCGCGCAGATGGGCGGTGATGCCGTCCGCCCCCGCCGCCGCCGCCAGCAGCGCGGCACGCACCGGATCGGGATGCTCGCCCCCCCGCGCGTTGCGGATGGTGGCGACGTGGTCGATGTTGACGCCCAATCTCAGACGCTGGCTCAGCTTTCCGGACATAACACCGCCGACAGCAGTTCGTAGGTCAGCCCCTTGCCCTGCCACGGCTCGCCGAAATCGGTGGCGCTGGTCGCAGTGAAGGCGACGATGGCGATGCCGCGTTCGGGGGCGATGAGGTTGCGGACCTGCACATTGCCGACCTCGCCGCGGCGTTCGACGATGTGCTGGGAAGCTGCGCAGCCCTTGAGCTTGACCGGGTACGACCAGACGCCAAGCGCGGCGTACCCCAGCTTGGGATCGCCCGCCCACATCGTCTCGGTCGCCGCCTTGCCCAACAATTTGCCGTCGATCAGTGCGCGGTCGAACGTCAAAAGGTCATCCGCCGTCCCCGCCAGATTGGCGGCGGGGCCGAAGCGGCCGGGGTCGATATCGGCATCGGTATTGCCCTTCTCATCGACGCCGGTGACATCGTCATGGTCGCCGGGCTTGAGGACGCGCAGCGACTTCAGACCGAGCGGTTTGGCGATGCGTTCGGCGACCAGAGTGGCGAAGGGCTTGCCAGTCACCGCCTCCAGCAGCGCGCCGAGCACGACATAGTCGCAGTTGTTGTAGCGGAACCCTTCGCCCGGCGCACGGCCCGAGGGTTTCAGGCATTGTGCGTCGAGGCCGGGCGCGGGCTTTGGCGACGAGCGCAGATAGGTCAGCGGAATGCCGTCCTTGTCCCTGGGGCCATCCTCGGGATCGAACAGGCCCGAGCTGTGGTTGAGCAGGCGGCGGACGCTGACCGCATCGCCGCCGGGGATGGCGACGCCGGGCAGGTACTTGCTCGCGGGGGCGTCGAGATCGATGCGGCCCTTCTCGACCTCCTGCATGACGAGGACGGCGACGATTTGTTTGGTGACGGAGGCCCAGCGCCAGATCGAAAATCCGTGACCTCGAAACGTTCGCACACCGGCCGGGCTCAGAACCTGCATCTCCATACCATCGCTTCCGGAGACTTCGATGACGCCAGACAATCTCGTCGCGTCAGTAAGTTCATAAAACTGGCGCATCGTTTGCGACATGCTTCGTAATTCAGCCTCATGACCAGCGGCTATCATGCGGGCTTCAAAACTCGCGGGCTCGGACGCCGCCAGCAGCGGCAACGCAGCGACAACGACGGCAACGCGCACCCTCACGCCGCGCGGCTCCCCGGCTTGACCGCAGGCATCGCCGCCAGTTCGGGGGGCAGCGCATCGGCTTCGTAACTCGGCACATCGAGGCGGATCAGCGGGGTGAACGGCACACCCAGATCGGCCGACCCGTTCGACCGGTCGACCAGCGACGCGGCATGGATGACCTCGCCGCCCGCCGCGTTGACAGCCGCAATCGCCTCCCGCGAAGACAGCCCGGTCGTCACCACATCCTCCATCAGCAGCACCTTCTGCCCCGGCTCCAGCCGAAACCCGCGCCGCAATTCGAAAATCCCCGTCGGTCGCTCGACGAACATCGATTCCACGCCCAACACGCGCGCCAGTTCATAGCCGCAGATCAGGCCACCCATCGCCGGTGCCACCACCGCAGTGACGCCAAGCCGCACCACCTCGGGCAGCTTCGCCGCCAGCGCCCGCGCCAGTCGCCCGGCGCGCGCCGGATCCATCAACACACGCGCGCACTGCAGATAGCGCGACGAATGCCGCCCCGACGACAGGATGAAATGCCCTTCTAACAGAGCATCGGCAGCGCGGAATTCGTTGAGGATCTCGTCGTCGGTCATAGAGATGGCGTAGCAGAAGGCCGCGCGCGCTCAACCCCTCCCTCCCCTACGGGAAGGGACAAGACTACCCCCGCACCCGCTCCACGCTGACCACCGGCTCCGCGCCGCGCAATGCTGCGATGATCGTCATCAAATGGCGCAAGTCGTCGACTTCAATGTCGATGATGTCGGTGTGGAATTCGCGGTCGCGGTGCTTCAGTGCCAGCCCGACGATGTTGGCCCCGTGCGCTGCAACGGTCGCGGTCAACGCCGCCAGCGCGCCAGGCTGGTTGTGGACGACGACGGCGATCCGCGCGGTCGCTCCCTGGCTGCCCTCTCCCCAGGATATTTCCAGCCATTCGCCGCTTTCGTCGGACAGGGTCGAACAATCGATAGCATGGACCTCGATCCCTTCACCCGGCCGCCTGATGCCGACGATACGGTCGCCCGGAACGGGGTGACAATCATCGCCAAGCGTGAAGCCGACCCCCGGCGTCAGCCCGTGGATAGACAGCGCGCCGGGCACCGCCTTGGCCTTCTTCCGCCGGGGCTTGGCGCCGCCGAGCGACCCTGGCGCGATTGCTTCGGATACCTGTTCGTCGGTCAGCAAATTCTTCGCTATCGCCAATTCGAGAGCCTCACGCCCCGCCAGTTTCAATCGCGCGACGGCGGCCGACACCGTCTCGTCCGTCAGCTTGAGGTTCAACCGCCCAGCCACGGATTCGAGCAGCTTGCGCCCCATCGTCAGTCCCTCCTCGCGCTCCTTGGCGCGGACATAGCGGCGGACGGCGGCGCGCGCCTTGGCCGAGACGACGAAGCTCGCCCAGGCCGGATCGGGCGACTTGGCCTTGGAGCGCAGAATCTCAACCTGATCGCCGTTGACCAGTTCAGTCCGCAGCGCGACGACGCGCCCGTTGACCTTGGCGCCGACGCAGGTGTCGCCAAGTTCCGAATGAACGGCATAGGCGAAATCGACAGGCGTCGCGCCGCGCGGCAGCTGGTACAGCGCGCCCTTGGGGGTGAAGGCAAAGACCTGGTCCTCGAACATCGCCAGCCGGGCGTTTTCGAGCAGTTCCTCAGGCGACGCGGCATCGTGGAGGACCGACAGCAAATCCTC
The DNA here is from genome assembly GCA_038211945.1 of Sphingomonadales bacterium. Classification (GTDB taxonomy): domain Bacteria; phylum Pseudomonadota; class Alphaproteobacteria; order Sphingomonadales; family Sphingomonadaceae; genus Sandarakinorhabdus. The sequence continues at coordinate 93,840 of JBBQVA010000006.1, forward strand.
GATCCACGGATAGGATTCGCGTGCCGCCGCCCCTTCCCCGCCCTGTTTGTACGCCCAGTGCGCCGCCAGTCCGAACTCCGCTTCCTCATGCATCGCTGCGGTCCGGATCTGGATTTCGATGCGCGTGTTTTCGCTGTGCAGGACGGTGGTGTGGATCGACTTGTAGCCATTACGCTTGGGGGTTGAGATAAAATCCTTGAAGCGCCCCATGACCATCGGCCAACGCTGATGCACCACCCCCAGCGCGCGGTAGCATTCGGACGTATCGGCAACGGTGACACGGAACGCCATGACGTCGCTCAACGCCTCAAAGGCCAGATGGCGGACGCTCATCTTGCGCCAGATCGAATAAGGGCGTTTTTCGCGGCCCGTCACTTCGGCATCGATGCCCGCCATCGACAGCTGGAGTTTCAGCCCCGACGCGATCCGCGCCACCGCGTCGCCGCCACCTTCGCGCAGCTTGGCCAGCCGTTCAGTGACGGTCGCATAGCCTTCGGGTTCAAGCTGGCGAAAGGCCAGCTCCTGCAGCTCGTTGTAAAAGCTGTACATGCCGATGCGCTGGGCGAGCGGGGCATAGATATCCATCGTCTCGCGGGCGATGCGCCGCCGTTTCTCCTCCGATTTTATATGGTGGAGGGTGCGCATGTTGTGCAGCCGGTCGGCAAGCTTGACCAGCAGCACACGAATGTCCGTCGACATGGCAAGCAGAAACTTGCGCAGGTTTTCGGCAGCGCGTTCGGTCTCAGTCTGCGCCTCGATCTTCGACAGCTTGGTGACGCCGTCGACGAGCCGTCCGACAGCGGGGCCGAACAGCCGGTCGATCTGTTCCTGGGTGGCGACGGTATCCTCGATCGTGTCGTGGAGGATGCCGGTGGCAATAGTTTCGTCATCAAGCTTCAGGTCGGTAAGGATGCCAGCCACTTCAATCGGATGACTGAAATAGGGGTCGCCCGAGGCGCGCAGCTGCGAGCCATGCGCCTTCATCGAAAACACATAGGCGCGATTCAGCAGCTCCTCATCCGCATCCGGATCATAGGCCTTGACGCGCTCGACGAGTTCGTACTGACGCAGCATGGTGGGATGATGGGGGGACGCGGCTCAGGCGTCCACCCTCTCCCGGCAGGATTATTCGTAATCCGGCCCCAGATTCTGGTTGCGTGGCGGCTGGGCGGCGGTGATGCGCAGGGCTTCGGCCGATGCCGCAAGCGAGCCGACGGCGTCGGGCGTATCGTCGTCATTCTCGACGACGCGGCGCATCGACGTCACCATGGCTTCCTGCAGATCCTTGGGCTTGACCATTTCCTCGGCGATTTCACGCAGCGCAACGACCGGATTTTTGTCGCGGTCGCGGTCAATGGTGATCTCGGAGCCGCTGGAAATCTGCCTTGCGCGCGAACCGGCGAGCAGCACCAGATCGAAACGGTTAGGAATCTTGTCGACGCAATCTTCGACGGTAACGCGCGCCATGGGCGGTGAACTCCGGATATCAGCGATGGGCTGGAAAGAGCGCGGCAGTTGCGCGTCCAGAGCGCGAAAGTCAAGGTTCGGCTTGACCCCTGCCCGTCTTTCCCCTAACGCCCGCCGCTTCGCAATTGGCCCTGCACCCCCGGTGAAGCAGTGGCCGCGTCCGGCAATAGTCAGGCGGTGCGGAACCGGGGATCGGCGATTTTGCCGAGTTACAGCAGGTTGAACAATGTCGAAACGCGCCAACGCCAAGTATAAACTCGATCGCCGCATGGGCGAAAACATCTGGGGCCGCCCCAAGTCGCCGGTCAACAAGCGCGAATACGGCCCCGGCCAGCACGGCCAGCGCCGCAAGAGCAAGGTTTCGGATTTCGGTATCCAGCTCAAGGCCAAGCAGAAGCTCAAGGGCTATTACGGTGACGTGACCGAGCGTCAGTTCCGCGCGACCTACGCCGAAGCCGTCCGCATGAAGGGCGATACCTCGCAGAATTTGATCGGCCTGCTCGAACAGCGCCTCGACATGGTCGTCTACCGCGCCAAGTTCGCGCCGACGATCTTTGCCGCACGCCAGATCGTCAACCACGGTCACATCATCGTCAACGGCCGCCGCTGCAACATCGCCTCGGCCAAGGTCTATCCGGCCGATGTCGTCGAGCTCGGCCCCAAGGCCAAGGAAATGGCACTGGTCCTCGAAGCCCAGCAGCTCGCCGAACGTGAGATCCCGGAATTCGTCCAGGTCGACGGCTTCAAGGCAACATACGTCCGCGTGCCGACGCTCGACGAAGTGCCGTACGCCGTGAAGATGGAACCCAATTTGGTCGTCGAATTCTACAGCCGGTAAGCGCAACGGCGTCGCTGCCGGACAACGGACGCAAAAAGGGCCATTCCAGCGATTGCTGGAATGGCCCTTTTCGTTTGGTTGCTTGGAGGACTACGCCGCCTTCAGCACGGACTCGATCTTCTGCTGCGCCGTCGGTTCGTCGATGTTTTCCATCGCCGCCAGTTCGCGGGCAAGCCGACCGATGGCTGCTTCATAGATCTGCCGCTCCGAATAGCTCTGCTCAGGCATATCCTCGGCGCGGTGAAGGTCGCGGACGACTTCGGCGATGGAGACGAGATCGCCCGAATTGATCTTGGCCTCATACTCCTGCGCACGGCGGCTCCACATCGTCCGCTTGATACGCGGCTTGCCCTTCAGCGTCGTCAACGCCTCCAGCAAAGTCGCCTGGCTCGACAGCTTGCGCATGCCAACGCCTTCGGCCTTGTTGGTCGGAACGCGCAGCGTCATCCGCTCTTTTTCAAAGCGCAGCACATAGAGCTCGAGGCTGGCACCGGCGATTTCGGAACTTTGCACTTCAACGACACGGCCAACGCCGTGCTTGGGATAGACGACATAGTCGCCGGCTTCGAAACCGAGTGGCTTGGCAATGGCCATATGTGCGGGATCCCTATTTTCTCGCGCGTCCGGGCTGACGGAAGCATATCGCCGACGCGGCAGGGCGCGCGGCGGCGGGCTTCGATCGGGCTCGGGCGGCGTCCTGCCTTGTTTGACACTCTGGCCTTGCACCGCCCTGGCAGGCGGACGGTGGTGCAAAACCGGCGACACGCGCGGCGTCTCAGGCGCCTCGCGTAAATGTCATATAGCAGAAAATTAGGGGGATTGCCACACTGGCGTCGAGGAGCCCGAAAACGGGAAGGGCGTCCGGTTTTTCACCGGACGCCCACCGTGACGAGACTTCGAATTCGCTGACCCTTGGCGCGCCGGTCCTACCCTCCAGCATCGCCTGGGGGAGCGCGGTCTTGTCGACCGTCGTTTCCCTGAACCACCGGCCTGTTCGGGCTGGGAGAACGATCGCTGCATAGGACGCCGCGCGGTGCCCGTCATCGGACATTCGGCGCAGTGACACAGTTCGCGGGGCAGTGTGGTGTTGCTGCAACATGCCGCACCCTGGCTAGGCGCAGTGTGCGCTCGTTCGCATATGCCAGGCCGCCAATGCTGGACGTGTATCGCCGATGGTCAGGCCAAGGAAGTCCGCGAAATCGATTGTCGTCAGCATGACGATATCGGCGATGGTGAAGCGGTCGCCGCACAGAAACTGCCGCCCCTGCAGCTGGCCATCGAACCAGTCCATCGCCGTCCCCGCCGTCACCCGACACGCCTCACCATAGGGTCGGTTCTGCGCGAACATCTTGGCGGTGATCTCATGACCATGGACCCAGGCCCCGGCGACCGGCGCGCCGAGGATGTTTTCGGCGCGCCGCGTCCACATATCGGTTTCGGCGCGCTCGAAGGCGTCGCCGCCGAACAGCGGCGGCTCGGGATAAAGTTCATCGAGGTAGCGGCAGATAGCGACGGTCTCGGTCAGCACCCGGCCATCGTCGAGTTGTAGCGCTGGAATTTGTCCGCGGGGGTTGATCGCCAGAAATTCCGGGGCCTTCTGTTCCGCCTTGAACAGGTCGATCGCCGTTTCGGGGATGACGATGCCCTTCAACTTGCAGGTGATCGCCACCCGGCGCGGATTGGGCGCCAGCGGGCTCGAAGCCATCCAAAGGTGCATGTGTCGATCCCTCCTGCGCCAAGTCTGTGATGCAATCGCCGCGCTTGGCAAGCGCCGCCGCCATGCTACACGCCGCCGCCTGCCCTTTCACCCGGAATCCCCATGCGCCTCAGCCGCTATTTTCTGCCCGTCCTCAAGGAAACCCCCGGCGACGCCCAGGTTGTCAGCCATCAGCTGATGCTGCGCGCCGGGATGATCCGCCAGACGGCGGCGGGGATTTACGCCTGGCTGCCGCTGGGCCTGCGCGTCCTGCAGAAGATCGAACGCATCGTCCGCGAGGAGCAAGACAAGGCCGGGGCGATCGAGGTGCTTATGCCAACGATCCAGTCCGCTGAACTGTGGAAACAATCGGGGCGCTACGACGCTTACGGCCCCGAAATGCTGCGCATCAAGGATCGCCACGACCGCGAAATGCTGTTCAGCCCGACCGCCGAGGAGCTGTTCACGACGATCTTCCAGAACGGCGCGAAATCCTACCGCGACCTGCCCAAGAACATCTACCAAATCCAGTGGAAATTCCGCGACGAGGTGCGGCCCCGCTTCGGTGTGTTGCGCGGCCGCGAATTCCTGATGAAGGATGCCTACAGCTTCGATCTGGATTTTGCCGGCGCGCTGCACAGCTATAATCGCATGTTCATCGCCTATATGCGCACCTTCGCGCGCATGGGCCTCCACGCCATCCCAATGCGCGCCGACACTGGCCCCATTGGCGGCGATTTGAGCCACGAGTTCATCGTCCTCGCTCCGACTGGCGAGAGCGACGTGTTCTATCACCGCAACTGGGAAGCCGGGCACGACACGTCTGCCGTCGACGCCGATGACGCAGGCGCGCTGGCGGCGTTCATCGACGGCTTCAACGCGGACTACGCCGCCACCGATGAGAAGCGCGACGCCGCTGCCGAAGCCGCCGCCGGGGACGCGATCAAACAGTCAAAGGGGATCGAAGTCGGCCAGGTGTTCTACTTCGGCGACAAATACACCAAGGCAATGGGTGTTACCGTCCAGGGCCGCGATGGCCAGCCGGTCACGCCGCTGATGGGCAGCTACGGCATCGGCGTCTCGCGGCTGGTCGGCGCGATCATCGAGGCGTGCCACGACAAGGACGGCATCGTCTGGCCCGAAGCGGTCGCGCCGTTCAAGGTGGCGCTGCTCAACTTGCGCGCCGATGATGCGGCGTGCGCCAGTGCCTCCGACGGCCTGTACGCCAAGCTGACCGCCGCCGGGGTGGAGGTCCTTTACGACGACCGCGACGAACGCGGCGGCGCCAAATTCGCCACCGCCGACTTGATCGGCGTGCCGTGGCAGCTCGTCATCGGCCCAAAGGGCGTCGCCGCCGGAACCGTCGAACTCAAACGCCGTGGTGGCGAGCGCGAGGAGATGGCGATCGACGCGGCGCTGGCGAGGCTGACCACTTGATCACCCGCTACGAACGCATGGTTGCCGGGCGTTACCTCCGCCCGCAAAAGGGCGAGGGGTTCATCTTCCTCGTCGCCACCATCAGCATGATCGCCGTCATGCTCGGCGTCGCCGCGCTGATCGCGGTGATGAGCGTGATGAACGGCTTTCGCGCCGAACTGTTCGACAAGATCCTCGGCCTCAACGGCCATGCCGTCATTCAGGGCTATGGCAGTCGCCTCGACAATTGGCAGCCGCTCGCCGCCCAGCTGCGCGGCCTGCCCGGCGTCCGCACCGCGACGCCGCTGATCGAACAGCCGCTGATGGGCAGTTTCGGCAACCGCGTCGAAGGCGTGCTGGTCCGCGGCATGACGATGGACGATATCCGCCACACCGGTGTCATTGCAAACAACGTCCGCGCCGGCAGCCTGAAGGATCTGCAGCCCGGCACCAACACCGTCGCCATCGGCGCGCGGCTGGCCGAAGCACTCGGCATCCGCATCGGCGACAATATCAGCCTGATCAACCCGCAAGGCGCATCGACGCCGTTTGGCACGGTGCCGCGCATCGTCAGCTACCGCATCGTCGCGATCTTCGAAGTCGGCATCTATGACTATGACAAGGCGTTCGTCGTCATGCCGATGTCCGACGCGCAGACCCTGCTCCGGCTCGGCGACGCGATCGGCATGATCGAGGTGGTCACTGATGACCCCGACAAGGTTGGGCAAATCCTCGCGCCGATTGTGCCGGTTGTCGCGGGCAAGGCCGTCGTCAACGATTGGAAATCGACCAATTCGGCGCTGTTCGAGGCGCTGGTTGTCGAAAAGACCGTGATGTTCTGGGTGCTGTCGATCATCATCCTCGTCGCGGTGTTCAACATTCTGTCGAGCCTGATCATGCTGGTCCGCGCCAAGACCCGCGACATCGCCATCCTGCGCACCATGGGTGCGAGCCGAATGGCTCTAATGCGGATTTTCGTGACGGTCGGCACGCTGATCGGCGGCCTCGGCATCGCGGCGGGGACGGCGCTTGGCCTGACCATCCTGTATTTCCGTGCCGGAATCGTCAGCGGCGTCGGCGCACTGACCGGGGCGCAATTGTGGGACCCTTCGGTTCGCTACCTGACCGAATTGCCATCGAAGATCGACCCTGCGCAGGTTCTCGGCATCGTCCTGCTCGCGCTGCTGCTGTCGTTCCTCGCCACCATCTACCCGGCGTGGAAGGCCGCGAGCACCGATCCGGTGCAGGTGTTGCGGTATGAGTGACGCAGCCCTCGCCGTCGCCAACCTCCGCCGCTCCTTCACCCAGGGCGAAACGACCATCCACGTTCTGAACGGCGTCGACCTCATCGTCGCCCCCGGCGAAATCGTCGCCCTGCTCGGACCTTCCGGCTCGGGTAAATCGACGCTCCTGCAAGCGGTCGGCCTGCTGGAGGGCGGCTTCGAAGGCCAGATCAGCATCGCCGGTGAGCGCGTCGAAGCGCTCGACAATGCCGGGCGCACCCGCGTCCGCCGCGACCGGCTGGGCTTTGTCTATCAATTCCACCATCTCCTCCCCGATTTCACGGCCGAAGAGAATGTCGTGCTGCCCCAGCTCGTCGCCGGTCGCGAACCCGGCGAGGCTCGCACCCGCGCTGCAGCGCTGCTGACCGACCTGGGCCTTGGCGAACGCCTCACCCACCGCCCGTCGCAGCTGTCAGGCGGCGAACAGCAGCGCGTCGCCGTGGCGCGGGCGCTGGCCAATCGCCCACCGCTGGTGCTGGCCGACGAACCCACCGGCAACCTCGATGAAGCAACGGCGGCCAAGGTACTGGCCGAATTCCTGCGGCTGGTGCGCGGCGAAGGATCGGCGGCGCTGGTTGCCACCCACAATATCGCGCTGGCGGCGAAAATGGACCGGGTGGTGACGCTGCACGAGGGGCGGCTGGCTTGACCAGCACGTCAACCTGCGCCTTGATACGCTGATGTTCCTGACCTTCCTCGACGAACTCCGCGCCGCCAAAATCCCGGCATCGCTGAAGGAGCATCTGACGCTGCTCGAAGCGTTGAAGAACGACGTTATCGACCGCGACATCGACCAATTCTATTACCTGGCGCGCGCGACGTACGTTAAGGACGAGGCGCTGCTCGACCGTTTTGATCAGGTTTTCGCCAAGGTCTTCAAGGGGCTGGAATCGACGCTGGAAACCGGCACCGCCGAAATCCCGGAGGAATGGCTGCGCCGCGTCGCCGAACTCAATCTCAGCCCCGAAGAGATGGAGGAGCTGAAAAAGCTCGGCTGGGACAAGCTCATGGAGACGCTGAAACAGCGGCTCGAGGAGCAGAAGGAACGCCATCAGGGCGGCGACAAATGGATCGGCACCGGCGGCAAATCGCCGTTCGGGGCTTATGGCTCGCACCCGGAAGGCATCCGCATCGGCCAGAAAGAAGGGCGCAAGGGCAGCGCGGTCAAGGTCTGGGACAAGCGCGAATTCAAGAACCTCGACAGCTCCGTGGAACTCGGCACCCGCAACATCAAGGTGGCGCTGCGCCGTCTGCGTAAATTCGCCCGGGACGGCGCAGCCGACGAACTCGACCTCGACGCGACGATCCAGGGCACGGCAAAGCAGGGCTGGCTCGACATCGTCATGCGGCCCGAGCGGCACAACGCCGTTAAGCTGCTGCTGATGCTCGACGTCGGCGGCTCGATGGATCCGCATGTGAAGGTTTGCGAGGAACTGTTCTCGGCGGCGCGGACCGAATTCAAGCACCTGGAATTCTTCTATTTCCACAATTGCCCGTATGAAGCGCTGTGGCAGGACAATAAACGCCGCTGGTCGGAACGCACGTCCGTGATGGACCTGCTCCACAAATTCCCGCATGATTACAAGCTGGTATTCGTCGGCGACGCGTCGATGAGCCCGTATGAAATCAACTACCCCGGCGGCTCGGTCGAACATTGGAACGAGGAGGCGGGCGACGTCTGGATGCGGCGAATGCTCGACGTCTATCACGCGGCGGCCTGGCTCAACCCGATCCCGGAACGCAGTTGGGGCCATAGCCAGTCGATCCAGATGGTGCGGACGATCATGGAGGACCGCATGTACCCGCTGTCGCTGGAGGGGCTGGACCGGGCGATGCGCGAGCTGACGCGGCGGCGGTAACGGGAGTGAAGATTCCCTCCCTGGCCCTCGCCCTTCTAATCGGCGCCCCAGCCGCCGCGTCTGACCTGCGCGACCTGTGCCCCGATCGCCCCGGCAACGCGACGCCGCCGTGCATCGTCGACGCCGGGCATGTGCAGGTCGAAACCGCGCTGACCGACTGGACGCATGACCGGCGTGACGGCGTTGCCACCGATGCCTTCGCCTTTGCCGCGACCGAAGTCCGCATAGGCCTGACCCCGACGCTCGAAGCCGAAGTGTCGTGGTCCCCGTTCAACAGCTTCACCCTGCGCGATCACAACACCGGCGCGCGTCAGCACGCGCAAGGCGTCGGTGACGTGACGTTCGGTTTTCGCCAATCGCTCGCCAATCCCGATGGCAAGCACACATCGGTGGCAATCCAGCCGTTCCTGACGGCACCGACCGGCAAGGATGGCATCGGCCAGAACGGCTGGAGCGGCGGCGTTCTGCTGCCATTCGCGGCAGAACTCGGTGGCGGTTTTGGCCTGGGGGCAACGCCCGAAGTCGATTGGTCGGTCAACAGCGCCGATGGCGGGCACCATGCGACCTACACCGGCGTCGTCAGCCTGTCGCATCCGCTTGGCGCAGCCACTGCAGGGGTTGAACTGTGGGCCAGCCGCGACGACGATCCGGCCGGGGCGGCGACCCAGGCGACCGCCGACTTCACCATAGCCTGGACACCCAAATCCGCGCCGAATGTGCAGTTCGACGCAGCGGTCAATGCCGGGCTGAACCGAGACACACCGCGCGTCGAGATGTACGTGGGCGTGTCGCGGCGCTTCTGACAACGGTTGTTTCCCCGCCGTTCCGGGTCCAGTCTTGCAGAGGGGAAGAAAGGTCAGTATTATTGACCTAACTCGAACCTTGGGAAGTCTTGATGGTCGCTGGTCTGCCGCCTGTATCGCTCGACGACAAATATAAGTTCACCGACGGGCGCGTGTTCATGTCGGGCGTGCAGGCGCTGGTCCGGCTACCGCTGGTGCAGCGGCGACGCGACCGGGCGGCGGGGCTGAATACCGGCGGGTTCATTAGCGGCTATCGCGGCAGCCCGCTCGGCACCTACGATCAGGAACTGTGGCGCACCAAGAAGCTGCTCGCCGCCGAGAACATCGTCTTCCAGCCCGGCGTCAACGAGGAACTCGGGGCAACCGCCGTCTGGGGATCGCAGCATGTCGGCATGCGCCCCGGCGCCACCGTCGATGGCGTGTTCGGCATCTGGTACGGCAAGGGGCCGGGCCTCGACCGTGCGATGGACACGATCAAGCATGCCAACGCGGCAGGAACCTCGCCACACGGCGGCGTGCTGGCGATTGCCGGTGATGACCATGGCGCCAAATCCTCGACCCTGCCGCACCAGTCCGACCATAATTTCCAGGCGGCGTTCGTACCCTTCCTCGCCCCGGCTTCGGTGCATGAATTCGTCGAATACGGTCTGCTCGGCATCGCCATGAGCCGCTTTGCCGGCACCTGGGTTGGTTTCAAGGCGACCGCCGACACCGTCGAAACCAGCGCGACCATCGACCTCGCCAATGAAAATCGCCAGATCATCCTGCCACCGTTCGATTTTCCAGAAGGCGGCGTCGGCATTCGCGCCAACGACATCTGGCGCGAAGAAGATACCCGCCTGCAGCGCTACAAGGGCTTTGCGGCGATGGCCTTTGCCAAGGCCAATCACATCGACCGCATCATCTACGATAGCCCGCGCCCGCGCTTCGGCATCGTCACCACCGGCAAGGCGCATGCCGATACGATGGAGGCACTGACCGAACTCGGCATCGACGCCGCCGTCGCCGCCGACATCGGGCTGCGGGTCTACAAGGTCGGCATGCCCTGGCCGCTCGAACCCGACGGCATCCGCGCCTTCGCCGAAGGGCTCGAGGAAGTGCTGGTCATCGAGGAAAAGCGCGAATTCATCGAGCACCAGTTGCGCTGGCAACTTTATAACTGGCGCGAATCGGTGCGGCCACGCGTCGTTGGCAAACAGGATGAAGACGGCCATTGGCTGCTCAGCCCGGACAATGAACTCACCCCCGGCGTCATCGCCAATGTCATCGCGGCGCGCATCCAGCGCTATCACGACAGCGAACAGATCAGAGCAAAATTGCGCTTTTTTGCCGATCAGACGCTAAAATCCGATGCCTTTGTCACGCCCATCAAGCGGTCACCGTTTTTCTGTTCGGGCTGCCCGCATAACACCTCGACCAAGCCCCCCGAAGGCAGCCGCGCGCTCGCCGGCATTGGCTGCCACATCATGGCGCTGTGGATGGACCGCGCCGAAACCTTCACCCAGATGGGCGGCGAAGGTGTCACCTGGATCGGCGAGGCACCCTTCACGTCCGAAAACCATGTCTTTGCCAATCTGGGTGACGGCACCTATTTCCATTCAGGCCTGCTCGCCATCCGCCAGTCGATCGCTGCCAAGGTCAATATCACCTACAAGATCCTCTATAACGACGCCGTTGCGATGACGGGCGGCCAGAAACACGATGGCGAATTGAGCGTTGACCAGATCGCGGCACAAATGGTCGCCGAACACGCCAAAAAGGTCGTGGTGCTCACCGAGGATTTGGCGCGCTACACCGGCGTCACCCTGCCCGCCAGCGTTCGCCTGCTCGACCGCTCGGCGCTGCCCGAGATCCAGACAGAGCTTGCCGCTACCCCCGGCTGCACGATCATCGTTTTCGATCAGACCTGCGCCGCTGAAAAACGCCGCCGCCGCAAACGCAAGCTGATGGACGATCCCAAAAAACGCATCTTCATCAACAGCGCCGCCTGCGAAGGCTGTGGCGATTGCTCGGTCCAGTCGAACTGTGTTTCCATCGAACCTCTGGAAACCGAATTTGGCCGCAAGCGCCGCATCAACCAATCAAGCTGCAACAAGGATTACAGTTGCTTGAAAGGGTTTTGCCCCAGTTTTGTTGAAGTTGAAGGCGCCGAAATCAAAAAGTCGGCGCAAAGCGATTTTGATCTTTCCGGCGTGCCTGAACCCGCCATTCCCGCCCCGGGGCACGGCTATAACATCATGGTCACCGGCATTGGCGGCACCGGCGTCCTGACCGTTTCGGCGCTGCTCGGCACCGCCAGGCACCTCGAAGGGCTGGCGAGCACGACCGCCGATATGGCCGGCCTCGCGCAAAAGGGCGGCGCGGTCTATTCTCATGTTCGGCTGGCGGCGAAGAATGGCGATCTGCTCAGCCCGCGCATCATTGCCGGCGGCGCCGATCTTGTTCGCGCCTGCGACGCCCTCGTCGCTGCCGACAAACCGCCCCAGACACTGATGATCCCCAGTCGCACCGCCGTTGTCGCCAACGCCGACATCGCGCCGACGGCCGATTTCGTGCGCAATCGCGATCAGGACTTCCGCTCGGCGCAGGTTGAAAAGGCCATTCGCGCCGCGTCCAACCCCAATGCCTGTGATTTCATTGCTGCCGATACCGTTGCGGTAGCACTTATGGGCGACGCCATCGCCGCCAACATCCTGCTGATGGGCTATGCGTGGCAAAAAGGGTTGATTCCGCTGCAACGCCAAAGCCTTGAAGCCGCTATCGAACTCAACGGGGTCGCCGTTGATTTCAACAAGCGCGCCTTTGGCCTCGGTCGCCTGCTCGCCACCCGCCCCGACAAGGTGCTGGCAATGGTCGAAGCCGCCCGCGGGCCGGCGGTCGAGCCGCCGGCAACGACCCTCGACGAGGTTATCGCGCGCCGCACTGCTGATCTCACCGCCTATCAGAATGCTGATTATGCCGCGCGCTTCACCGGGCTTGTCGGCAAAGTCCGCGCTGCCGGCGGCGATGCTTTTGCTGATGCCGTGGCAAGAAGCTATTACAAGCTGCTGGCCTACAAGGATGAATATGAAGTCGGAAGGCTGTATTCCGATGGCCGGTTCAAAGCTGCCTTCGATGCCCAGTTCAGCAGCGGCGTGATCAAGGTACAACTCGCCCCGCCTTTCCTCAGCGGCATCGACCCCGCAACCGGCCGCCCCAGGAAGCGCAGTTTTGGCCCGTGGATCTTCACGGCCTTCGGCATTCTCGCCAGATTGAAAGGCCTGCGCGGCACCGTTTTCGATCCGTTCGGCTATTCCGCCGAACGTAAAACCGAACGCGCCGATATTGCCGCTTATGAAGCCGAAGTCGATCGCCTGCTTGCCGGGATCACCATCGCTAACGCCGATCTGGCCATTGCGATTGCGCGCCTGCCGATGGATGTGCGCGGGTTCGGCCCGGTAAAGGATGCTGCCCGATCAACCGTCGCCCAACGTCGCGCTGATCTCTGGGCGCAATGGCCAGGCAACAAGATAGAACTTGCAGCGTAATTTCAATTGATTACATCCGGTGGCTAATTCGGTTTCTCAGCCATAACCGGCTTAGTCGTCGGTCGCGAAGCACGCTCGACCCGATTTGGCAACCAGGTCACACGCTTCGCGCGCATCGGCCTTGTTCTTGTATGGCCCGAATTGTAGCCGGGTGACATTGCCATCGACAGCATAAATCGGCTTGCGGTCGCCGATCAGCTTTTTCTGCTTTGCAGCAAATTCCTTCCAGGCATTTTCGGCAAGCTGTCGTTTCGAAAACGCACCAAGCTGCACCCGCCAGCCGGTGATTTTCTTGACCGGCGGTTTGGCGACCGGCTTTTCCGGCGGCTTTGTCACAAGAGGCGGCTTTGCAAGCGGTAGTGCGACGATTGTTACCGGAGGCGTCACACGCGAAGCGACCGGTGAAACCTCGGGCGACGTCCGTGCCTCCTCGCGTTCAGCCGAAACGGCCGGCGCCTTTGCAATACCTGCCGGCGGGGTGACAGGCACGGGTTGTGGCACCGCAGCCGGCTTGCGCGCCAATAGCGGTGGCGTTGCCGTGATCTGGGGCGAATTGGCCAGCGTGCGCTCGGGCGCCGGCTCCGCCGGGCGCGGCGCTGCCTTGATGACCTGGTCAGGCGAGACGACATCGTTCAGCGGCGCCACCGCCATGGCCGATTGCTTGGCAGCGACGGGCGGGGGGGCGGGCGGCGCTGCGGACGGTATCCCCTCGCCGGCCGCAAGGCTGTTCGCCACATTGCCGCCGTTGGCGCGATCCAGCGGCGTAATGATACCGTTCAGCGTGTTGAGCGCCGTGGCCGCTTCTGTCAGCCCCTGCGCCGAGGCGCGCAGCAAATAGGCATAAGCCAGCGGCAGGCTGCGTGGCACGCCATCACCATTCCAGTGCGCGATACCAAGCACATATTGCGCCCGCATCTCGTTGCGGTCGGCGGCCGTCTTCAACCAGCGCGTGGCTTCGGGCTTTTCCCCCGCCTGGAACAACAAAATGCCCAGATTGGCCTGCGCCGGCAAATGGCTTTTTGCAGCGGCCTTTCGATAGAAATCACGGGCAACCGACAGATCCTTGGGCACCGCGCGACCCAGTTTATAGGCCTGTCCCATGTTGAACATGGCGTCAGCATCACCAGCGGCGGCAAACGGCTGCCAGACCGCTACCGCCGCCGCATAGTCCCCGGCGCGCCACAGATCGACACCCGCGCTCACGCTTGGCGGCGGTGGCGCTGGCGCGGCCACAGGCGTCGCAACTTTTGGCTTCTTTTTCGCAGCGTCGGCAGGTGGCGCGGCAAGGCACAGGGCGGCAAGCGCTGTGGCCACGACTATCCTGCTGCGGTTCAGGCGCGCCACACTATCTCTCCACCTTTTATCGTCATGCGTACGCGGCCAGCGACGGGAATACCGTCAAAGGGCGTGTTACTGGCGCCGATGAAACGATCGCCGGCAATGCGCCACGGCGCATGTTCATCGAACAACATGATATCGGCCGGCGCACCCTTGGCAAGCGTGCCGCCGGGCAGCCGGAATAACGCCGCCGGCGCCGCTGTCATCGTCTTGAGCGCCGCCGCCAGCGAAAGCGTGCCGTTGCGGACCAGCGACAGCGCCAGCGCCAGCAAGGTTTCCGCCCCCGCCATGCCCGGCCAGGCATCGGCGAAGGGCAGGCGTTTTTTCTCCTGGCTGCGCGGGTCATGGCCCGAGGCGATGACCGAAATCGTGCCGTCACCGATCGCCGCTTCGACAGCACGCCGATCTTCATCGCTGCGCAGCGGCGGCGACAGCCGGGCAAAGCTGCGAAATTCGGCAACCGCCGTCTCGTTGAGCAGCCAATAGGCGGGTGTCACGCCCGCCGATATCGGCAGACCGCGCGCTTTTGCCTGGCGCACCAGTTCCAGCCCTTCGGCCGTCGTCACCTGGCGCAGATGCAGGCGCGCACCGGTCGCTTCAGCGAGACGTATGTCGCGCGCGATGGCAAGGCTTTCGGCAAAGGCCGGTGCCGCCGCCAGGCCCAGCCGCGTTGCATAGGCGCCTTCGGTCGCCACGGCACCGGCGGTCAATGCCGCATCTTCGGCATGGCTGACCACGGTCATGTCAAAGGCCCGGCTGTAGGCGAGCAACCGGTGCATGACCGCACTGCTGGCAATGGCGCTGCGGCCGGTGGCGGCCCCCACCGCTCCCGCCGCCTGCCCCAGCCCGATTTCGGCAAGTTCATGGCCTGCCAGATCGCGCGTCGCGGCCACCAGCGGATGCACCCAGACGCCCGGCTTGCCCATCGACTGGGCGAAGGCAACCAATGCCGGATCATCAAGCGGCGGGCGCTGGTCGGGCATGAGCACGACCCGGGTGATGCCGCCGGCATGGCAGGCCGCCGGTTCGGCCCGAAACACCCCGGCGTCGATGAGTCCGGGTGCCAGCACCAGCCCGGTGGCATCGATAATCTCGGCCCCCGCCGGAACCGCGATATCACCCACCGCTGCGACAAACCGGTCACGCAGCAACACCGTCGCCATGGCATCGAAACCACTGTCCGGATCAATGACGCGGGCGCCGGTGATGGCGATGGCTTTCATGCCGCAGCACCAATCGGTGGCCAGCCGGCTACACCCCTGCGGCTGCGGGTCAGCACATCGAGGCAGGCCATGCGCACCGCGACGCCCATTTCGACCTGTTCGGTCACGGCCGAGCGCACGATATCATCGGCAATGCTGCCGTCGATTTCGACACCGCGGTTCATCGGGCCGGGATGCATGACGAGCACGCCTGGCGCGGCGTGGCGCAACCGTTCCTCGGTCAGCCCGAAAAAGCGGAAATATTCGCGCGTCGAAGGCACATAGGCACCATCCATGCGCTCGGTCTGCAAGCGCAGCATCATCACGACATCAACGCCCTTCAGTCCTTCATCCATGCTGGTATAGGCATCGACCCCCAGTTGATCGACATGCGGCGGCAGCAAGGTTGGCGGCGCAACGACGCGCACTTTGGCACCCAGTGCCGCCAGCAGTTGAAAATTCGATCGTGCTACCCGGCTGTGCAGAATATCGCCGCAAATCGCGACCGTCAGCCCTTCGATACGCCCCTTGCGGCGACGGATGGTCAAGGCGTCGAGCAGCGCCTGGGTCGGGTGTTCATGGCGGCCATCACCGGCATTGAGCACCGGGCAACCCATTTTTTCGGCGATAAGCTGCACTGCACCCGATGAGCCATGGCGGATGACAATGACATCGGGGTGCATCGCCGAAAGTGTCAACGCTGTATCAAGCAGGGTTTCGCCCTTTTTGACCGACGATCCCGATACGCCGAGATTGACCACATCGGCCCCCAATCGCTTGCCGGCGATTTCAAAGCTGAGCAGCGTGCGGGTGGAGTTTTCAAAAAAAGCGTTGATCTGAGTCAGCCCGGCAAGCCGGTTGTCATGCTTGCCGGCACCATTGCCCGATTGCCGCCCGGCGCCGCGGTTCAATTCCACCCATTGTTCGGCTTCATCGAGCAGATAAAGCATTTCCCAGGGTTGCAACCCGGCCAGGCCAAGCAGATGCGAGTGCGGGAACGGATGAGCGCCGGCAGGCGTAACGAGGTTCGGCGAATTCGTCATCCGCCAAGCGTTTAGCGGGGTTGCGATGCCAAGGGCAAGCGCCAGACCAGCGCCAGTCGCCAAAGCGTCACATTTAAACCCGGCCAAACACCGGCCTGCCCCACCAGCCCGGCCGAGGTGGCCAGGGCTGGCGGCAAACCGCTGGCAAAAATCAGGCTCGCGTCTTCAGATAGGCGATCACGTTGGCGCGGTCCTGCGGCTTTTTGAGACCACCAAAGCTCATGGTGGTGCCGGGCACGACCCGCTGTGGCGCTTCAAGATAGGTGAAGAGCTGTTCTTCCGACCAAACCAGCCCGCTGCTCTTGTTGGCCTTCGAATATTTGAAACCCTCAATGCTGCCAGCCGTGCGGCCAACGACAGCCCAAAGCGACGGACCGACCCGATTGACGCCCTTTTCAGCGACATGGCAGGCCCGGCACTGACCAAATACCTTTTCGCCCGCCGCTGCATCGCCGGTCAGCGACGCCAAGGTTACACCCGCCGGCGCTGCGGGTGCCACGACAGATGCCGGCGCCGCTGGCGTTAGCGCCGGAGGCGCCATTGGCATCGGCGCGGCGTCCACCGTTACCGTCGTCGATGTGGTATCGGCGGCCGGTTGCGCCGATTTGTCACCGCCACAGGCCGAAAGGCTGGCAAGTACCGCTGCACCCGCAACAATGCGCCCGACCGAAATATTCATCATTCTGCTTCTCCTGTGATTGCAACTGTTAACAAGCGGCAGACCCATATGGTTCCCGATGGCGCCACCAAGACTTTTAAACCTACCCAACAAACCTAGCGCGTCAACAACAACGCCACCGGCAGCATCGCTGCTGCCGCCACCAACGGCAGCGCGGCTCGCCAACCCGCCTGCCATCCAGCCGTCAACACCACGATAGCAGCCTTGAACAGCGTGTTGAGTAGCACCGGTAGCGCCAGGATCGTTCCCGCCAGTGCGGGATCGATTGTCCCCGGCGCCAGGCCGCGCAGCGTCACAATCGCGGCATCGACATCCATCGACCCGGTAATGGCTAGCACCGTCGCAATCCCGGCGTCACCATAACGGCTTTCGGCCCAGCGTACGGCCAGCGCCAGCGCCGCAACGAGCGCCGCAAAACCCAGCGCCGGCAACAGGGCAAACGGGTTGCGCGTTTCCGCCATCGCCGGCGCCGGGCCGGCCGGCACCGCCCGTAACCCCAGCGCGGCAAAACCCGCCGCAACCAGCGCCCCCGGCACGATAATCATGGCGAGGCGCGGCAGTGCCATCGGCACCAGCAGCGCCGTCAACGCCAGCACCCGAACGAACATCACCGCCGATGCAACCGCAATGCCCGCCGCCAGCACGGGTCGCTGCCCTGCTTCGGCGCGCAGACGCTGGGACAGCGCTGCCGTTACGGCCGTTGATGAATACAGCCCGCCAATGGCAGCCGTCGCCAGCGTGCCGCGCGTTGCGCCAAACCGGCGAGCCGCGACATAACCGGCAAGGGAAAACCCGCAAACGATGACCACGACCAGCCACAGATCGAATGGGTTCCACGCACCATAGGGCCCCATGGCGCGGTTCGGCAGTATCGGCCAGACAGCGCCGGCCACGATGGCAAAACGCACGATGGCATCAACATCACGGGCTGCCATGCCGCGCAGCCAGCCATGCAGGGTTTCACGCTGGGATAGCAGCAGGGCCGTAACAGCCGCAATCGCCACTGCCGGGATGGCAAAACCGGTGGTCGCCAGCGCTCCCAGCGCAAAGGTCACCAGCGCGGCGATCTCGCTGGTCGCACTGACATTGCGCATCGACAGCCTATCGGCACGCCGGAAATCGAAAATCAGCACCATGATGGCACCGGCCGCCACCATCGCCGCCAGCAGCGGTTGCTGCGCCCCCAGCATGCCGGTCGTCCCACCCAACAGGCCAACCAGGCCAAAGGTGCGCAACCCTGCCACACGCCCGCCAGGACGCACGCCGCGCTGTTGCCAGCCGCGCTCCAACCCGATCAGCAAGCCGATGGCAAGCGCGGTGAACAGGTCGCGATAAGGTAACAGCCACGCCATGGCGCGGTTATGCGCGCGGACTACGCGGCTGACCAGTCCGCCGCGCCCGTTCTGGCGCCGCCAAAGAGCATTTGGCGATTGAATAGACCCGATAATCCACAGCTTGCGGCGCCTGTTGTGCCCCGTCAACGCCTTCAGAAACTCATGGTAAGGTCGCTATAGCCATAATGGGTATCGCCATTATTGCGACCGCCGGGCGCCCGGGCGAGGAACTGCCCCCGGCAGAGCAACGCCGCGCCGGTATCCAGCCGCACCCGGCCGGCCACCAGCCAGTAGCGCAGCCGCGCCTCGACCTGGTGCCCGACAAAGCGCCCCGAACGGCCGCTCGCATCGCGTACGCCTCTGGTACCAAAACCATCGGTGGCGCTGGCCAGCCACAATGGCCGCCACGCCACAAAACCATCGAGCCGCGGCGACGGCGTCATCTCCAGCCGCAGCGCGGGTGACAGCATATTGCTGCGCGTGATCGCCCCATAAAGCCCCGTCGGGCCAAAATCGGTGCGCCGCGCCCCGAACAGCGTATCAAAACGCGTCAACCGCGCCGGATCGGCATCGTCACCACTGGCATAATCAAACTGCAACGCGACCCGCGGCGCCAGCGGGCCGGCAAAACCATGGCCGATTTCGGCATGGGCAAACCATGCCCGCACCGGCAACCGGGGCGTGTTGCCCGGCGCCAAAGACGCATGGGCGCTGCCGGTTTGATAGACAATTTCGACATCATGGTCGAACCCGCCTTGGTGCGGCGGCGCAAACAGCCGCAAGCCCGGGGTAAACAGGTGTCGATCGCTGGTCTGGAAGCCGGGGCTGTCGCGCTCCACCAGCCCATAGCCGAACAATTCCAGCGTGCCGCCCAGCGCGAAGTGGCGCGTGACGCTCGCGCCGAATAACTGGGTATCAAAGCCTTCATGGTCGAACACCACCTCGTTGGCCCGCAAGCCTGCCAGGTCATTGGGCAAGCGGCGTTGCGGCAGTGCCCATAACAGCGTTGCGCGGTTACCACCGGTGCCGGTCCATTCGAGCTTTGCACCGGTAAAAGCGTTGGTCGAATTGCGAAAAATCTGCCGCGATACCAGCCGCCGCGAACCGATATCGATGGTGAACCGCCCCGCCGTCAGCCGCGCCGCGCCGCCAAGAAAATTTTCCCGATCGACCGCAACATAAGCCTGCACCAGTTCAAGCGCATTGATCTCGCCGGTGCCGGCCGAGGAGGCGCGCGCCTGGCCATAGGCACGAGCATCCCATATTTCGGCGCCAAGATGAACGGGACCGGTGGCATAATCGGCAGACACCGTCGTGCGCAGGCTGAACATACTGTCCGACTTCGCCGCCAGCGGCCTGAATTGCCCGTCGATCGCTTCGGCACGCAGCCTGATGCTGCCGGTAAGAACGAGCGCTGGCGGTGCGCCCAACGCACTATGAAGCGGGCTATCGGCAGCAAATGCCGCTGCGGGCCATGCCATGAGCAGCGCTACTCCCAAGCTGCGCCGCATCCTCGGTCCATCCCTGCAAATGCCCTTTTCCGGAGGATCGAGAGGGATTCGAACCCTCGAGGGGCGTTAACCCCTACACACTTTCCAGGCGTGCGCCTTCGACCACTCGGCCACCGATCCATCCGGAGGCGCGGCGATACCCCGGGCATCGGCGCTTGGCAAGCCGCAGGGCGGTAGCGCGGAATCGGGAAAGGCGGCGCCAGGTTGCCCCGGCACCGCCCGTCCTTCCATCGGCCCTCCCGCCTAACTTACCGCAGCAGTGACATCACCTGCTGTTGCGACTGGTTGGCCTGTGCCAGCATCGCCTGCGCCGCCTGGCCCAGGACCTGCGATTTGGCCAGGTTGGTCGTTTCCGCCGAGAAATCGGCATCCATGATCCGCGACCGCGACGACACAAGGTTGGTCGAGTTCGATGCGAGGTTGTTGACCGTCGCTTCGAGCCGGTTCTGCACCGCACCCAGATTGGCGCGATCAAGGTTGACCGTGTTCAACGCTTCATCGATCGAGCTGAGTGCGGCCACGGCGCCGGCCTGTGTCGACAGGTCGATATCGGCAACCTTCAAGCCACCATCATCCGAGCCATATTTGTTTTCTTCAAAGCCCAGCCGGGTGAAGTTGGAAGCTGCACCATAGGCCAAGGTGCCGGCATCGACCTTGATACCCTTTGATGAAGACAGCGACACCGTTGCATAGGCAGTCTGCACCGTATCGGCCGAAAAATCGGTCGGGTCGGTCAGGCCCTGCACGGTATAGGCCGTATTGGTGCCGCGCACGGTGACGTTGCCGAGGCCAAAGTTGGCGGCGCTGGCGGCTTCATCGCTATCGAACGCCACGGCGATATTGCGCCCGTCGGCGGCAGTGAGCGACAGGCCGCCCTTGCCGCTGTCGGATGCCACCACACCGGTCAGGCCGCTGTATTTGTTGATTTCGCGCGCCACATTCTCGCGCGTTGCCTGTGCCGTGTCGTTCTGATCAAGGGTGATATCGATCTGGACACCATTGATCGCCAGCGTTGCCGTGGCGGTCGCCGCGATCACCGTGGTTGGGGCCGAGCCGTCGAGTGTCAACGAATTGGCCCTGGCCGTGACGTTGGTATCTGCCGTCGAGGCGTTGATGGCAGCGGCAATGGCAATCGCCGACCCCGCTTTTTTCGACGACAGGGCACTTGCATCCGAAAACGTGTCATCTGTGCTGGTGGCGCCGCGAATGGCGAAACCATTGATCTTCAGGTCACCCGAATTGAGGGTGAAGGCAGCGGCAGCGTTGACAGCAACCGCACGGGAATCGGTGGAAACCGCCGAAATACCGCGGGCATAAGTGCCCACCTGCAAGCCGGACCGCGATATCCGGCCGGCGCTGGTCGAACTGATGTTGACCGGATCGCCATTGTTGGAAACCAGGTTGAAGCTGCCGGTCTGGCCACCTGCCTTGACGCCGGTCGCCGCCGCCGTCAACGTGTTGAAACTGGTGACGACGTTGCGGCCATCGGCAGCTTCGAGCCGGATGCCGGCAAGGTCATCACCGGTATCGATGGCGCGCACCCCGGTCTGGCCGGAAATGGCGTTGATCGCGTCCGTAACGAGGGTGCGGTTGGCCGCCGCGTTGGTCGTGGTCGTGATCGACGCGGTTTCCTTGCCATTGATGGTGACGGTGCCGGTCAGCGCGGCCGCCGTCATCGCCTGTCCGGTCATCACCGTCTTGCCGACCACGGCGGATACGCCGGTCTGGGCACTGGCGCGGTTGATCGCCGCGACCTTGGCGAGCGCCGAAGCCGATTTTTCGCTCGACGACAGATTGTCATCATCGGCCGACGACGCACCGATATTGACACCGTTGATGAGCAGATCGGAAGCGATCAGCGCTTCATTGGCCGACAGGTTGGTCGCGGTGGCCTGAAAGGCACCGCTTGCCGAAAGTGCGGCGGTGGCGCCGGTGCCGAGATCGGCGGCGCGCGACGATCCGATATCGAAGCGCACGGTTTCGCCGGCACGGCTGCCGGTCTGCAACTGCAGGCCCTTGGCCGAACCATCGAGAAGCTAGATGCCGTTGAAGTTGGTGCGCGCGCCGATATTGTCGATTTCGCTGGTCAACTGCTTGACTTCGGCCTGCAGCGCCTTGCGATCATCACCGGTGACCGTGCCGTTGCTTGCCTGAACCGAAAGTTCGCGCATCCGCTGCAGCATGTTGGTGACTTCGCCCATGGCGCTTTCTGCCGTCTGCGCCATGCTCATGCCGTCATTGGCGTTACGCATGGCGACCGCAAGGCCGCGCACATCGGCAGTCATGCGCTGCGAAATGGCGAGGCCGGCGGCATCATCCTTGGCCGAATTGATCCGCAGACCCGTCGACAGGCGTTCCATCGCCATTGAAAGGCCCATTTGTGCCGAACGCTGGCCCTGTTGGGCCGTCAGCGCCGAGATATTGGTGTTGATGACAGTCATCGTGCATTCTCCCGCTTTCCCCGGCCTCCGTGGTTTTACGGGGCGCCGTGATCCCGATATCGGCGGCAGCGCGGAATGTTTTACCCAAAGCTGCAATTGTCCTTATGAAGGGCGCATGCAGACCCCTTCTCCCGCCATGACCATCCCCGGTGTGCCCTTTGCCGTGCTGCACCGTGACACGCACTTGCTGGTCATCGACAAGCCGGCCGGGCTGGCGGTGCATCCGGGACCAAAAACCCCTGACAGCCTTGAAGATTATCTCGAGGATCTGGCCTGCGGCAACCACCGCTGGCCCGTCATCGCGCATCGCCTCGATCGTGACACATCGGGCTGCCTGGTGATCGCCCGCCACCCCAAGGCGATCAAGCGCGTCTCGGGCCTGTTCGAAGCCGGGCTGGTCAAGAAGCTTTATTGGGCGGTGCTGGCCAGCTTGCCCGACGCCGATAGCGGCAGCATCGATGCCCCGCTCCACAAGATTTCCAGCGCCGAAGCCGGCTGGCGGATGGTCATCGATCGGCGTGGTAAAAGGGCAGTGACGCATTGGGAGGTCATCGACCGAGCGGCGCGGCTGGTGGCCTTTCGTCCCGAAACCGGCCGCACCCACCAGTTGCGGGTGCACGCGGCGTCCATGGGGCATCCGATTCTCGGCGATCCGGTTTACGGTGATGGAAAAGGCCCGATGCGCCTCCATGCCCGCGCCATCACCTTGCCCTATGACGAGGCCGCGCCGCTGACCGTCACCGCTGCCCTGCCCGCCGATTGGCCGGCACAGGCGCTATTTTCGCCGGCCAATGGGGCGGTGGTTCCGGCTAGCAATAGCTGAACTACGGCGCCGATCGAATTCGAATTCCATGTCATCCCGGGCTTGACCCGGGACCCAGTTTTCTTGCGGCGGCACGAGGCGAAGCTGGGTCCCGGGTCAAGCCCGGGATGACATGGTCAACCCCGGAGCGCTTCAATCCGACGCCTCCCCTAACGCGCCACCTCCGCCCCATCAAAGCTCAGCCGTTTCCACCGCTCCGCGGCAAACAGCGGTGACTGATCGGCATAATGTGGTGATTTGGTGCGGATCGTCGCCGCGCCGAACTGGTGAACACTGCGCGTCGTCACCGCGCCATCGGGCGCCCATTCGATCAACATGATATAGCCATCGCCATTATTGCCAACGCGCCGGCCATCAGGCGCCGTCGCGCCGATGATGGCGCGTAGCGTCTCGGGCCCGCCACACACTGGCAGATCGACCTTGCCATGGCGCAACCGCTGAAAATCGCCCAGCGGCACATCGAGCCGGCCAAAATGCGTCTGGAGCGTATCGACCGCTTCCCGCAGCGCCGCCGCCGTATCGGGGCGCGGTTTGTTCTGATAGGCAAAGCGCGCCGCCTGGGCAAAAGCCGTTGTCACGAGCGTATCGGCCGGGCCCTGGCAATCAAGCGTCCAGTCCCACTGCCCGATCAGCTTTTGCGCCGCGGCCAGATCGGGCGCCTTTGACGTATCGAGCGCCATCACCTCGCGATACCAATCCCCTGCCCAACCAGCCTTGTCATAGCCCTTGTCGAACTTGATGCGCAGCAGGTCATCACGCGAAATCGGCTTGTCACCCAGCGCGGCAAACAGCGCCTGGTAACGCAGCGCCCGGTTGGTGACATAGGTTTCCACCCCCATCTCGGGCGCAAAATCGGCACGCTTCTGTTCATCGGCCGGCGCTGTCGACAGGAACGGCGTGTTGTTGCTGTTGGCAACCCATCCCGCTGGCGGATCCACCGTCATCGGATCGGCGCGCCACGGTAAATAGCTGGTCCACAAGGTTTTCGACGTGTCGCCGGGCAAAATGCCCTTCCAGTCATAGCCCTTGGCGCGCGTCGGGAAGCGGGCGTTGTAATACATGCCGATATGACCGGCAGCATCGGCATAGACGAAATTGGTCCCCGAAATCGCCTGCATGTCCATCACCCGCTGCCATTCATCCCGGGTGCGGGCCTTGTTGAGCCGGTAATATTGCGTCACCTGCCGCACATCATCGATGCCGGCATAGCGGATGGCAAAATAGCCCTTGTCGTTGCGAATGACCGGGCCGTGCGCCGAACGATAAATGGTGCGCGGCACCGGCAACACGATAGGCCCCAGCTTGACCCGCAGCCAGACACGTTCGGATTTCAGCGGCAACCATTTTCCGTCCAGCCGATATTCGGTGCCTGCGTCGTTCACCGTCAGCTTGTAGACATCGATCAGGTCCGGCCGGTTGACGGTATTGGTCCAGCCCAACGTCTTGTTATGGCCGAGCAGCGGAAACGGCGCGCCGGGGAACAGGGCGCCGGCAAAGTCCCAGCCTGCCTGCGAATGCACAACGACTTCCCACCACGAAACGCCGCCTTCCCACGGCTGGTGCGAATTGACGATCAGGCGCGTCACACCGTCGCTTGAACGCTTGCCCGAAACCGCAAAGCCGTCCGATCCGCGTTCATCGGCCGGCCCGGCATCGCGCGGCACCTGATCACCCGCGACCAACGCCCCGAGCGGCTTGTCGAGCCCGAAAAAAAACGGTGATCGCAGCATGAAACCGGCAACAATATCCTGGCCATTGACCGGAAACAGTCCGCGAATGCGCTGTTCGGAAGGATGGCTCGCCGCAT
>JBBQVA010000007.1:0-118719 GCA_038211945.1 Sphingomonadales bacterium
CCTTACTTCGAATATGATGAAGAAACCAAGCAGATCATCTTCAGCCACAACCCGTTTTCGATGCCCCAAGGCGGAATGGAAGCGCTTAAAACCCAAAACCCGCTGGATATTCTTGCCTATCAGTATGATATCGTGTGCAACGGGGTCGAATTATCCTCCGGCGCGATTCGTAACCACAAGCCCGATATCATGTACAAAGCCTTTGAAATCGCCGGTTACGGCCCCGATGTCGTTGATAAACGCTTCGGCGGCATGATCACTGCGTTCAAATTCGGCGCTCCCCCGCATGGCGGCCTCGCCCCGGGTGTTGACCGTATTGTGATGCTGCTGGCCGACGAGCCGAACATCCGCGAAGTCATCGTGTTCCCGATGAACCAGAAGGCGGAGGACCTGATGATGAACGCACCGGCGCCGGTCACGGCAAAACAGCTGCGCGAGCTCGGGATCAGGATTGTTGCTTGAAATTTCGTGAAACTGTGATACTGTGGTCGGCATGAAGAATGTGACGATCGCACTCGACGACGAGGTGTTCCGCGCCGCGCGTATCAAGGCGGCCGAACGGGGTACGTCGCTGTCGGCGATGGTCAGGGATTATTTCAATCAGCTCGCCGATGAACCGTCGGCGACGGGAGTGCGCGAAATGCCGATGACATTTGCCGGACCGCCGCAGCAGCTGGCCCCCGACCCGGCGCAGTTGCCACCCGGTGCTTACGGTTTTTCCGCCGACGGCAAGCCCTATTACACGCACGATGGCAAGCCGCGGAAGCCCGGCGCGATGCGGGGGGTGCTGGGCTGGACCGAGGATTTCGACAGCTGGCCTGAGGGCTTTCTCGATGCCGTCTATGGTGACGATACGCCCGCGGCGAACAGCTGGTGGCTGAGTGCCAACGACGTGCTGAAATCGTCGAAGGGCGGATGAAGATCCTGCTCGACACCAATGCGCTGATCTGGTGGATGGAAGATAACCCCATGCTCGGGTCGAAAGCCCGGGCCTTGCTTGCCAATCCGGCGAATATCATCGTCGCGAGCGTGGTATCGATCTGGGAAATCACGATGAAACGGCGCGTCGGCAAGCACCCCCAGCCCGGCGCGTCCTATGCCGAATTTCTGGCGACCGAAGGGATCGGGTTGTTACCGGTGACGGCCGAGCACATCGGCGCGGTCGAATCGCTGGCGTTTCATCACCGGGACCCGTTCGATCACCTGATCCTGGCCCAGGCAATTGTCGAACGCGCCGCCGTGATGACCGGCGATGCGGCCATGATCAATTACGGAGTCCGCTGCCTTTCCGTTTGAGGAGACCGACATGAACGCCAAGGATTTCACCGTGAAGCGCGCCGACGGCAGTTCGATGCCGCTGTCAGAGATCGAGGGGCCGATCCTGGTCGTCAACGTCGCGTCGAAATGCGGGTTCACGCCGCAATACGCCGGGCTGGAGGCACTGGCCCGCGACTATGGCCCGCGCGGGCTGAGGGTGCTGGGTTTTCCGTGCAACCAGTTCGGCGGACAGGAACCGGGCGACGCGGATGAGATCGCGAATTTCTGTTCGCTGACCTATGATGTGACCTTTCCCGTGCTGGCCAAGGTCGAAGTCAATGGCGACGGCGCGGACCCGTTCTACAAATTCATCAAAAAGGCCAAGCCCGGCCTGCTCGGCAGCCAGGCGATCAAGTGGAATTTCACGAAATTCCTGATCGACCGGAAAGGTGAAGTCGTCGCTCGCTTTGCCCCGACCGACAAGCCGGAGAGTTTGAAACCGGCAATCGAACAGGCGCTCTAGCGCGCGAGGCCAACCGCCGCGAAAATCCCGCGCCGCGTGGCGGCCGGCTGCCCCGTTTGCGAATCATCCTGCACTCGCCCACAGTGCGCCATGTCCCACGCGCAGTTCGTTCCGCTCCGTATCTTTTCGTCCTACACGATGCTCGAAGGGGCGATCGAGCCGAAGGATATTGCGGCGAAGGCGCGCGATATGGGATTTCCGGCGGCGGCGATCTGCGACCGCAATGGCCTGTACGGCGTGATGCCGTTTTCCGACAGCGCGATGAAGAAGGGCGTGCAGCCGGTCATCGGCACGTTCCTGTGCGTTGCGCGACCCGACCGGCCGCAGGGCGCGCCGGCCCAGTTCGACTGGCTGGCGCTCTATGCGCAGGACGAGCGGGGCTATGACAATCTGTGCGCGCTGGTGTCGGCGGCGCACCTCGACCGGCCGGTCGAGGAGGAGGCGCATGTCGGTTTCGACAAGCTGGCGCGCCATGCCGACGGGCTGATCGTGCTGACGGCGGGCGGCGAGGGCGCACTGGCGCGGATGCTCGCCGATCGCCAGCAGGCGGCGGCCGATGCCTATGTCGACCGGCTGCTGACGCTGTTCCCCGGCCGGGTCTATGTCGAGATTTCGCGGCGGTCGGACGCGATCGAAAAGGCCGCCGAGCCGCATCTGATCGCGATGGCCGACGGGCGCGGGCTGCCGCTCGTCGCGACCAACCCCGCCTGCTATGCCGATGCCGATTTCCACAAGGCGCACGATGCGATGCTGTGCATTGCCGCCTCGACCTATGTCGACAGCGACGACCGCGAAAAATCCTCTCCCGATGCGTGGATCAAGCCGGCGCACGACATGCGCGCGCTGTTTGCGGATTTGCCCGACGCGCTGGCGAATACGCTGGTCGTGGCGCAGCGCTGTGCGGTCGCCGCCCCGTCGCGCAAACCGATCCTGCCGAGCCTGGCGGGCGACCCCGAGGCAGAGGCGGCGCAGCTGCGCGTCGATGCCCACGCCGGGCTGGCGCTGCGGCTGGAAAAAGTGCCGGTCGCGGACCCCGGGGTTTATCGCGCGCGCCTCGATTTCGAACTCGACGTCATCACGGGGATGGGGTTTCCGGGCTATTTCCTGATCGTCGCCGATTTCATCAAATGGGCCAAGGCGCAGGGCATTCCGGTGGGCCCGGGGCGCGGATCGGGCGCGGGGTCTGTGGTCGCCTGGGCGCTGACCATCACCGACCTCGACCCGCTGAAGCTCGGCCTGCTGTTCGAACGCTTTCTCAATCCCGACCGCGTGTCGATGCCCGATTTCGACATCGATTTCTGCGAAACCCGGCGTGAGGAAGTCATCCGCTACGTCCAAGCCAAATATGGCCGCGATCACGTCGCGCAGATCATCACGTTCGGCCGTCTCAAGGCGCGCGCCGTGCTGAAGGATACGGGCCGCGTGCTCCAGATGAGCTATGGCCAGATCGACCGGCTGGCCAAGTTGGTGCCGAACCATCCGACCGATCCGTGGACGTTGCAACGATCGCTGAACGGCATTGCCGAGCTGGCGAACGAGTACAAATCCGATCCCGACGTCCGGCGGCTGTTCGACCTGGCGCTGAAGCTCGAGGGGTTGCCGCGCCACAGCTCGACCCATGCCGCCGGTGTCGTGATCGGCGACCGCCCGCTCGACCAGCTGGTGCCGCTCTATCGCGATCCGCGTTCCGACATGCCGGTGACGCAGTTCGACATGAAATATGCCGAAGCCGCGGGTCTGGTGAAATTCGATTTCCTGGGGCTGAAGACGCTGTCGGTGCTGCAACGCGCGCTCGACCTGATCGAGGCGCGCGAGGGGCACCGCCCCGACCTCGACACGCTCGGCTGGGATGACGAGGCGGTCTATGCCCTGTTGCAGCGCGGCGACACGGTCGGCGTGTTCCAGCTCGAATCCGACGGGATGCGGCGGACGCTGGCGGCGGTGAAGCCGACGGCATTCGGTGACATCATCGCGCTCGTTTCACTCTACCGGCCCGGGCCGATGGACAATATCCCGATGTTCGGCGACCGCAAGAACGGCCGCGCAGAACTGGCCTATCCCCACCCGTTGCTCGAAGGAATCCTCGCCGAAACCTACGGCATTTTCGTCTATCAGGAACAGGTGATGCAGGCCGCGCAGGTACTGGCGGGCTATTCGCTGGGCGAGGCCGACCTGCTGCGGCGGGCGATGGGCAAGAAGATCAAGTCGGAGATGGACGCGCAGCGCAGCCGTTTCGTCGAGGGGTGCAAGGCCAATGACATCGGGCCGAAACACGCCAACGAGCTGTTCGACCTGATCGACAAGTTCGCCGGCTATGGGTTCAACAAGAGCCATGCGGCGGCCTATGCGCTGCTCGCTTATCAGACCGCGTGGCTGAAGACGCATTACCCGCATGATTTCTTTGCGGCGTCGATGGCGTTCGACCTGGGCAACACCGACAAGCTGGCGATCTTCGTCGACGACATGCGGCGGATGCGGGTCCGGTGTCTGCCGCCGTGCATCAATGCGAGCAGCGCCGATTTCGTTGTCGAGGAGACCGAGGACGGCCTGGCGGTACGCTATGCACTCGGCGCGCTGAAAGGTGTCGGCGAGGGGGCGATGGCGCAGCTGTGCGACGAGCGCGCCGATGGCGGCGCGTTCGCGACACTCGACGATTTCGCCAATCGCATTTCGGCGCGGCTGATCAACCGTCGCCAGCTGGAAAGCCTGGCGGGAAGCGGCGCGCTCGACGCGCTGACCGAAAACCGCGCGGGGGCGTTCGCGGTGGCGGAGACGATGCTCGCGGTTGCCGGACGGGCGGAGGAGAGCCGCACCAGCGGGCAGGGCGGGTTGTTCGGCGTGGGCGAGGCGAAGGTCGTTGCGATCCAGTTGCCGGCCAGCGCCACATGGTCGCTGGCGGAGCGGATGAATGCCGAGAAGGAGGCGTTCGGATTCTATTTCTCGGCGCATCCGGTCGATCGCTACCGCCACCTCGCCAATGTCCACGGCGCGCGCAGCTTTGCGGCGGTGGCGGGGATGGGGGGCGAGGGACGCGAGGGGCGGGTCAGCGCGACGATGGCCGCGCTGATCGAGGAAGCGCGCTGGCGGACGTCGAAAAAGGGCAACCGCTTCGTCTCGGCGACGCTGTCGGACGAAAGCGGCCAGTTCCAGGCGAATTGTTTCGACGAGGAGGCGGGCGTCGACCTGGAGGCGCTGAGCCGCGACGGGGGCTGCGCGCTGCTGAACGTGGAGCTGGAAAGGGCGCCGGGCGAGGACGTGCCACGCGTGACCGTCAGGCGTGCCCAGCGGCTCGATGCGCTGGCGGGGCATGTCCGGCTGCGTGCGGTGGTGCATGTCGAGGGCGTTGCCGCAATCGGCGCGCTGGGCACGATGCTGCCGCGGGGAGGCAAGAGCGAAGTGGTGCTGCGCATCGCGCTCGCGGCGGGCGGGCATGCCGATGTGCGGATCGGTCGCGATTTCCTGCTCGACGGCGAGCTGGCAAGCGCGCTCGGCCGCATCGAGGGCGTCACCGACGTCAGCCTGAGCGCGCAGGAAACACCGCGGCTGGCACTGGTTTCTTGAAGGAGGGGGGCAGGTGACCGACAAGGTGATCGGCGGCATGCAGGACTGGTCGCTGCGGGTGTCGCACCTGATCGACCATGCCGCACGCGAATGCGGCAAGCGTGAGATCGTGACCCGCTGGGCCGACGGACGGATCGAGCGGACCGACTGGGCCGGGATCGCGCACGACGCGCGGCGGCTGGCCGGGGCGCTGGTCGCGCTGGGCATGACGCCCGGCGACCGGATCGCAACGCTGGCGATGAACCACCACCGCCATCTGGTCGCCTGGTACGGCGCGATCGGGATGGGCGGGATCATCCACACGCTGAACGTACGGCTGTTCGACGAGCAGCTGATCTATATCATCAACCATGCCGAGGACCGGGTGCTGATGTACGATGCAGCGTTTGCCGGCGTCGTCGAGCGGCTGAAGCCGCACCTGACCAGCGTCGAGCATTATGTCTGTTTCGAGACCGGTTACGCGCCACTGCTCGCGCCGCAGGACGGCAGTTATGACTGGCATGTCGGCGACGAGCGCGACCCGTGCATGCTGTGCTATACCAGCGGCACGACCGGCAATCCCAAGGGCGTGCTCTACACCCACCGGTCGACGCTGCTGCACGCGATGGCGGAAATCGCGCCGAGCGTGTTCGACCTGTCCCCGCAGGCCGCGCTGCTGCCGGTGGTGCCGATGTTCCATGCCGCCAGCTGGGGCCTGCCGTTTGCGGGAGCGGCGGCGGGCGTGAAGTTCGTGTTCAGCGTGACGAACGACGCGGCGGTGCTGCATGAGCTGTTCCTCGCCGAGGGGATCACCCATTCGGCGGGCGTGCCGACGGTATGGCTGGCGATGTTCCAGCACCTCGACGCGCTGGCGGCGCGGGGCGAGAGGGCGGACCTGGGCAAGATGCGCATCGTCACGATCGGGGGTTCGGCCTGCCCGCGCGCGATCGTCGAGCGGATCATGGCAATGGGCATCCGGCTGAACCACGCATGGGGGATGACCGAGACGTCGCCGATCGGGACGATGGGCGCACCGTCGGCCGATTGGGACGAGCTGGATTTTGCCGGACAGGTAGATGTGACCTGCAAACAGGGACGCGTGCCGTTCGGCGTCGAACTGCGCATCGTCGACGAGGAGGGACGGGCGCTGCCGCGCGATGGCATGACGTCAGGGCAGTTGCAGATCAGGGGACCGTGGGTCGTCAAACGCTATTTCAAGGCGGAGGCCGATGCGGTCGGCGACGATAACTGGTTCGACACGGGCGATGTCGCGGTGCTGCATCCCGACGGCACGATGCAGATCACCGACCGCGCCAAGGACGTGATCAAGTCGGGCGGCGAATGGATTTCTTCCGTCGAGCTGGAAAACGCCGCTGTCGGCTGTCCCGGAGTGGCCGAGGCGGCGGCGATCGGCGTCGCCCATCCCAAATGGGACGAACGCCCGATCCTGCTGGTCGTGCGCAAGGACGGTCACGAGGTGTGCGCCGAGAAGATCACCGCGCACCTGACCGAAAAGGTTGCGAAATGGTGGCTGCCCGACGAAATCCTGTTCGTCGATGCGCTGCCGCACACGGGCACGGGCAAGATAATGAAGGCGGAACTGCGCCAGGCGTATCGGAATTACCAGCTGCCGTGAGCAGCACATTTGCAAACGGGAGGAAGCGCGATGACCAAGGCAGGGGTGCTGGCGACAATTCTGGCGACGTTCGCGGCGGGCGGGGCACTGGCGGCCGACATGCTGCCCTTGAAACAGGGCATCTACGTGCCCGCGGGGCGCGCCTGCAAAGGGGCGTCGAATGCGGAAATGGTCAATTACTGGGGCGGCAAAAGCTCGATCGGTGCAGCGCAGGGTGAGTGCACGATCAGGCGCATGACGAAAAAGGGCAAGGTCTACACGCTGTTCGACCGCTGCCACGACATCCAGAGCGGAGGTGCCATAGCCGGCGGGCCGACGGTCGTCACTATCGACAGCCCCGTCGCCTTTCGCATGGCCGGCATCGCCTATCATTATTGCGGGACCACAGTGCAGTTCTGACGACGGCGGAAAGCGGGCAATCAGCCCGGTACGATCTCCCGCAGGATGGCGTCGAGTACCGGGAAGCCGGCTTCGGTTATGGTGAGGCGGGGCGGGTCGGCCCGGATGAGGCCGAGCGCGCCGAGCCGTGCCACCGCGTCGCGATCGACCGGGTCGGCGATGCCGCTTTTTGCGGTGATGCGGTCGAGATCGACCCCTTCGGCGAGGCGAAGGCCCATCAGCAACGCCTCGGTCGCGAGGTCGCGGGGGGTGAGCGCGTCCTCCACCGCCAGGCCGTCGCCGCGCCGGGTGACGGCGGCGAGCCAGTTTTCGGGCTTTTTGTGGCGGACCGTGGCGAGGCGTCCGCGCCGACCGTGCGCGCCGGGGCCGATGCCGACATAATCGCCATAGCGCCAGTAGGTCAGATTGTGACGGCTTTCGGCGCCGGGCCGGGCGTGGTTCGAGATTTCATAGGCGGGCAGGCCCGCCGCCGTCGCCATGACCCGGGTCGCCTCGAAAATGTCGGCGGCGAGGTCGGGATCGAGCGGTGTCAGCCTGCCCTCTCGCACCAGCGTCGCAAAGCGCGTGCCCGGCTCGATCGTCAGCTGGTAGAGCGACAGATGCTCGGTCCCGAAGCTCAGCGCCTGCGTCAGTTCGGCCTGCCAGCCCGCGAGATCCTGGCCGGGCCGGGCGTAGATCAGGTCGATGCTCGACCGGGCGAAGTGCGCCTGCGCGGTATCGAGTGCCGCCAGCCCTTCGCGGACGTCATGCGCGCGGCCCAGAAAAACGAGGGTGGCATCGTCCAGCGCCTGCAAGCCGAGCGAGACGCGATTGACGCCGGCGGCGGCGAGATCGGCGAAGCGTGCCGCCTCGACCGAGGAGGGGTTGGCCTCCAGCGTGATTTCCAGGTCGGGGGCGATGCGCCAGTGCCGGGCGGCCGCGTCGATCAGCGCGGCGACCGTCGCCGGCGGCATCAGCGAGGGCGTGCCGCCGCCGAAGAAGATCGAGCCCAGCGTCCGGCCGGGCGTGAGCGCCGCCTCATGCGCCAGGTCGGCGAGCAGCGCCGCCGCCCATGCCCCCTGGTCGACAGACGCGCGAACATGGCTATTAAAGTCGCAATAGGGGCATTTGGACACGCAAAACGGCCAATGGATGTAAAGCGCGAGGGGATCCGAAGTTGAGGTTTCGTTAAGCGTGCTCGGGGAGGGAGCGCTAACCACCGCGTCGATAGGGGGCAGGGAGATGTTCATCCGCCTCGCCCTTATCGTGCTGGTCGCGCTTTCGCCAATCGAGGCGGTGGCACAGACCGAGGCGACGAGCGGTCCCTGGTCCGGCGAGGCGCAGCCGCGCGGCGACCTGTTGCTGAAGGCGACGATGCTTGCCACCCATGCCAGTGTCCGCCAGCCCTATGAATCGCCCAATCTGACGTGGAGCGACGATCTGGCCGCCGATGCGCTGGCTTATGCCCGGACGCTGGCGACGACCCGCGTGTTCGCCCATGATCCGCAGACGGGCAATCCGCGCCGCGAGGGCGAGAACCTGTCGATGGGCACGCGCGGTGCGTACAGCTACGCCGAGCTGGCCGGGTTCTGGACCGATGAGCGCACCGATTACCACCCCGGCGTGTTTCCCGAAATCAGCCGGTCGGGAAACTGGCACAAGGTTGGCCATTATACCCAGATGGTATGGCCATCGACGCGCGAAATCGGGTGCGCGATCGCCTCGAACGACAGCGACGACTATCTCGTCTGCCGCTATTTGCCGGCGGGTAATGTCGTCGGCGTGGCGATGCGATAAAAAGCGAGCGCGTTACAGGACCGCGGCGACCAGTTTCCGGAAGGCATCGGCACGGTGGCTGATCGCGTGTTTGGCGTCGGGGTCCATTTCGCCGAAGGTCGCATCGCCGCCCAGCGGCACGAACATGGGATCATAGCCGAACCCGCGTGCGCCGCGCGGCGGCCAGACCAGTGACCCCTCGACCCGCCCCTCGAACAGGGCGTCGCTGCCATCGGGCCAGACGAGCGCGAGCGTGCAGGTGAAATGGGCCGACCGCGAGATGCCGGGGCCGAGCGCCGCGAGGCGCGCCTCGACCCGGCCCATCGCCATCATCCAGTCGCGGCCACCGGCGGTTTCGGCCCAGTTCGCGGTGTAAACGCCGGGCTCGCCGTTCAGCGCCTCGACGCACAGGCCGCTGTCGTCGGCGAGCGCGGGCAGGCCCGACAAGTCGCAGGCCGACACCGCCTTGATCAGCGCATTGGCGGCAAAGCTGGTGCCGGTCTCCTCCGGCTCGGGCAGGTCGAGCGCGGCGGCGGACACGGGCTCGATGCCATAGGGTTCGAGCAGCGCGCGAATCTCGCGGACCTTGCCCTCGTTATGGCTGGCGATGACGAGTTTGCCGGGCGCGAGCTTCGTCACCGCCCGACTGCCGTCTTTTGTGCGGCAAAAATCTCGGTGCAGCCGATGCGGGCAAGGCGCAGCAGGCGGAGCAGCGCCTCCTCGTCATAGGTCGCGCCCTCGGCGGTTGCCTGTGCCTCGGCGATATTGCCGTCGTCGAGCAGGACAAAGTTCGCATCGGCATGGGCATTGGAATCCTCGATATAGTCGAGGTCGAGGACCGGCGTGCCTTCGTAGATGCCGCAGCTGACTGCCGCGACCTGCGCCCTGATCGGGTCGGTCGTGAGCTTGCCGTCGGCGAGCAGCTTGTCGATGGCGATGCGCAGCGCGACCCACGCGCCCGAGATCGAGGCGGTGCGCGTGCCGCCGTCGGCCTGGATCACGTCGCAGTCGAGCGTGATCTGGCGTTCGCCGAGCAGTTTCATGTCCATCACCGTGCGCAGCGAGCGCCCGATCAGCCGCTGGATTTCCTGGGTGCGGCCCGACTGCTTGCCCTTGGCCGCCTCCCGGCTGCCGCGGGTATGGGTGGCGCGGGGCAGCATTCCGTATTCGGCGGTGACCCAGCCCTCTCCCTTGCCGCGAAGGAACGGCGGCACGCGCTCTTCGACCGAGGCGGTGACGAGGACACGCGTCTCGCCAAAGCCGATCAGGCACGAGCCCTCGGCGTGTTTGGTATAGCCGGGTTCGATCGTGATCGTGCGCATGGCGTCGGGGGCGCGGCCGGATGGGCGCATAGGGGACTGTCCTTCGAGAGTAAAAGCGGGCATCTAGCTCGCCAATCGGGGACAGGCCAGCCAAATGGCGAACCCTGCGGGAGGCAAAATGCGATTGTTGATGAGCATCGTCGGCGTACTGGCCGTGTTGATGGGATTGCTGTGGATCGGGCAGGGCAGCGGGCTGGTCCACTGGCCGGCATCGAGCTTCATGCTCGACCAGCGCATCTGGGCGATGTGGGGTGTCCTGCTCGCGACGGTCGGCGTCGGCCTGATCGTGTTGTCACGGCGGCGCTGAGCCCTACATCGAGGTCATGTCCGCCCCTGTCCAGGAACTGACCAGCCGCGCGCGCGACGTGTTTCGCGTGGTCGTGGAGACGTATCTCGACTCGGGCACGCCGGTCGGGTCGCGAACGATCTCGAAACTGTCGGGCCTCAACCTGTCACCCGCCTCGATCCGCAATGTCATGCAGGATCTGGAGGAGGCGGGACTGCTTGCCCACCCGCACACCTCGGCCGGGCGGATGCCGACCGAAATCGGCCTGCGCCTGTTCGTCGACGGCATGATGCAGGCGAGCGACCCGACGGCCGAGGAACGCGCCGTCATCGAATCGCGACTGGCAACCAGCGGACCGGTTGAGGATGCGCTGGCCGCCGCGACATCGGCCCTGTCGGGCCTGTCGGCCTGCGCGGGGCTGGTCCTGGTGCCACCGCGCGAATTGCGGGTGCGCCAGTTCGCCTTTGTCGCGTTGTCACCCGGGCAGGCGCTGGCGGTGCTGGTCGGCGAGGACGGTTCGGTCGAGAACCGCGTCATCGCGTTGCCCGACGGATTGAGCAGCGACGCGCTGAACGAGGCGTGCAACTACATGTCGGCGCGGCTGGCCGGTCTGACGCTGGCCGAGGCGCAGGCGCGGATCGCGACGGAGTTGCGGTCGGAAAAGGCGGCCCTCGATTCGGCGTCGCGTGAACTGGTCTCGCGCGGGCTCGCCATCTGGTCGCAGGACGGCGCTGCACGGCCGGTACTGATCGTGCGCGGGGCGGCCAACCTGATCGACGATCTCGCGATGGCCGACCTCGACCGGGTGCGGCAATTGCTCGACGAGATCGAGGGCAAGGAAGCGATCGCCGGTCTGCTGGGCTCGGCGCGTGACGCGGCGGCGGCCAAGGTGTTCATCGGCGCCGAGAACAAGCTGTTTGCGCTGTCGGGTTCGTCGGTGATAGCGGCGCCCTATCATGGCCGGGACGGCCGGGTCGTCGGCGTGGTCGGCGTCATCGGACCGACGCGGTTGAACTATGCGCGGGTGGTTCCCATGGTGGATTTCACCGCGCAAACACTAACGAGATTGATGGGATGACCGACGAAGAATTCGAAGCCGAAGAGACGATGATCGCCGAGGGCGCACCTGCCCAGCCTGAGCCGCTGGACGCTGTCGCCGCGCTCGAAGCCGAGCTTGCCGAGGCGAAACAGGCGGTGCTTTATGCGCAGGCCGAGACGCAGAACGTCCGCCGCCGCATGGAAAAGGACGCGGCCGATGCGCGCGCCTATGCCGCCACCAACTTCGCGCGCGACATTCTGTCGGTCGCCGACAATCTGAGCCGTGCGCTCGACACGATTCCGGCCGAGCTCCGCGAGGACGACAAGTTCAAGGGGCTGGTCGCCGGGCTCGAGGCGACTGGCCGCGAGCTGGCGAAGGTGTTCGAGCGGCACGGGATCACGCGCATTGCCGCCGTCGGCGAAAAGCTCGACCCCAACCGGCACCAGGCGATGCTCGAAGTGCCGAGCGACCAGGAACCGGGCACGATCGTGCAGGAAATGCAGGCCGGCTACATGATCAAGGATCGCCTGCTGCGCGCGGCAATGGTCGGCGTGGCGAAGGCGGGGTAGGGTCGCCACTGACGGAGGCGCTGAGGGGCGAGGAACATGCCCTCTCTAGCGCCCGATGCTCACGGGGTGAAGGGGAGCAGACTGTCGTACTGATCGAGCGACGGCGCGCCGCGCACGACCTGCCCCGCGCGCAAAAGGAACGCGTGGCGGACGATTTCCGCCTGCTGCTCAATGCCGTAGCGAACAAGCGGCCAGCCGGGCCGCAGCGCATAATCATAGCGGCAGAAGGGATGGCGGCGGAGCGGCAGGAACAGGCCGCGCTGGCGCTGCCACACATGGGTCATTTCGTGAATGAACAGCCCCTGCGCATCGACGGTGCGGCGACAGAAATCGTCGCAATAGAGGTCACCCTTCGGGTTGAACCAGATATTGCCATCGGGCGCCATCACCACCTGGCGTGGCTGGAAAAAGGCCCATTTCCGGTGATGGATGCGCACTGCCGCGTAATCGATGGCGTCGCCGAACACGCTTCGCGCCAGAGTGACCTCGGCGCCGGTCAGCGCGCGACCGGCCATTTCCGGCTAAAGCAGCTGCCCGGCCGATTTGACCGGCGCGAATGCCTGCATCGTCGTGCCGCTGGCGAAGGTGAAGTTCATCTGGACGGTGTCCCCGGCCTTGATGCTGGGGTTGAGGTTGAAGAGCATGACATGCTTGCCGCCCGGCTCGAACCTGACCTCACCGTTGGCCGGAATGTCGACGCCCGTCAGGGGTTTCATGCCGGTCATGTTGCCCGTCGTCATCGTTTCATGAAGTTCGGCGCGGATGATGAGCGGGGAGGAGACCATCAGCAGCCGGTCGGGTGTCGGGCCACCCTTCACATCGAAATAGGCGACGGCGGGGGCCTGGGGATTGGCGGCGAGGCGGATGACGGGATTGGCCACCGTCAGTTCGCGTGGCTTTTCGCAGCCCGCGGCCATCGCCACGCAAACCAGCGAGACTGCGCCAGCAATTGTCCGAAACGCGCGCACCTTTCGTTCTCCAGATCAATTTCGGTACGGTAACTAGGGGTGTGCGCTTCTTGCGGCAAGGCGACGCCCCCCTATATCGCATCTGACACTTCACCGGGCTCGGCGCGTACCACTTGTTCGGGGGCGCTGTCCCACAACACACAGGGCGTTGATACATATGGCAAAAGTAATCGGGATCGACCTCGGCACGACCAATTCGTGCGTGTCGGTGATGGAAGGCGGCAAACCCAAGGTCATCGAGAATGCCGAGGGCGCGCGGACCACGCCGTCGATCGTCGCGTTTTCGAAGGACGGCGAGCGGCTGATCGGTCAGCCGGCCAAGCGCCAGGCGGTTACCAACGGTGACAACACGATCTTTGCCGTCAAGCGGCTGATCGGTCGCCGGTACGACGATCCGATCACCAAGAAGGACACCGAACTGGTCCCCTACACCATCGCCAAGGGGCCCAATGGCGACGCGTGGGTCAAGGCGGGAGGCGAAGACTATTCGCCGGCGCAGATCAGCGCGTTCATCCTGCAGAAGATGAAGGAGACCGCCGAGAGCTATCTGGGCGAGACCGTGACGCAGGCGGTGGTGACCGTGCCAGCCTATTTCAACGATGCCCAGCGCCAGGCAACCAAGGACGCGGGCAAGATCGCCGGCCTCGATGTGCTGCGCATCATCAACGAGCCGACGGCGGCGGCGCTGGCTTACGGCCTCGAAAAGCAGGACGGCAAGACGATCGCGGTTTATGACCTCGGTGGCGGCACGTTCGACATTTCGATCCTGGAGATCGGCGACGGCGTGTTCGAGGTGAAGTCGACCAACGGCGACACGTTCCTGGGCGGTGAGGATTTCGATAACAAGATTGTCGAATTCCTGGCGGACCAGTTCAAGAAGAAGGAAGGCCTCGACCTGCGCACCGACAAGCTCGCTCTCCAGCGGCTGAAGGAAGCGGGCGAAAAGGCCAAGATCGAGCTGTCCTCGGCGGCGTCGACCGAAATCAACCTGCCGTTCATCACGGCGCGGATGGAGGGCGGCACGACGACGCCGCTGCATCTGGTCGAGACGATCACGCGCGCCGACCTGGAGCGGATGGTCGAGGCACTGATCAACCGCACGCTCGAGCCGTGCAAGAAGGCGCTGGCCGATGCGGGCCTGAAGGCAGATGCGATCAGCGAAGTCGTCCTCGTCGGCGGCATGACGCGGATGCCGCGGGTGCGCGAAGTCGTGAAGAACTTCTTCGGCAAGGAGCCGCACACCGGCGTGAACCCCGATGAAGTCGTGGCGATGGGTGCGGCGATCCAGGCGGGCGTGCTGCAGGGCGACGTCAAGGACGTGCTGCTACTCGACGTGACGCCGCTGTCGCTCGGCATCGAAACGCTGGGCGGCGTGTTCACGCGGATGATCGACCGCAACACGACCATCCCGACCAAGAAGTCGCAGACCTACTCGACCGCCGACGACAATCAGGGTGCGGTCACCATCCGCGTGTTCCAGGGCGAACGCGAGATGGCGGCGGACAACAAGCTGCTCGGCCAGTTCGACCTGGTCGGCATCCCGCCAGCGCCGCGCGGCCTGCCGCAAATCGAAGTCACCTTCGACATCGATGCCAACGGCCTCGTTGCGGTCAACGCCAAGGACAAGGGCACAGGCAAGGAGCAGCAGATCCGCATCCAGCCGTCGGGCGGCCTGTCCAAGGACGACATCGAAAAGATGGTCAAGGACGCCGAAGCCTTTGCCGAGGAAGACAAGAAGCGGCGTGCGGTGGCCGAAGCGCGCAATCAGGCCGACAGCCTGGCGCATTCGACCGAGCGCCAGCTGGTCGAACATGGCGACAAGGTTTCCGCCGAAGTGAAGGCGGAGATCGAGGCGGCCATCGCAGATCTGAAGTCCGTTCTCGACAGCGGCGATGCCGATGCGATCACCGCCAAGACGACGGCGCTCGGCACCGTGGCGATGAAGCTGGGCGAGGCGGTCTATGCCGCCGAACAGGCCAGCGCCGCGTCGCCGGGAGCCGAAGCGCCCAAGGACGATAACGTCGTCGACGCGGAATTCTCCGAAGTTGAGGACGAGAAAAAATAGGGTGAGGCTGCGGCTGTCCCTCGACAAGCTCGGGATGAGCGGGTTGGGGGACGGTCACGGACCTTTTAGGGAAGTGCAATTGTCCAAACCCGCTCATCCCGAGCTTGTCGAGGGACAGCCGCAGCTGTTTCAATTTGCCGGTTAGGCTCGGGGGCGAGTGATAAAGTGACCACCGAAATCGATTATTACGAACTGCTGGAATGCGAGCGCGGTGCCGACGACACCGTGCTGAAATCCTCGTATCGCCGCCTCGCAATGCAGTGGCACCCCGACAAGAACCCCGGTGACCACGCCGCCGAAACCCACTTCAAGGCGATCAGCGAGGCGTATGATTGCCTGAAAGACCCGCAAAAGCGCGCCGCTTATGACCGCTACGGCCACGCCGCCTTCACTCAGCAGGGGCAGGCCGGGCCGCAGGATTTCGGCGGCTTCACCGACATTTTCGAAAACATCTTCGGCGAATTCATGGGCGGCGGGCGCGGACGCCAACGCGGCGGTGCGGCGCGTGGCCAGGACCTGCGCTACGACCTCGAAATCACCTTCGAAGAGGCGTTCACCGGCAAGGACGCGACGCTGGCCGTCGAAGTCGCCGCGACCTGCGCGACGTGCAGCGGCAGCGGAGCCAAGCCCGGCACTTCGGCCAAGACCTGCGCGACCTGCAACGGTCAGGGTCGCGTCGCCATGCGTCAGGGCCTGTTTGCGGTCGAACGCACCTGTCCGGCGTGCAATGGCCAGGGCCAGACCATCGCCGTTCCGTGCACCGACTGTCGCGGCGCCGGCCGGGTCAACACTGAAAAATCATTGAACGTCCATGTCCCCGCCGGGGTCGACGACGGCACCCGCATCCGGGTGGCGGGCGAGGGCGAGGCGGGGCCGCGTGGCGGGCCGGCGGGCGATCTGTACATCTTCATCGGCCTGAAACCCCATGCCCTGTTTAAACGCGACGGCACCACGCTGTTTGCCGTCGCGCCCATCTCCATCGTTACGGCCGCGCTCGGCGGTGAGATCGCCGTGCCCGGCCTCGACGGCGAAGCGGCGACGGTGCGCATCCCGGCGGGCTGCCAGACCGCAAAACAATTCCGGGTGCGCGGCAAGGGCATGCCCGCTCTCAATGGCGGTCGCGGCAATGGCGGTTTTGGCGACATGGTCATCCAGATCGACGTCGAAACGCCGGTCAAGCTGACCAAGCGCCAGAAGGAACTGCTCGAGGAATTCCAGTCCATCGAAGCCGGCGGCGATACCCGCAACTTTCCAAAGCAGGCAGGATTTTTCGACAAGATCAAGGAAGCGTTCGGGGCGTAACCAGCCGCCATTGCCACCGCCGTCGCCTCCGGGCAGATTGGCGCAATGCACAAAGGGCACCAGCTCCAGTTCGACCGCATCCTGTTTTTTTCGGACGCGGTGTTCGCCATTGCCATCACGCTGCTGGTTATCGACATCCGCCTGCCCGCCGGATTGGCTACCGAGGCTGCGTTACGCAAGGCGCTTGGCGATGAAACGCCTCATTACGTGGCCTTTGTCGTCAGTTTCATCGTCATCGGGCGGTTCTGGACCGGCCACCACCGGCTGTTCGGGTATCTGAAGGACTTCGATACCGGCCTGCTGACGCGCAACCTGTTGTTCCTGATGACGATTGCCTTCATGCCCTTCCCGACGATGGTGGTCGGCAGCTATGGCAGCAGCGAGACGGGGGTGCTGTTCTATTCGGGCTGGCTGATCGTCGCCGGGCTGCTCAACCGGTCGATCATCGGCTATATCGTCAACCATCCGACGCTGCTCGCCGCACCGCTGACCCGCGAGCAACGGCTGCAGATGGGCAATAGCTGGCTGCCGCTGATCATCGGCGGGACTGCTGCGGCGGCGGCATTGTGGCAACCCGGCATAGGGCTGCTGGTGCTGATCTTCCTGTCGCCGCTGCTCGGCATCGCGGTCTGGGCGCAGCGGCGGTGGCGCGAACACCGCGCGGCCAAGGCTTGACCGCCAGCCTGTCGCGGCGGCTGGGCAGTGCGGGTGTGCTGTTCCTGACGCTGTCGGCGACGACGCCCGCCTCGTCAGTGTATATCGTCATGCCGGGGATGTTGGCGGGGGCAGGCTCGGGCGCGTTGCTGGCGCTGCTGATCGCCGGAGTCGTCTGTACCGCGACCGCCTATGTCTATGCCGAACTGTCGTCGGCGTGGCCGGTGGCGGGGGGCGAATATGTCATGGTCGGGGCCACGCTGGGCCCATTGGCCGGGTTCGTCATGCTCGGCATCAACGTCATCAATAACCTGCTGTTTCCGGCAGTGATGGGGTTGGGATTGAGCGATGTTCTGGCCGCCGTAGTGCCGGGCCTGCCGGTGATCCCGCTGGCGGTGGCGATGATCGCCGCATCGACGCTGATCGCGGTGTTCGACATCCGGCTCAACGCCTGGGTGACGGGGGCGTTTCTGCTGCTCGAACTGGTGGTGATCGGGGTGCTGGTGTGGTTGGGCGCAGCGTCGCCGGTGCGGGCCTTGGCGCCGCTGCTGTTGCACCCGGTCGCCGGAGCGGCGCTGGCCCCGGCCTCGCCGGTCGCCATCGGGCTGGCGGCGGTCGTCGCGATTCTGGCGCTCAACGGCTACGGCATGGCGGTGTATTTTGGCGAGGAGCTGCGCGACGCCCCCGCCAAAATTGCCCGGATCATCCTGCTGGCGCTGGCTGTGACTTTGGCGGTCGAGATGCTGCCGCTTGCCGCCGTGCTGGTCGCGGCCCCCGATCTGCCCAAGTTGTTCGCCGCCGCCGACCCGTTCGGGCTGTTCGTCGCGCGGCGGGGTGGACCGGGGCTGGCAGGCTGGATGGCCATCGGCGTTGCCATCGCCGTCTTCAACGCCGCCATCGCCTCGGTACTGGCCTCGGCGCGGTTTTTCTATGCAACCGGGCGCGACCGGGCGTGGGGCAGGCCGGTCGATGCCTGGCTGGCGGCGGTGCATCCGCGCTTCGCCTCGCCATGGGTGGCGACACTGATCACCGGCGGCGCCGGGATTGCGGCATGCTTTGTGCCGCTACCGCTGCTTCTGGTGGTCAGCGGCGCAGGGATCGTCGTCAC
The DNA here is from genome assembly GCA_038211945.1 of Sphingomonadales bacterium. Taxonomy (GTDB): domain Bacteria; phylum Pseudomonadota; class Alphaproteobacteria; order Sphingomonadales; family Sphingomonadaceae; genus Sandarakinorhabdus. Next base: position 18,424 of record JBBQVA010000007.1, read on the forward strand.
TTATGCCGGAGTCAGCCTGGCCGCGCTGGTCGGGCGGCGAACCGGGGCGTCGGCGCACGGTCTGTACCGGATGCCGTGGTTTCCGCTCGCGCCGCTGTTGACGCTGGTCGCGCTTGCAGGAATCGTGTGGGCGAGTTGGCTCGATCCGGTGACCGGGACGCCCGGCCTGATTGCCACGGCGGCGCAGATGGCGCTGGCGGCGGGTTACTACTGGCTGGTACTGCGCCGCCGGGGCTGGGTTGCCGCCTAAAAATCCAGCTTGTCGTAATGCACCGGCGGCGGCAGCCCCTCCATGCGTTCGGCGAGCAAAGGCCGGAACGTCGGTCGCGATTTCAGCGTCGAATACCATGTCCGCGCCGCCTCATGCCCGTCCCAGTCGATTCCGCCGAGATAATCCGCCACCGATAGCTGCGACGCCGCCGCGATATCGGCCAGCCCAAACCCCGGCCCCGACAGCCAGCGGCGTCGGTCCAGCAGGAAATCCAGATAATCGAGGTGCCCCTCGGCGGCCCGTCCGGCGGCGCGAAGGGTGCCGGCATCGGGCATCGCCTTGGCAAAGACCCGCTTGTACATCCGCTCGCCAAGCAAAGGCGCGGTGACTTCGGCATAGAATTTCTGGTCGAACCACGCCGTCACCCGCCGCGTCTCGGCGCGCTCCTCCGGGCCGGACCCGAGTAGCGGCGTCCGCTCGACGGTCTCTTCGAGATAGTCGCAGATGGCAGCGCTGTCGCACAGCGTAACCCGGTCATTGGCGAGCACCGGTGTCTGTCCGGCCGGGTTCATCGCAGCAAAGCCGTCGCGCCGCTCCCACGGATATTCGCGGACCAGTTCGACGGCGACATGCTTTTCAGCGCAGACGAAGCGCACCTTCCGGCTGAACGGGCAGAGAGGGTATTGGAAAAGACGCCACATGCTGGGCGGGCAGTCTTAACGCGATGTGGGCGGGGGGGAAGTGCAAACCACCTGTTCCCTTGACGGGAAAGTTATTTGCCCCGCAACCCTGCCAACTCCGCCTCCAGCTGATGGATCTTCATCGCTTGCGCCACGATGATTTCCTGCAGCGCGGCCTTGCCATGGTCTGTCTCGGGCGGCGTTGGCGTGGCAGGCGTCGCCGTCGCTTCGATCGGCTTTTCCTTGATCAGCCCCGCGGCCCGCGCGCGTTCAATCAGCTGGGCGCTGTTCGCCGCAAGTTGCACTAAAATTTCGGTCAGCCCATCATTCCGGCTTGCCATGACTGTATTACTCCGCTGCGACAGCGACCGATATCGTGTCGGACAGCGGATATGCAAGGCGGGTGAGCATTTCTTTCGGGCAGACTTGCCAGATCAGCAGCCGGGTGCGGTCCCAGTCGATCAGCAATTCCGCTGCCCAGCGTGACCCGGTTTCGGTGGCGTGTTCGGCCACAAGCGCACGGACGACGCCCTCCCAATGCGCGCTGCCAAACCGCTGAATGACAACCGAGTCGTGATTGACCCGGCGCGCGAAGTCTCCCGACCGATCAAGCACGAACGCCATGCCGCCGCTCATCCCCGCGCCGAAATTGTCGCCCGCATCGCCAAGCACGACCGCCGTGCCGCCGGTCATATATTCGCAGCCGTTCGCCCCGCAGCCCTCGACCACCACCACCGCGCCCGAATTGCGGACGGCGAAGCGCTCGCCAGCACGCCCCGCCGCGAACAGGCGGCCCGCCGTCGCGCCGTACAACACGGTGTTGCCGATGATCGTATTGTCTTGGCTGGCCAGCGGCGATGACACCATCGGCCGGACGACGATGGTCGCCCCGCTCAGCCCCTTGCCGACATAGTCGTTGGCCTCGCCGAACACTTCGAGCTTGACGCCCTGGACGGCGAACGCCCCCAGCGACTGCCCCGCCGAACCCCGCAGTCGGATATGGACGTGTCCCGGCTTCAGCCCTGCCATGCCGAAATGGCTGGTGATCGCCGATGACAGCCGCGTGCCGACGGCGCGGTGGGTATTGCGAACGGCATAGGTCAGTTGGAGCTTTTCGCCCCGGCTGAACAGATGCGCCGCGTCTTTCAATATGTCGGCGTCGATACTGTCGGGCACCTCGTTGCGGTGGTTGGCGATGCCGAACCGCCGCGATTCGTCGGGTGCGTCGACCTTGGCGAGGATCGGGTTCAAGTCGAGATCGTCGAGATGTTCCGCCCCCCGGCTGACCTGACGTAGCAATTCTGTCCGCCCGATGATGTCGTCGAGCGACGCGACGCCGAGGCGAGCGAGGATTTCGCGGGTTTCTTCAGCGATAAAGCTCATCAGATTGATGACCTTTTCAGGCGTGCCGTCGAACTTGGCGCGCAACGCCTCGTCCTGGGTGCAGATGCCGACGGGGCAGGTGTTCGAATGGCACTGCCGCACCATGATGCAGCCCATGGCGACAAGGTTGAGCGTGCCGATGCCAAACTCTTCGGCGCCGAGGATCGCGGCGATGACGATGTCGCGCCCGGTCTTGAGGCCGCCGTCCGTGCGGAGTTTGACGCGGTGGCGGAGGCCGTTGAGGGTTAGCACCTGATTGACCTCGGACAGCCCCATTTCCCATGGAGTCCCGGCATATTTGATGCTGGTGTGCGGGGAAGCGCCGGTGCCACCGACATGGCCGGAGACGAGGATGACGTCGGCGTGGGCCTTGGCGACGCCCGCCGCGACGGTGCCGATCCCGGCGCTGCTGACCAGCTTGACGCACACCAGCGCACGCGGATTGATCTGCTTGAGGTCATAAATCAGCTGCGCCAGATCCTCGATCGAGTAGATATCGTGGTGCGGCGGCGGCGAGATCAGGCTGACGCCCGGCGTCGCATGGCGCAGCTTGGCGATGGTTGCCGTCACCTTGAACCCCGGAAGCTGTCCGCCCTCGCCGGGCTTCGCCCCCTGCGCGACCTTGATCTCGATCTCCTCGGCCGCCAGCAGATACTCGGCGGTAACGCCGAAGCGCCCTGAAGCGATCTGCTTCACTGCAGAATTGGCGTTGTCGCCGTTTTCATACGGCTTGTAGCGCGAGGCATCCTCGCCACCTTCGCCGCTGACCGCCTTGGCACCGATGCGGTTCATCGCGATGGCCAGCGTCTCGTGCGCTTCGGGCGACAGCGCGCCAAGGCTCATGCCGGGTGAGACAAAGCGCTTGCGGATTTCAGTAATCGATTCAACCTGTTCGACCGGTATCGGTTTCGCAGTGTCGACGAAATCGAGCAGGTCGCGCAGATAGATCGGCGGCAGCGCGCGCACGCCGCGGCTGAACTTCATATAATCCGAATAGCTGTCGCTGCCGACGGCGTGCTGGAGCAGATGGATCAAATTGGCCTGATAGGCGTGCGCCTCGCTGCCGGCGCGGTAGCGGTACAACCCGCCGATCGGCAGCGCGATGACATCCTCGTCCCACGCCATCTCATGGCGCAACTGGGCATTGAGGAAGATCGAATCGAAACCCTCGCCGCTGATCTTGGCGGGCATCCCCGGAAAGAAATCATTGACCAGCGCCCGGCTCAGCCCAACGGCTTCGAAATTATAACCGCCGCGATACGATGAGACGATGGCAATCCCCATCTTCGCTATGATCTTGAGCAGCCCGTCCTCGACCGCCTTTTTGTAGCGCTGGACGCAGACGTCATAGGTCAGCGCGCCGAACAGCCCGCGCGCATGGCGGTCGGCGATCGCCTCCTGCGCCAGATAGGCGTTTACGGTCGTTGCGCCGACACCGATCAGCACGGCGAAATAATGCGTGTCGAGCGCTTCGGCCGAGCGCACGTTGATCGAGGCAAAGGTCCGCAGGCCCTTGTTGACCAGATGGGTGTGCACCCCCGCCGTCGCTAGGATCATGGTGATCCCGGCGCGGGTGGCGGACTGTTTCTCGTCGGTCAGGAACAGCTGCGACTTGCCCGAACGTACGGCGGTTTCGGCTTCGGTACGGACGCGGGCAATGGCGGCGCGCAGCGCGTCGGGGCCGCCCGCCACATCAAAGGTGCAATCGATCTCGGCGACCGCCTTGCCGAAATGCTTTTTGAGCACCGTCCAGCCGAGGTTGGTCATTACCGGCGTGTCGATGACCATCACGCCTTCCTGCGTCGCATCGTCGTCGAGGATGTTGCCGAGGTTTGAAAACCGCGTCTTCAAACTCATCACCCGCGTTTCGCGCAGGGAATCGATCGGCGGGTTGGTGACCTGGCTGAAATTCTGGCGGAAGAAGTGCGAAAGGTTGCGCGGGTTGTCAGAAATCACCGCCAGCGGAGCGTCGTCGCCCATCGATCCGATGGCTTCCTTGGCCTCCTCGACCATCGGTGCCAGCAGCAGTTCCATGTCCTCCATTGTCTGCCCGGCGGCAACTTGGCGGCGGCGCAGTTCGGCGCGGTCGAACGCGGGCGCAGGTTGCGATCCATCATGGCCCTTGATCGATTGGAACGTCGAAAAGCCCGCAACCATCGCGGCATAGTCGTGCGCCGCCGCGATGCGGTCCTTGACCTGACGGTCACTGTAGAAACGCGGGCCAGCGCCAGCGTCGCCGTCGAGATCGACGGCGATCATCTGTCCCGGCCCGAGCGCACCCTTTTGCACGACGGTCTTTTCGTCAACGACGACCATTCCGGCCTCGGAGCCGGTGATCAGCAGATGGTCGCTGGTCAGACAGTAGCGCATCGGCCGCAGCGCGTTGCGGTCCATGCCGGCGACGACCCAACGCCCGTCGGTCATCGCCAGCGCCGCCGGGCCGTCCCATGCCTCCATGATCGACGCGAAAAATGCGTACATGGCGCGGTGATCGGCGGGCAGGCTGTCGTCCTTGGCCCAGGCTTCGGGGACCAGCAGCGCCTTGGCGGTCGGCGCGTCGCGGCCCGACCGCACCATCGCCTCGAACACCGCATCCAGCGCTGCGGTGTCAGACGCGCCCGCCGGGATCAGCGGCTTGATATCCTCCGAATGCTCGCCGAACGCCGACGCCGCCATCTTGATCTCATGGCTTTTCATCCAGTTCTTGTTGCCGCGAACCGTGTTGATCTCGCCGTTGTGGGCGAGGCAGCGGAAAGGCTGCGCCAGCCACCATTGCGGGAAGGTGTTGGTTGAATAGCGTTGATGATAGATGGCGAAACGGCTGACGAAGCGCGCATCCGCCAAATCGGGGAAGAACACCGACAGTTCCTCGGCGAGGAACAGACCCTTGTAGATGATCGACCGCGCGCTGAGCGAGCAGATGTAAAAGCCCTGTGTCTGCGATTCGATCACCCGCTTTTCGATGCGGCGGCGGATGAGATAGAGGTCCTTCTCAAACGCTTCAATCGTCGCGCGCGAGTCCTTTCCCGGCAACGGGCCTGCGATCATGATCTGTTCGATCTCCGGCCGCGACGCCATAGCCTTGGCACCGATCACAGACACATCGACCGGCACCTGCCGCCAGCCATAGACTTTGTAGCCGAAGCCGATGATTTCGCTTTCGACGATTGTCCGGCAGGTTTCCTGCGCCGCCAGATCGGTGCGCGGCAGGAACACCTGACCCACCGCGAGCAGGTTCGGCTTGGGCGCATGGCCCGCCAGCCCGATATGTTCGTGGAAGAAATCCAGGGGCAGTTCGACGTGGATACCAGCGCCGTCGCCGGTTTTGCCGTCGGCATCGACCGCGCCACGGTGCCACACGGCCTTCAGCGCATCGATGGCGGCGGTGACGACGCGCCGTGATGCCTTGCCATCGGTTGCCGCAATGATGCCGACGCCGCACGCATCCGATTCCATGTCGGGCCGGTACATGCCGTTTTCGGCGATGCGCAGGCGTTCGGCTGGGGAGGCGGCGTCGGTCATGGCTTACTTCTTCGCGGGCGGCGGCGGGGCCGACGACTGGTTGGCGATCGCCTGTAGCGGTGCGAGAGCAGCACGCATCTGCGGGGCGGCGGATTGCATGGCGACCGCCAGCTTTTCCCCGATGATCTGATTATTCGCAGCCGAAGTCTCAGCCTGCACGCGCGGCAGCTTCTGGCTCATCGCCTGCCCGAGCGGCGTCTTGTAGAACTCACCGATCTGCTTCAGCTCGGCAGCCGAAAAGGCGCGCGCATAGGCCGTGGCCGCAGCCTTGACGACGGTATCGGTGTTGTCGCGAAAGACCTTGTCGGCAACGTTTGCCTGGATGGCACCGGCTTTCTTGAACGCGGCGTCGAATTCGGCCTGATGGGCACGGTACACCGGGATGAAGCCTGGCTGCTGCGCCAGGCTCGACCGGATCACCACACCGGCGCGCATCGCGGCAATGGTCTGCTGCGCCTCTCGGTTGACCTGGCCGCGCACGTCGAGTTGCTGGACAAGGACCGTGGCGGCGGCAAGCGCCTGGGGGTCAACGGGTGGGGCTGCGGGTGCGGCAGCAGCGGCGGCGGCAACGACGGCGGCGAGAAACAAGGTCATGGATGATCACTCTTGGCTGGAACGGCCGGAGATTGGCCGACGAGCCGCGCAATCCGCTCGCGCTCGGCGGGAGTCAATTCCTTGTATGTACGCGGCTTGGGCAGCTTGTCGGTTTCCACCTTCACCTTGACCATGATGGCGGGCATTATCCCGGCAATCTTCGGCATGATGCTTTGCATTCCCGCCAGATAATCCGGGTCCGCCGCAATCTGCATCGACGTCGCCGCATAGGCCGAGCCAGTCGGCGTGTTGAAGAAGCGGCTGATCTCGCCAAGCTGCGCAACGCTGAAACGCTTGGCATAGGCTCGCGACAGCGCCTCGCGCATGTCGGGTTCGATCCCGCTCATCACGCGACCGAGTTCAAGGAACATGATGCGGTTGGTGATATCCAACCGCTGCTGAAAACTCGGGTCGATGACGGCCATGATCTCGCGCACCGTGCCGTGACCAAGCTGCTGCACATCCGTGGCCGACAATCCAGCCGAAGCCACCAGATCGCGCAACGGCAGGTTGAGCATTGAATCGGTCATTGTCTTGGCGAACTGGCCGGACATCGCGTCCATCATCCGCTCCATGCTGCCGGTCGGCCAAATCTTGATCGCGACCTGTCGCGCCGACGCCAGCGCCGCCGGATCAACTGGAACGACAACGGGGGTGACGGGGGGTATGATCGGGGGCGGCGGTGCCGCGACAACGGGCGCAGCCAGCATCGCCAGCCAGAGCAGAGATACGCGCATCACCATCTCGCTCAGGCCGCAGCCGCCATGACCGGCGCGTGGGCGCGCAGATACTGATGCATCTGTGCCGCAGCGTCACGGCCGTCGCGGATCGCCCAGACGACGAGAGAGGCGCCGCGGACGATGTCGCCGGCCGCGAACACCCCGTCGATGGAGGTCATCAGCGTCGCATTATCCGTGCGTATGGTGCCCCACCGAGTGACGCCAAGGTCGGCTGCGCCGAACCGGCCCGGCAGGTCTTCGGCGTCAAAGCCCAGTGCCTTGATGATCAGGTCGGCGGGCAGCGTGAAGTCGCTGCCATCGGCTTCGGGTGCGCGCCGCCCGTCCGGCCCTGCAAGCCCGAGCCGCATCCGTGTTGCGCGGACGCTGGCCCCTTCAACGGCGGCGGGGGCGGCGAGCCAGATGAACTCGACGCCCTCCTCCTTGGCATGGGTGACTTCGCGCAGCGATCCCGGCATGTTGCTCCGGTCGCGGCGGTAGAGGCATTTGACGCTTGCCGCGCCCTGACGAACGGCGGTGCGGACGCAGTCCATCGCCGTGTCGCCGCCGCCGATGACGACGACATGCTTGCCCGCCGCATCGGGGGCATCGACAGCATCGCCAAAGCCGCGCCGGTTGGATTGGGTCAGATAGTCGATGGCCTCAACGACGACGCCAGCGTCAACGCCCGCGTCGATGCCCGGCACCTCGACGGCGCGCGGGGTGTAGACGCCGGTGGCGATCAGCACAGCATCATGGCGGTCGCGCAGTTCGGCAAGCGTCGCGTCGCGGCCAACCTCAAATTCCTGATGGAAAACGATCCCTGCTTCACGCAACCGGTCGACACGGCGCATGACGATGTGCTTTTCGAGCTTGAAACCGGGAATGCCATAGGTCAGCAGCCCGCCGGCGCGGTCGTGGCGGTCATAGACATGGACCGCATAGCCTTTGATCCGCAGCATTTCGGCGGCGCTCAGCCCCGCCGGTCCTGCGCCAATGATGCCGACCGATTGGCTCGACCTGTCGGCGATGATACGCACCGGCTTGACCCAGCCCTTTTCCCACGCGGTATCGGTGATGAATTTCTCGACCGCGCCGATGGTGACCGAACCGAAGTCTTTTTCGATGACGCAGTTGCCTTCGCACAGCCGGTCCTGCGGGCAGATGCGGCCGCAGATTTCCGGCATCGTCGAGGTGGCGTTGGACAGTTCATACGCCTCCTCGAGCCGCCCCTCTGCAGTCAGTCGCAGCCAATCGGGGATATTGTTGTGGAGCGGGCAATGGACCTGGCAAAATGGGACTCCGCACTGCGAGCAGCGCCCCGATTGCTCCTCGGCGCGCTCGATCAGGTAATCGGGGGCGATCTCGGCGAAGTCATGGGCGCGCAGTTCGGCGGCGCGCTTGGGCGGGTAGACCTGCGCGCGATCGACGAACTTCAACATCAGCGTTTCGGCCATCAGGCACCCCTTCCGTATGCGGCGTTAGCGACAGCCGGCGCGCCTGTCGAGGGAAAAACTGCGAGATAAGACAGTTATACTGTCCTATTCAGCACGTATGAACGATTCTACATGTATCGCCTAACGTTAAAGGGGCCGAAACGGCTATATCTAAACCGACGTCGCCCTTCCAACTGCGGGAGGTGTCGAGCCCCCTTGACATTTATCGCCAATCGGGTTAACAAGACGCTCCGTCTCACTTCTTCGGCGATTGCAGGGAAGGGAAATTGAAAACACCGCTCCAGCCGTCGCGTTAGTTTCGCGCTAGCTGCTTTAACTATATGAATAACAGGGCGGATCAGACATTTTTGTTGGATTCGATTAACGTTTTGTCAACCGCTGCGCGCGCCGCCTATTTCGTCAACAACCACACCAGCGCCGACGATCCGGCAATAATTCGGTAAATGGCAAACGGCGCAAAGCCGTAGCGGCTGATCACCGACACGAACGCCTTGACCACGACCAGCGCGACGACGAACGCGACGACGAAACCGATGGCGATAGCGTTGAACTGCCCGGTGTCGAGCGAGGCGCGGTTTTTGAACAGTTCGAGCGCCGTCGCCCCCAGCATCGTTGGGATGGCGAGGAAAAAGCTGAACTCCGCCGCCGTCCGTCGCTCGACCCCCAACGACAGCGCCCCCATGATCGACGCCCCCGACCGGCTGACGCCGGGCACCATGGCGAGGCACTGGACGAAGCCGATGCCGAGCGCCGTTGTCGCGGGCATGTCCGACACCCCGCGCACGGTGACCCGCTTGGCGATGCGCTCGACGATCAGGATGGCGATGCCGCCGACGATCAGCGCGATCGCCACAACCTTGGCGTTCCCAAGCAGTGCCTCGATCTGCTTGTGCAGCGCCAGGCCGATGACAGCGGCAGGGATGAACGCCAACACCACGTTGCGCAGGAAAATCCACGATTGGCGCTGTCCGCCGATAAGCCCCTTGGTCACCGCGAGCAGCGTCCGCCAGTACAGCACAACAATGGCGAGGATCGCGCCGAGCTGAATGACAACGTTGAACAGCTTCCATTTTTCGGCGTCGAAGCCGAGCAATTCTGTCGCCAGGATCAGATGCCCTGTCGATGATACCGGCAGGAATTCAGTGACGCCCTCGACGACGCCAAGGATGATGATGTCGATGAGATTGTCGATCAAAGGGCTGCTCCGCTGGATGCGGCGGGGTTAGCGCGGGCGGCGGAGAAGCGCCACTCCCCTCCCGCAAGCGGGAGGGGAAAGTCCTATTTCTTCCCCTTCACCTTCGGTGCGGCATCAATGACGGCGGCCGTATCTCCGGCCAGCACCGGCGCGCAGTCGGTGCTCTTGGTGCCGCCGAAATCGACAAATGCCAGGATTGCCGCCAGCGGGGACGCCACGACCCCCAACGCCACCGCCGCACCGCCGCGCGCGATCAGCTGGCCTGAGACCGGATTGACCGTCGGCGCAGCAAAATAGCCGCCGATGCCGATCGGCGACTGACCGGAAAACAAGCTGAACTCCTTCGATTTGCCGCGCAGCGACAGGTTGAGCGCTTCATCGGAGAAATCGAAGCTGCCGGTCACCCGGTAATTGGCGCGGGTTGTATCGAACAGGATCGGATCGGCCGCCGCCTTGCCGCCCTTGACCGTGAATGCGACGATGCCGCAGCGGATTTCGGTCGGCTTCTTCAATCGCTTGCCGATGATCGCGGTCAGGAAGTTTTGAATGTCGAGCTTGGCGAGTTCGATGTTGCGTACCCACAATGTGCCGTGCGGAAAGACCAATGCGATGCGGCCGTCGGACGAAGCCAGCGACTTGCGGACCGTATCGCCGTGCCCGGTCAACTGCAGCCGCCCCCGGACCGTGGCGTTGGTTCCGCTATCTTCGACTTTGAAAGATTTGAGCAACTGACCGACCGGAACCTGCGCCAGCGCAATATTGTATTTGGTGACGACCGGTCGGGTGCGGGCATCGATAGTGATCGTGCTGGTGAACTTACCGCTGAATATCTCGAAATTGAGCGGATCGAGGTCGAGCTTGCCGCCCTCCAGATAGAAACCGAGCTTCAGATTGGCGATCGGCGCGTTTCCAGTGCGGACGGAGTCGGCGGTGTAATCGATATGCGCGTCGAATGCCTTTAACTCGGCAATAGCCAGCGGCGCGTCCGGCAGGACGCGCGGGTGGCCCCCCTCCATTGTGATCGCCCCCTTGCCGCCCTCCGCATCGAGCTTGGCCGGTGAATAGCCGATCAGCGGCCCGACATCGAGAATGTCGAGCACCCGGCTGTGCAGTGTGCCGTTGATCCGCAGTTTGTCGTCGAGGTCGGCGCGCGCAGTAACGCGCAGCTTGCCCCCGATGTCCGAGGTGCCGATGTGCCCGTTGATGCCGTCGAAATAATAATCGCGGCCATCCTTGGTCAGATGCGAGCCGAGACGGTAGGACCGTGTCGCCGGCAGCACGATGCCGAACAGCCGTCCCGGTGCCTGCATGTTGCGCCCGGCGACGGTGACATGCAGATCGGCGCCATCGATGCGCGTCGCACCCGGCAACGTGCCCGCAATGTCGATGGCAGTTTCCACCGCAGCGGCGTGCAGGCGAAGGCCAAGCGACCCGCCCGCCATGCTCGCATCGGGCGTCGTCAGCGCGCCATTCAGAGTAAACGGCGCGCCATAGGCGGTGCCCGACCCGGTAAAGGTCAGCGGCGCGCCGATGCGCCTGTCCGTGGCGGATACGTCACCGAACTTGAAGTCGATGTTGGCGCGCTTCAATGCGTCGATGTAGTTCAGCCGGGTATCGGTGATCTCGGCACGGTCGATCTCCGGTATCGTCAACTTTGTATTGCCCGCGAAGGTCCAGGTGTTGCGGCCCTTGGCGTCGCTTTCCAGCCCGGCGCGGCCGCCGTCGATCAGCAGATGGGTGATGCGCTGATGCCCGAGAATTAACTGCCAGATCGACAGATCGAGGTCGATGGTGCGCGCGCTAAACAGCTGCTTTTCGTGCGCCCATTCCGGATTGGCGAGGGTTAGCCCCTCAGCGTAGAACTTCACATCGGGGTGAAGATAAAGCTGAAAATCCCCCGCCACCCGCACCGGCCGCCCGGCGCGTTCGGACACCATCTGCTCGAACCTGGGCTTCAAGAAGCGGCCCTTGGTAACGTAGAGGATCGTGTAGGCGAGGACGAACAGGCCGAGCAGCGTTGCGATGACGCCGCCGACCGCGCCGATGCCGGTGTGTAGGGGACGGCGGGGGAAATCGTTACGGAGCATGATCGGTCAACTGTGCGGAAGGCGAGACGTTCCTTCAATCCTCTCCCGCTTCGGGGAGAGGAAGGAGCCCGCCGCCTTTCTTCAGGCGGTGGGAAGGTGAAGGCAAGTGCAGAAGTGCCCTCACCCGGCTCGCCAAGCGGCGAGTCCGCGCCTCTCCCCAAATGGGAGAGGAAAGAAAGTTGCCCTCTCCGCGACTCCTCGCTATAGGCCGCCGCTTCGCATGACCGAACCGCCCGGCTGTATGGGCTGCCGTGGCGGTTCTCCGATGCGTCCATAGGAGACCAAAATGCCCAAGCTCAAGACCAAGAGCGGTGTGAAGAAACGCTTCAAGATCACCGCTTCCGGCAAGATCAAGCACGGTGTCGCCGGCAAGCGCCACCGTTTGATTAGCCACAACGCCAAGTACATCCGCCAGAATCGCGGCACCAGTGTTCTCTCGGCGGCGGATACGCCCCGGGTGAAGCTCTGGGCCCCGTACGGCCTGAATTGAGGAGGCTGTAACATGGCACGTGTCAAACGCGGCGTAACCAGCCACGCCCGCCACAAGCGGGTTCTCGAACAGGCGAAGGGCTTTTACGGCCGTCGCAAGAACACCATCCGTATCGCGCGGCAGGCGGTCGAAAAGGCCGGCCAATACGCCTATCGCGACCGCAAGGTGAACAAGCGCAGCTTCCGGGCGATCTGGATTCAGCGCATCAACGCCGCCGTCCGCGAAGTCGGGCTTACATACGGCAACTTCATGCACGGCGTGAAGCTGGCCGGGATCGAACTCGACCGCAAGGTCATGGCCGATCTGGCGATGCACGAGCCGGACGCGTTCCGGGTCATCATCGCCCAGGCGCAGGCCGCGCTGGATGCCAAGCCGATAGCGGTCGCAGCCTAACAGGCGGTGACGTTAAAAAGGGGCGCGGTCCTTGCCGGGACCGCGCCCTTTTTCTTGACTATTAGCGAATGTGACTATCACCGAAAACGTGATGGACGCGGCTGGAGTTGAGCCAGCTCCTTCAAAGGTGTAGTCAGATGGTTGCACCCGATCTGAAAACGTTAGCTACCCTTGACGCTCTTCCCTGAGCTACGCGTCCAAACTCTCCTGTCCTTTTATCTCAAAGGACAATCCAATTGCCCGCGCCAGTCGATCTGCAAGCGGGTCAAAATAAAACACTCGCTTTCCATCGTCGAGAAAGTCTCGTGCGATAAGGCCCTTATCCAACATTTTTTGCGTCGACCGCTGAACGGTCCGCTTAGCCACGCCCATCCTTTTTGCGATCGTCGAAGATCGTGGAAAAACCCCTTTGCTAGGGTCCCACCAGTGCGCCAGAAGATTGATCAGCACGACCATGTCAGTCTGACTCAAGCCCAGTTTCGTCTGCAAGCGAAGCAATGACAGCGGCACTGCCGCAAATCCTGATCCATCGGTGACGGCTCCTTGCCACTTATCCTTGACTGAAATCGCGGTAATTTCGTCCTCTTGTGAGTTCGAAGCGCCCTTCGCCAATGGAATTATCTCACTCACAAGCACGTCTTGGCTGATCATGAAATACCTGTAAAGGGGTCTATTCAATGGGTGACACTGGTGACGCTTTTTGCAGCGAGTGGCCAACAATTTCATAATCAGACGAGCGTCAGCGGCCCGTGCTCCAGCTTCGGCAGCACGTGGCGGGCGAACAGGTCGGCCTCTGCCGCGTGCGGGTAGCCGGACAGGATGAACGCCTCGATACCCATCGCCTGATAGGCGCGGAGTTTGGCCAGCACCTGGTCCGGATCGCCGACGATGGCGGCACCACAGCCCGAACGCGCGCGGCCGATGCCGGTCCATAGATTATCTTCGACATAGCCGTCGCTGGCCGCGTCACGCAGTTCGGCCTGGCGTTTGACCCCCGCCGACGTCGCATCGAGCGACTTTGCGCGGATGGCGTCGCCGGTGGCCGCGTCGAGCTTGGACAGCAACCGGTCGGCGGCCGCGCGCGCCTCGGCTTCCGTATCGCGGACGACGACATGGATGCGGTAGCCGAACTTCAGCGTCCGGCCATGGGCGGCGGCGCGTGACCGCATATCGTCGAGGATAGCCTGTACGGCGGGCATGGTGTCGGGCCACATCAGATAGACATCGGCGGCGCGGGCGCTGGCCTCGCGGGCGTCGGGGCTGAGACCGCCGAAATACAGCGGCGGGCATTTGCCGGAGACGGTGGTGACGCCGGGCGGATCGAGCTTGAGCTTATAATGCTCACCCTGATGATCGAGCGCCTGGCCGTTCAGGATGGTCTTGAGGATCTCCATGACCTCGACCGTCCGTCCATAGCGCGGGGCAGACGCCATCGTCTCGCCGGGGATGTCCGACGAGATGATGTTTACCGTCAGGCGGCCCCCGGTGATCCGGTCGATGGTGGCGATCTGCCTTGCCAGTTGCGGTGGCCACATCTCGCCGACCCGCACTGCGAGCAACAGCCGGATGCGCTTAGTCAGCACAGCGATGGCTGCGGCAAAGGTGGTCGAATCGATGCCGAGCGCATAGCCCGACGGCAGCAGCACATTGTCGAAGCCGCCGGTTTCGGCTTGCATGACGATGTCGCGGCAATGCTCCCAGCTCGATTTCAGCTGGGCATCGGGAACGCCCAGGAACTCGTAATCATCGTCGCACAGCGCCGAAAACCAGCTGACTTCGCAGCTCATGGCAGCGGCTCCCCTGTCGATGCGACCAGGATTTCATACCATTCGGCGCGGGTGAAGCGGACCTTATAGGCATCAACGCTGGCGGCGATGCGGTCGGGGTTCTGGGTGCCGACGATGGGGATCGGCCGCGCCGGGTGGCACATGATCCACGCATAGGCGACGGCGGTGCGACTGACCTGCTGCCGCGTCGCATGGGCATCGAGCGCCGCCTTGACGCGGGTCACGCGCGCATCGTCCGCCGTGCCGCGACCCGGGCGCGGATCGCCGTCGCCGATACGGCCCTGTCCCAGGGGCGACCAGGCGATGACGCTGTAATCATGCTTCATGGCGCGGTCGAAGGTGCCATCGAACAGCGGGTCGGTCGCCAGCACCGAAAACTCGGGCTGGGTCGATACCAGCGGCGCCTTCAGATGCCTGGCCAGCGCGCCGGTCTGCGCCGGGGTGTGGTTCGACACGCCGACCGCGCCGATCTTGCCCTCGGCGATCAGCGCATCGAGGGTCGAGGCGACCTCGGCGGGGTGGGCCAGCATGTCGGGGCGGTGGACCTGCCACAGGTCGATGCGTTCGACACCCAGCCGGGTCAGCGACGCCTCGACCGCCTCGCGCAGATATTCCATTGAAGAATCATAGGGTACGCCCATGCGGATGCCGCCCTTCGACGCCAGCACAATCTTGTCGCGAAGGCCCGGTGATGCGGCGAACACCCGCCCCAGCAGCGCCTCCGATGCACCGAACGGCTCGTCGTTATCCGGGCCGTAAATGTCGGCGGTGTCGAAAAAGTTAATCCCTGCGGCGAGCGCCGCCTCGACCTTGGCCTGCGCCGCCATCGCATCGTCGCCGCCAAAGCGCCACATGCCCCAGGCGAGCGGCGAAACCATCATGCCGGACTTGCCGAGAGGGCGGGGTCTGTTCAGAACGAAAAGATCAGTCATTAGCGATCATGTGCACAAGGACGAGTTGAATGGGAAGCGAAACGATCCGTTGGGGCATCGCTGGTGCCGGCATGATGGGCATCGAGCATATCCAGAACCTCGCGCTCACTCCAGGTGCAGTGGTGACGGCGCTGGCCGATCCCGAAGCGTGCTCGCTCGACCGGGCGGCGGCGGCGGTGGGCCATGAGGTGGCGCGCTTCGGCGATGCGGCGGCACTGGCCGCATCGGGGCTGTGCGACGCCATCGTCATCGCGTCGCCCAACTACACCCACCGCGACGTGCTGCGCCCACTGATGGCGGCAGGGCTTCATATCTTGTGTGAAAAGCCGCTGGCGACGACGCTTGGGGATGCCCGCGCACTGGCCGACCAGGCGAAGGGTTACACGCCGGTGTTCTGGACCGGCATGGAATATCGCTTCATGCCGCCGGTGACCGAGTTCGTCCGCGAGGTTCATGCCGGGGCGACCGGCAAGTTGCAGATGCTGTCGATCCGCGAGCACCGCTTCCCGTTCCTGCCCAAGGTCGCCGACTGGAACCGCTTTGCCGTTAACACCGGCGGCACGATGGTCGAGAAATGCTGCCATTTCTTCGATCTGATGCGGCTGATCGTCGGCGCCGAGCCGGTGCGGGTGTTCTGTTCGGGGGCGATGGACGTCAACCATCTCGATGAACGCTATGACGGCAAGACGCCGGACATCATCGACAACAGCTTCACCACCATCGACTTTGCCAATGGCGTCCGCGCCATGCTCGATCTGTGCATGTTCGCCGAAGGCGCGGAGCAGCAGGAGGAGATTGCCGCCACCGGTGACGCAGCGCGGCTCGAGGTGTTCATCCCGGCTGGCGAGATCGTGCTGTCGAAGCGCGTCGGCTTCATGAACCCCAAACAGGTAACTAGGAGGCATGTCGAAACCGATGCGGCCGCGCTGGCGGCGGGGCATCACCACGGGGCCAGCTTCCACCAGCACGCCGCGTTCGCCGCTGCAGTGCGTGGGACCGGGCCCGTCGCAGTCACCGCCGCCGACGGCCTGCGCGCCGTGGCGATGGGGCTAGCGGCGGAACTGTCGGCACGAGACAAGCGCGTCGTCCCGATGAGCGAATTGGGGCTCTGAGGGTCGTTTCGGCGGTGTGTCCGCTCCGCAACACAATGTGATCAACCGTTTCCAACCGGTTGACGCGCACGGCAATTCGCTGTCTTCCCCGCAGCGGTTACGGGCAGCAAATGTCCGGACATTCCGGCGCGGGGCCGGAGCCACCCTTGGGGGACGCATGATCCGTTCGACGCTTTTGGGCGCAACTGCGCTATTCGCTTTTTCTGCCACTGTCGCCGCTGCGCAAACACCGCCGCCTGCACCAGCTGCACCGCAGGCCAGCGCCGTCGACACCGGCGAGCCCGCCGAAATTCTGGTCACCGCGCAGAAGCGGACGGAACGCCTCCAGGACGTTCCTGTCGCCGTTAGCGTCATCTCTGGCGACGCGCTCGCCGCCCAGGGCAAGGTTTCCCTTGAGGGCGCGCAGTATCTGGTGCCGTCATTGAACTTCCTGAAGTCGGGGACCACCCTCAACCAGTCGCTGTTTTTGCGCGGCGTCGGCACCGCGACCTTCTCGATCGCCGGTGAGCCTTCGGTGTCGACCGTGCTCGATGGCGTCGTCTACAGCCGCTCGGGCGAAGCGTTCAGCGATCTCGTCGACATCGAACGCATCGAAGTGCTGCGTGGGCCGCAGGGCACGCTGTTCGGCAAGAACGCCTCGGCAGGCGTCGTCAACATCACTTCGAAGATGCCGGGCAAGACCCTCGGCGGCAGCGTCGAGGGCGGTTTCTACTTCAACAATGGCAATGAATACCGCGTCAAGGGCGCGATCGACGTACCATTCAGCACGACCGTCCGCAGCCGCCTGACCGGCTTTTATGACAAATACGACGGCAACATCTTCAACACCGCCGTCAACCACCGCGTCAACGGCTTCCAGCATTACGGCGCCCGCGCTATCGTCCAGGCCGACGCCGGAGAGAAGGTCAAGCTGACCTTCATCGCCGACTATCACAAGAACAAGGACGATTGCTGCGCCGAGATCATCGCCGGGCCGCCGCTGACGGCGACCGGTGCGGTCAACACCGTCAATCTGGCGCTGATCCAGACCGTGCTGCCGGTGCTCCAAGGGGCCAGCACCCGCGCCGTCGCACAGAACCTCGTCACCCACACTGATGAAACCGGCTACGGCTTTTCGGGCCAGGCCGATATCGAAGTCGGCGCGCTGACGCTGACCTCGATCACCAGCTATCGCAATTATAAAAACACCGAAATCCGCGACGGTGATTTCCTGCCGCAAGCCTATATCGGCTTCAACCAGCTGCATGACTTTGGTCCGCAGACCGGTCGCACGGTCACGCAGGAACTGCGACTGACCTCACCCGGCAAGCAGTTCTTCGATTATGTCATCGGCGGCTACTACAGCAACGCCAAGTCGGAGCGTATCTTCACCCGCAACGACGTGGTCTGTGGCCTTGCCGCGGGCGCGGTCCAGCCGGTCGGCGTCTTCACCCCGTGCACCAGCCCACTGGCGGCTGCATCGACCTTCCCAACCGGCACCGCCGATTTCGGGTCGACCTTCAAGAATCTGTCGGCGTTCGGCCAGGGCACGCTCAACGTCGCCCAGCATTTCCGCTTCATCGGCGGGCTGCGGTATTCGTATGACCAGCTTGATGTCTTCCACAGCCGCGTCAGCCCGCTGACGGGTCCGGGCATCCAGCCGAACTTCGACGCCGGCGTTTACAACAACGGCGCGGGCGGCGGCGTTTCGAACGGCGTGCCGTTCACAGCGAATACGTCGAAGCAGAACCTGTCGGGTAAGGCGGGTTTCCAATTTGACATCGACCGCGATGCCATCACCTATTTCACCTACTCGCGCGGCTATAAGGGCCCGGCGTACAACGTCTTCTTCAACCTGACCGCGACCGGTACCAACGTCATCGCGGCGGAAACGTCGAATGCCTTTGAAGCTGGTCTGAAGACAACGCTCGACAATGGCCGGATGACGGTCAACCTCGCGCTCTATACAGCGACATATTACAACTTCCAGGCGAACAATCCCGATCTGGCGGGCGGTGTCGTCGTCACCCGGTTCACCAACGCCGGCAAGGTCAGGACCAGCGGTGTCGAGCTTGACGTCGCCTGGCGTCCGGTGACGGGGCTGAGCATCGCGGGCGGCGTCGCCTATACCGATGCCCATGTTGTCAACTTCATGCTGCCGCCGGGCGGCAACCCAACGCAGGTCATCCCGTCGGGGACCCCGCTGGGGTTTGCACCCGAGTATAAGGGCAATCTGAGCGTCGATTACCGGTTGCGGACCGGCAGCGCGGTCGATTTCGCCGTCGGCGCGCAAGCCTCGTTCCAGTCAAGCGAGCTGTCGCTGTTCTCCCCCGACCCGATCCTGCGTTCGGCGGGGACCATCGCGCCCTATGGCCTGATCAACCTGTCGGCGGCGCTGATCGAGCGCGACGACCGCTACAAGCTGATGTTCCAGGTCCGCAACCTGCTCGACAAGAGCTTTGCCGCGGCGATCAGCAACGGCGGCCCGGCCGGATCGTACCGGTATCAAGTCCCGCGCGATGCCGACCGGTATTTCGGGGTGACGGGTTCAGTGAAGTTCTAACCGTTTCCTCTCCCGCTTGCGGGAGGGGCGCGGACTCGCGTCTTCGCGAGCCGGGGGTGGGACTTCTCACGGCACCTCCGCGCGCAGGGAAAGTTCCCACCCCCAACCCCTCCCGCAAGCGGGAGGGGAGGCGCGTCTGCTTGCCCACAAGGGGAGAGGTTACAAGCCGCGCTCAATCCCCTCCATCGCCGCATCGCTCAGCCCGAAATGGTGCCCGACCTCGTGCACCAGCACATGCGTTACCAGCGCCTCCAGACTGTCCCCACCCGCGCACCATTCCTCAAGCAGCGGGCGACGGTAGAGGAAGATCATATCCGGCAGCGCGCCGCTTGGCTCATCGCCCTTCAGCCCGACATGCCGACCCTGGTACAGGCCAAGGATGTCCCATTCGCTCTCCAGTTCCATCTCGGCGATGACGTCGGCGTCGGGGAAATCCTCGACACGCAGCAGCACGCTGGCCAGATGGCGGCGGAACAGCTCGGGCAGCCGCTCGACCGCCGCCTGCGCCAGGGCCTCGATGGCTTCGAGCGAAGGCGGCAGGGTTTGACCGGCGGACATTTCACGCGAATAGCCGTTGTTGGACGCGCGCCCAACCCCCGCTCAGGCTGAGCTTGTCGAAGCCGGTCCGAGCAGCGCGCTTCTGGATGCGGCTTCGACAAGCTCAGCCTGAGCGGCAGGGTGGCCGCTCCAGTTAAGGAATTGCCGTGCAGAAACTGGACGATGAGGTGATTGCCACCGCGCTGGCGACAGTACCGGGCTGGGCGCTAAAGGGCGACGGCATCGAACGCCGCTACACCTTCCCCGATTTCGTCGCCGCTTTCGCCTTTATGACGCGCGTCGCGCTGCTGGCCGAAAAGGCCGATCACCACCCCGAATGGTCGAATGTCTATAACAAGGTCGACATCCGGCTGACGACACATGATTCAGGCGGGCTGACGGCGCGGGACTTTGCGCTGGCAAAGGCGATCGATAGTTAGCGCGGCGCCATGCGGATCGCCCCGTCGAGCCGCACATCCTCGCCGTTGAAATAGCTGTTGCGGCACATTTCGACCGCCAGCGACGCATATTCGGCCGGGTTGCCAAGGCGTTTGGGGAACGGCACCGACGCCGCCAGCGCGTCCTTCACATTGTCGGGCGCGGCGTTCATCAGCGGCGTGTTGAAGATGCCGGGCAGGATGGTGTTGACGCGGATGCCTTCGCTCATCAGGTCGCGGGCAATCGGCAGGGTCATGCCGATGACGCCGCCCTTCGACGCGCTATACGCCGCCTGGCCGATCTGACCGTCCTCGCCTGCCACCGAAGCGGTGTTGACGATGGCGCCGCGCTCGCCGTCGGCCATCGGCTCCAGTGTCAGCATCCCCGCCGCTGCCTTGGCAATGCAGCGGAACGTCCCGACCAGATTGATCTGGATGACCATGTTGAAGGCATCGAGCGGAAAATGCTTGATCGAACCGTCCTCGCGCGACCGGCTGGCTGTCTTCACGGCGTTGCCGACCCCGGCACAGTTGATCAGGATGCGCTCCTGGCCATGGGCGGCGCGGGCGGCAGCAAAGCCCGCATCGACCGATGCGTCGCTGGTCACATCGACCTTGCAGAACACCCCGCCGATATCGGCGGCGACACCCGGCCCCTTGCCCTCGTCGCGGTCGAAGATGGCGACCTTGACCCCTTGCGCCGCCAGCGCGCGCGCGGTCGCCTCACCCAGTCCGGACGCGCCGCCGGTGACGACTGCTGCACAACCTTCGAGTTTCATGGTCGCTCTCCCTATCGATTTGACCGGCTTATGCGGACCCGTCGCCACCAGCGTCAACTGGCTTCGGCAGCAACGGCCTCAATGCGTCCGACCCGCGCCTCGCGATAGGCAAGATAGATCGTCGCCAGCACGATCACGGCGCCCCCGGCCAGTGTCAGCCAGTCCCAACGTTCGCCGAACAGCGCGATCCCGGCCCAGGTGACGATGCCGAAGCGGACGAAATCATAAGGCATGATCGCCGACGCCTCGGCCAGCGAAAAGGCGCGGTTCATGGCAAGCTGACCAACGGCGGCTGCCGTGCCCATCAGCCCCAACAGCGGCCAGATGCGCACCGGCGGCCAGGTCCAGACGAACGACGCGACGATCAGGCTGGGCACAAGCATCAGGATGAAGCTCCACGCCGCAACGGCGCGCGGATCGTCGGTACCGACCAGTTGCCGCACCGCGACGATGCTGAACCCAGTCGCCACCGCCGATAGCACCGCCGCACCGATGCCCGGCGTCAACGGCAGATGGCCGGGGCGGATAACTATGAGCATGGCGGCAAAACCGATCAGCAGGGTCGCAATGCGTCGCACCCGAATGCGCTCACCGAGCAACATCACTGCGCCAACCGTCGCGAAAAGCGGTGCAGTGTAGTTGATCGCCAGTGCGGTCGCCAGCGGCGCATTGGCGACGGCGTAGAAGGTCCCCATCGTGGCGAGAAACCCTGATGTCGCGCGGCGCAGATGGATCGGCATGCGCTCCGACCTGAGCAGGCCCCGGTTGGTCAGCAGCATCGGCGTCAACACGACCAGCCCGACGGCATTGCGCCAGAAGACGATCTCGAACGGGTGCAGGCTGTGCGAGGCGAAGCGGATCATCACCCACATCGTCCCAAAGGCGATGCACGAAACGATCATCCAAAGCGCACCGCGCGTGGCGGGAGTAAGCTCCATCCTGCGGGCGTAGCGAGCCGCATGCCACCCGGCAACGTCCGCCGGACGGTGGGCAGCTATGCGTCGAGCATCTTGGTCAGCCGCGTCACATCGGCATCGAGTTCCCGGTCCGCGGCGCGCAGCTCGTCGATGCGTTTCACTGCGTGCATCACCGTAGTGTGATCGCGCCCGCCGAAACGCCGCCCGATCTCCGGCAGCGAGCGCGGTGTCAGCCGCTTGGCCAGATACATCGCCACCTGCCGCGGCCGGGCGACTTCGCGGGCGCGCCGCGCCGAAATCATATCGGTCATCTTGAGGTGATAATAGTCCGCAACGCGGCGCTGGATTTCGTCGATGGTCAGCTTCTTTTCGTGCGCGCGCAGCTGGTCGGCCAGCGTTTCCCGCGTGAAATCGAGCGTCACCGCGCGCCCCGTCAGCCCGGCATAGGCGATGACCCGGTTCAGCGCGCCCTCCAGCTCGCGGACGTTCGCGGTGATCTTGCGGGCCAGGAAATCGACGACCTCGTCGGGAACCGGCACGTTTTGCGCATCGGCCATATGCGCGACCTTTGAATGCAGAATGTTGAGCCGCAGCTCGTAATCCGCCGGGTTGATGTCGGCGACCAGACCCCAGGCCATACGACTGAGGATACGGTCCTGGATGCCTTCCAGATTTTGCGGGGACCGATCGGCGGTGATCACCAGCCGACGCCCGGCATCCATGATGTCATTCATCGTGTGGAAGAACTCTTCCTGGGTCGATTCCTTGCCGGCAATGAACTGGACGTCGTCGACCATCAGCAGATCAACGGTCCGCAGCCGCTGCTTGAAGGCGGCGGTGTCCTTGTTGCGAAGGGCCGCCAGAAATTCCGACATGAAGCGTTCGGCCGACAGATAGACGACCTTGGCACCCGGGTGATGGGCCGCGAACTCGCCGCCGATGGCGTGCATGAGATGGGTCTTGCCCAGCCCCGTCAGGCCATGGAGGAACAGCGGATTGAACCCGGCCTGGCCGCCGGTCGCCAGCGCGCGGGCGGCATTGTAAGCGAGCTCGTTCGACTTGCCGACAACGAAATTATCGAAGCTGTAGCGCGCTTCGATGGCAGGACACAGCGGTGCGTCGGGCGTCAGCGAGGCGGTGGCATCGGGGTCGCGCAGGTCGACGACGACATGGCGGGTGCCCGGGCGGTGTTGCGACCACAAGGTCCGCAGGCGTTCGAGGAAATGGCTGGCGACCCAATCGGCGAGCGGCGCGCTGGGCGCAGTCAAGCGAACCGAATCGCCTTCCGCGGAAACCAGCCGCAGCGGTGCGAGCCAAGTTTCAAAGCTGCGTTCGCCGCATTCGCCGCGCATCTGCTCGCGAATCCGCTGCCAGCTGCGGGGTTCGCCGCCATCCTGGATGCGGGGCGACGGCATAGCACCCCAACCCATCGCCATCCCTGATGCGACCGGTGCCCCCGCTCCGGCAGCCATGGTGGAACCCGCAATCGACACTATCGAATAACTCCCCTGCCCCGAACTCCGTCTTGCGGCCGCAGAATTCCGATCGCGCAGCCGCATGGTTGCGCGATGCCGTCGGAACCGACAGTCGTTCGAATCAGCTTGGGGCAAATGGCCCCCGGAGCGCTTGATTGGCGATCAGATAACCAGCGTCTGGCCCACGTTTCAAGCGCGAGAATCGACGCAAAAACGAAATAAACCGCCTTGACACGCTGTTGCGCCAATTCGCTGGGCGGGGTGGGCAAGCCGCTGTAATTCCGTGACAGAGATATTACACGGCGATGACAATACCGCCCGATTATGGCGATAACACCTTGAATTGGTTCGGGGTAGAAGCCAGCGAATCGCCGCAGTCAGGAACCGCGCCGCTGACGTTTTCGCCGCACCGATCGAGCCGGAAACAGATTAATATTTGTTACAAGTCGGGGGAACGACCGCCATCCAGCCCAAACCCGTGCGCCAGCCGTCAGCGACTCGCGGTTTCGGCAACTTCAGCGATCTTCCGGCCAGCCTGATCGCTCAGGCCGAAACGTTAGGCGGAAGCCCCAAGCGCCTTCACGCGCTTCGCCAACCGCGACATCTTACGGGCGGCGGTATTCTTATGGATGATGCCCTTGGCAACGCCACGCATCAGTTCGGGCTGAGCCGCCGTCAAAGCCGCCGCTGCCGCACCAGCGTCACCACCAGCGATGGTCGATTCGGCCTTTTTGATGAAGGTCCGAATGCGGCTGACGCGCGCCTTGTTGATCTCCGCACGACGGTCGTTGCGGCGGATGCGCTTTTCAGCCTGGGGCGTATTGGCCATGGTCGTCCTTGAAAGCCGTTTGAACCCGGCCAATAGCCGGGGCTGGCGCGAGGTCAGCCCCGCACCGGAAGGGGCGCGACATATAGGGGGCCTCGCCCTAGGTCAAGGCGCTACCGCTGGCACCAGCCGCAGAAGAAGCTCGACCGGCCAGACTGAACGATTCGTTTTATGGTATGGCCGTCACGCGGACACGGCTCGCCCTCCCGCCCATAGACCCGGAACGATTTCTGGAAATAGCCAAGCGTACCGTCGGGGGCGGCGTGATCGCGGAGCGACGATCCCCCAGCGCGGATGGCATCCTGCAACACCTTGGGGATCGCCACGGCAAGCGCCGCAACCTTAGCCGCGCTGACCGAACCCCCGGCGCGCGCCGGATGGATCCGCGCGCAGTTCAGCGCCTCGCAGACATAGATGTTGCCAAGTCCCGCAATCAGCCGCTGATCTAGCAACAGCGCCTTGACCGGTGCGGCGCGGCCCTTGAACGCCGCCGCCAGAAACCCAGCGCCGAAACCCGGTCCCAGCGGCTCCGGCCCCAGCTCGGCAAGCAGCGGATGCGAATCCAGATCGGCGGTCGCTACCAGATCGAGCGACCCAAACCGCCGGGCATCGTTGAAGGCCACCGTCCGCCCGTTATCGGTTTCGAACACGACATGATCGTGCTTGCCAATCTCGGCGGGATCCAGACGCATCCGCCCCGACATGCCCAGATGCAACAGCATCGTGTCGCCGCGATCGGTATCGACCAGGCCATATTTCGCCCGACGACGGCAGGCTGTGACGGTCGCGCCCGTAAGCCGCTGGCCCAGCCCGTCCGGAAAGGGCCGCCGCAGATCGGCGCGGTTGAGGATGACGCGTGTAAACCGCTGCCCCTCCCAAACGGGGGCCAGCCCGCGCATGACGGTCTCGACTTCGGGGAGTTCAGGCATCCCCGTGACATATGGCCCGTTTGCCGCGCCGCCAAGGGTGGGTTAGGCACCGCAGCCATGAACGACACTGTCAGCTTCGGCTATGAAGACGTAGCCCCGTCCGAAAAGACCCGCCGCGTCGGCGAGGTCTTTGCCTCGGTCGCGGCCAAATATGATGTGATGAACGACCTGATGTCGGGCGGGCTGCACCGGCTGTGGAAGGACGAATTCGTCCGCATGGTCCGCCCGCGTGACGGCGAACGCATCCTCGACATGGCGGGCGGCACCGGCGACATCGCCTTCCGGATGGAGGCAAAGGGCGCGAGCGTTACCGTCGCCGACATCAACCCGGCGATGCTCGACGTCGGCATCGAACGTGCCGCCAAGCGCGGTGTGACGTCGATGGTCTGGCGGACCGAAAATGCCGAAACGCTGAGCTTCCCGGATCGCAGCTTCGACGCCTACACCATCGCCTTTGGCATTCGGAACGTGACCGACATCCCCGCCGCGCTGGCCGAGGCGCACCGCGTGCTGGCGTTCGGCGGGCGGTTTTTCTGCCTGGAATTCTCGACGACCGAATGGCCGGGGTTCGGCGAGATTTACGACGCCTATTCATCCAAGGTCGTGCCGCGCATCGGCAAGGCGGTGGCCGGCGACGCCGACAGCTACCGCTATCTGATTGAATCGATCCGCCGCTTCCCCAAGATGCCGAATTTCGCGCGGATGATCGAAGCCGCTGGATTCAGCCGGGTCAAAGTAACCCCGATCCTTGGCGGGCTGGTGGCGATCCATAGCGGCTGGAAGATCTAAGCTTGGCGACGCCTGCCTTTATTCACCTGTGGCGGATGCTCGTGTGGGGCCGCCGCCTTGGCCGCCATGGTGCGTTGCGGCCGTTCGAGGACAGACGATTGCCGTGGCAGGCGCGTATCGTTGCGCGCGCCGCGCGTTTCGGCACCGGTGCGCCGGTGGTGCCCGATTTCGCTGCCGGGCTGCGCGCCGTCGGCCCCGCTGCGATCAAGCTGGGGCAGGCGCTCGCCACTCGTCCCGATCTGATCGGCATTGACGCGGCGATGGATCTGGCCCGGCTGCAGGATTCGGTGCCGCCGGTGGCGTTCGCCAAGCTGGAGGATGCGCTCAACGCGGGGCTGGGTGCGCCGTGGCAGCGGCGGTTTGCATCAATTGATCCCGAAGCCGTCGGCGCGGCGTCGATCGCGCAGGTTCACAAGGGCGTCACCTCGGACGGGCGGACGGTGGCGATCAAGCTGTTGCGCCCCGGCATCGAGGCCGAGCTCGCCAAGGCGCTCAGCACCTATGAATGGGCGGCGGGCTATCTGGAGATCTTGGGCGGCGAGGCGGCGCGACTGCGGCCGCGTGCTGTCATTGCGACCTTCAGGGGCTGGACCGAATCCGAACTCGATCTGCGCAGGGAGGCGGCATCCGCGTCCGAACTCGCCGAGGCGCTGACCGGCGAACCCGATTTCGTCGTTCCCGGCATCGATTGGGCACGTTCCAGCCGCCGCGTGCTGACCATCGACTGGATCGACGGCGTGAAGCTCAGCGACAAGGCCGGGCTGGACGCGCTCGATTTCGACCGCACGGCGCTGGCCCGGGTGCTGGTCAACGGCTTTCTGGCGCAGTCGATCGGACAGGGCTTTTTCCACGCCGATCTCCACCAGGGCAATTTGTTCGTCATTCCACCGACCGAGACGCATGCCGCGCGTATCGGCGTCATCGATTTCGGCATCATGGGGCGGATGAACCGGCGGGCGCGGCTGTACCTCGCCGAAATCCTGTTCGGGCTGGTGACGGGCAACTATAAGCGCGTGGCGGAAATCCATTTCGAGGCGGGCTATGTCCCCGCCCACCACAACGTCGCGGCGTTTGCGACGGCGTTGCGGGCGGTCGGCGAGCCGATCCGTGGCAAGCGCGCGCAGGACGTCAACATCACCAGCCTGTTGGATGGCCTGTTCGCCATCACCCGCAGCTTTGACATGGCGGTCCAGCCGCATCTGCTGCTGCTGCAAAAGACCATGGTGATGATCGAGGGCGTGGCGCTGACGCTCGATCCCGATGTCAACATGTGGGAAGTCGCCGAGCCGTACGTCCGCGAATGGGTCCGGGACGAACTGGGGCCCGAGGCGCGCATCGCCGACGAACTGATGCTGAATGTGAAGGCGCTCGCCGAACTGCCGCGCGTCCTGCGCCAGCTGATCGCGCGGATGCCGCCCGAACCCGCAGCGCCGCCACTGCCCGAACTGGCTCCGCTGCCGGGCGCACGGCGCGTGCGACGGCGCGGGGTCAGCGGTTGGTGGGTGGTGCTGGCGGCGCTTGGCGGGCTGGCGGCTGGGGTGTGGTGGTTTTGAGGACAGCCGTTGCACAGCCCGCTGGCGTAGTTCGCGCCCGACTCAGTCCCGGCGAAGCGTTGGGCGACCGGGTGTTGAAAGTAGATCATGCTGGGGAACACGGCGCTGTCTGTATATACCGGGTCCAGGCATGGTTTGCTCGGTGGCGCGCCCCTGAGATGGTTGCAGAACTTCAAGGGTTTCTGACGCATGAGCGGGGCCACCGCGCCCTTTTCTGGGCCGAAATGCAGCGCCGCGAGATGCGTCGTTGCCGCAGCTTCTTCTGGTGCGGATTAGGTGGTTTTGCCTTGGGGGCAATGACGGGGCTTGCCGGGCGCGATGCGATTGCCGCCACGACCTTTGCAATCGAGGAGGTAGTCCTCCGACATATGCATGAGCAGATTGAGGTTCTCTCCGACTGCGACGCGGAGGCGGTAGCAACTCTGCGCCGCATCATCGGCGAGGAGCAGGAACATCGTGATGCCTCGGTTGCGCGCATGGGGTCCGGAGGATTTTGGAAGGCTGTGATCCATCCTATTGTCTCATTTTCAACTGAAGCGGTGATCTGGCTGGGTATGCGCCTGTAAGCCAGCTCGCTCGGACAAGTGCATTTGCGTGGGTTCCACATCATACTCTGCAGATGCATCTGTTCGACACGCCCAATCCCCCGCGCTAAACCGCCATCCGTGCACGGCAAGACCATCCTCCTCATCGTCGGCGGCGGCATTGCTGCGTACAAATCGCTCGAACTCGTCCGCGAACTTCGCCGGGCGGGGGCGAGCGTTACGCCGGTTCTGACCGATGGTGGGGCGCGGTTCGTGACGGCGCTCAGCCTGTCGGCGCTCGCCGAGGCCCTGGTGCGGACGTCTTTGTGGGACCTCGAAGACGAGGCGGCGATGGGGCATATCCAGCTCAGCCGCTCGGCGGATTTGATCGTCGTTTGCCCGGCGACTGCCGATCTGATGGCGCGCGCGGTGGCGGGGGTGGCCGACGATCTGGCGACGACGCTGCTGCTGGCGACCGATACGCCGGTGCTGATGGTCCCGGCGATGAACGTCCGCATGTGGGGGCATGCCGCAACGCGGCGCAATGTGGCGACGTTGCGGGCGGACGGCGTCACGGTGATGGAGCCCGATGAAGGCGCGATGGCGTGCGGGGAATTCGGACCGGGGCGACTGCCGGAGGTGACGCGGATTGTGGCGGCGGTGGCGGCGCATCTGGGCGGCAGAGCGAAACCGCTGGCGGGCACCCACGCCCTCGTCACTGCTGGCCCGACCCATGAGGCGATCGACCCGGTGCGCTACATCGCCAATCACAGCTCGGGCAAACAGGGTTTTGCCATTGCGGCGGCGCTGGCCAAAGCGGGGGCGGGGGTGACGCTGGTCGCGGGGCCGGTCGCTCTACCCACCCCGCCCGGTGTCACGCGCATCGATGTAATCAGCGCGCGCGAAATGGCATCAGCGGTCGAGGCGGCGCTTCCGGCAGACGTCGCCGTGATGGTCGCCGCTGTCGCCGACTGGCGGGTCGAGGCGGCAGGGGCCAAGATCAAAAAGGGCGATGGGGGGCCGCCCGCGCTGGCATTGGTCGAGAACCCCGACATTCTGAAAGCAGTGGCCACTGGCCCGAACCGCCCGCGACTGGTTATCGGCTTTGCCGCCGAGACTAGCGATCTGCTGACCCATGCCGCCGCCAAGCGGGTGCGCAAGGGGGCTGACTGGCTTGTCGCCAACGATGTGAGCGAGGGCGTATTCGGCGCCGATGCGACGCACGTCCATATGGTCAGTGCCGACGGCGCGGAGGATTGGGGCGCGGCGAGCAAGGCCGATGTGGCAGGGCGGCTGGTGGCAAGGATTGTCGATGCGCTGGCTTAATATTCGCTCGTCATTCCCGCGAAAGCGGGAACCAATCTCCCGAACGACGAGCAGGAGATGGGTTCCCGCTTTCGCGGGAATGACAAGAAAAAGCGCCCGCCTATGATCGACATCACCATCCAGATCCTACCCCACGGCCAAGGCCTCCCCCTTCCCGCCTACGCCACCCACGGTGCGGCGGGCATGGACGCCGTCGCTGCCGTCACCGATCCGCTGACCCTTGCTCCAGGAGAACGCGCCGCCGTGCCGACCGGGCTGTGCATGGCGATCCCCGATGGCTTTGAGGTCCAGGTGCGCCCTCGGTCTGGCTTGGCATTCAAGCACGGGCTGACCGTCGCCAACGCACCGGGCACGATCGACAGCGACTATCGCGGCGAGGTCAAAGTGCTGCTGGTCAATCTCGGTACCGAGCAGGTCGTCATCGAACGCGGCATGCGGATCGCGCAACTGGTTCCGGCGGCGGTGACCCGCGCGGTGCTGACGGTGGTCGACAGCCTTGACGATACGGTGAGGGGCAGCGGCGGCTTCGGCTCGACCGGCAGCTGATGCTGTCCGATGACGAACTCGACCGCTACGCCCGCCACATCGTGCTGCGTGAAGTCGGCGGGCGCGGGCAGGCAGCACTTAAGGCCGCACGGGTTGCGATGGTGGGCGCGGGTGGGCTCGGGTCCCCGTGTCTGCTCTATCTGGCGGCGGCGGGGATTGGCGGGCTGACCGTCATCGACGATGACACGGTTGCTCTGAGCAATCTGCAGCGGCAAATACTATTTACCACCGCCGATGTCGGGCGTGGCAAGAACGAGGTTGCGGCGGAGCGGCTGACGGCGATCAATCCGCATGTGACCGTGACGGCGCACCCCGTTCGGCTCGACGCGGGCAACGCGCGCCGCCTGCTGGCGGGTCACACGATCATTGCCGACGGAAGCGACAGTTTCGCCACGCGCCTTGCAGTCGCCGATGCGGCGCTTGCCGAGCGCATTCCTCTGATCTCCGGCGCAGTCGGCCCATTCGACGGGCAGATCGGTGTGTTCCGGGGGTGGGAGGCAGACAAGCCCTGCTACCGCTGCCTCGTCGGTGCTGCATCGGATGGTGCCGCTGACAGCTGTGCGGAGACCGGCGTGCTGGGCGCGCTGACCGGCGTCGTCGGCGCGATGATGGCGCTGGAGGTGATCCGCGAGATCACCGGGTTCGGAGAATCTCTGGCGGGGAAGCTGTTGCTTTACGATGCCCTGGGCGCGCGGATGCGGACGGTTCGTCTGGCGAAGGATCCGGGGTGCCGATGCGCCGTCGGCCCGGCGTGACGTCACGCTGCGCCTTGCGCGGGGCCATGCGCCGGGTCATCATATTGTCAGCCGAACGCTTGGAGGTCCCTTGAAAACCCTGTCCGTTACGGCGCTCGCGCTGGTGTTCGCTGCGGCCCCCGCAGTCGCCGCCCCGGTTGTGGCCACGCCCTCGCCATTCGGCAGCGCGACGGCGTTGGACGGGCTGGTCCCGGTCCATGCCAATCGCGCCACCGGCCAGATATGGCTGACGCTGCCGGTACCGGGCGCTGACGGCGTTTCGGCGCGCTTTCTGTACACCGTTGCGTTGCGAACTGGGCTGGGGTCGGCGCCGACGCTGCTCGATCGCGGCCATGTCGGCGACACCCAGGTATTGGCGTTCCGCGCGATCGGGCCGAAGATCTTCGTCCAGTTTGAAAATCCGCGCTTTCATCCGCCCTCTGGGCAGAGCGGCGCGAGCAGTGACTTCGCGCCGTCGACCGTCTGGAGCGGCAACGCCATACCACTTCCAGACGGTCGCATCGCCGTCGATATCGCACCGTTCCTCGCCACTGACACTGCCGGGGTGGCGCGGGCGCTCGGCCAGGAGGGCGATGGGTTGGGCATCGGCACGCCGCCGCAGGGTGCGGGCAAGGGTTTCCGAATCGACGCCGGGCTGAGCATGGCCGACGCGATGACACTCAAGGTCTTCCCCGACAATATCGAGGTCGATGCGCAGCAGACCTATGTCTCCGATACACCGGGCGACGAGGTCGATAATATCGTCCCCGATCCGCACAAGGTCAGTATTTCGGTCCATTACAGCTTTGTCCGCCTGCCCGCGCCGGGCTTTGCGACCCGCGCCTTCGATCCGCGTATCGGCGGCATCGGCCCCGCGCAGAGCGTCGATTACAGCCGCCCGCTTGGCCAGGATGTCGTCAGCGATGTTGCCATTCGCTTCCGGCTGGAAAAGACCGACCCCGCCGCCGCCCGGTCGCGTGTCAAAAAGCCGATCATCTTCTACCTCGATCGCGCCGCACCGGAGTCGGTCCGCTCAGCACTGCTCGAAGGCATCAACTGGTGGCGCGAGGCGTTCGACGCGGCGGGCTATATCGACGCCTTCCGCGCCGAATTGTTGCCCGAAGGCGCCGACCCGCTCGATGCCCGCTACAACGTCGTCAACTGGGTCGATCGGGCAACACGCGGCTGGTCGTACGGCCAGCCGATCACCGATCCGCGCACCGGCGAAATCGTCAAGGGCATGGTCGTTCTGGGTTCGGAGCGGGTGCGTCAGGACATTTTGATTTTCGAAGGGCTGGTCGGCACCGCGGGAACCGGCAAGGGCGGACCGAACGATTCGGTCCAGGTCGCGCTGGCACGCCTCCGCCAACTCGGCGCGCACGAGGTCGGGCACGCGCTTGGCTTTGCACATAATTTCGCCGCTTCGACGCAGAACCGAGCGTCGGTGATGGATTATCCCGCACCGCGCATCGGGCTGAAGGATGGGCGGCCGGATCTGTCCGACGCCTATGGGGTTGGCATCGGGGCGTGGGACAAGGCGACGGTCGATTGGCTTTACGGCGCGCACACCGACGCCGAGGCGACCGCCAAGGCCGATGCCGCCGGCAAAGCCGGGTTCCGCTATGTGCAGGACGAGAATGCCCGCAACCCTGCCACCGCCCAGCCGTGGGGGGCGCTGTGGGACGATGGCGCGGACCCTGTCGCAGAACTCAACCGCCTGATGACGGTGCGCCGGGTAGCGGTCGACCGCTTCGGGCTGGCCAACCTTTCACCGGGCGAGCCGGTCGCCGACCTGCGCCGTCGCTTTGTGCCAATCTGGCTGCTGCATCGCTATCAGGTCAACGCCGCCGCCAAGCTGATCGGCGGGGTGGAGTCGGTGTATGCCGTCAATGGCGGCGGGCATGAGGCGGCAGCGCCGGTAGCACCGGCGACGCAGCGTGCTGCACTGGCCGCGCTGCTGGCGACGCTAACGCCCGAGCAGCTGCGGGTGCCTTCCGGCCTCGCACCGCTGCTGTCGGCGGGGCGCAACGCCAGCGACAACCGTCAGTATAGTATCGAGATCATGGCGACCGCCGGGGGGCCTGTGTTCGATCCGCTGGTCGCCGCGGATGTGGCGGCGCAGGTGACACTCGGCACGCTGCTCGCCCCGACCCGGCTGGCGCGGCTGTCGATCCAGCACGCTGCCGACCCGCAGGCGCTCGGGGTTGAGGAGGTATTGGCCCTGCTGACCGCCGCGACGGTTACTGACCGCAGCGACGCGGTCAGCCGTCGCATTGCCTATCGGACGATTATCGACATGGCGCAGGCGGCGCGGCGGCCGGGAACGACCCCCGAGGTTGCGGCCCTGCTCGACCAGAAAGTCCACGACATCGCCGCGTCGCTCGGCCGCAAGGGCGGCGATGCGTGGAGCGCCAGCCTGTCCCGTCAACTCGGCGATCCCGGCCAGCGCGAGCGACTGCTCGCCGACCGCCCGCGCCCGGTCGATGTGCCACCCGGCGATCCGATCGGGGGCGAAAGCGGCTGGATGGATTTACCGCAATAGAGGCGTCGGCGGTCCGTCCGCACGGGCGCGACTGCATGACCTTGATCAAACACCTTGCCGCCGCTCGCTGGACCCCCTAATCCCGCCGCCGTGGCGCGTTCCCCCTCCCGCAAGGCCCCTCAGCGCAGCGGGTTTGCGCGTTTCATGGTCGGGTTGTTGAAGGTTGGCGTCGTCGCCGCGCTCGCTGGGTTCACATTGCTCGCCGTCGCCGTTGGCCTTGCCTATACCTCGCTGCCCAGCTTCGACGAACTGATGCGATCGCCCAACGGCCAGTCGGTTGAAATTCGCGCTGCCGACGACAGCGTGTTGGTGACGCTGGGGCCAAGCTATGGCGAATGGCTGCCCTATGCACGCATCCCGCATACGATGACCGGGGCGATGGTCGCGGTTGAAGACCGACGCTTCTGGAACCATCCCGGCGTCGATCCGGTCGGCATGGCACGCGCCGCTGCCGTCAACATGCGCGCCGGTCACAATGTTCAGGGCGCGTCGACGATCACCCAGCAGCTGGCGCGCAACGTTTTTCTGACCTCGAACAAGACCTTTGGACGCAAAGCGCGGGAATGGGTGCTGGCGCTGGCCATGGAACGCAAGTTCACCAAGGAAGCGATCCTCGAACTCTATCTCAACCGCGTTTATTTCGGCGGTGGCGCGTACGGCATCGACGCTGCAAGCCGCAAATTTTTTGGCCATTCGGCGACCAGCCTCAGTCTTGAAGAGGCGGCGATCATTGCCGGGCTGGTCAAGGCGCCGTCGCGCTATGCCCCATCCGCCGACGCCGATGCGGCAAAGTCTCGCGCCGGAACCGTGATCGCAACGATGGTGTCGTCGGGTGCGGTCACCCCCGCCGAAGCGGCGGCTGCCAATCTCGATGCGCTGCGCTTTGCCGCGCAGGAACGGGCGTCGGGGGTTCGCTATTTCACCGATTGGGTGCTGCAGCAGGTTGAACAGTTGACCGACGAAACCGCCGAGCCGTTGCAGGTAACGACCACTCTCGACGCCAAGGGTCAGCACGCCGCCGAGGAAGCCATTCAGGCCGAATGTCCTGCCGGGGCGCAGGGGGCACTGGTGGCGCTGGCGCGTGACGGTGCCGTCAAGGCGATGGTCGGCGGCCGCGATTATGTGACCACGAACTATAACCGCGCCGTGTCGGCGCGGCGGCAGCCTGGGTCAGCGTGGAAGCTATTCGATTATCTCGCGGCGATCGAGAACGGCGTGAACCCTGATGATCGGATGGTCGATCAGCCGGTGACGATCGACGGATGGTCACCTCGGAACGATAATCATCGGTTTATCGGCCCGGTGACCGTCCGCAACGCCTTTGCGCTGTCGATCAATACTGTCGCGGTGCAACTCGCGTCGCGGGTCGGCTTTGATACGGTTGCCGACACAGCCCGCCGGTTCGGGATTACCACGCCGATTGATCGGCACCCGGCAATGGCGCTGGGTTCATCCGACGTGACGCTGCTGCAGATGACGGGAGCCTATGCAGCAGTGGCGGCGGGCGGGGTCGAGGCGCGGCCCTATGCCATCACCCGCATCGCCACGGCGTCGGGCAAGATACTTTATGAGCGCGAGGCTGACGCGCCGCGCGTGCTGGTCGCCCCTTATGTCGCTGCCAAGATGACCGAGCTGATGAAGGCGGCGGTCGAGACCGGGACCGGTCGCGCTGCGCAGATCGGCCGGCCGCTGGCGGGCAAGACCGGGACCACGAGTTCGAACAAGGACGGCTGGTTCCTGGGGTTCACCAGCGAACTGACAACCGGCGTCTGGATGGGCCGCGACGATGCCAAGCCAGTGCCAGGGCTGGCGGGGGGGCGCGCGCCGGCGCGGGCCTTTGCCGCTTATATGGCACGGGCTGTGGGCGGAACCCCGCCGTCGCCATTGGTGACCGATGCCGCCACTGGCGAACCGGTCGTCGAGCCCGACGATCAGGTTTACGGCATCACGCCCGACGGTACTCCACAGGGCGATCCGCTTGGCCCTGACGGCCAGCCCCGGGTTCGTCCCGATACGCTGGCACCACCGTCCAACGCGCCAGCCCCAGCCGAGAGCGGCGACGGATCGCCGCGTCTCGACCAGGGCTGGCTCGACCGGACGCTAGGGGCGTCGCGTTAGCCCAGACGCTCGATCTTGCCCGCTGCCTCGTCAAGGATGGCGGCGACGTCGAGCTGAGCCGTCTTGTCGATGCCATCCGCCGACAGCCGGGCATGAAGCACAGCGTGAAGGTTGCGCATCGCCCGGCGTACCGGGGCCGCATCGGTCCGCGCGCTTTCCGCGGCCAGACTGTCGAGCCGAGCCAGCGCGGCAGTCACCGCTTCGGCATTATCGGCAAGCGCAGCGGTGCCTTCGGCGGTGATGGCGAAGCGTTTGCGGCTGCCATCAGCCTGCTCCTCGACCTGACCCATGTCGGCGAGCAGCGTCAGCGTCGGATAGACGACGCCGGGGCTGGGCGCATAAACGCCGCCCGAGCGTTCCTCGATCGCCTTGATCAAGTCGTAGCCGTGACGCGGTTGCTCGGCGATCAAGCTGAGCAGGACAAGTTTCAGCTCACCCGAATCGAAGACCCGGCGGCGTCCGCCACCGGGGCCGCCGCGACCGCCCATGCCGCGTCGGGCAAAGCGTTCGGCCATATGCTCGGCCATAGCCTCGGCCATGGGATGACGGCCAAAGCGATGGCCCCGGAAGTGATGTTTAAAGTGCATGTGTCGTATTCCTTTCTATGTTTTCGACACAACTAAGATATATCTTCAGACGAGACATGCAAGCCCCGGCAGAAACTTTTTTTTGATCGATCACCGCGCCGTTTTGCGCAGGGCTACCCGGATCAACTCGCCCACCGCCGCATCTCCGCCAAGTTCGGCCTGCGCATCGGCCACGGCGCGACTGGCCTCCATCGGCTTGAAGCCCAACCCGGCCAGTGCTGCCAACGCATCGGCGACGGCACCGCCGGCCGCCCCCACCGGCAGTGGCGTCGACCCCGAAAGAGCGATACTCCCGAACTTCCCCTTCAGCTCATTGGCAATGCGCGCCGCAAGTTTCGGCCCCACGCCGTTGGCGCGCGCGATGCTTGCCGTATCGGCAGCGGCGATAGCGTGGGCGAGTTCGTCCGGGCCGAGGACCGACAGGATAGCCAGCGCCACCCGCCCCCCGACACCCTGCACGCTGGTCAGCAGCCGGAAACTATCGCGTTCCGCCTCGGTCAAAAAGCCAAACAGCTGGATGGCATCCTCGCGGACCTGGGTTTCGATGTGCAGCGCAACCGCGCCGCCGACCGCACCGAGCCGGTCAAGCGTCTTGGCCGAAGCGCTGACCAGATAACCGACACCCCCCACATCGACGATGCAGGCGTCGGCGCTGGCGCTATCAAGCAGGCCCTTCAGCCGCGCGATCATCGCAGCCCCCGCGCCGCCGACGCGCCCAGATGCGCATGGGCGATGGCGACGGCAAGCGCATCGGCGGCGTCCTCGCCGGTCACCTTGACGCCGGGCAACAGCCTTTCGACCATGGCGTGAACCTGGCGCTTGTCCGCGCCACCCGTGCCGACCACCGCCTTTTTGACCAGCCGCGTCGCATATTCCGCCACCGCCAGCCCGCCATGCGCCGCCGCCAGCAACACGACGCCGCGCGCCTGCCCCAGCTTCAAGGTCGATTGCGGGTTGGCGTTGACGAAAACCTCCTCGATCGCGGCTGCGGCGCAGGGATGGGCGGCGATGACCGCCTGCAGGCCATCGTAAAGCGTCACCAGTCGCGTTGCCAGTTCCTCCGCCGCCTTGGTCTTTACGGTGCCGTGGGCAACGTGGCGCAACCGGTTGCCATCGACCTCGATCACTCCCCAGCCGGTCGCGGCAAGCCCGGGGTCGAGGCCGAGGACGTGCATCGCGTTAGGACAGCCGCTCCATCACGTCATCGGGTACGTCGTAATTGCCCCACACCGTCTGCACATCGTCGTCGTCGTCGAGCGCGTCGATCAGCTTCATCAGCGTCCTCGCATCGCCCTCGCCGACGGTCACCATCAGGCCGGGCTTCCACGCCAGCTTGGCACCTTCGGCCTCGCCAAGCTTGGCTTCGAGCGTCTTGGCAACCTCGTGCAGGGTATCGAGCGCGGTCCAGATTTCATGGCCGTGGTCCGACGATTGGACGTCCTCGGCACCCGCATCGAGCGCCGCTTCGAACACGGCATCGGCGTTGCCCGCCTTGGCTGGGTAGGAGATCAGCCCCATGCGTTCGAAACCATGGCTGACCGAGCCGCTCGCCCCCAAATTGCCACCGTTCTTGGCGACGATGGTGCGGACGTTGGTGGCGGTGCGATTGCGGTTGTCGGTTAGCGTCTCGATAATCAGTGCGACGCCGCCTGGGCCGAAACCTTCGTAGCGGATCTCTTCGTAATTCGCCCCATCACTCGCTGATGCCTTGCTGATCGAGCGTTCGATATTGTCCTTGGGCATCCCACCCTGCCGCGCCGCGATGACAGCAGCACGCAGCCGGGCGTTCATCGCCGGATCGGGCAGGCCGGATTTCGCTGCGACGGTGATTTCGCGGCTGAACTTGGAGAAGGCCGCAGCGCGCTTTTTATCCTGCGCGCCCTTGCGGTGCATGATGTTGTTGAATTTGGAATGACCGGCCATGTGCGAGCCTCTAGGCCAGCGAGGCGGGGGAGGGCAAGATTATGCTGCCTCTGCCACCGCCTGCGCCAGCATCACCCCCGCCAGATGCGCGCGATATTCTGCCGAAGCATGGATGTCGGTGTTCAAATCTGCAGCATCCAGCGTCAGGCCCTTGACCGCGTCCGCCGTGAACGATGCCGACAGTGCCGCCTCGGCTTCTGCCCAGCGGGTTGCGCCGGGGCCGGCACCGGTGACGCCGACGCGGACGCCATCGGCGAATTTCGCGACGTAGATCCCGACGACTGCATAGCGCGACGCCGGATGGCGGAATTTGGCATAGGCCGAAGCCAGCGGCACCCGGAAGCCGACACGGGTGACGATCTCGCCGTCTTCCAGTGCCGTCGCGAACATGCCCTGAAAATAATCATCGGCGGGGTGCGAACCGCGATCGGTTTCCACGACCGCATCGAGTGCCAGCAGCGCAGCCGGATAATCGGCGGCCGGATCGTTGTTGGCGATGACACCGCCAAGCGTGCCCCGGTTTCGGACCTGCGGGTCGCCGATCAGCGTGGCCATCTTGGCCAGCCCAGGGATGGCGGCGGCGACGGTGGCATCGGTCATCACGGCGGCATGGGTGGTCATCGCGCCGATCCACAGCCGGTCGGCGTCAAGGTTAACGCCGGTCAGGCCGGGCACCGCCGCCAGGTCGACCAGCGTGTCGGGCATCCGCAGGCGTGATTTCATGGCGGGCAGCAGCGTGTGGCCACCGGCGATGAACGCCGCCTCGCCGCCGCCGGAAAACGCCGCTGCGGCATCGGCCAGCGAGGTCGGGCGCTGATAGGCGAACTCACGCATGATCGGCCTCCATGGCTTTGGCGCCCGCCGCGATGGCGGCGATGATGTTCACATACCCCGTGCAGCGGCAGAGGTTGCCCTCCAGGTCATGGGCAATGGTTTCGGGCGACAGGTCGTGCCCGCGCCGCCGGACGATCTCGAGCCCCGCCATCACCATGCCCGGCGTGCAGAAGCCGCACTGCAGGCCGTGATGTTCCTTGAACGCCGCCTGCATCGGGTGGAGCGTCTCGCCGCCTCCTGAATCCTTGGCTGCGATGCCCTCGATGGTAGTGATCGCGCGACCATCCAGTTGCACCGCCAGCACCGTGCAGGATTTGGTGGCC
Organism: Sphingomonadales bacterium; assembly: GCA_038211945.1. Classification (GTDB taxonomy): domain Bacteria; phylum Pseudomonadota; class Alphaproteobacteria; order Sphingomonadales; family Sphingomonadaceae; genus Sandarakinorhabdus. Next base: position 57,224 of record JBBQVA010000007.1, read on the forward strand.
ACGCCGTCGACCAGCACGTTGCACGCGCCGCACTGGCTGGTGTCGCAGCCGATATGCGTGCCGGTCAGCCCCAGATCGTCGCGCAGGTGTTCGACAAGCAGGGTCGCAGGCGCGATATCCCGCGCCTCGGTCTTGCCATTGATGGTCAGGGTGGTTTGCATCGGCGTGTCCTCAGGCTGCAGCGGCGGCGCGGTCGGCTTGCATTTCTTTCATCGACTGCGCCTGTTCGGCGATACAGCGCCGGCCGACATCGGTCGCCTTGACGCGTGTCCACCAGGCGGCGAGGCCCGGCACCCCGTCGAGCAGCGCACGCGTTTGCAGCCGGTCGTTCATGGCGTCAAAGAAGTAGAACAACGGCATCAGCGCCGCATCGGCCATGGTGAAGCTGTCACCAAAGGCCCATTCATGTCCGGCATCGCGGAAATGTTCGATATAGCCGAGCCCGGTCGCAATACCCTGCTTGGCCGCGTCAGCAGCCTCCGGACTGGCCGCGCCGAACAACAGGCCGAGCTGCGGCAGGATATAGACATCCTCGATGCGGATCAGCAGCCGCATCCGCGCTGCGGCCTCGGCATCGGCGGGAACGATAGCAGGGCCGTCAAGCACCGCGTCCAGGTAATCGGTGATCGTCTGGCTTTCGGGCAGTGCCAGATCGCCATCGACGAGCAGCGGCATCTTGCCCATCGGCGACAGCGCCAGATAGGCGTCGGACTTGATGCCACCTTCGAACATCTCGACCTGCAGGTCATGCCCCTTGGCGCGCGCCGCCAGCAGCGGTCGCATGACATAGGGCGAAACGATACGTCCGTAGAGAATCATGGTCGTCCCCAATCAGTCAGCCAGCCCGAGCGCCGTCTTGTAGGTATCGAGCAGCGCCTCGGCCTCCTGCCGCGCCGCCGCCTCCATCTTCCGCAGGCGGATGATGGCGCGCATGGTCTTGGTGTCGAAGCCGGTGCCCTTGGCCTCGGCATAGACGTCCTTGATGTCGTCGGCGATGCCCTTTTTATCTTCTTCCAGTCGCTCTATCCGCTCAATGAACAGCCGCAGCTGCTCGGCGGAGACGTTTTCCGATGACATTCAATTTCCCGTGATTCGCGTGAGCGCGGACGCTAGGGCCGCAAGGGGTATTCGGGCAAGCCGCTTCGACGCGTGTCAGGCTCCCGGCTCGCTCATTGATGGCGGATCGCTGGCCGGGAAACTGTCGTCGAGCGCGTCATCAAGCGCCCGGTTTCTTGCGACGCTGCCCGCCATCCGCGCCAGTTGTTTGTGCGTCGCCTCGGTCTGATAGCGTGCCTTATAATCTGCATAGGGCATCCCATAGATCGCCTCCCGCGCCTGGTCTTTGGACATCGGCACGCCCTCGGCGGTGGCGGCGTCGCCTAGCCAATCGCTCAGACAGTTGCGACAGAAGCCACCAACCCCCATCAGCTCGACATTCTGGACATCGGTGCGGTGCGCCAGATGTGCGAGCAGGCGGCGAAAGGCGGCCGCCTGGACTCTGTCGCGCGTTACATCGTCCATCGTCGCATCTCCGGTAGCGCTCATAGCCTGCCTCGGCTAAGCCCCGCGCGGATAAACCGGGGAGCCAGAATGTCCGTCCATGTCGAACCGCGCGGGCGGCGGGTCAAGGTGCTGGCCACACTCGGCCCGGCGTCCAGCAGCGAGGCACAGATCGCGGCGCTGCTCGAAGCGGGCGCCGATGCCTTTCGGGTCAACATGAGCCACGGCACGCCGGAAACGCGGGGTGCGTTGATCGCCGCCATCCGCGCGGTCGAAAAATCATCGGGCCGACCGCTAACCGTGCTGGCGGACTTGCAGGGGCCAAAACTGCGGGTCGGCAGGATCGCGGGCGGCAGCGTGGAACTGGAAAACGGCGGATCGTTCCGTCTCGACCGCGATCCGACCCCCGGCGATGCCACCCGCGCCTGCCTGCCGCACCGCGAATTGTTCGAAGCGCTGACGCCGGGTGCGCGGCTGCTGATCGACGATGGCAAGATCGCGCTGCTCGTGCTGCGCGTTACGCCCGACACCATCGACACCCGCGTCGTCACCGGCGGGCGGCTGAGCGACAACAAGGGCGTTAACGTACCCGATGTCGTCGTCCCCCTGCCCGCGCTGACCGCCAAGGACCGCGCCGACCTGGCCTTTGCGCTCGATCACGGTGCTGACTGGATCGCGCTGTCGTTCGTCCAGCGACCCGAGGATGTCGCCGAGGCGCGGGCGCTGATCAAGGGCCGCGCCGCGCTGCTCGCCAAGATCGAAAAGCCCGCCGCGCTCGAACGACTGGCGGAAATCATGGAGCTGGCCGATGCCGTCATGGTCGCGCGCGGCGATCTGGGCGTCGAACTGCCGCCGCAGCAGGTGCCGCCCGCCCAAAAGCGCATCGTCGCGATGGCGCGCGCACTCGGCAAGCCGGTGGTGGTGGCGACGCAGATGCTCGAATCGATGATCCTGTCGCCGACGCCGACCCGCGCCGAAGTCTCCGACGTCGCCACGGCCATTTACGACGGCGCCGACGCCATCATGCTGTCGGCGGAAAGTGCGGCGGGTGCCCACCCCGTTGCCGCTGTCGCCATGATGGACGCCATCGCACGCGAGGTTGAGGCCGACCCCGGCTATTTCGGTCGCGTCCATTTCACCGACGTTGCCGGGGCCGCAACGACTGCCGATGCGATGTCAGCGGCAGCGGCGGCGATCAGCCGGACAGTCGGTGCCAAAGCCATCGTCTGCTTCACCATCAGCGGCTCGACAGCGCGACGCGCCGCGCGTGAACGGGCGCAAGTGCCGGTGCTGTGTCTGACGCCCAAGCAAGCGACGGCGCGGCGCATGGGTCTGGTCTGGGGCGTTCATGCCGTGACCACGCGCGACGTCGCCAGCTTTGAAGAGATGGTCGAAAAGGCCAAGCGCATGGCACTGCGTAGCGGTGTGGCGGCTGGCGGGGACCCGTTGGTGTTGCTCGCCGGCGTCCCCTTCTCGACGCCGGGAACGACCAACGTTGTGCACGTCGTGCGCCTGACCGGGCAGGAACTGACGGGTTATTGAGCCATTGCACGTACGGCGACGGCAATCACGCCATCGACGATGCGGATTTCGTTGAACGATGGCGGCGTCGCGCGCACGCGTTCTGACAGGGTTCCGGCTCCGATCAACCGCACGGTCCGGTTGCCAGCATCGTATGCGACATCGAACGGATCATGGACATGACCCGTCAGCACGGCGCTGACGCCTGCTGCCGCCAGCGCCGCCAGTGCTGCGGTGCCTCCACGGGTGCGTGCCGCCGTGCGCGTCCCCGCGTCGATGAGCGGATGGTGGCAGGTGACGATAATCGTCTGGCCCGCAGGGAGCGCAGCGATGGCTGCAAGCGTCCGTGCCAGGCTGCGCGCGCTGACGTTGCCCTTTGACCAGTTGAGCCGCCACTGAAACCGCGCTGTCGTCACCAGCGGCACGATCGCAACGCCGGGCAGATCAATCTCGCGCGACGCCGCCCGCTCGATGGCCGCAAAGCGCGCATAAGGCCGGGTGAAGCGCGCCAGCAGATCGAAATAGGGCAGATCGTGATTACCGACGCTGACCGCGACAGGCACATTAAGCCGGGCCAGCCAGGCGGAGGCAGCGGCAAACTCCGCCGCGCGGGCTTGTAGCGTCAGGTCGCCCGTCACCAGCACCGCATCGGGACGGTCGGCGGCAACCACGGCGTCGAACCATGCCAGTGCCGCTTTGTCCTCGCCGCCGAAATGCACATCGCTGACATGGAATAGCCGGATCATGCGGGGTCGGGTCGCGTGACGATGAACGCCTTGTTGCTGGTGCCGCTGGTGACGGGGGTGCCGGGTGCTAGCATGACCGGCTCGCCGTCGAACAGCGCCAGTACGTCGCGGTGACCGGCGATGGTGAAACGCGCGACGCGGCGGCGGTCGACCGAATCCGCTGCCACCCAGTCGCCTGTCAGCCACTCCCAGCCCAGACCGCTGATCGATTTCCAGTCGCGTGCGTCGATGGCGTTGACGTCGATGCCGTCAGCGAGCGGTCGCGCCAGAATCGCCTGATACCGGCCGCTCAGCCCGGCGATGCCGCCGACGCGGACATGGTGATCGAAGGTCCGTCGCCATGCCAGCACGGCAGCGCGCCACAATCGCGACAGTTTGCGGTGGCGGATCGCCTCGCGGACACGAAACCAGCTTGCTGCCGGGCCGATGATCAGCCCGACATAGGCGCGGTTCGTGCCCGCCTCCAGATAAGGCAGCGCCATCCGCCGGTCGCTGTTATGGACTGCATGAACAATTACGGCAGGGTCGGCATCGCCGTGCAGGGTCTTGGCGAGCAGGTTCATTGTGCCGCCGGGAAGAATTAGAAACTCGCCGTGCCAGTCGGCAAAGGCACATAGCGCGGTGTTGATCGTGCCATCACCGGCAAACAGTACCAAGGTATCGACCCCGGCGCTGGTCAGCGCGTCGGGCGTGGGCATCGCGGTCGCCGGGAAATCAGTGCGGCCGGCGACGGTTAGCCCGCTTTCGTCGAACAGTGCCTCGATCGCCGCGCATTTTTCGGTCGAGGTCGAACCAGAGCCGGGGTTGGTGATGAACCAGATCGCCTTCATGCAGCGGCCCGCGCGAGGCGGCCGAGGATTGCTGTGGCAATCAGCGCGACCGTACCACCGAGCGTCCAACCCGCCAGCACGTCGGTCGGCCAATGCACGCCGAGATAGACCCGACTAACCCCGACCGCGGCCACCAGCAGGATGGCCGCCGTCACCAGCAGCAGGCGAATGCGGCGTTCCGGCTCACCGGCGACGACGATCGCGGCGAGGGTCAGATAAACCACTGGAGCCATCGTCGAATGGCCGCTCGGGAAGCTTGATGACGATACCAGATCAAGCTTGTTGATCAGGTCTGGGCGCGGCCGGCCTATCAGCGCCTTGAGCGTGCTGGCGACGACCTGCGTGCCGACGACTGCGCCAACAAAGACCAGCGCCTGTGCCCGGCGGCGTTGCAGCACGAGCCACAGCGCAGCGAGAATTGTCAGCAGAGTCAGGACCGTAAAGCCACCCAGCGCCGTTACATCGCGCGCGGTTTCCTGCAACCACGGCGGGCCGACGGGCACGCCCGGCTGACCCGGTGCGCGAAATGCGAGAAGGATCGCCCGGTCGAATGCCGAGGTGCCATTCTCGCGGACCTCGTCGAGCAGCGCCAGGAACGCCCAGATTGCCGCTCCGACAATTGTGATCAGCCAGATTGGCCGCAGTTCGCGCTGCCGCACAGGCGCCATGGCCAGGGGCTGTGGCTGTGGCTGTGGCTGTGGCTGGTTCGCTTCCGTTACAATCATGCGCGCGCCAACGCGCCGGGCGCGGCAAGGGTCCGCATTATCTGGCCGACGCCGTCAAAGACCGGTCTTACAGCCAATCCGTCCGCTGGACGAGGTCGGCGCGCAGGGTTGCCACATCGGTCAGCTGCACCGCCGCGAACCCAGAAGCCTTGGCCGCTTCGACATTCTCGGCGCGGTCATCGATGAACAGACCTTCGCCCGATCGCAGCCCAAAACGCGCCCGCGCCAGGTGATAGATCGCCGGGTCGGGCTTTGTCAGTCGCTCCTCACCTGACACGACGATGTCGCGGAAGCGGTCGAATATGGGCGCTGTCGGGCGGAACATCGCCCAGAATTCGGCGGAGAAGTTGGTGATCCCGTAAAGCGGTACGCCCGCCGCATCGAGCTCGGTGACCAGATCGAGCATGCCGGGAATGGGACCGGAAATCGTCTCGAGCCAGCGCGGCACGTAAGCCGCGATCAATTCGGCCTCATCGGGAAATTGCGCGGTCAGTTCGGCTACGGTCTCGGCATGGGGACGCCCGGCGTCGTGCTGAAAATGCCATTCGGGCGTGACGACATGGGTCACGAACCAATCGAGCCGCTCCGGATCGGCGATCAGCTTGGCATAGAGGTTACGGATGTCCCAGCCGTAGAGGACGTTGCCGACATCGAAAACGGCAACTCTGGGTGTCATCATTCCCACCCCCGGCTCGCCAAGCAGCGAGTCCGCGCCCCTCCCGCAAGCGGGAGGGGGTATTAGCCCTGGCGTGCCTTGAAGCGGCGGTTGGTCTTATTGATTACGTAGGTCCGACCGTGACGGCGCACGACCTGGCAATCGCGGTGGCGCGACTTGAGGGACTTGAGGCTATTACGGACCTTCATGGGATGAAACTCGAATATCAGATGTGTCGGAAAGAGCGGTGCGGTTAGCGGGCCGGGGCGCATTCGTCAACCGCAATGCGCGTCCAATCGGGCGTCTGGTGGGTAAACCAGTTGGTCTGGCGCTTGGCATATTGGCGGGTGGCGATGGTGATGACGGCTTCGGCCTCAGCCAAGGTCGTATCGCCGCGCAGCACGCCGAGCAGTTCGGGGACGCCGATGGCCTTCATCACCGGCACGTCCGACGGCAAGCAGATAGCCGCCAGCGCCCGCACTTCGTCAAGCGCGCCGCCCGCCAGCATCATGGCAACGCGTTCGCTGATCCGCTGTCGTAGTATCGGACGCGGCACTGTTACGACGTAAGCCGCCAGCGCAACCGCGTCGCCGATGCCCCCTGCCCGCTCGCGCTGCCAGTCGGCGAGCGTCCGCCCGGTCGAGCGCACCACCTCCAACGCCCGCCGCGTTCGGGTCGTATCACCGGGCGACAAGCGCGCCGCTGCCGCCGGGTCCTCACTGGTCAGCGCTGCATGGGCTTGCGGCCCGGTCAGGGCATTGGCCGCCGCGCGCAGGGCAGGATCGATGGCCGGGACCGGCGCGATGCCATCGAGCAATGTCCGCAGATACAGCCCGCCGCCTCCGGTGACGATCGGCAGCAGCCCTGCCGCATGCGCCGCCGCAATTTCCGCCTTGGCCATCGCCACCCAGCGCGCCGCCGACGCCGCATTGTCCCCCGCCAGCGCGCCATACAGCCGGTGCGGCACCCGCACCTCATCCGCCACCGAAGGCCGCGCCGTCAGCACGCGCAGGTCGGCGTACAGCTGGCTGGCATCGGCGTTGATGACGACCCCCCCTGCCCGCTCGGCAAGATCCATCGCTAGCGCCGACTTGCCGGTCGCGGTTGCCCCTGCGATGACGACCAAAGGCGGCTTGTCACCGGGAGTTGGAATGCTGATTGCGACGCTCATCGGGGACGGCTTGTCGCAAGGTGATGTCGCGACGGCAAGCGATGCGCTGCGCGGCGGTGGTGGTGAGCCGGGGGCGGCGGCATGGCTCGATGCGGGCGAAGCGGTCGACCTGACGCTGACCGGCCTGACCCAGCCCGAGGCGCGCGCTGCGCTGGAGGTGGCGCTGCCCCATGCCGACGTCATCGTCCAGCCCGACGGCGCCCCGCGCCGCAAACGCCTGCTGATCGCCGACATGGATTCGACGATGATCACGGTCGAATGCATCGACGAACTGGCCGATTATATTGGCGTCAAGGCCGAGGTTGCCGCCATCACCGAACGCGCCATGCGCGGCGAACTGGATTTCGAAGCCTCGCTGACGGCGCGGGTGGCGTTGCTGAAGGGGTTGGACGTCGCTGCCATCGACCGCTGCCGCCGCGAACGCGTCCGGCTGACCCCCGGCGCGCACCCTTTGGTCGGCACGATGAAGGCGCATGGCGCGTTCACGCTGTTGGTATCCGGAGGCTTCACGGCCTTTGCCCGGCCGATGGCCGCCGAAATCGGCTTCGACGAATGCCACGCCAACACCTTGTTGTGCGACGGCGGCCGGCTGACCGGGACGGTGGCGCGGCCGATCGTCGGGGCGGAAACCAAGCGCGCCGAACTGCTGCGGGTGACGGCAGAACGCGGGATCGCGCTGGCGGATACGCTGGCCACCGGCGACGGGGCTAACGACATTCCGATGCTGCAGGCGGCGGGACTGGGCATCGCCTATCACGCCAAGCCCAAGGCCGCCGCCGCCGCCGGTGCCGCGATCCGCCACGGCGATTTGACGGCGCTGCTATGGGCGCAGGGGTATCGGCGCGCGGAGTGGTCAGCTGTCCCTCCCCCTTGAGGGGAGGGCGACTCGCGCCTCAGCGCGAGCGGGGTGGGGGTACGACCGCCTCTTCAGAAGAAAGGCAGACCCCACCCCGGGCCGCGCCAAGCGGCGCGTGTCTCGCCCTCCCCTCTAGGGGGAGGGACAAGGTCAGCGCAGTCCCTCGACCACCTCTGCCAGCGCCGCCAGACAGTCCCGCGCCAGGGCCTTCGACCGGCCCGGCGACCAGCCCTCCAGCGCGTCGGACAGATCGTCATTGTCCTTGAACGGCATCTCGAGCGTCATCGCCAGACAGCCGAAGCGTTCGGCGACGGCATTGGTGCTCATCGTCAGATTGGCGCGGCCCGCGCCCGACGCCGGATAGCCGATGCGGGTCTGGAAATCAGGTGATAATCGCGCCAGCCGTGTCTTGTAATCCGCCAGCAGCGCCAGTTGCCTCCCGGTGATCGACGGGATGCCCTCGAACCCGGCGATGAAGACATGCGGGATCGATTCGTCCCCGTGAATGTCCATGGCGAAATCGACACCCGTTGCCTGCATCCGCTCGAGCACGCACAGCACTTCGGGCGCGCGTTCCGCCGTCGGGGCGCTCCATTCGCGGTTGAGGTTGGCCCCCGCCGCGTTGGTCCGCAAATGCCCGCGCCGCGACCCGTCGGGGTTCATGTTCGGCACGACGTGGAAGGTGCATTGCTGGCGCAGCTTGCGTGCCACTGGATCGGCAGGATCGGTCAGCCGTTCCAGCGCGCCCTCCATCCACCATTCGGCCATGCTCTCGCCGGGATGCTGGCGGGCATAAAGCCAGACCTGCTTCGGCCCCTGCCCCAGCCGCACCAGATCCATCGTCTGGCCGTCGAGCGTGTGGCCGATAACCTCGGTGGTGACGCCATCGCACTGGCCCATGTCAGCGATCAGGTCGGCATGGCGCTCCATCGAATAGGGGGCGAAATAGGCCAGCCAAACAGCATCGGCATCGGGGGTGAAGCTGATCGTCAGCGTGCCGTCAGCATAGCTGGTCGGCACGCGGGACCAGTTCACGCGGTCCTCGGACGCCACCGCACGGTAGTTCGGCCAGCCGCCGGGATAGGCGCTGCCCGCAAGGTCAACGATCCGCAGCGTCACCGGCACGCCCTTGGCGCCCGACAGGCGGAAGTGGAACCATTGGTAGAAGTCGCTGAGATGGTCCTTGCGGATGGCGAGTTCGATGTCCCCGGTGCCGCTAATCCGCCGGACCTCGATATTGCCGCTGTCGAAGGCGGCGTTGACATCGAGCATTACTTCACCGGCACCCGGATGGTCTGGCCCTGCGGCCCCGGGAACCCGGCCAGCAATGCATGCGCGAGCTTGGGGACGTTGGCGGCAAGGCTGGCGTCGGTCGCATCGTCGGGGACGACCGACGTCGCCTTGCCCTCCCAGACGACACTGTTGTTCAATCGGCTGCGGATCTGGATGCCGAGCGTATTCTGGCGGATGTCGTTGCGGTGGCGCTTGTCGCCGACCGGAAAGCTGACCCCGCCGCCAAAGCCGCCGCCGCGGCCAAAGCTGCCGCCGCCGATGCCGATGGTCAGCCCGCTATGCTTGACCGGCCCGGGCGCGAGCACGGTGTCGACGGTCAGCGTCGCCACATAGACCGCCTGCATGTTGTTGCCGACCGGCAGAAATCCGATCCCCGCCAGTTCATGTGCCACCGCATCGGCATAGCTGCGGTATTCCAGGCTGAATGACGCCGCCCCGTCGACCGGAACAACCGAAATCGCGCCGACGGGAATGTTCTGGCCCAAGTGGAAGCGCGTCACGTCGGCGGTGCGGTTGGTTGTCGCGCACCCGGCCAGCGCCACTGCGGCCGCCAGGGTGATGAGTGTTGCACGCATGGAACGAACTCTCCGGTTGAAACTTTTCACGCTACACTCAACGCAGCAGAGCCGCAGTTCGTCGCATGGACCGCAGTGTCGCGCAATAATCGGGAGGAACGATGAACGGCAAAACGGTGTTGGTGACGGGCGGCGCGGGCTATATCGGCAGCCATGCCGTGCTGGCGCTGCGCGATGCAGGGCGCGATGTCGTCGTGCTCGACGACCTGTCGACGGGTTTCGACTGGGCGGTGCCGACCGGCGTGCCTTTGGTGCTCGGCGATGCCGGTGACATGGCGCTGATCGCGCAGACCGTGGCCGACTACGATGTCGGCGCGATCATGCACTTCGCCGGGTCGATCGTCGTGCCCGAATCGGTCGCCAATCCGCTCAAATATTACCGCAACAACACGGCCAATTCGCGCAACTTGATCGAGGCGGCGATCGGTGCCGGGGTGAAGCACGTCATCTTCTCCTCGACCGCCACCGTTTATGGCGCGCCCGACCATCCGGGGCTGAAGGAAACCGATCCGACGGAGCCGATCAATCCCTATGCGATGTCGAAGCTGATGACCGAGCGGATGCTGGCCGACGCATCGGCAGCGCACAGCTTTAACTTTGCCGTGCTGCGTTACTTCAATGTGGCGGGGGCCGATCCGCAGGGCCGGTCGGGCCAATCGACCCCTGAGGCGACGCATCTTATCAAGGTCGCGTCGCAGGCCGTGACCGGCAAGCGCAGCCACGTCAGCGTCTATGGCACCGACTATCCGACAAAGGACGGGACCGGCGTGCGGGACTATATCCACGTTAGCGATCTGGCCCGTGCCCATGTCGCGGCGCTCGATGCGCTGATGGTTGCGCCCAACAAATGCCTGACGTTGAATGTCGGTTATGGTCGCGGCGCGTCGGTGCTGGAGGTGCTCGATGCGGTCGACCGGGTTGCGGCCACCACACTGCAGCGCCGCATCGAACCGCGCCGGGCCGGCGACACCGCGATCCTGGTGGCGGCGGTTGATGCCATCCACGCCGCGCTCGACTGGAAGCCTGAATTGGACGATCTCGACCTAATCGTCCGCGATGCTCTAGCGTGGGAGCGGCACCTCGCGGTGCGCAACGGCGCATGACGTTACCAATAATCTGACGCTTTAGTAAACAAATCGTATATTTGCACTTGACCAGCAAACCTTAATGACGCATTAAGGTTTTGCTTCCGCGAGGGAACGGCGGGAACCGGAGGGGAGCCCGCAATGGAATTTCGAACGGGGTCATGTTCAAATGAAGATCGCCTTTTGCGCTTCGGTGGCCGTTGCCGCCCTATGCGCCGCAGCACCAGCCCTCGCCGTCACCGGCACTGCTGCCGCCGGACTTCAGACGCTGCGCGAACTCAACGTCACTATCCTGCAGAACCTCAGCGTCCAGGGCGGCGAGACCGAGGGCAAGGTCTATGTCGGCGGCGATTTCAATGGCGGCAACACCACGCAGGTCGGCTTTGGCAATTCGCAGCAAGGCGAGGCAGTGTCCTCGCGCGCCACGCTTACCGTCGGCGGTGCGCTCAATGCCCGCGTCAACCTGTCTGACGGTCCGAACGGCGGCAACGGCACTCTTGGCAGCTATGGTGCAACCGTCGTCGGCAGCGCCAATGGCTTCGATCTCCACAACAACGCCGCGCTGGTCAACGTCGGCGGCACGCTCGGCTCGCTGGGGCTGTCGGACCTGACGACACTCAATGTCACGGGCGGCCTCAATTCCAACCTCGATCTGCGCAACGGCAACACCGTCCGGATCGGCGGCAGCGTCGGCACGGTTCAGGGCGGCGGAGGCGGCAACGTCTATGTCAGCGGCAACATCGGCACCTTGCAGTTCGGGTCGGGCAACAACGCCTACGTCGGCGGCAGCATCGGTGGCGGCAACCTGTCGCAGAACCAGCGGGTCGAAGCCGTCGGCGCGATCAGCAACATGAACCTTGGCAACAACAATATTGTCAAATCGGGCGCATCGATTTCCAACGTCAACGGCTCGAACGGGACGACGGTCTATGCCGCCGGTTCGATCAGCGGCAACGCCAACGGCGCTTCGTTCAATTCGAACTACGCCTATAACGCCGTCGTCACCGCCCCTGCCACGCCGACCGCACCCGTGGTGTTGAGTCAGGCCAACGCCACCGCGCAGATCGACGCCGATCTGAAGGCGCTTTCATCGACGCTCGGCGGCCTAGCCACGACCAGCAACGCGGTGCTGGTGACGACGGGCCAGGGCTTCACCTTCCGCACCACCGGCACGGGACCCGGCTATGCGGTGTTCAACGTCGACCAGACGATCTTCGGCGCCAATGAATTCGGCTATGATTTCGGCTCGACGACCCTGCCGGTCATCATCAACGTCATCAATTCAAACGCGACGCTGCACCTGAACGACAGCGCCAGCTATTCCGACCATGCCAATTTCATCGGCAACGCCCGCGCCAACAACCAGCAGGTGATCTGGAACTTCACCGACGCCGCCAGCCTCGATTTGCAGCGCCAGTTCCAGGGCTCGGTGCTGGCACCCTGGGCATCGCTCAGCGGCAATGTCGTCGAAGGGTCGGTCGCAGCGCGCAACTTCGCCCAGTCGAACGAAGTCCATCTCGGCACCTACAATGGCGGCAGCGGCTTCTTGCCTGTCGCGCCCCCGCCGCCCCCGCCGCCGTCCGTTCCGGAACCGGCTAACTGGGCATTGCTGCTTGCGGGTTTCGGCATGGTCGGATTTTCGACGCGGCGCTCCCGCCGCAGTGCATCCGCCAAGATGTTACCGTCGTGTTAACATCGGGTTCAAAATCCTAAACTCGGGTCATAAAGGGAAAAGTCGTGAAACAGGGTCTCATCTTCGCCGCAGCCATGCTGGCCGCCGCCACACTCGCCTCGCCGGCCAGCGCCGCGCACAATGTCATCAAGAACGGCAGCTTCGAAGCCGGACCGCTGGGTGCCGGATCGCTGCCCAGCTGGACCAAGACCAACACGCCCGATGGCACCCACGGTCAGGGCGATCAGGCGTCGAGCGTCATCGGCTATAACAATAACAACAGCTATCCGACCGGTGCCTATGGCGAACTCGTCCATCCTGACAACGCGCCCTCGGCGAGCCCCGACGCGGTTGGGACGCAAGCCGAATATTTCGTCGGCGACCAGTCGGTCAACGAAACCATCTCGCAGCTGACCTACCTCGGCGTCGGTAACTACCGCCTCGGCTTCAGCTATTATCTGACCGCCAACGGCCTCGCCAACGTCAACAATTCGAGCCTCGATGCGACGATCATCGGCGTGCCGGTTGCTTCGACCTCGATCACCAATGCCTCGACAGGGCAGACGTGGTTCTACGCCTCTGGCGTCGCCTCGATCTCGCTTAAGGGGCTGTATCGGACCAGTTTCGTCTATAATTCCAACGGCTATCCGGCCAAGGACATCGTTGTCGACCGCGTCTTTGCCGTCGCGACCAGCGATCCCGCCACGGTCATCATCCCGCCGACGCCGAGCGCCGTGCCGGAACCCGCCAGCTGGGCACTGCTGATCGCCGGCTTTGGTTTGGTCGGTGCCGCCAGCCGCCGCCGGAACCCTGCCTTGGCAGCTTGACGCAAGCGGCTCGGGGACGGGCCGACTCAGCGGCGTCAAGGCTCCCGCACGGCTTACGCTGTGCGGGAGTTTTGCTGTCGGCATTCGCGATTGCGCATTAAAGTTGCGCAGAAACCGGTTGACCGGGTAATATACATCCCCTAGATGCCGCGCCTTCAATCGAAAGACGACACGGTGACCACGAACCGGACCGGAGCTGAAATCGTCATCCAGGCGCTGACCGATCTCGGCGTCGAGGTGATTTTCGGCTACCCCGGCGGCGCCGTGCTGCCGCTGTACGACGCCATCCACCAGCAGAGCCGCATCCGCCACATCTTGGTCCGCCACGAACAGGCCGCCGTCCACGCCGCCGAAGGCTATGCGCGGTCGTCGGGCAAGGTCGGCGTGGTGCTGGTGACCAGCGGCCCCGGTGCCACCAATGCCGTCACCGGCATCACCGACGCACTGATGGATTCGATCCCGCTGCTGGTGCTGACCGGCCAGGTGCCGACGCATCTGATCGGCACCGATGCCTTTCAGGAATGCGACACCGTCGGCATCACCCGCCATTGTTCGAAACACAATTACCTTGTGAAGGACGTGACCAAGCTCGGCGATACCATCCATGAGGCGTTTTACATCGCCCGCTCCGGTCGCCCCGGCCCGGTGGTGGTCGACCTGCCCAAGGACGTGCAGATCCAAAAGGCGCGCTACACACGCCCCGGCACCCCCGGCCACAAGACCTACAAGCCGCAGACCAAGGGCGACCTGACCGCCATCGAGGCGGCGGTCGAGATGCTGGCGGCGGCCGAGCGGCCGATCCTCTACACTGGCGGCGGCATCATCAATTCCGGCCCCGCCGCGAGCGCCCTGTTGCGTGAATTGGCCAAGCTGACTGGCGCGCCGGTGACCTCGACGCTGATGGGGCTGGGTGCCTATCCCGATACCGGCCCGCAGTGGCTGGGGATGCTCGGCATGCACGGTTCGTATGAAGCGAACATGGCAATGAACCGCTGCGACCTGATGCTGTGCCTCGGGGCGCGCTTCGACGACCGGGTGACGGGGCGGCTCGATGCGTTTTCGCCGGCGTCCAAGAAAATCCATGTCGATATCGATCGCTCGTCGATCAACAAGACGGTGCGGGTCGACCTCGGCATTGTCGGCGATGTCGGTTCGGTGCTCGAGGACATGATCAAGGTGTGGCGGGCGCGCGGCCACCGGGCGGCGGACCTGTCGGGTTGGTGGGACCAGATCGCCGGGTGGCGGGTGCGTGACAGCTTCGGCTTTGAACAGAAGGGGCAGGAGATTCTCCCCCAGCACGCCGTCCACCGGCTGTTCGAGGCGACCAAGGCGAATAAGCCGATCATCACCACCGAAGTCGGCCAGCACCAGATGTGGGCGGCGCAGCATTTCGGCTTTGATGCGCCCAACAAATGGCTGACCAGCGGCGGGCTGGGCACAATGGGCTACGGCCTCCCCGCCGCCATCGGCGCGCAGATCGCCAACCCCGGCGCGTTGGTCATCGACATCGCCGGCGAAGCCAGCATCCAGATGAACATCCAGGAACTGGGGACGGCGACGCAGTACCGGCTGCCGGTCAAGATATTCATTTTGAACAATGAATATATGGGCATGGTCCGCCAGTGGCAGGAACTCAACCACGGCGGGCGGTATTCGGAGAGCTATTCCGACGCCCTGCCCGATTTCGTGAAGCTCGCCGAAGCCTATGGCTGGAAGGGCATCCTGATCGAGGATGCGGCCGGGCTCGACGCGGGAATCGAAGCGATGTTGGCCCACGACGGCCCGGTGATGGTCGATTGCCGGGTGGCGAAACTGGCGAACTGCTTCCCGATGATCCCGTCAGGAGCCGCGCATACCGACATGATCCTGCACGCCGATGAAACGCAGGGCGAGCGGGACGAAGACGCGAAGGCGCTGGTGTGATGGCAATAATTCTTCCCTCTCCCATTTGGGGAGAGGCGCGGACTCGCCGCTTGGCGAGCCGGGTGAGGGCTCTTCCGCCCAGCGCACTTGCCCTCACCCTCCCACGCGCCAAGCGGCGCGCGGGCCCCTCCCTCTCCCCAAATGGGAGAGGGGAAGCATGAAACCCGCCCCCTCCACCCCCCACACCCTCTCCATCCTCGTCGATAACGAGGCGGGTGTCCTGGCGCGCATCGTCGGGCTGTTTTCGGCGCGCGGCTATAATATCGAAAGCCTGACCGTCGCCGATGTGACGCAGGATCACAGCGTCAGCCGTATCACCGTCGTCACTTCCGGCCCGCCGCCGGTGATCGAACAGATTATCGCCCAGCTCGACCGCCTCGTCCCCGTCCACCGCGTCCTCGACCTGACCGCGCTCGGCCCCCACGTCGAACGCGAAATGGCGCTGGTCAAGGTCGCAGGCGCCGGCGAAAAGCGCGTCGAGGCGCTGCGGCTGGCGGACATTTTCCGGGCAAGGCCGGTCGATACGACGACGGGCAGCTTCGTGTTCGAAGTCTCCGGCTCGACGGAAAAGGTCGACAGCTTCATCACCCTGATGCGCGAAGTCGGCCTGGTGGAGGTGGCGCGTACCGGCGTGGTGGCCATCGCCCGCGGGGCGGAGGCGGTTTGATTTAATCCGTCATCCCGGCGAAAGCCGGGACCCATGAACTCCCAACTTCGAGGTCATGGGTCCCGGCTTTCGCCGGGATGACGGCACAACAGAGGATAGAATAATGCGCGTTTACTATGATGCCGATGCCGATCTTGGCCTGATCAAAGCCAAAAAAGTCGCCATCATCGGCTATGGCAGCCAGGGCCATGCCCATGCGATGAACCTGCGCGACAGCGGCGTCGCCGAGGTTGCCGTCGCGCTCCGCCCCGGCTCCAAGACCGCCGCCAAGGCAGAAGGCGCGGGCTTCAAGGTGATGTCGAACGCCGATGCTGCCGCCTGGGCCGATGTTGTCATGGTGCTGGCCCCCGACGAACATCAGGCCGGCATCTATGCCGATGACCTCGCCCCGCACATGAAGCACGGCGCGGCGCTGGCCTTCGCCCATGGCCTCAACGTGCATTTCCAGCTGATCGAGCCGCGCGCCGACCTTGACGTGTTCATGATCGCCCCCAAAGGCCCCGGCCACACCGTCCGCTCCGAATATGCGCGTGGCGGCGGCGTGCCGTGCCTGATCGCCATCCATCAGGACGCCAGCGGCAACGCCCATGACGTGGCGCTGTCCTACGCCTCGGCCATCGGCGGCGGCCGCAGCGGCGTCATCGAAACCACCTTCCGCGAGGAATGCGAGACCGATCTGTTCGGCGAGCAGGCGGTGCTATGCGGCGGCCTCACCCACCTCATCCAGGCCGGGTTCGAAACGCTGACCGAGGCCGGATACGCGCCGGAAATGGCCTATTTCGAATGCCTTCACGAGGTGAAGCTGATTGTCGATCTGATGTACGAGGGCGGCATCGCCAACATGCGCTATTCGATCAGCAACACCGCCGAATATGGAGATATCACCACCGGCCCGCGCATCATCACCAGCGAGACCAAGGCCGAAATGAAGCGCGTCCTCGCCGACATTCAGGGCGGGCGGTTTGTGAAGGACTTCATCCTCGACAACCGCGCCGGTCAGCCCGAACTGAAGGCGTCACGCAAGGCCGCAGCAGCGCATCCGATCGAGGAGGTTGGGGCGAAGTTGCGCGCGATGATGCCGTGGATCGGCAAGAACGCACTGGTCGACAAGGCGAAGAACTGAAGCGGCACGAAAAAGGGCCGCCGGTCACCCGGCGGCCCGTTTCAAACGGGTTAGCTGTGGTTAGGCGGCAACCATCCGGCGGCGGCGCATCGCGGCACCAGCGAGGCCAAAGCCGGCGATCAGCATCGCCCAGCTGGCCGGTTCAGGCACCGCAGAGCCGAAGACGTCGGTTAGCGCGCCGCCGAAGATAAACGAGTTGCCCGCGTCTCCTGCGCCATTGATCGCGGACAGGCCCGCCGCATTGAAATTAACATGAACATTGCCTGTGGCGCCGTTGATGACTGCAAAGCCATAGACCGTGCCGCTGCCGAGATCCTCGTAGACATCGGTGCGGCCGTTGAATTGCGTGTTATCGATATTGGCAATAACATCAGCCTGGGTCAGCGTGTCGACGTCATACAGCGTCCAGATCACCGAGGTGACGCCAGGGCCGAAGTACAAGCCGCCGCCAATATCATTGCCGATGTCGATCGACGCGCTGGTATAGCCCGTACCCGCGTCGAAAACGAAATAGTCGTGATGGCCGTCGCCGACATAATAATTGTTATTGCCTGTATTATGATCACCGTTGCTATCGAACCAGCCATGCTGGCTTGCATTGATCGTGCCGTTGTCCAGCGTGATCGTCTGAGTTCCCGACGGTGAATAACCGTACAGGAAGGACGAAACCGCGCTTGCAGGCGCTGCCGCGACCAAAGCTCCCGACAGTGCGGCGATTGCGATGAACTTCATATTGACTCCCCTATCGTCTAAGAGATTGAAGCAAAATCCGTGCCAAAGTGGTCGAGCAAATGTTACCAATCGCTTAGCGCCCAGTTGCTAGAACCGATTGTAAAATATTCCGACAGATTGTGCGCTGGCTTTGTTAGGGAAAGCGGAATTGACCCTTCGTATTTGTGACGTTCACTCCGCAGGAACAACGCCATCGTCAACGCCAGTCCGACGACGATCACCCCGACTCTTGTTCCGCCAGGCATTCGAGCGCGTCGCCCTCCAGCCGATAGACCGTCCAGTCCTCCATCGGCTGTGCCCCGAGCGATTTGTAGAAACCGATCGCCGGGGTGTTCCAATCGAGCACCGACCATTCGAAGCGCTTGCACCCCCGCGCCACTGCCACCCCGGCGACATGGGCGAGCAGCGCCTTGCCGGTGCCCAATCCACGCGCTTCGGGCGAGACGTACAGATCCTCCAGGTAAATCCCGCGCCACCCGGTCCATGTCGAATAATTGTGGAAGAACAGCGCGAAGCCGATCGGTTTGCCACCGATTTCGGCGATGACGCATTCGACTGCCGGGGGGCTGCTGAACAGCGCGGCGTGGAGGTCGGCCTGGGTCGCCACGACCTTGTCGGGCTCGCGCTCATAGGCGGCAAGGTCATGGACGAACTGCAGAATCTGCGGGACGTCGGCGGGGGTGGCAGATCGGATCGTGGTCATACTGCCTTGCCTGTACCAAACCATTCGATCGTCGCGCCGTGGGGATGCGCATGGGCAAGCAGCCAGTCCTCCGCCCCCGCGCCGCGCCACAGCGTCAGGCGCAGCGTCGCCGGACTGCCGTCGACAGCCTCGAATTCATACCGCAACCAGGCGAGCGGGGCTGCCGCCGTTGCTGCCGCGCCGACCGCAGCCATATGCGCCGCGATCCGCGCGCGGCTGGCGTCCGGGAAGTATTGGAAGGCGATCGAGTGCATGACCACCGTGGTCACGCCGTCGACCGAGGTTACGTGCGGCTCCACCCAATCGGCGGCGTCGGCGCGGTCGATGACCGGGGGGTCGAGCGCCACGGCAGCGATGGCGGCTTCGGCACGGGCAACGCGTTCGGGCTGATCGGGCCAGACGAAAGCCGTCAGCCGCGTCGCCGTCGCCGGGTCACGCACATCGAGCGGGTTAAGGTCGACGCCGCGCCGCTCGGTGATGGTCGGTGTCTGATCGGGTGGCGGCGCGCCTGTCCATGCGGGGGCCAGCCAAACCGGTGCGCCCTTGGGTCCAGCCTCGACCCCGCCCAGGTTATAGGCCCAACGGTCGAGACACAGGTTCAGCCCGGCGCTCGACCCGAGTTCGAACAGTCGCAGCGGCAGCTGACATGCCTCGGCCACCACCATCAGCCCGGGCATCAGTACCCCCGACCGCGCGACTTCATTGGTCTGCGGGGCGCTGTCAAGCCACGTTAACACGGCAGCATCGAGCACCGGATCGGCGAAGACCGCGGCCAATGCTGCACGTAACCGAGCTGGGTCGGGAAGCGGCGCGGGCGGATAACAGGCCGCCAATTCGGGCACCCGTCCGCCGCGCACGAGCGCGTGCAAGCCCCCGGCGACGCGCAGCACCAGCGCATCGCGCATCGGATCGCCGGTCCAGGCGAGCACTGCGCGGCCCGTGGCGCTATTGGTGTCGACGACCTCGCCCAGGCATTCGAACAGCAGCGTGCTGAACGGCACGCCCATCCGGCGGCCCCATTCGGCCTGGACGCGGAAACCCGCGCGAACGCCGTCGGCGTCCATCAATCTTCGGGGGCGATCGTAACCTTCAACCCATCAAGCGCGTCGGTGAAGGCGATCTGGCACGACAGCCGCGACGTCGGCGCGCGATGATCGGACGAATCGAGCAAGTCATTTTCGTCATCCGACATCGGCGACAGCTTGTCGGCAAAGGCTGGATCGACATGGACGTGGCAGGTCGCGCACGAACAACAGCCGCCGCACAGCGCCAGCAGTTCATCGACGCCGCCGTCGCGGATAATCTCCATGACCGACAGGCCTTTGGCGGCCTTCAATGTCAGCTCCTTGCCCTCACGCGTTGTTACGAACAGTTCGGCCATTGTCATCCCTTTTGAAGATTTGCGCAGGCCTTAGCGGCTGCAGCGGGGCATGTCATGCCTTGCGCTGGCCTCACGCTGGGAAGTGCGGCAATGCATCGCCAACCCAGTCTTCCGCGAGGTCCGATGCGCGTCGTCCACCAGTTCGCCCCGCCGATGTCGGCGATGCTTGCGTCGCTGCCCGGGGTGACGTCCGCCGCCCATGTGCCGATCGAACGGCGTTGGAATCTTCCGGCCGATGCCGACATCGTTATCGCGCATGGCAGCGGCGATTTCGCGGCGGATGCCACGGCCCCTCGCCCCACCGGCTGGCCCGGCACGACCCGCCTGGTGCAGCTGGTCAGCGCCGGGGTCGATGAATATGCCGACTGGCTGTTCGATCCCCCGCGCATCGCCACCGGAGCGGGCATCACCGCCAAGCCGATCGCTGAATATGTGTTGGCGGTCATGCTTTCCCATACCAAGCGCCTCCCCGAATTGACGATGAAGGCGGGCGATGCGTGGCCGATGCGCGACCCGACACAACCGGCGCTGGGCACGCTGGAAGGGCGGACGCTGGGACTGCTGGGACTTGGGGCGATCGGCAGCCAGATCGCCCGGTTGGCGGCGGCATTCGAAATGGAAATCATCGCGACGCGGCACAGCGATGCGCCGTCTCCCGACCCCCATGTCACGCTGGTACCGCTGGAAATACTTCTTGCCCGCGCCGACCATCTGGTCATTGCAGCGCCGGTGACCGACGCGACGCGCGGGCTGATTGATGCGAAAGCGTTGGCGCGGATGAAGGTCGGCGCGCATCTGATCAATGTCGCGCGCGGGGCAATCGTCGATACCGAGGCGTTGCTTGCCGAGCTCGATGCGGGGCGGCTCTGGGCATCGCTCGACGTGACCGAGCCGGAGCCGCTGCCGCCCGGTCACCGATTGATCGGCCATCCGCGCGCACAGGTGACACCGCATCTGGCTTGGAGTTCACCACACACCCCGCGCCGGGTGTTCGAACGCATCGCCGAGAATATTCGCCGCCTGCAATCGGGGGAGCCGCTGCTCGGAAATTACAAGGGTTAGCCGGACACCAGTGCGGTCGCCGTTTCCAGCGTCGCCAGCGCTGCATCGCCCGCCGCCAACCGGTCCGCTGCTGCCAGCCAGTTCGCTGCTACCGCGCGCCGATTGTCGGGAAGCCGCCGCAGTTCGTGCGATGCTCCCGCCGCATCGCCGCGCGCCAGGGCCGCCGCCGCGGCGTCGACCGGTGCGGTCGCAGGCGTTACGGTCTTGGGTGCAGGGGTCACCGCCGACGACAGCGTGTCGGTCAACGCATCCCACCAGGTCCGGCGCGTGGTAGTGCCGACCGCGCGATCCTCGAGGCGCGGCCGCAACGCCTCCAGGTCACGCCGCAGCGACGCCAGTGTCACAGGCTTCGCCCCGAGTACCGACACCGCACTGACCGCCGCCGGATAGCGCGCCTCGAACGATTGGCGGAGCGCAGCATCGAGCGGGCCGAGCGGGTGACCGGCGTCGACGGCGCGGCGTACGACAACCAGCACCAGCGCGCCGCGCGCCTGCGCCGCCGCCGCTTCAGACGTCGCCGCCAGCGTCGCATCGCGGGCATTGCCTGCCTCGGCCTTGGCCGACATCGTCGCCATGTCGCGGGTCAGCTGGTCAAGCCGGGCGGTGTTACGGGAAATCTGCTCGCCAGTCGCCGCAGTCTCGGCCTCGGTTCGCGCCAGCCGTTCGGACGGCATCGGGGCGGCAACGGCACGACGCTCCAGCGCCGCCAGCCGTGCCTTCAGCGCCGCAACATCAGCCGGGTCGGCGCTGGCCGCAGGCACGCCGATGTCGGCAAACGGCAGTTGTGCGCGCACCGTGTGCTCGAACCAGGGATTGGCGATAATCCCCAGCGCAAAGGTCAACAGCGCCGCCGCAAGCAGCCACGGCAGCACCGGACGCGGGCGCGGGGCAGCGGCAATGGGCTTGCCGGTCAGTCGCGCGCGCAGACGCTCGGTGGCGTCCAGGCTCGCCGCGTTGACCTCTCCCCTGTCGACCTCCGGCTCCATTCAGTCCTCCGCTGACGGCTTTTTGCACGTCAGCCCCGCCGCCGCCAGCAGCGCGGCTTCGGTTGGCTGTTCGGCAGCGACGGCGCTGCGCCACCCCGGCCCTGCGGCGGCGAGCACAGCGGGGCTGAGCGCGGCGATGGCAAGCCCAGCGGGCGCGGTGCACAAGCCGGCAAGGATCCGGGCCGTCCGCGGTGAAAACAGCAGCGCGACGTCGATCGCGCCGACGTCGAGCGCCGTTGCCGCATCGACGGGAAGCGCCGTCGCCGCGACCGCACGATAAACGGTGACAATGTCGAGCTGCATTCCCGGCGGCACAGCCGCGTCGATGCGATCCTCCCCAGCCAGATGCAGCACGTGGCGCACCCCGCGCGTTGCCGCCTGTGCGAGCAGATCGGCAACGCCGGTTTCGCCGTGCGTGACATTGGCGAACCCCGCCGCGCGTGCCGCCGCCGCCGTCGCCTGCCCAACGGCAAACAGCGGCAGGTGGCGCAGCGTTGCCAGCCCTTGGCCACCGTGACGCGCCGCATTGCCACTGGTCATGATCACCGCGTCAGGGCGCGCCGTCGGGACAGCCCAGGCGACCGACTCGACGCTGAGCAACGGGGCGACGAAGACCTGGTGCCCAAGCGCCTGCAGCCGCACCGCGATCGCGCTGGCATGGGGTTCGGGACGGGTGACGAGGACGCGCAAGTCTCAGCCGGGCGCAAACAAAGCGCGCAGCGCTGGCGACGCCTCTGCCAGCAACCGCGCTGCCAGCGCCGCAACGGCGGCCGGCGCGTCACCCGACGCCACCGCGAAGCCGTCGCGCCGAACCTCCGAGCCATCCTCGGCCATGATCTCACCCCGAAAGCTCACGCCCTCGTCGCCGATCAGCGCCAACGCCGCGACCGGGGAGTGGCACGTGCCTCCCAGCGCCGCGAGGAAGCCTCGCTCGATATCAACCGCCAGATGCGTCTTTGCATCGTCGATAGCCGCGAGCAGCGCGCGCGTCGCCACATCATCGGCGCGCGCGGTAATCCCGACCGCCCCTTGCGCGCTGGCGGGGAGCATCACGTCCACCGGCACCGTCGCGCCGGCCGCGATGCCCAGCCGATCCAGCCCGGCCGCTGCCAGCAGCGTCGCGTCGATGTCGCCCGCTTCGACCTTCGCCAGCCGGGTGGCGACATTGCCGCGCAGCATTTCGATCTGCAGGTCGGGACGCATCGCCAACAATTGGGCGGCGCGGCGCGGGCTGGAGGTGCCAACCCGCGCGCCCTGCTTGAGCGCCCCAACACTGGTAGCTCCGATAAGCCGTTCTCGCACATCGGCACGCGGCAGCATCGCTGCCAGCACGATGCCGTCCTTCAACTGCGTCTCGACGTCCTTCATCGAATGAACCGCGAAGTCGATGCGGCCATCCAGCAGCGCCGCGTCGAGTTCCTTGGTCCACAGCGCCTTGCCGCCGATTTCGGCCAGCGAGCGATCCTGCACCCGGTCGCCGGTCGTCGAAATCACCATGATCTCGACGGTCGCCCCGCCCGCTTCCAGCGCCGCCGCCGTCATCCGCGCCTGCGCCAGCGCCAGCGGCGATCCGCGCGTTCCGAGTTTCAGGGTCGTTACCATCACCTGGCCTTGTGCTAGGAGCGCAACGCCATGACAAGCGCCCCGTCCGATTTCGCCGGTCTCGACACATTTGCCTTCGGGGATTCGGCCGAACTGGCGGACCGGCTGCTCGGGCTGGTGCTTGCCGGGAGCAAGCGGGCGACGTGCTGGGCTGTATCGGAGGGCCAGCAGACAATTGTGGGCAAGCGCATGGCGGTGCTCGATGGTCACGGTGTCCCGCGCGCGGTGCTCGAAACCATCAGTCTCGATCAGCGGCGTTTCTGCGATGTCGACTGGGACTTTGCCGCCGCGGAGGGCGAAGGCGACACCTGTCTCGACGACTGGCGGCGCGGCCACCGGGGGTATTTCATCCGCAACGGCCAATGGCTCGGCGAAGAGATGTGGCTGTGGTGCGAACGGTTTGAGCTGGTGAAGCGGCTGTGATTTCGGTCGCGGACGCCTAGGTTATGCGCGAACGCCCGTCCTCCCGGCTGCTAATCGTCGATGCGGCCGCCCGGCTGCTGCTGTTTGAATTTACCGCGAACGACAGCAGCTTCTGGGCGACGCCGGGTGGCGCGGTCGATCCGGGCGAGAGCTTTGCCGAAGCTGCCGTCCGCGAACTGTTCGAGGAAACCGGCATTGCCGTCACCGACCCGGGTCCCGAAATAGCCCGACGCGAGGCCATCTTTGCGACCATCGACGGCGACATGGTCCGCGCCGACGAACGCTATTTCCTGATCCGGGTCGATTCCCCTTCGATTACCGCCACCGGCTGGACCGAGGTCGAACGCCAGATCATGACCGCACATCGCTGGTGGACGGCGGAGGAGTTGCGCGCAACGCAAGCGACGGTCTGGCCCGAGAACCTCGCCGATATGCTCGTCAGCGCGAACATATGGCCCGGCGGGCGGGACGCACTATAGAGTCAGCATGGCTTCGCTCATCCTCGGCATCGAATCGTCATGCGATGAGACTGCGGTTGCGCTGGTCACCACCGACCGCCGCATCATCGCCCAGCGCGTCGCGTCGCAGGATGAGGCGCACCGTCCGTTTGGTGGCGTCGTCCCCGAACTCGCGGCGCGGGCGCATTCGGAGCGCTTGACGCCGATGATCGAGGCGGTGCTGACCGAAGCCGGCGTGGCGCTGGCCGACGTCGACGCCATCGCCGCGACTGCCGGGCCGGGTCTGATCGGCGGGGTGATGATCGGGCTGGTCACCGCCAAGGCGCTGAGCTTTGCGGCGCGCAAGCTGTTGATCGCGGTCAATCACCTCGAGGGCCATGCGCTCAGCCCGCGCCTGATCGCGCCTGAACTAGCGTTTCCATATCTGTTGCTGCTGGTCAGCGGCGGGCATTGCCAATTGCTCGGCGTCGAGGGCGTCGGGCGCTACCTGCGGCTGGCGACGACCATCGACGATGCGGTCGGGGAAGCGTTCGACAAATCCGCCAAGGTGCTCGGCCTCGGCTTCCCCGGCGGCCCGGCAATCGAGCGCGCGGCAAAGCTCGGCAACCCCAAGGCCTTTGCGTTGCCGAGACCGCTGACGGGGACAGCCGAACCGCATTTCTCCTTCGCGGGGTTGAAGAGCGCGGTGCTGCGGGCGTGGCAGGGGGTTTTGGCGGGACAGGCTTTAACCCCCGCTCAGGCTGAGCCTGTCGAAGCCGGATCCCGCGCGCAACCCGGCTTCGACAGGCTCAGCCTGAGCGGGGATGATGGCATGAACGCAAACTCCCTTGCTCAGACCCGCAACGACCTTGCCGCCAGCTTCCAGGCCGCCGCCACCGATTGCCTTACCGACCGCACCGCGCGTGCCATCCGCGCCTATCCCCAAGCGACGGCGTTGGTCGTCGCAGGCGGTGTCGCCTCGAACGCCCATATCCGCGCCGCACTGGCGACCCTCGCCGCCCGCCACGCACTGCCCTTCGTCGCTCCACCTCCATGGCTGTGCACCGACAATGCGGCGATGATCGCCTGGGCGGGGGCGGAGCGGTTCGCGTTGGGAATGATCGACACGCTCGACGCCCCGGCGCGGGCGCGCTGGCCGCTCGATCCGGGGGCGGAGACGGTGCGCGGCGCCGGGGTTCGGGCATGACCATCGGCGTCATCGGCGGCGGCGCGTGGGGGACTGCACTGGCGCAGGTCGTCACCAGTGCCTACCCGCACGCCGCTCAGGCTGAGCCTGTCGAAGCCGGATCAAGCGGAGCTGACGCTTCGACAGGCTCAGCGAGAGCGGTTTTAGGCGAAGACGTCATCCTGTGGGCGCGCGAACACGAGGTCGTATCCGCGATAAACCGCGATCACGCCAACCCGCACTTCCTGCCCGGCATTACCCTATCCCCTGCTATCCGCGCCACCGGCATGACCGGAGAACTGGCGACGGCGGACCTTTGGCTGGTCGTCGCCCCGGCGCAGCATCTGCGCGCCGTGCTCGCCGAATGCCCGCTCTCCAGCAGCCCGACGCTGGTGCTGTGCGCCAAGGGCATCGAGGCGGGGACGTTGAAACTGATGGCTGAAATCGCAGCTGAGATCGCCCCCGCCTGCCCGGTCGCCGTCCTGTCCGGCCCAACCTTTGCAGCCGAAGTCGCGCAGGGCCTGCCGACCGCCGTCACCCTCGCCTGCGCCGACGCCGCGATTGGCGCGGGCATCGTCCAGCGCCTCGCCCGCCCGCATTTCCGGCCCTATCTGAGCGACGATGTGACCGGGGCGGAAATCGGCGGCGCGGTCAAGAACGTCCTCGCCATCGCCTGCGGCATCGTCGAGGGCGCAGGACTCGGCCAGAACGCCCGCGCTGCGCTGATCGCGCGCGGATTTGCCGAAATGACGCGCTTCGGCCTGGCTCGCGGCGGGCGGGCAGAAACGCTCAGCGGCCTGTCGGGCCTCGGCGACCTCGTGCTGACCTGCTCATCGGAGAAAAGCCGCAACTTTACCCTGGGCGTCGGGCTGGGACGCGGCGGCTGCGCGGCGGACCTCCTAGCGGGCAAAACGAGTATCGCCGAAGGAGCAGCCACCGCCCCCGTGCTGATCGCAGCAGCGCGCGCAGCCGGTGTGGAGATGCCGGTCTGCGCGGCGGTGGCGACGATACTGGCGGGTGCCTCTGTTGGGGAGACTGTGGAGGCGCTGCTGGCACGGCCGTTAAAAACCGAAGCCTAAAAATCCACCGCGATTCCGCCCTTTTCCCAATCCCCGTAGCGCACCGGGTCCAGCCCACCGCGCCCGCCAACCTCCAGCGGGTGCGCGGGATCGGGTTCCGGCGATGGCGGCGGGTCGCCCGTCGGTTCGCCGGGAATGAAAGGTTCGTCGGGGTCGGGGCGGCTGGCCATGGGTGGTTTTTCCGATTTTGCGCGGGCTGGTCTAAGACCCATTAGATAGTGCACGCGACGCGAAAAGGGAGGGCCATGGCCGATACATTCGACGGAAAGGTCATCGCCATCACCGGCGCGGGTAGCGGCATCGGGCGGGCGCTGGCGCTCAACCTGGCCGGGCGCGGGGCGAAACTGGCGCTGGCCGACAAGGATGCCGACGGGCTGGCGGAAACCAAGCAGCTGCTCGGCAATAAGCCATCCTCCACCACGATGCTCGACGTGACCGACACCGTCGCGCTGACGGCGTGGGTCGATGGTGCGGCGGCGGAGTTCGGGGGGTTCGACGGCATCATCAACAATGCCGGGCTGTCGGTCGTCGCGCCGTTCGCCGATACGCCGCGTGCCGATTTCGACCGGGTGATGGCGGTAAATTTCGGCGGGGTGGTCGAGGGCTGCCGGGCCGCGCTGCCGCATCTCCGCCACACGGGTTCGGGTTGGATCGTCAACATTTCCAGCGTTTTCGGGATGATGGGCTATCCGACCCAATCCGCTTACAATGCGTCGAAATTCGCTGTGCGCGGACTGACCGAGGCGCTGCATCTGGAACTGGCGGAGACCGATCCGGGCATCTGCGTCATCCGCGTCCACCCCGGCGGCATCAAGACCAATGTGGCCAAGAACGCCAAGATGATAGCCGGAATGCCGGGGCGCGAAATGGCGCTGGATTCGGCGGCCGACTTTGAAAAGGCGGCGCGGACGACGCCCGAACAGGCGGCGCAAATCATCGTGACGGGCATGGAAAAGCGCCAGCACCGTGTGCTGATCGGTGCCGATGCGCGGATGATCGACTGGCTGACGCGGCTGTTCCCGGTGACCTATTGGAAGCGGATCGGCGCGTTTTTGGGAGGCGGCTCCTGATCCTCCCCGACTTCGGGGAGAGGGACCGCGCCCTTGCGCGGTGGAGGGGAAGCTCCGCATAGGACGCCCAAGTGCCTCGCCCGACTTCCCCTCCACCGCAAGCGCGGTCCCCCTCCCCGAAGCCGGGGAGGATCGTCAGTGCCGACCCGCCCGGCACCGCCGCCCGGCGCGGCGCGCTGCGGCTGCTGCTCGCGGTGCTGGGGCGCGGAACGGCGCTGGAAGCGGCGATGGATTCGGCGCTGGCGGAGGTCAAGCTTGGCCCCGACCGGGCACTGGCGCGCAATCTGGCGAGTGCGGTCATGCGCTGGCAGGTCGATCTCGATGTGCTGATCGACAGCGCGACGCCCAAGCCGCTGCCCGACGACGCCCGCGCCCGCCATGTGCTGCGCATCGCGCTGGCCGGGCTGCTGGTGTTGAAAACGCCGCCACATGCTGTGGTGTCGACGGCACTGCCACTGGTCGAAAGTGGGCCGCGGCGGCTGGTCCATGCGGTACTGTCGCGGCTGTTGCGCGAGGCGGTGGCGTTGCCCGAACACCCGACGCTGCCCGCGCTGTTTGCCGTGCGCTGGGCGCAGGACTGGGGGCAGGCGGTCGCCGATGCGGGGGCGCGGGCGCTGGCCAGCGAACCGCCGACCGATCTGACGCTGAAGGACGCCGGCCAGACCGCGCATTGGGCCGAGGCGCTCGGTGGCATCAGTCTCGCGCCCGGTCACGTCCGCGTGGCCCGCGCCAGCCAGAAAGGCAGCGCGCTGACCGAATGGCCCGGCTTTGAGGAGGGGGCGTGGTGGGTGCAGGACCTCGCCGCTTCGCTTCCGGCCCGTCTGTTGGGAGCGCAAGCGGGGGAGCGCGTGCTCGACCTGTGTGCGGCGCCCGGCGGCAAGACGCTGCAGCTGGCGGCAACCGGCGCGCAAGTTACCGCTGTCGATGTATCGGACACGCGGCTTGAACGGGTGCGCGAAAATCTGGCGCGCACGGGATTGGACGCGACGCTGATCGCCGCTGATGCGACCGACTGGACCCCCGCCGCGCCGTTCGACCGAATCCTCATCGATGCACCCTGTTCGGCAACCGGCATCTTCCGGCGGCATCCGGACGTGCTGCATCTCAAGGGCGCGCGCGACATCGCCCCGCTGACGGCACTGCAAACGGCGCTACTGACGCGGGCGACGGGCTGGCTGAAACCCGGCGGGACACTGGTCTATGCCACCTGCTCGCTCGACCGCCGCGAGGGCGAGGCCATCGCCGGGCGCGCATCTGCCGCCCTGACCAGCGACGCGGTAACAGCCGGTGAACTGCCGCCCGGCCTTTCCCCGACCGACGAGGGCTGGCTGCGGCTCGTTCCCGGCGCACTTGAAGCACAGGGCGGCTTGGATGGCTTTTTCATCGCGCGCTGGCGGGCGGGCTGAGACGCAGCGCGTAAACAAACTGTAAGGCAGAGCTTACACAAAGCTAAGATCGTTACGGTAATGTCGATGGAGCCAGATCATGGCACGATCATTGCATTCCGTGTTGCAGGGGGGCGGGTCTTTCGCCAAGGGAATTCACTTATGTTCAAGTCGCTTACCGTCGCTGCCTTGCTGGCTGGCCTTGCCGCCGCATCGCCTGCCGCCGCCGTTACCTACGACGCCTTCACGACCTTCAATGGGACGCAGGGTGCGGGCAACTTCACGTACGGCAGCGTTGACGACGCCGTGACCACGGGCACGCTTTTCGGTGCCAACACCAACTGCTTCATCGCCGGTTCGACCTGCCTGCAGGCTGCTGCGAACTTCGACGTTCCCGGTGCGACCAAGTCGACTGTTTCGTCGTTCCAGTACGGCAGCGTCAACGTTCCGACCGACCGTTTGCTCGTTCACCCCGGCCCGAACGCGTCGAATGGCGGCGTGTTCGTGACGTTTACCGCCCCGACAACAGCTTATTATCACTTCACCTCAGACTTCAGCATTCAGGATATCCACCCGACCGGCGTGACAACGGTTTTCCGTTATCAGAACGGTGCCAATCCGGCGGTGCTGTTCGGCGGCGCAACGCTTAACGGCGGCAACCCGACCTACAGCCTGAGCGGTGTTCAGCACCTGAATGCCGGTGATGTGTTCAGCATCGTAGTCAACCGCGACGGCAATTACGGCAGCGATTCGACGGGCGTGAACTTCACCCTGTCGGTTCCCGAGCCGCAGAGCTGGGCGTTGTTGATCGCCGGTTTCGGCCTGGTCGGCGTTGCTGCCCGCAGCCGCCGCCGGGGCGCCGCGCTCGCCGCCTAAAGCTCGGCTCGTCGCCGCAAAAGGGGCGCGTTCTCGGAGGGGAGGACGCGCCCTTTTTCATGTGTGGCTCGGACAGCCGCTATCGGCGAGTTGATGCCGCTGCTAGACCATCGTCATGCAGCAGCCGGTCCGCATTGCCCCGTCAATCCTCAGCGCCGATTTCGCCGCGCTGGGTGATGAAATCCGTGCCGTCGAGGCTGCTGGCGCCGATTACATCCATGTCGATGTCATGGACGGGCATTTCGTCCCCAACCTGACCATCGGCCCGATGGTGGTCAAGGCGATCCGCCCGGTCACCCGGCTGCCGCTCGACGTCCACCTGATGATCTCGCCTGCCGACGCATTCCTCGACGCCTTTGCCGAGGCCGGGGCCGACATCTTGACCGTGCATCCGGAGGCGGGGCCGCACCTTCACCGCTCGCTGCAGCGGATCAAGGCGCTAGGCTGCCGGGCGGGGGTTTCGCTGAACCCGGCGACGCCCGCCAAGATGCTCGATTACGTCATCGACATGGTCGATCTGGTGCTGGTGATGAGCGTCAACCCGGGCTTTGGCGGGCAGAGTTTTATTTCCTCGCAGTTGCGCAAGATCGAAGCGATCCGGACGATGATCGATAAAAGCGGACGGACGATCGATCTGGAGGTTGACGGCGGCATCGACGTGCTGACCGCTCCGCAAGCCATTGCCGCCGGTGCCGATGTGCTGGTGGCGGGCACCGCGACCTTCAAGGGCGGGCCGTCGGCGTACGCTACCAACATCGCCGCCCTCAGGTCCGCGCCGCCGGCACGATGAGCAAGGCCCCGCGCCAGCCGCCGCCGCCAGACCCCGGCCTGTTCGACGGCGGCGAGGGGCTGATGCGGCGCGAGGGCGGTGACCGGGGGCTTTCTCTAAGCGAACGCGCCGGGGCGCGGCTGCAGCGCACGCTGTACAAGACGCCGCTGCACAGGTTGCGATTGCGTGGCCGCTATCCGCTACGGCTGACCGGTGTCCCCGCCGATCCGATCCCCGGCGATGCCCATATCGGCGAGCGCATCATTGCCGGGCGGCTTATCCACGCCGGACATACGGCAATGACCCGGGCGATCGCGTTCGATGACGTGTCGCATCCGGCGGCGTGGCGCGACTGGACGGACAGCTGGGCGTGGCTGCGCGACCTGGCGGCGCATCAGCCCGACCGCGCGCTGGCAGCAAAGGTCGCCGAGCCGCTCGCCGCGCAATGGCTCGAACTGCACACCGAATTCGAGGCGACGGCGTGGCGCGCCGATGTCACCGGCCGCCGCATCCTGTTCGCCACCGCCTATGCGCCGCTGATCCTGTCGTCGGCCGATCATGTCTATCGCTCGGCGGTGCTCAATGCGCTGGCACGTTGGGCACGGCACCTCGACCGCGCTGCGTTCCGCCTGCCCGATGGCCTGCCCAAGGCGGCGGCGCTGAGCGGGCTGTATGCAGCAGGACTGCTGATTTCCGGTGGCGAATCGCGCGCGGCGGCGGCACTGGCCGGACTCGATAAATTGCTGGATGTGCTGGTGCTGCCCGATGGCGGCCTTGCCAGCCGGACGCCGCTCGATGGGCTGGAACTCGCGGAACTGCTGCTGTTCACCGCCGCTGCCGGTCCCGCGGTGGGGGAGCGCCCGGCTGCGGTGCTGACCGATACGCTCGCCCGTCTTGCCCCGCACATGCGCGGATTGGCGATGGGCGACGGCAGCGTCGGCGCATGGCAGGGCGGCGCGCCGCTGGCGAAGGAACGGCTGGAGCGCGTGCTGAAGCTCGCCGCCCCCGGTAATGTGCTGGCGCGCGGTGGGCGCTGGTCGGGATATCACCGGCTTGCCGTCGCCAAGACCGTAGCGGTGATCGATGCCGGGCCGCCGCCGGTCGCGCGGGTAACGGCTGGCGGCCATGCGGGCACGCTGGCGTTCGAACTCTCCGACGGTCCCGACCGGATTATTGTCAACTGCGGCGGCGCGCGTGGGCTCGCCTCACCCCTGCCGCCGGCGCTGGCAGCGGGCCTGCGCACCACAGCCGCCCATTCGACTTTGGTCATCGCCGACACCAATTCGACGAACATCGGCGCAGCAGGTGCACTCGGCAAGGGCGTCGAGGAGGTCGCCGTCAAACGCCAGGAATCGGAGGACGGCCTGTGGCTGGAGGCGCGACACGACGGTTATGTCCGCCGCTTCGGCGTGTCGGTCGAACGCCGCCTGTTCGTCGCTGCCAGCGGCACCGATGTGCGTGGTGAGGATGTTATCGCACCAGAGGGTCGCGGCGGTCTGTGGCGGCGGGGCGACAAGGCGGCGTTCGACATCCGCTTCCACCTTGGTGCCGGTGTCGAGGCGACGCCCACCGCCGACGGCCAGGGGGCACTGCTTAAACTGCCGCAGGGCCGCGTCTGGGGCTTCAAGACCAGCGGCGCACCCGTCGCCATCGAACCAAGCCTGTGGATCGACGCGGGCGGAACGGTGCACCGTACTGTGCAGTTGGTAGTCAGCGGGCGGGCTGAAAAGGCGCGGGCGAGCGTGGCGTGGAGCTTCAAGCGCGCGGGGAAGTAATAGCCCGTCATTCCCGCGAAAGCGGGAACCCATCTCCCGAGCTCAGCGCAGGAGATGGGTTCCCGCTTTCGCGGGAATGACGAAACCAGTAGGGCACGCCCATGCCCGACCTGATCCCAATCCGCACCGCCCTCCTCTCCGTCTCCGACAAGACGGGCATTGTCGATCTTGCCCGCGCGTTGGCCCGCCACGGCGTCGCGCTGGTGTCGACCGGCGGCACCGCGACGGCGCTGCGTGACGCGGGGCTGACGGTCACCGATGTCGCCGAACTGACCGGCTTTCCCGAAATGATGGATGGGCGGGTCAAGACCCTCCACCCCAAAATCCATGGCGGGTTACTCGCCGACCGCGACATCGCCAGCCACACCGACGCGATGGTGGCGCACAGCATCGGCGCGATCGACCTGGCGGTAATCAACCTCTACCCGTTCGCAGCGACGGTGGCGAAGGGCGCGGCGCGCGACGAAATTATCGAGAATATCGACATCGGCGGCCCGGCGATGGTGCGATCGGCGGCGAAGAACCACGCCCATGTCGCCATCGTAACCGACCCGGCGGACTATGCCACACTGGTCGCCACGCTCGACGAACACGGCGGCGCAACGCCCCTCAGCCTGCGCAAGCGTCTCGCCGCCAGCGCCTTTGCCCATACCGCGGGCTATGACGCCGCCGTCGCCAGCTGGTTCGCCTTTGCCGACCAGGGGCAGTTCTTCCCGCCGGTGCTGCCGCTCGCCCTGACCCGCCAGTCGACGCTGCGCTATGGCGAGAACCCCCATCAGCAGGCCGCGCTGTATATCCCCCAAACCGGTGCTGCGGGCATTGCCGCCGCGCGGCAGGTGCAGGGCAAGGAGCTCAGCTATAACAACCTCAACGATGCTGATGGCGCGCTGAAGCTGATCGCCGAATGGCGCGACGGGCCGCCGGCGTGTGCGATCATCAAGCACGCCAATCCTTGCGGCGTGGCGACCGGCGCGACTTTGGCCGAGGCCTATGCCAAGGCCTTCGACTGTGACCGGACCTCGGCGTTCGGCGGCATCATCGCGGTCAACGGCACGCTCGACCGTGCCACCGCCGAGGCTGTCGCCGCCATCTTCACCGAAGTCGTCATCGCCCCCGACGCCGATGCGGACGCGCTGGCGGTATTTGCGGCCAGGAAGAACCTGCGCCTGCTGCTCACAGGCCCGCTTCCCGACCCCCGCCGCCCAGGCCTCAGCCTGACCCAGATCGGCGGTGGCATGCTGGTGCAGTCGCGCGACAATGGTGCCGTCAGCCGCGCCGACTGCAAGGTCGTGACCCAACGCGCGCCGACCGAAGCCGAATGGGCCGACATGCTGTTCGCCTGGACGGTCGCCCGCCACGTCAAATCCAACGCCATCGTCTATGCGAAGGACGGTGCCACGGCAGGCATCGGCGCGGGCCAGATGAGCCGGGTCGATTCGACGCGCATCGCCGCACTAAAGGCCCGCGACGCCGCCGAGGCCGCCGGCTGGCCGCAGCCGCACACCATCGGGTCAGCCGTAGCGTCCGACGCCTTCTTCCCCTTCGCCGACGGACTGATCACCGCCGCCGAGGCCGGAGCAACGGCGGTCATCCAGCCGGGCGGTTCGATCCGCGACGCCGAGGTCATCGCGGCGGCGGATGAGCGCGGGCTGGCAATGGCGTTTACCGGGATGCGGCATTTCCGGCATTAGGGCGACTGCACCCGGACCAGCTGCATCACACCGCTCAGGCTGAGCCTGTCGAAGCCGGATTCCGGGCTGAATGCGGCTTCGACAGGCTCAGCCTGAGCGGCTTTTGATAGTGCCGCCGGTCATTGTC
The DNA here is from genome assembly GCA_038211945.1 of Sphingomonadales bacterium. Classification (GTDB taxonomy): domain Bacteria; phylum Pseudomonadota; class Alphaproteobacteria; order Sphingomonadales; family Sphingomonadaceae; genus Sandarakinorhabdus. The sequence continues at coordinate 91,677 of JBBQVA010000007.1, forward strand.
GTCCGACCGATCTCGCGCTCGACATCGTCCAGCCGGTCCTTGCCGAAAAACAGTTCCTCACCGACGAGAAATGACGGGATGCCAAACGCGCCGTGCGCGAAAGCATCCTGAGTATTCGCCACCAGCCGGTCCTTCACCCCCTGATCCTGCGCCAGCGTCAGCAAGCGCTCGGCGGGTAGTCCGGCGTCAGTCAACGTCGTCGCCAGCACAGCGGGATCGTCGAGCTTGCGCGGCTCCTCCCACATGAAATGGAACATCGCCTCGGCATAGGGCATCAGCTGCCCCTCAGCCTCGGCGGCCACAGCGGCGCGCATCAGCATCAGCGTGTTGACCGGGAAATGCGGGTTCATGCGGAACGCCGTCAGGCCGTGGCGGGCAATGAAGCGCTCGATCTCGCGCCGTTCATAGGCCAGCTTGGCGGGCACCGCGGCAAAGGCCAGCATCGGTGCCTGATTACCGGTCAGTTTGAACAGCCCACCGAGGAGCACCGGCACATAGCGGAACTTCGCCCCCGTCCGGGCCTCGATCTGCGGCAGCACGCAATGGGCGAAATAGGCGTTGGGGCTGCCGAAATCGAAGTAAAAGACGGGATCCGTCACCAGCTTTCTCCGAAGGGCCGCAGATCGAGTTCATGGGTCCAGGCGTCGCGCGGCTGGCGGTGGAGCTGCCAATAGGTCTCGGCAATCGACGCCGGATCCATCAGTGCATCGGGCGCGACCGGACCGCCACCCATGCGCTCGCGCACCCACGCCGTATCGACCCCGGCGTCGATGACCAGATGCGCGACGTGGATATTCTGCGGGGCCAGTTCGCGTGCCATCGATTGCGCCACGGCGCGCAAGCCCGCCTTGGCCGAGGCGAAGGCCGCATAGCCCTTGCCACCGCGCAGCGACGCGGTCGCCCCGGTGAAAAAGATCGAGCCGCGCCCGTTCGCCAGCATGTGCCGCGCCGCCTCGCGTCCGGTCAGGAATCCCGCATAGCACGCCATCTCCCACACCTTGCGGAACACCCGCTCGGTGGTGTCGAGCAGCGGAAACTGGACGTTGGCGCCGATGTTGAAGATGCAGGCTTCGAGCGGCGCTTCGGCGTCTGCAGCGTCCATGAACGCCGCAACCGCCGCCTCATCGCGCGCGTCGAGGCTGTGGCCGGTGAACGAACCGCCCCCCGCTGCGGCGATTTCCTCCTCCAACGCCTTCAGCTTATCGCCCTGCCGCCGCCCGCCGTGGACGGCATAGCCCTCAGCGGCGAAGCGCCGCGCGATGGCTGCGCCGATGAAATCCCCTGCTCCGACGATGGCGACGCTGGCGTTGGACGCGGTCATGTCGTTCCCCTTGAGTTTATACCTTGGCGTCGCCCGCCCGGCGCGGCCCGGTCGATCCGCTGGGGCCGTCGAAGGCCCACATCTTTTCAAGGTTGTAGAAGCTCCGCACCTCGGGCCGGAACAGATGGACGATGACGTCGCCCGCGTCGATCAACACCCAATCCGCCGCTGGCAGGCCCTGCAGGCGCACGCTGCGTTTCAGATCGCCCTTGATCTTTTCGGCGATCTTGTTGGCCATCGACGCGACCTGACGGTTCGAACGCCCGCTGGCGATGACCATGTGATCGGCGATGCTGGTCTTGCCGGCCAGCGGGATCGAAACCACCTCGATCGCCTGATCGTCGTCGAGCGACTGCATCACCAGCGCGTGCAGCGCCTCGACCGCCGCCATGCCGTCTTCCGAACCCGTAACCGCCGTCAAATCACTCGCCTCATTCATGGCACTCGAACCGGTGCGCCCAATCGGGATCGACCGCACGGATCGCCGTCGCCGAGGCCGGCGTCCGCCTGATCTCGAGGAACGTGATTGCCGGCAGCGGCCATCTCTCCCAGTTGCGCGCGTCCGTCGCCGGATGCCGCCATCGCCGGAGCCACGCCATCGCGGGCGACACCAGTCCATCATCCACATAGCGCGGACGCGCGATAACGGCAATCGGCACTGCCTGCGCCAGCGCGCGCCAGCGGTGCCAGCGGTGGAGTTCCGCCAGATTATCGGCCCCCATCAGCCAGATGAAGCGGTTGGCGGGCAGGCGGCGTTGCAGCGCAGCCACCGTATCGACGGCGTACCGTGTGCCGAGTTCCGCCTCGATGACCATCGGCCGGATGCGCGGATGTCGTGCGGCTGCCTCCGCCGATTTCAGCCGCGCGGTCAGCGGGGCCATGCCAGCGGTTGGTTTCAGCGGATTTTGCGGGCTGACCAGCCACCAGACCTCATCGAGCCCCAGCAGCCGCATCGCCTCGACACTAATATGCCGATGCCCGGCATGCCCCGGATTGAACGACCCGCCGAGGAGGCCGATGCGTTTCAGCGGGGCAGCCAGTCTTCCGCCATGTGGCGGATACGGAGGATTTCAACCTCGTTGCCGGCGATTCGATAGATCAGATTATAGGGATAACGTCCGGCATTAAGCTTGCGCTGGCCGCCGCCGATGGCGCGACCGATCTGGGGATGCTCGGCAAGCAAATGGTCGCGGCTGGTGATGGTATCGATCACGCGCGCAGCGGCCATCGGATTGTCCAACGCGATATAGTCAGCGATGCGTTCAAGGTCGTCGCGCGCATCGACCGCCCAGATTACGCGCGGCACAGAGCCAGATATTTCTCACGCATCCGTTTGAATTCAACGGCCATTTCCTCTTGAGTGAGATAGTCGCCACGCTCGATGGAATCGATGCCTTCCTGAATGAACGCCGCATTGCGCACGGCATCCATCGGCTGCCAGCCATCGCGGGTGATCTCATATCCGACAATGTCGGGGTCCGGCGCTTCAAGGGCCGGATCGGCGATTATGCGAGCGACGGTGCTGGCCATGACGGCACCATAGCGGTTTTCTTCGTCGCCGCCAACGCTAGCCGCGCACCTGCCCGGTGCCGCGCACCAGCGTCTTGTAGATCGTCAGTTCCTCCAGCGCGACAGGCCCGCGCGCATGCAACCGCCCGGTCGCGATACCGATTTCCGCGCCGAAGCCAAATTCGGCCCCATCGGCGAACTGGGTGGACGCGTTGTGGAGGACGATGGCGCTGTCGACGGCGGTCAGGAAGGCCTGCGCCACGGCGGGGTCCTCGGCGACGATCGAGTCTGTGTGGGCGGAACCGTGGGTGGTGATATGCGCAACCGCACCCTCGACGCCGTCGACCATCGCAACCGAGACGATGGCGTCGAGATATTCGGTGTCCCAATCGGCGGGCGTCGCAGGTACAGCGCGCGGGTCAAGCACCATCGCCTCCGCATCGGCGCGCACCTCGCAACCACCATCGGCCAGCCCACGCACCACCGCCCGCGCCAGTTCCGGCGACGCCGCCCGGTCGATCAGCAGCGTCTCCATCGCCCCGCACACTGCCGTTCGCCGCAGCTTGCTATCGACAACAATCGCCACCGCCTTCACCAAATCCGCCGACGCATCGACATAGACGTGGTTGATGCCATCCAGATGCGCCAGCACCGGCACCCGTGCCTCGGCCTGCACCCGCGCCACCAATCCCTTGCCGCCGCGCGGGATCAGCACATCAATCAGGCCGTGCGCCGCCAGCATCGCCCCCGCCAGCGCGCGGTCGCCGGGGGGAACCATCTGGACGGCGGCAGCGGGCAGGCCAGCCGCCGCCAACCCCTCGGCGACGCATTCCAACAGTACCGCGTTCGACCGCGCCGCCTCCGACCCACCGCGTAACAGGCAGGCGTTGCCGCTCATCAGACACAGCGCCGCCGCGTCGGCGGTGACGCCGGGGCGACTTTCATAGATGATGCCGATGACGCCGAGCGGGACACGGACGCGTTCGAACCGCAGCCTGTTGGGTGTCTCCCACGCCTTCATGACCGCGCCGACCGGGTCGGCCAAGCCCGCCACCGTGTCGAGCCCGGCGGCGATGCCTTCGATCCGCTCGGGATCGAGCGCCAGCCGGTCGACCAGCGCCGCGCTCAACCCCGCCGCCCGCCCAGCCGAAACGTCCAGCGCGTTGGCGGCCCGCAGATCGCCCGCACGCCGACGGATGGCGGCGGCGGCACGGCGGATCGCCAGCGCCTTGTCCGCTGTCGCCGCACGCGCCAAAATGGCAACCGCAGCGCGCGCGCCACCGGCGAGTGCAGCTATTGCGGCGGCAGCTGAAGGCGCGGCGATTGCGGACTGCGGCTCGGTCATGCGCGCCTTGTGTGCGCCCGACCGCTATCGCGCAACCTGCGGCTCGGCCATCCGGCTAGCCCAAATGGCCGATTACGACGCGACACCGCCAGCGTATCGCTTAACGGCGCCGATCCCGGCGCAGGGAGCCTTTTGCAATGCGTACTATCCTTCTAATGGCAGCGACATCTCTCGCCGTTATTGCCCCGGCGACGGCGCAGGTGCCGCAATCGTACAATTGTGGCACATCGGGAATGCCAGCCTGCCCAACCCTGCAGCAGCGCACCGATGCGGCCCGCCCGGCGCCCGATACCAAGCATTATGGCCAACAGCCGGATAGCGGCTCCAATCAGCCCAACGTCAACAATTCGGACCGCCAGTCCGGCAAGGCCACTTCGCCGCGCTAAACGGCACTGGACCCGCGCCCCGGCGTTAGAGTTCCGGCGGCGCGGGTTTGCTGCGGTGGAGGCGGGATGGCGCAAGGATCAAAGCTGGTTGTTGTCGCCGCGCTGGCGGGTAATCTCGCCATCGCCGTTATCAAATTCATCGCCGCCGCCATCACCGGGTCCGCTGGCATGCTTAGCGAGGGCGTTCATTCGCTTGTCGATACGGTCAACGAAATGCTGTTGTTATACGGCATGAAGCGCGCCCAGCGCCCGCCCGACGATACCCACCCCTTTGGCTATGGTCGCGAGCTGTATTTCTGGGCGTTCATCGTCGCGCTGTTGATCTTTACGGCGGGTGCCGGTGCGGCGCTGTACGAGGGCGTGTCGCGGCTGCGCGCCCCCGCGTCGATCGACCGGCCGCTGGTGGCGTTCTGCGTGCTGGCGCTGTCGGCGGTGTTCGAAGGCATTTCGTGGCGGACGGCGCTGACGGAATTCCGGCGAACGCAGGGCGAGCGCAGTTTCTGGCAAGCCTTCCGCCAGTCGAAAGACCCGTCAACCTTTATCGTGCTGTTCGAGGATTCGGCGGCGCTGGCGGGGCTGGCCGTAGCGGCGGCGGGGATCGGCCTGTCGCTGGCGACCGGCGACGCGCGCTGGGACGGGGCGGCGAGCATCGTCATCGCCGTCATGCTGGCGGTGGTGGCGCTGGTGCTGGCGCGCGAGGCCAAGGCGCTGCTGATCGGCGAGCGTGCCGACCCGGCGCTCAGCCTGGCGATCTGCGATCTCGCCGCCGGGATTGAGGGCGTCGAGCGCGCCAACGCCGTCGCCACCGTCCAGCTTGCGCCCGATCAGGTCGTTGTCAATCTGAGCGTCGATTTCGAGGATGATCTGCGCACCCCCGCCATCGAAGCGGCGGTCGAGGCGCTGGAGGCGGCGGTGCGCGCGGCGCATCCCGAAGTCGCCGCGATCTTCGTCAAGCCGCAGAGCAGCGGCGAGGTCGCGCGGCGACGGGCGCGTGGCGGGACCGGAGTGACTGCGGATTGAAGCGCATGGGCCTTGACACTGTAAACCTTTTTGGTTATATTTGAGGATTATCAGATCGGGAAAGCGTGACACAGTCATTCATCATTTGCTGCGTGACTTTTCAGGGGGCCAGAAATCCCGTCAAAAAGCGCCCGAGTTCACATCGACATCAGCTAGCGTCAGATTCGCGTTAGCGCCTGTAAAGCGTTGGGATTAAGCGATAGTTTTATGAACGGAGCGTTTTCAGCGCGGAGGCTGAAAACAGGGTTTGAAACCGCCTCTGTCCCTCCCCCCTTGAGGGGAGGGCGACTCGCGTCTCAGCGCGAGCGGGGTGGGGGTACGGAGGCTACTTCAGATCATAACAAGACCCCACCCCGGGCCGCTGCAAGCGCAGCGTCTCTCGCCCTCCCCTCAAAGGGGGAGGGACAGGCGTCATGCCAGCGCCAGATGGTCCCGGTGCACCAGCGCTGCCCGGGGTGCGTAACCCAGCACCGCCGCCTGATCCTCATTCCGCCGGCCAATAATCGCCCGCGCATCGGCGGCGTCATAGCCCGCCAGCCCGCGCGCCACGACCGCGCCATCCGGCCCCGCCAGCGCCACCACATCGCCGCGCGCGAACGTCCCGGCCACCCTCGTCACCCCCGCCGCGAGCAGGCTCGATCCACGCCGCAGCGCCGCCACCGCGCCCGCGTCGAGCGTCAGCGTCCCCGCCACGGTGAGCCGCCCCGCGAGCCAGGCCTTCTTTGCCCGTGCCCCCTCACCCGCCGCGAACACCGTACCGCGCCCGGTCTGGGCAATGCGCGTCAGCGGGTGCAGCACCCGGCCATCGGCGATGGCGAGCGGGATGCCTGCCGCCACCGCGATCTTGGCTGCTGCAACCTTGGAGGCCATGCCGCCCGAGCCCAATCCAGAGCCGCTGCCGCCATCGGCCATCGCCTCAATGCGCGCATCGATCGTCTTGACCAGCGGCACCAGCACCGCCGCCGCGTCGCGCGCCGGGTTCGCGGTGTACAGGCCATCGACATCGGACAGCAGGATGACCCCCCCTGCCCCCGCCGCCTGCGCCGTCCGCGCCGCCAGACGGTCATTGTCGCCAAAGCGGATCTCCGCCGTCGCCACCGTGTCATTCTCGTTGATCACCGGCACGACACCCAGGCTGAGCAGCCGGTCGAGCGTCGCCGCCACGTTCAAATAGCGTCGCCGGTCCTCCAGATCGTCGAGCGTCAGCAGCACCTGCGCCGCCGTCAGCCCCGCCGCGCCCAGCAGTTCGGACCACACCGCGCTCAACCCGATCTGCCCGGTGGCGGCGGCAGCCTGCGCATCCTCCAGACTGGCGCGGCCGCCCTTGGGCAGCTTGAGCCGCTTGGCCCCCAACGCGATCGCCCCGGACGACACGACGGCAACCGCCTGCCCCGCCGCGCGCCTTGCGGCGATATCGGCGACGACCGAGGTAAGCCAGTCGCGCCGCACCGCCCCGTCAGCGTCGACCAGCAGGGAGGAGCCGATCTTGACGATCAGGCGCGGGCAGGTGGCGGGGGCGAAGGGATCAGTCATTATCGGTGCAAGACACCAAAACCCGCTCATGCTGAGCTTGTCGAAGCACTGCACGACCGGCGGTGCAGTGCTTCGACAAGCTCAGCATGAGCGGGGCTGGGGTCGTTGCACCATCATGCACACCCCTCACACCGGCGACCACGCCCGCCCCGCCGCTGCCTTGGCCGCCGCCGTCTTGGGCTCCCTGGCCTTGCCGACGAGTTCGATCAGCCGGTCGAGCAACGGCTCCAGCCCGTCGCCGGTCGCGGCCGAAAACACCAGCACCTCCTGCCCACTCGCCTTGGCCAGTGCAGCGCGTTTGGCGGCCAGCGACGCCTTGCCGACCAGGTCGGACTTGGTCAGCGCCAGCACTTCGGGTTTTGTCTCAAGGCCCCCGCCATAGGCCGCGATCTCGCCGCGCACCTCGCGCCAGACCTTGACCGGCGACGGCGCGCTGGCGTCGACCAGATGCAGCAGCACCCGGCAGCGCTCGATATGTCCCAGAAACCGGTCGCCGATGCCGACGCCCTCCGCCGCCCCGGCGATAAGGCCCGGAATATCGGCGACGACGAACTCGCGGCCCTTGTGACCGACGACGCCCAACTGCGGCTTGAGCGTCGTGAAGGCATAGGCCCCGACCTTGGCCCCGGCGTTCGACACGGCGTTGATGAAGGTCGACTTGCCGGCGTTCGGCGCCCCCAACAGCCCGCAATCGGCGAGCAGTTTCAGCCGCAGCCACACCCACATCTCGCGCCCCGCAAAGCCCGGCTGGAACTGACGCGGCGCGCGGTTGGTCGAGGTCTTATAGTGCGCATTGCCCTTGCCGCCGTCGCCGCCCTTCAGGAACACGACCTGCTCGCCCGCCTTGGTCAGGTCGGCGATCAGCGAACGCTCGTCGTCGTCGGCCAGGATCTGTGTGCCGACCGGAACCTTGACAACCAAATCGTCCGCGCCCGCGCCGGTGCGGTCGCGGCCCATGCCATGGCTGCCACGTTTGGCGCGGAAATGCTGGGTGTAGCGGAAGTCGATCAGGGTATTCAGCCCCTCGACGCATTCGAAGACGACGTCGCCGCCGCGCCCGCCGTCACCGCCGTCCGGCCCGCCATATTCGACGAACTTTTCACGCCGGAACGAGACGGCACCATCACCGCCGGCACCGGAGGAAACGAAGATCTTGGCTTGGTCGAGAAATTGCATTGCCGGGCGCTATTGGCAGGCGGGGGCGCGGATGTCATCCGGACAATAAAACCCGCTCAGGCTGAGCCTGTCGAAGCCGGGTTCCGTCCAGACCGAGACAGTGCTGGCAAGGCTTCAAAACGACCTTCAATCAGCGCAAGCTTTTTGGCCCGCGACCAGCCCTTTAACTGGCGTTCCAATCTGAACGCATCGTCGCGGTCCGGAAATTGCATCGACCATTTGAGCGTAACCGGCAACCGTCTCGCCGTGTAACCACTGCCCCAACCGGCATCATGTTGGGCAAGTCGGCTCGGCAGGTCGTCAGTATGCCCGACGTAGAACGATCCATCAGCGCATTCGACGATATAGGTGTTGAACGCCATTCGTTACGTACCTGCAGTCGGCTTCGACAGGCTCAGCCTGAGCGGGAATTGGGCTTTCAGCAAGGCCCGGCAGCGCTTACCTACATCTGCGTCGCCTTGTCCGCCTCAACCGGAAACTCCAGCACGAACAGCGTCCCTGCGTGGCCCGCGCGCGCCACGCTGCCGCCCAGCTGCTGTGCCATGGCGCGGATCAGCCGCTGGCCCTCACCGCTCCCCGAGGGCCGGTTGTCATCGGCGAACCCGACGCCGTCGTCGCCGACGGTGAGCCGGTAATGGCCATCGGCGCGGCTGAATTCGACGCGGATGACGCCGGGGCGGTCGCCTGGAAAAGCGTATTTGATGGCGTTCTGCACGAGCTCGTTGATGGCGAGGCCCAACATGACGGCGCGGCTCGATTCGATCGGCACAGCAGCAGCGGCAACTTTGAGCACCACCGGACGCATGTCGAGCAGGCTCGTCTTCAGGTCAGCGCACAGCTCCTCGATAAAGCCACGCGCGTCGACGACCGACGCTTCCGCACCGGCTTGCAACCGCGAATAGACCCGGCCGAGCACTGCCAGCCGTGATTCCGCATCGATCAAAGCTGTCCGCGCCTGCTCCAGCGTTCCGGCCCGCCGCGCCGCCATGCCCATCAGCCCGCCGACCGTCTGCAGATGGTTTTTCACCCTGTGGTTGATGTCATAGAGCAGCAGCTGCTTCTGGGCATCAGCAGCGCGCAGGCTGTCCTGCGCTGCCTTGGCCACGCTAATGTCGCGCGAAATGCCGATGAGGCCGTGCACCGTGCCGTCCGACCCCTTCCAGGCGAACTTGCTCGACTGGTAGACCCGCGTCGGCAGGCCCGGCGTGGTCACATGTTCCTCAATCGTGCTCGCCCCGCCTGACGCGATCAGCTGCTGATCGACGCGTTCGATCGCCTCCGCTTCGACGGCCGACAGATAATCACGGTCACGGGTCCCTACGATCCTGTCGATGGGCGCGCCAAGCACCGTCGCCACGGCATTGTTGACGTGAACAAACCGCCCGTCGCGGTCCTTGACGTAAATGACATCACCGCTGCCGTCGATCAGCGCGTTGAACATCGTGCGCTGCGCCGCCGCTTCCTGATTGGCGTGCAAGAGTGCCAAGTTGGCCCGGGATAGATCGTCGACCGCCTCGCGCAGCGCCTCGACGACGGTGCCGGCGCCCCAGCCGGTGAGTACAAATATCGCGAGATAGCCAACAGGGCGAAAGTTGCCGGCGGCGATGCCGTGCAGCGGATCGAACAGGTGAAGCCCCGCCAGCGCACCAGCGAGCAAAGTGGCGAACAGGCTGGACCGGTGATCGAAAACGACTGCGACGATCAGGATGATCGGATAAAAGAACAGAAATGGCGGCCCGCCGAGCAGTCGCGCCGCGCCGAAAGCCAGCAGGACCAACAGCGCAGCACCACAGAAGCGCACGGTCGTTGGCAGCTTTGACAAGCTCCGTAGCCGCTTCGACAGGATGGCTACCACTGCAGGCGTGAACCAGCACACTCGCGCACCACGAGCGGGCTGCAGCCCGCCAGAATCGAAAAGCTATAAGACACTGTATCCCCGCCGCACGCGGGCCACTTGCATCACAACTGCCGCGCGCGTTTGCCCATTATCGAACAATTGGCGGCGATATCAAGCCGCTATTCAGCGGCGATAGCTTCCGGTGCTGCATCGACGCTGACGTATTTGCGACCGAGCTTACCGTCATGGAACGTCACCGCGCCATGCGCTGTGGCGAACAGTGTGTGGTCCTTGCCCAGCCCGACGTTGCGGCCGGGGTGAACGCGGGTGCCGCGCTGACGGATGATGATCGTGCCCGCGAGCACCGCTTCACCGCCGAAACGCTTTACGCCGAGGCGACGGCCTTCCGAATCGCGACCGTTGCGCGATGACCCGCCGGCTTTCTTATGTGCCATGAGACTTAACCTACCGAGGTGATCTTGAGCACCGTCAGCTGCTGACGATGGCCGTTCTTGCGACGATAATTGTGGCGGCGCTTCTTCTTGAAGATGATGACCTTGTCACCCTTGGTCTGCGCGACGATTTCGGCCGTGACCGCGCCGCCCATGGTAACGGCCTCGCCCTCACCCGACATCAGCGTGTCGAGGGTGACCACCGTGCCGGCCTCCCCATCGAGCTTCTCGACGAGAATCTTGTCATCGGCAGCGACCCGATATTGCTTGCCGCCCGTGCGCACAACCGCGAACATGGTGTGGAAATCCTAAAAACAGCATAGGGCAGATGGCCAAAGCCAGCCGCCGCGTGAGCGGGGCCGGTTAGGGGAAACCGCCCCGGCTGTCAACGGATTGTCATAGCAGTCATCACGCTTTCGTCAGCGCCGACGCCGTGTGTGCGGCAACGCCACCCGACTTGGCGGACTTGACGATATATTCCGGATTATCCGGTGACGCCGCCACCTTATGGCCCTTGATCTGAGTCGACCTGGTGATCTTCTTGACGACCTTGCCGGTCGAATGTCCGCCAGACGAATCCCAACCGACCTTGTCTCCGGCTTTCAACGATTTTTCTGCGGCCATGGCGGTCCTCCTTGCGCCGCTTCAATCGCCGACGGCGGCCACCGTTCCCGCTGCGGCCAGCCGCCGCGCCGCATCGACCCGTGCACCCGTCGCATCTTTCAACACTCCCGCCCGGCCCATGCCGAACGGCGGCATGTTCACATAAATATTTTCGGCTTTGCCGGGGTCGACGAGGTAAGTTTCGTGCCAGATGCCGACGTCGCCGCTATCGCCAACGGCTGTGTTAAAGGCTTTCCACGCCGGCAGGTGCGCCGCATCGCGTGATGCAGCATACGCCTGCAAATGATCGAAACTGCGCCAGTATTGGACGACCATGGCGCTGCGCAAACCGAAATGGCTGCGCGCGTGAAGCAACCCCAGTTCAGGCCGCCGCGCCAGTTCGATCAGCATGCGGGGCATCCCCCTGAATACCGGTAGCCAACTGCCGATCTTCCACAGCCGGTTGATGCGGATGCCGATCAGGAAAAGCACGAACGGCCCTTCGATTTCGGCGCAGACACGGCGGTCGATTGTGGCGTTCATCGGCTGTCCTCCGCAAAAGCAATGCGTTCGGGTGCGGTAAACACCTCAAACCCATCGGCTCGGGCAACCGCGACCAGCGTCAGCCCGGCAGCGCGCGCCGCATCGACGGCCAAGGTCGTCGGCGCCGATACCGCGACGAGGACCAGAGCCCCCAGCACCGCCGCCTTGGTTACCATTTCCACCGACACACGGCTGGTCAACAACAGCATGGCATCGTCGGTCGGACGGCCGATTGTCGCACCGATCAGCTTGTCGAGCGCATTATGCCGACCAACATCCTCGCGCACGATCAGCGGCTCGCCACGCCGCCAAAGTGCGGCGGCATGCACGGCGCGGGTGATAGTGCCGAGAGGCTGCGCGTCGGTCAGCGCCGCCATGGCTGAGAGAATCTCATCGGGCGTGGGGTGCGGGCCAGCTCCGGTAACCAAGCGCACCGGAGGCAGCGCAGCCTCCAGGCTTTCAACCCCGCACAGCCCGCAACCTGTTGGCCCGGTCAGCCGTCGCCGATGCTGCGCCGCCGCCTCGGCACGCGCAAGACATAGCCAAAGACGGACTTCGATGCCGCCGGGTTGCGCCACCACCTCGATGCCTTCGATGTCTGTTGTGGACTCAATCAATTGTTCGGTCAGGGCAAACCCGCGCGCAAAATCAGCGAGGTCGGACGGAGACGCCAGCATGACAGCATGGCTCGAGCCGTTGACTGTGATGGCGACGGGCGTCTCGGTTGGTATCGAACGGCTGACTGCGGCCAGCGCGCCGTCGCGCCAGCGGAGAGGATTCTGGTCTGCAAACGCTTGGCTCACACGCCATCTACCGCCATTCTCGCAAAAGCGGGAACCCGTCTCCCGTCGCCAATTTATCCGTTGAGTCCCCGCTTTCACGGGAGTGACGGAGCAGGTCAACATCGCGACGGGCTTGTCGATGGGCAGGATACGCTTTGGCTGATGACGCTACTCTGCCGTCCAGCCGCCATCGATCGACAGGTTGGCACCGGTAATCTGCGCCGCGTCGTCGCCGCAGAGGAACAGCGCCAGCGCCGCCACCTGTTCGGACGTCACGAATTCCTTGGTCGGCTGGGCGGCGAGCAGAACATCGTGGATAACCTGTTCCTTCGTCAGGCCCCGGGCGGCCATCGTGTCGGGGATCTGCTTTTCAACGAGCGGCGTCCACACATAGCCCGGTGAGATGCAGTTGACCGTGATGCCGAAGGTCGCAACCTCGAGCGCCGCCGTCTTGGTCAATCCGGCAAGGCCATGCTTGGCCGTCACATAGGCCGACTTGAACGGGGAGGCGACAAGGCTGTGCGCGCTCGCGGTCGAGATGATGCGGCCCCATTTCTTCGCCTTCATCCCCGGAATGACGGCGCGCATGGCGTGGAACGCCGCGCTCATATTGATCGCGATGATCTTGTTCCACTGATCGACCGGGAAGGTTTCGATCGGTTCGACGTGCTGGATTCCGGCGTTGTTGATCAGGATGTCGACGCCGCCAAGCTGGCCGCCAACCTCGGCGACCATCTTGGCGATGGCGTCGCCATCGGACATGTCGGCCCCGGAATACAGCGCCTTGACGCACATGCCTTCCAGCTTGGCACGTTCGGTCTCGATGGCGGCGGCGTCGCCGAAGCCGTTGATGATGACGTTGCAGCCTGCCGTGGCCAGCGCTGTCGCATAGGCGAGGCCAATGCCGCTCGTGGAGCCAGTGACGAGGGCGGTTTTTCCAATGAGAGCCATGATCTTACTCCGTTCTAGGCCAGATAATCGTGCAGCACCCGTCCATAGGGCAAGGTAAAGTCCACCACCTGATGCCGTCCGCCGATGATCTTCCTGACCGGCAGATCGGCGACGCGGCAATTGACGTGGGGTATCAGGTGCAACCTTGCTTCACCCTCCCAAGCGCCGTGCACCGTAACATCCGTCAGATTATAACCGACCAGCTGTGCCACCTTGGGCGTGCCATCGACATCGGGAAGCAGCTTCAAATTGATCTGCAGCTTGCCAATGCCCTTCGCAACCTCATCAAGGCGGTCGGCAAGGCTGACATGTTTATAGGTCATCGTGCCCATCGCGACGCGCTCGTCGCCGTAATGCAGCACACCGGTCAGCGTATCCTTGACGGTCTTCAGCCGAGGCACGCCGTATTTCTTCGGAAACCCCCAGATCTCGCGGCCGCCGGTAATCGGCGGTTCGTCGTCGAGATACATCTGCAGCGAGAAGTTGCACGGCTCGCCATTATACAGCGCGAAGATGCCGCTGCCGCTTTCCTCATAATCACCGAAACCCGATGAATCGGGCATCTTCATCCATTCGTAGAAGACCCGGTTGCCCGGAGCCGGTTCGAGCGGTTCGGGCAGCGCGGCGCGGATCAACTCCGGGTCGGTCTCATAGGTGATGATCAGATATTCACGCCGATTGAACCGGAACGGGCCGTGCGGATAGCTCGGCGCAAACGCCGGCATCGACGATGTGCCGAGAATTTCATCGCGGTTCATGGTGCGGCCCACTCAGGTCATAGGATGTAATGCCAGGCTGCAACGGCTTGGACAGCCAATCGGCCCCACGGATCGTGCGGTCGACATCGGCATGGCCCGCCGCCCAATGTTCGAGCATCGTCGCGCGGCTGAATTCATAATCCTTGCTGCCGCTTTCATACGCCTTGTCGGTGTAGATGAGTTGAGCGATGGCGACGGCGTTTTCTTCTGAAATGCCAGTCAGAAAGCGCGCCTCCTCACTGTTCCGCAGGCCCTCTGGCAGCTTGTCCGCCAGCTTGCGGAAGGCGGCGCGAGCCTTGTGGACCTCCATATTGCGGTCGGTGTTGAAGCGCGTTCGGCTGGAAAAACGGATGTCCTTGGCGCGTTCATCTGCGGCGGCGATCGATTGCGGCATCGGGCCGCGCGCCGGAAACAGATCGACCTGGAAGATCAGCAGATCACGCTCGCGTTCTTCATCGAGCACATAATCGAGCGGCGTATTGGAGACGAGGCCGCCATCCCACCACCACTCGCCCTCGATCTCGACCGGCGGAAAACCCGGCGGCAATGCCCCCGACGCCATGATATGTTCGGGGCCGATGGTGTCGTGCCGACTGTCGAAATAGCGGAAGTTGCCGGTCTGGACATTGACCGCACCGACTGAGAGCCGGACATCGCCGTGATTGATGCGATCAAAATCGACCAGCCGTTCGAGCGTCGCCTTCAGTGGCGCAGTATCGTACCAAGCGATCGGCCCGGACAGCCATGGCACTGGCGGCGGAAACACCGGCTTGAAGAAGCCGGGCACCCCCGACGCCATCGTCCAGGCGGCGGCGGTCTCGTTCCACATGCTGCGCGCACTATCGGCAAGCCCGGGAAAACTCGCGGTAAATCCAGAGGTGACCTGTTCCCAGAATTCGCGGAGCCGGGCGACGCAATTTTCGTGGGGGTTACCGGCGATCAGCGCGGCGTTGATTGCGCCGATGGAAATACCGGCGATCCAGTGTGGGCCTTGCCGCGCCGCTGCCAGCGCTTCAAAGACCCCGGCCTGATAGCTCCCCAGCGCACCCCCACCCTGAAGGACAAGTACGCGGTCTGGTTGGGTCCGCTCGGTCACTTCGGGTCTGTCTCACTAACGTTCGCGACTGCAGCAATGACCCTAAGCGCGGTAGATGGCAATTCCGCGACAGCGAAAAGCGCGCAGTGCCGGGGGACACCGCGCGCTTTTTGGGGGGACGACGAGACGGATCAGATAGCGGCGGGGCGGCTGGCCTTGGCGACGGCGTCGCGGACGCAGCGGTCTTCAAAGCCCTTGGTTGCGAGATCGACGGCACCCGTTGCGCAGACCGAACGGGCGGCACCCTGGATGCGATGATTGAGGGTCATGCGGCCGGCGCTGTGCGACAGGTCGAGGTCGGCGTAGCTGACAGCGACACTGCGCGGCGTTGCGGCGAGCGCCGGGCCAGCGGCGGCGAACAGGCAGACCGAAGCGAGGACGGCGGTGGCGGCGGTCGAAAAGGCGGTGCGGGCAGTGATCATCGGGTAGCTCCTATGTGGTGGAGGCTTCCGGACCATCCGGCGTCTCCTGCCAGATGTTTTGCATAGGTCGTGCCAAGTGGCGGGTGGTATGCCAGCTGTTTGATTTCAGTGGGTTACGTTTAACCCAGATTACGCGCCTGAACGACCCGTTCAGAATACTCCCAAAGGTTGGGATTTTATGCTGCGTTATAGGGAATGGTGGGCCCAGCGGGATTCGAACCCGCGACCTAGCGCTTAAAAGGCGCGCGCTCTACCGATTGAGCTATGGGCCCATGCCGATTGGCAAGGCGCAGCGCCATAGGGCGCATCGCCCGCGCACGCAACTGCCGGACCGTCGCATGCAGCAGCGGATGCCGCCAGTCGGGAGCAATCTGGACGAGCGGATCGAGGACGAAGCGCCGCCCGGCAAGGCGCGGGTGCGGCACGGCGGGGTGGCGCGACACGACCTGCCCCGCGCCGATGATGTCGAGATCGAGCACCCGGTCGCCCCAGCGACGGCCTTTGCGGCGGCCGAAGGCGTGCTCGACGGATTGGAGCAGCGCGAGCAATGCGGGCAGCGGCATGTCGGTCTCGGCGGCGACAGCGGCGTTGGCAAAGCGTCGCGTCCCCGGCCCGACGGGCGCAGTGGCAATGATCCGTGACTGCCGGGTGACCATCAGCCCTTGCGTCGTCAATTGGGCAATGGCCGCAGCGATCACCCGCCCCGGCGGCCCGTGGCGGCCGTGGCGGCGGTTCGAGCCGAGCGCGATGAGGACGGTTGTTTGCACGGGCAGCGAGCGACTACACGCGCACCCATGACCTCGCAAATGATCGAACCCTGGCCCGGCTACATTCCCCAGCCCGGCGACGCACCGCGTGGCTGCCCGCTGTGCCCGCGCCTCGTCGCCTTCCGTGAGGAGTTGCGGGCCAAGCACCCCGACGGTTGGTGGAACGCCCCCGTTCCGGGCTTTGGCGACCCTGATGCATGGCTGGCGATTACCGGCCTTGCGCCGGGGATGCAGGGAGCGAACCGCACCGGGCGACCGTTCACCGGCGATTGGGCGGGGCTGTTGCTGTTCGATACGCTGGCCAAATTCGGGCTGTCGGAGGGCGTGTACGACGCCCGCAACGATGACGGACTGACGCTGAAGGGGGCCTTCATCGTCAACGCCGTGCGCTGCCTGCCCCCCGCCAACAAGCCCGAACCCAGTGAGATCCATGCCTGCCGTCCCTTCCTGGTCGAGCGGCTGAAGACGCTGCCGAACCTGAAAGTCGTGATCGCGCTCGGCCAGATCGCCCATCAATCGGCGATCAAGGCGATGGGCGGTAAGCTGCCCAAACATCCGTTCGGCCATGGCAATGTCCACCGGCTCCACACCGGGCCGATACTGATCGATAGCTATCATTGCAGCCGCTACAACACCAACACCGGGCGGCTGACCGCGGCGATGTTCGAGAGCGTGTTCGAGGCGGCGCTGAGCCACCGATGACCTTCGACGTGCTCGATCATGTTCAGGGCAGCGTCGAGTGGTTGCGCTGGCGGCATGACGGGCTGGGCGCGTCGGATGCTCCGGCGTTGATGGGGCAGAACCCGTGGCGGTCGGCCGAGGCGCTGTTTGCCGAAAAGGTCGCGCCGCCGCGCTATGGCTGGGCGCGTCCCAAACGCCCGCCGCCGGTCGTCGCCGGCCTGTTCGGCGAGCCTCCCCCGGCCGAAGAGCGCGGCCTGGAGGCGCAGGCCCGGCGACTGTACCGCGAGCAGCATGGCAGCGCCGTGGCGCCGCTGTGCCTCGCGTCGCGGGCGCGGCCATGGCAGCGCGCGAGTCTCGACGGCATCGACCTCGCCGCCGGTCGTGCCATCGAGATCAAGTGCGGCGCCGCCACCTATGCCGCCGTCCGCGCCAGCGGCCGCGTGCCGGGCCATTACATCGGCCAACTCCAGCAGACCCTCGCCGTCACCGGCTTCGATAGCATCGACTTCTGGGTCTGGCTCCCCGGCCGCCCGCCGTTGCTTGTGCCGGAGCATCGCGACGAGGTTTATATTGCGCGGCTGAACGAGGTGGGGGCGGCGTTTTGGGAGAGAGTTGTGGGGGCGAGGCGGGCTGTCCCGCGTCATAAGAAAGTTGACGCATAATTTATCTTGCGCCATGCTCAAAGCTGTGTTGGGTTCGCTTTTAACGTTCCACGTCGCTCCTGCGCGATTGATTAAACAAGGATTGTAACATGCTGGGGGCGCCTATTTTCCTTACGGCTTATTCATTTCAGATACGTGCCTGGCTCATGCTCCTCGGCGGCTTGGCTGCGATTTTTTACGGCAGCCCAACTAACGCAGCCCTACTTCCATACAAAACATATGAATTTTTACTACAGCAAAAAGCTACTCACTTACCAAATAATACAACCAAGTGTGAGTGTGGGTATTTTGAAAGCTTCTTACCTGCATCCTACAGTTTTGGGCATTCGCGACTTTCGGTTGGCGGTGCTAATGCACCATCGATATCTTTCATTTCGCGCACTGATTCTCCGGCAGATTACAATAGTAATGTAGAATTCTTTAGCACAGGCTATGCGCAATACTCGTATCAGTTTGCCGTGTTAGGCGGGCGCACCGATGCGCGGATACCTCTTCTGGCGCACATTATAATCGATTTTGAGGCAAGTCGGCAAGGAACAGGGTATGTAGACGCCAGCAGTCTCATTGAGATTTACCATGAAACATTTAGTGGCCATACAGTCGTCGATTTTGGCGCTGGCGCATCTATAAATGGAGACACTTCGTCTGCGCAGTCGTCAACTGTATCTTTCATAGACGGTTGGTTTCCTTTCACGGTAGGGTCATATTTTACAGAAACCGTCGAAGGCTCAGTCGGCTTCGAAGTAAATTCTGTACTAAACACTGAAGCACCTACTAATATTACACCGTTTGCGTCTTTCCACACATTCATTGATCCGACGATCATAATCGATCCTGTTTTCGCGACTGTACACCCGGAGTACCATCTACAGTCTTCCGCAGGTGTTTCTGGAGTTCCGGAGCCGTCAGCATGGAGCATGCTGATCACCGGGTTTGGTCTTGCGGCCACAATCTCCCGACGGAAATGGTCTCGCGAACGACTAGAAACATCGCCGCCCCTTTCGTTAGCATGATCAGCATTGCAGAAAGCGGAGGGAGATTAGCTTGCACTCGCAGCTTCACGACTAACGAATCCGCCAAAACATAGGTTGCCAATGCGCGTCCTTCTATCCCACGAGCATGCCGCATCAGCCAACTTCTAATTTTTCTGTGCAATCCTTTCGCGGTCCTAAACATCCGCCACCAGCCGCCCATAAAGCTCCGGCCGCCGGTCCCGGAAAAACCCGAACGCCGCGCGGTGCTTCGCCACCACGTCCAGATCGAGCGTCGCCAACACATGGCCCTGCGCCGTGTCGCCGAGTTCCGCCACCACGTCGCCGCGCTCGTCGGTGATAAAGCTGGTGCCATAGAAGGTCTGGGCCGATGGCGTTCCCGCCTCCTCGGTGCCCGTACGGTTGCAGGCCACCACAGGCACGACGTTCGACACGGCATGGCCGACCATCGCCCGCCGCCACATCCGCCGCGTGTCGAGGTTGGGGTCGTGCGGCTCCGACCCGATGGCGGTCGGGAACATCAGCACATCGGCCCCCATCAGCATCAGCGCGCGGGCGGTTTCGGGATACCATTGGTCCCAGCAGATGCCGACGCCGAGCACCCCCAGCCTTGTCGGCCAAACCTTGAAGCCGGTGTTACCGGGGCGGAAATAGAATTTCTCCTCATAGCCCGGCCCGTCGGGGATGTGGCTTTTGCGATAGACGCCCATCACCATGCCGCCATCGTCGATCATCGCCAGGCTGTTGTAATGGTGCGGGCCGTCGCGTTCGAAGAAGCTGCAGGGGATGAAGGTTTTGGTATCACGCGCCACCTCGCGCATCGCCGCGACTGCCGGGTGCGTCTCAAGCGTCATGGCGCGGGCGAAGAGGTTTTCGTCCTCGTGGCGGCAGAAGTAATACCCCTCGAACAGTTCGGGCGGCAGGATCGCCTGTGCCCCCGCGCTCGCCGCCGCGCGCACGGCGGTGGCTGTTGTGGCGATATCGGTATCGCGGTCGCCGGTGAAGGCGAGCTGCAGCCCGGCAACGGTGATTTCGCGCATCAGATGGCCACCCCGAACCGCGACAGCATCGCCGCGGTGCCGATGTAGAGAATGACCGTCAGCGCGCAACCCGCCGCCAGCCCCGGCCAGAACGCCACGCCGTGGCGCCACAGCGCCGGCATGGCGAGGAACATCGGCAGCGACGGGATGACGTACCAGAAGGTCGCGCTGCTATGCGCCGCCAGCCGTTCGATGTCGCGCGTATCGCGCCACAGCCAGATCATGCCGAGAACGGAAACCAGCGGGAGGGAGGCGAACAGCGCGCCGAGGGCGGCGTTGCGGCGCGCGGTTTCGCTGACGGTGGCGACGATGGCACCTGAAATCAGGGCTTTCACTATCGCGTAGAACACGCTCAATCCTCCGCTGGTCCAGCCTACCCAAAGCCGCTCATCCCGAGCTTGTCGAGGGACAAACGCGGGTGGAGCAAGTGGCGGGCTGTTGCGCAAACCGAGGCAGTCCCTCGACAAGCTCGGGATGAGCGGCCTTGGTGACTGGCACGAGGCTTTAGAGCGGCTGTTGCTGGGTGATGCAGTGGAACGATCCCCCGCCGGTCAGGATGTGTGTCGCCTTCAACCCGATACAGTCGCGGTCCGGAAACAGCGCCGCCACTGCGGCGACGGCGGCGACGTCACCGTCGGCCCCGTACGTGGGCACGATGACGACATGGTTGCCGATGTAGAAGTTCATGTGGCTGGCGGCGACGAGTTCGCCGTTGTGATGCACCCGCCCGGCCGACGGGATTTCGACGATATCGACGCCGAACTCCCGCGCCCGGTCGTGCGCATCGATGATCGCCTCGCGGTTGGGGTCGTCGGTGGCGGGCGTCGGCAGCGCCAGCACGCCGGGGGCGACGAAGCGCGCCAGATTGTCGACATGGCCGTCGGTATGGTCGCCCTGCAGCCCCTCGCCCAGCCACAGCAGCCGGTCGATGCCGAGATCGCGGCGCAGGTGCGATTCGATTTCGGCGCGGTCCATGCGCGGGTTGCGGTTGGGGTTGAGCAGACACTGTTCGGTGGTCACCGCCAGCCCGGTGCCGTCGACGTCGATGGCGCCGCCCTCCAGCACCCAGTCGTGACGGGCAAGCGGCGTCGCGCTCGCCCCGGCGATGAACGCCGCGACGCCGTCGTCGCCGGGCAGGTCGTATTTGCCGCCCCAGCCGTTGAAGCGGAACGCCGCCGCCGCCTGCCCCGCCGCCGACGCCATGAACAGCGGCCCGGTGTCGCGCAGCCAGATATCGCCAAACGCATAGCGGTGGAGATGGACGTTGGCCGACAGGATGGTTTCTCGGGCGCGTTCCTCGGCCGGGGCGGTGGCGACGAGCAGGTCGACGCGCTCGCCGGCTTCGGCCAGCGCGCGGACCATTGCGGCGACTTCCTCCTGCGCGTCGCGCAGGTCATCCTCCCAAAGCTCCGGATGCGACGGGAACGCCGTCCAGGTCGCGGCGTGGGGCATCCATTCGGCGGGCTGGCGGGCGGTCATGCGGAGCGGGATATGCCTGTTTGGAGGGCGGGGCAAATTCTGTCCCTCCCCCTTGAGGGGAGGGCGAGAGACGCGCCTTCTTCGGGCGCGGCCCGGGGTGGGGTCTTTCTTACTTAAGCTCTGACATGGCGTACCCCCACCCCGCTCGCGCTGCTGGGGCGCGAGTCGCCCTCCCCTCAAGGGGGAGGGACGGCCGTGCCCTTGAACCCTTGCGCGACCACATACCATTCGCTCGAGCCCTTGCGGCTGGCGGGCGGCTTCACATGCTTGACCGTCGCAAACGCCATCTTCAGCGCCGCCGTCAGCCCCTGATCGCCGCCGCCGGCCAGCACCTTGGCGACAAACGCCCCGCCCGGCCGCAGCAAGCGCGTCGCCATGTCGAGCCCCGCTTCGATCAGCCCCATGGTGCGCAGATGATCTGTCTGTTTATGCCCCACCGTGTTCGCCGCCATATCCGACAGCACCAGGTCTGCAAGGCCGCCGATCGCCGCCAGCAGCATCGCCTCCGCATCGTCGTCAAGGATGTCTTTTTCGAATATCGTCACCCCAGTCAGTGGCTCGATCGGCAGCAGGTCGATGGCGGCGATTTTCGCGCGAGGTCTCCGCGCCAGCACGATCTGGCACCAGCCGCCCGGCGCCGCACCGAGATCGACGACGCGCTCGACCTGGCCCAGCAGGTTGAACTGTTCGTCGATTTCCTTGAGCTTAAACGCCGCGCGGCTGCGGTATCCGGCGGCCTTGGCGGCGGTGACATAGGGGTCGTTCAACTGCCGCTGTAGCCAGGCGTTGGACGACGAGGTGCGACGCTTGGCGGTCTTCACCCTCACCTTGCCGCCGCGCGACGTGCCTGCGGGGCCGGTCATGCGCTCCACGCCCCGTCGCGCGCCATCAGCGTGCGCAAGATGCCCTCGCGGATGCCGCGGTCGGCAACGCGGACATGGTCGGTCGGCCAGACCTCCAGGATCGCATCGAGGATGGCACAACCGGCGACGATCAAGTCGGCGCGGTCGTGGCCGATACACGGCAGCGCCGCGCGTTCGGCCAGCGAATAGCGCGCAATATCGTCGCAAAGTATGCGCATCGCGTCGGCGGCAACCGTGCAGCCATCGACGCGGCGGCGGTCATAGCTGCTCAACCCCAGCTCGACCGAGGCGAGTGTGGTGATCGTTCCCGATGTGCCGATCAGCTGGAGCGGCTGCGGCCCCAACCGTGCGGCAAAGGGGCGGAGATAATCGAGGCACCGCGCCCGCATCCGGTCCCAGGCACCAAGGCGATCGGCGGCGGGCAGGTCGGCCGCTTCGGTCTCGGCCAGACTGACCACGCCCCAGGGCACGCTGGTCATGTCGACGATGTCGTGGCTGACCGCATCGACGCGGATGATCTCGGTCGAACCGCCGCCGATATCGAAGACCAGCGCCGGCGGGCCGCTGGGATCGATCATCGACTGGCAGCCGAGAACCGCCAGACGCGCCTCTTCGCCCGCGCCGATGACGTCGAGCGCAATGCCGGTTTCCGCATAGACCCGCTCGATGAAATTGGGGCCGTTGGCGGCCCGCCTGCACGCTTCGGTGGCGACATTCCGGGTCAGGCGAACATCGCGCCGCTGAAGCTTGTCGGCACACGCCGATAGCGCGGTCAGGGCGCGGTCCATCGCGGCCTCACCCAGCCGACCCGATTGCTGCAGCCCCTCCCCCAGCCGCACCACGCGCGAAAACGCGTCGACAATGGTAAAGCCATCGTGCGCCGGACGGGCGATCAGTAAGCGGCAATTATTGGTGCCCAGATCGAGCGCCCCATAGGTGCGCGCGCGGCGGGGCAATGGCGGCGGGCGCCGGTGCGACGGCGCTGGCGATTGCGTGGCAAAGGGCGGCTCAGCCCCCATGGGGCCGGTGTAATCGGCCATGTTTCATCTCAACAACTCACCGCGCGCCGGGATACGACTGCGGAACCTGAAGCGATGGTAGGGCGGCGACCGCAAAATGGCAAACTGCGCCCGCCTCCTGAATTGACTTGAGCGCCCCATCCGCCTATCCGCCCGGCCTGTTCAACGCGCCTGTTCACCGCGCCTGCCGGTGCTGCCCTGTCGTCTAACGGTAAGACAACGGACTCTGACTCCGTTTATCGAGGTTCGAATCCTCGCGGGGCATCCAGCCATCCCATGATCCCCCTTCGTTTTGACCGTCTTGACTGGCTGCTGCTGACCCTGTGCGTGGCTGCCGTGCTTGCCATCGCGCTGGCCGTCCCCATCGGTTATATCGGTGGGCGTTGGGACGACGGTCGCTACCTTGAAGCGGCATTGGCATGGGCCGAGCATGGCCCCATTCTAGGACCCAATCATTGGGCCCTGCGCTGGCCTGTCGTGTTGCCCGCTGCTGCCGCGATCGAGCTGTGGGGCCGCACCCGCACGGCGATCATGGTGCCGCCGCTGATCGGCTTTACGATTCTGATCGCGGTGACGTTTGCCGGGGTCCGCGCGGTGTTCGCCGATCGGCTGGCGGCGGTGATCGCTGCGCTGACTGTCGCTACCGCCTTCACGGTTGCCGAAGCGTCGACCCGGCTCAATGCCGATGTTCCCGAGACGCTGTTCTGGTCGTGCGCGCTTTGGGCGCTGGCGACGGCGGACCGCGCCGACGGGCGACGGCAGGCGGCATGGCTGGCGGCGTCCGGCGTGGCGTGTGGCCTTGCCTGGGCGACACGCGAGACGGCGGTCGGGCTGGCACTGGTGCTGGCGGTGGCGTTCGTCGCCGAGATCGGCCCGCCGCGCCGTCGCTGGATCTGGCTGGCGGCTGGGGCGGTGGCGGTGTGGCTGCCCGAACAGTTGCTGCTGTGGCACGCGTCGGGCGAGCCGCTCTACCGCGTCGTCACCGATCTCCACCATATCGACGTGCCGTCCGACCATCTGCGCGGGCTAACGGCGAAGGGAGCGTTCGCGCCGCTCAATCCCGGTATTGCATCGCGCTGGGACGGAGCCGGGCCGCTGCACGGGCATTGGTGGGCAGATCCATGGGTCAATCTGCTGCTCAACGGGCAGTACAGCCTGGTGTTCGTGGCTTGGTTGCTGCTGTCCTGGATCGCGAGAGGCCGCATCTTGCGAGGCCCGGCGGGGACCTTCGCCCGACGCGACGAGCTCTCTCCGCAAGGGGGACGTAAGGCGCTTGCCCTTATCGCCGCCGTCAACGTCATTGGCGTCGTCTATGTCATCGCCACCGATCCGCAGCCGCGCATGTTCATGTCGGCAACCTGCGCGGCCGCCATCGCTATCGGATTGCTGTCAGCGCGGGCGTGGCGACGCGGCGGCTGGCGGCGGACCCTGGTCATCGCGATCCAAGCAATCCGGCTGATGGCATTCCTGGTCGGCATCAATCTGGCGACGCGTTTCGATGCCGTTCCAGCGATGCTCGATCACGTGCTGGCGGGCACCAGCGGGCCGATCGCCGCCGATCGCGATGTGCAAGCCCATCTGCTGCTCGCCCCTGCAGCAATCCGTGCGCGGCTGGGCGATATCGGGCCGGTGCGGCTGGTGGTTGTGCGCAGCGGGCGTGGACTGCCACTTCCGTCGGGCCACTGGCAGCGCGTGCAGAGCGAAACGGCGCCGATGCCGTTGGCAGTACGGCTGGCGGCACAGCTGGGCATGCGCATCCCGTTTGGCCCGCCACAGGTCTCGCTTTGGCGTTGCGTGGGCGATTGTGCGCCGCTACAGCGGCGATCTTCCGTCGATGTGGGGCAGTAGCTCAGATGGGAGAGCGCAGCAATCGCACTGCTGAGGTCAGGGGTTCGATCCCCCTCTGCTCCACCACCGAAACCGGGAAGAAGCTGGCGCTGGGCAGCTAGCCGGAAGCCGAGCAATAGGCCGATGTTACGATTGCAAAGATCCGATGGCTCCAACGACGCCGCTGGCGTTACGGCTTACTGCCCATGTGTTCAACGTCCCCGGGGAAATTCGCCAGGGCGGAATGGTCCGAGATCGACCTTGATAAAGCGGTGCGGAAAATCCCGCCGGCAAGGTTGAAGCAGTCAAATATCAACGACCCGAACCTCCCCCAGATCACATAGCCTCAACAACAATTTGTTCAAGATCTTGGATTGAAATGGGTTGTGTAAGAATTGACCGCAAAAGATCATTTGTCCGAGACTTCTTCGATATTTCGTTTTCAGGGTCGATAATAGAGCAAATCCTCGTTTTGGGACAAAGTTTCAAAAAAGAGAGCGGCACGCCCTGCTGATTATCAATAAACAAAAGACTCGGAACCAAGGTCACGCGCTCTGGGACTTTATCGAATGTAGCGCTCTCCCAACCTATGATGTCCAGGTAGAGCGTGATGATCTCGATGATTTCTGGGTCGGTGTGACAGACAAAAGCTGTCTTCGGGGAAGGTTCCGCCCCTCGGCGCACAATATCAGTCATCGGCCAGGGCCGAGAGTTCGCTGAGATAAGCATGGAATCGCTGCGCGATGAGGGGCAACATCAGAGTCAGGGATGCGACCGATCAATCGGACACGACAACGCACAAGCAACCACATCATGGCAAATTGGCCCTCTCCGCCTATTTGACTACCCAAGATTAATCTATTGTTAGGAAGATGGCAAGCGTGATAAACGTGCCGGCGCAAAGCCTGGGCAACTCAAGCCGTGGCTGCCTGTGTGGCCTTGTCGCTGATCGGCCGCGACTGTCGGGTGTTGGCAGCATAAACTCATTTCGAACCACGCCTTTGAAAGAATCGCTGCCCCTGTCGCTAATCGAACAGATAATTGTTGCTGCATCCCTAAATCTTGTCATAACTTCTATTGCCGTCTCAAACGGAAGGGGTTCGCGGCGGTAAAACAATAACAACGGGTCCGGCATTGATCGGGGGCGAACTTGAACGGCAGACCAGCGTTACCGCCGGACACACGGTCCGCGGGTGTAGTTGCGTATAGAGAGAGTAACCAGAGACCAGCAGAGGCGAAGCAGACCGCAAGCAACGACAGTCTACTTTGCCTTTCCCGGCAGCTCGAAGAGTTGACGGAGCGGGTCGCGCCGGTTGCCAAGCGCGCCAGCCGCGATGTGGTTGTGACGGCGCTTATGGTTCGTGGTGTGCTTGCAGTGCGCCGCGACAGGGCCCGCTTTTTTCCGTCCGAACTTTTTGCCGATCCGGCCTGGGATATTCTGCTGACCCTGACCGCAGCGGCGCTGGAACGCAGCAAGCTGTCGGTGTCCGACGTCTGTGGGGCCGCTGCTGTTCCGACGACGACGGCGCTGCGCTGGATCAAAGTGCTGATGGACGCGGGCTCTGTCGTGAAGATGACCGATGCGCGGGATTTGCGCCGCAGCCATCTTGTGCTGAGCGAAGATGCGCTCGCCGCAATGATCGAGTGCCTGAAAAGCGGCCAGGCGGCACTGTTCGAAGCCGCACAATAGCGGCGGGGCGAAGCGTCAGGCGGTTCGCAAGCGCTGCTGGCCCGCGCGCAGGACGTGCGCCGCAAGGCCGACCCCGCCGATATAGCAGGGAATGACCAGCAGCAGATACGACGCCCAGTAACGCGGCGCGCCCGACAGTCCGGCCCGGGTTGACCTGACCCCCGGCTTTCATCCAGCGGCAACCAGAGACCGACCGATGTTGTCGCCGTCCTCGGCGACGGTTGCAACCGGCCGCGAAGCGGCCAGTCGAAGTCCGACCGCGTACGCGGCCGGTGTGGCGTAGCCGAGC
>JBBQVA010000008.1:0-114642 GCA_038211945.1 Sphingomonadales bacterium
TCTTGGCGATCAGCGGCCGGGCGATCGAGGTGCCGAGCAGGTAGAGGCCTTCGTACAGGGCGTTGGCGCGCATCATCGGGAAGACGTAATCGGCCACGAATTCCTCGCGCAGGTCCTCGATGAAGATGTTTTCGGGACGGATACCGAGCATCAGCGCCTTGGCGCGAGCCGGTTCGAGTTCCTCGCCCTGGCCGAGATCGGCGGTGAAGGTGACGACCTCGCAGCCATAGGTCTGCTGCAGCCATTTCAGGATCACCGACGTATCGAGGCCGCCTGAATACGCCAGCACGACGCGGTTGATGGCGACGGGTTCGCCGCCATGGCTGGTGAATTTCTTGACGTCTTGCGACATGGGGGCAGGGCCTTGGAACGATGGCGGGATGGCCCGCAGCGGGGCGCGCGCAGCTATAGCGGCGCGCGCCCCGGATGCAACGCCGCCGCTACAGCTTGGCCCGGAGCGTGATGCCCAGAATGCGCGGATCGTTGACCACCGCGGCCAAGTAATTTTCGATGACGCCCTTCAGGTTCTTCTCGTTGGTGATGTTGCGGCCGAACAGCGCGATTTCGTACTTGCCGGTCTTGTAGCCGATCTCGACGCCGCCCTCGAAGTTGCCGTTCGAGTTGAACTCCAGGGTCCGGTAGAGAACGAAATTGGTCGAACCCTGCAGGTTCCAATCGGTCGACGCAAAGACCTCGCCATCCTTGCCGACCGGGATGCCGTAGCGGGCGGCGACATTGACGTTGTACTTGGGCGCATTGGGCAGCGGGTTGCCGTCGATCTGGGCAAAGGTGTTGGCGCTAACCTTGATCGTTGGATCGAGCACGGTGCAGACGACTGTCCCGGCCAGGGCGCAGACTTGGGCATAGACGCGCGGGTCCTCGATCTTGGTGTGCAACAGGCTGAGGCCCGCTGTCAGCGACAGGTTGCGCACCGGCCGCCATTCGGCATCGGCTTCCATGCCATAGGCGCGGGCCTTGCTGGCGTTGAAGAGCACACCGTTGCCGTTGGAATCATTGCCGTTGAGCTGGATGTTATCGACCGTATAGGCAAAGGCCGTGGCGTTGAGACGCAGCGTATTGTCGAACAGCTTGCTCTTGAACCCGGCTTCGTACGACAGGATCGTTTCGGAATTGGCCGTGGTGAAATCGGCGTTGAACACCGCCGACCGGCCCTGGATCGTCGGCCCGCGGAAGCCTTTGGCGACGCGGCCATAGACGGAGACGTCGGGGTTGATCTGATACAGTGCGCTCAGGTCCCAGCTCGCCTTGGTGTCGGACAGGCGCACCGCGCGGCGGCCGCCATAGGTGACGACGCCGGCCGCGGTGTCGGCTGTCTTGATCAGCTGGGTGTTCTTGATGTCGCCGGTTTCTCGCGCGCCAGCGGTGATCGTCAGGCCGGGCGCGATTTCATAATTGGCCTGGCCGAACACCGCCCAGCTGGTGTTGACGTCGTGCATGCGGACCCAGTTGTTCGGGTTGGTGCCGGTGAAGAACGCCCGCTGGTAGAAATCGGTGACGTCGCGTTCGTCGAAGTAAATGCCGCCGACCTGCCAGTTGAACCGCTGCTTGCCGGCGCTGGCGAGCCGCAGTTCCTCGGTGAACTGGCCAAGGTGGCGGACCTGGCCCTGTGATTCGCCAAAACCGATGCCGCCGTAATTGGCCGCAGCGCCGCCGTCGGTATCGCCGCGGCTGAAGCCGTCGGTCGCCTCATAGGCGCTGATCGAGGTCAGCGTGACGGGACCGAAGTCGTAACCGACCTTCAGCGATGCGCCATAGGTGTCATAGGCCTGCGGATTGTTGCCGCCTTCATCGAGCGCGACCTGGCCGCGATCGAGGTTGGCGATGCTGTTGGAGCCCTTAGCCAAAGCCTGACGATAGAAGATCGTCGATGTGCCGTCATAGTTGCGGGCATGCGCCGAACCCAGGATCGACAGCCGATCGGTCGGGGTGAACAGCAATTGCAGGCGTACGTCACGCTCGTTGAAGCCGCCAAGCGCATTTTTCTTGGGGTTGTCCAGCGGCGGCTTGTCGGCGCTGGCACCGGTGTAGATATTGTCGATCCAGTTATCGCGGTGCTGGTAAAGCACCGAAAGGCGCGCCGCGAGCTTGTCCTTGATGATCGGGCCACCGACGCCGCCATCGAAGGTGACGGTGTTGTAGCTGCCATAGGACAGCTGGGCGCGGCCCTCCAGATCCTGTGTCGGGCGGATTGTGTCGAATTTGATGATCCCCGCCGTCGTGTTGCGGCCGAACAGCGACCCCTGCGGCCCGCGCAGCACCTCGATCTGTGCAACGTCGAACACCGGGTTCGATTTCAGCACGACATGTTCGAGGACGACCTCGTCCTGGATGATCGACACCGGCTGCGACGCGCCGAGGTAGAAATCGATATTGCCGAGACCGCGGATGTAAAAGCGCGGGAAAATCCGACCGGTGGTGGTTTCGGCATACAGGCCGGGGACCTGCCCCGACAGCGCCAGCGTATCGCCGCCGCCAGTCTGGAAGGCGCGCAGCTGATCGGACCCGACAACCGCCACCGACAGCGGCACCTGCTGCAGATTCTCGCTGCGGCGTTCAGCGGTCACGGTGATTTCGGCAAGGCCATCGTCACTCGCGGCGGTCTGCTGGGCAAAGGCGGCGTAGGGCGCGGCGATTGCTGTGGTCATCAGCACGGCGCGCAGGATGGTCTTCGTGGTCACTCGGCCCTCCAAAATCAGGCATGGTCAATGGACCGATCAGCGAGAATTGCTGTCCGTTACGAACCTGATTTAAAGGTACGCTGCCCCGTTAAGCCGCTGATAGGCAGAGAATGTTGTGTTTAAATGACAGCGAGCGATCAGGTCCACATCCGCTGCAGTTCGCGGTGCTTGTCGATGAACTGATGCTTCAGCGCGCCGCCGACATGGAGCGCCAGCAGCGCGTAAAGCGCATACGCCGACCAGGCGTGGCGAGCGAACAACGTATCGTGAAACCGCTCCTTGTCGGCCGGGGCCATCGCCATGATCGACGCGATGCGCGGCCACGGCACCAGCCCGAACAGCGTCATCGGATGGCTGGCGGCGTCCTTCCACGCCGAATCGTGGAGCCAGCCGGTGATCGGCAACGCCAGCATAACGGCGTACAGCGCCCAATGGACGATGTGCGCGCCCCAGCGTTCGATCTGCGGGTAACCGGTGGGCAGCGGCGGCGGCTTGTGGGTCAGCCGCCACAGGATGCGTAACATCACCAGCCCAAGCACGGTGATGCCGATCGACTTATGGGTATCGATGATCGGCCGGGTCCAGCCTTCGGGAAGCGAATCAACCGTCCACACCAATATCAGATTGGCAGCGATCAGCGCGGCGATCAGCCAGTGCAGCAGCATCGCTGTGCGGGTATAGCGGGCGGCAATCTGCATCGGCTTCTCCTGCGTCATTACGCCTGCGGCATCGGTTCATGCGCCGATCAGATTACCGCCTATAGCGGTCCGGTTTCACCGATGGAAAGTCATGGCGACACCCGACCGCACCCTCGACACCGCGCTGATCGCCAATTCGCCGCGCCGGTCGCCGCCGCCGACGCCGTGGCCGAGCATCGCCATTCACGGCGCGGTGCTGCTGCTGTGGATTGTGCTGCTCGGTGCGCCGTTCCTGCTGCCGGGCGTCTGGGCCTGGTCGGCGGGGCTGGCCTATGCCGGGTACGACACGCTGCTGCTGGTGTTTACGTTCGTGGCGACGCTACCGCTGCTCCGTGCGCTGCCGGTGGCGGGGGACGGTCGGGCCGTGACGGTCGGCGTCATTGTTGCAGCCCATAATGAAGCCGCCGTGTTGCCCGTGACGCTGGCGGCGCTGCTCAGACAGAGCGATGTACCCGACCGCATCGTCATCGCCGATGACGGGTCGAGCGATACGACGGCGGCAGTGCTGTTCGCCAACTATGGCCTGACCGAACCCGCTATCGGCGGCGTCAGCGAGGCGGGGCGGCTGCTCTGGCTGCGGCTGCCGCATCAGGGCAAGGCGCGGGCGCTCAACGATGCGATGACGCGAATCGATACCGATGTCGTCGTCACCGTCGACGGTGATACACTGCTCGACGCGGGCGCCATCGCCGCCATCCGCCGCGCCTTTGCCGCCGAACCGGGGCTGGTCGCCGCAACCGGCGTGCTGACCCCGGTCTGCGCGCCGACACCGGGCGGGCGGCTGTTCCAGTGGTTCCAGACCTATGAATATGTGCGCAACTTCCTGTCGCGCTATGCCTGGATGCGGCTGGACAGCCTGCTGTTGATCTCGGGCGCCTTTGCCGGGTTCCGGCGCGAGGCGGTGTTGGCAGTCGGCGGCTTCGATCCCGATTGCCTGGTTGAGGATTATGAGCTGATCCACCGGCTCCAGCGCCATGGTCGCCGCGAGGGGCTGGGCTGGACGGTGCGCGTCCTCGGCGGAGCGCGGGCGCTGACCGAGGCCCCCAGTTCGACGCTGGCTTTCCTGCGCCAGCGGCGGCGCTGGTTCGGCGGCTTCCTGCAGACGCAATATTGGTATCGCGACATGGTCGGGGCGCGGCGTTACGGCGCGCTGGGGCTGGCGATGCTGCCGGTCAAGGCGGCGGATACGTTGCAGCCGCTGTACGGCCTGACGGCTTTCGCGCTGCTGGTGTTCTATGCGGTGACCGGGCGGTTCAACATCCTGCTGCCGGTCGCCATCGTCATCGGCAGCAAGATCGCCATCGACCTCGCCTTTCACCTATGGTCGATACACCTGTACCGCCGCTGGGTCGGCGACACGACCGGGGCAAGCCTTGGCCAGGCATTCCTCGCCGCGCTGGCCGAGCCATTCACCTTCCAGCTGCTCCGCCACACCGGCGCGATGTGGGGCTGGGCGATGTTCCTGACCGGCAGCCAGACCTGGGGTGTGCAGCGGCGGGTGGCGGTGATGGGGTAAATTTCAATTGGGTGGATGATAGCGCGACCTTAAGTCAGCTTACATAAAGCTTATTCAAGGCTGGCATGGAGTTTATTTTATTCGCAATTAATTTCGCATTTGCTGAACCGTAGCCAAATATAGAGTTTAACCTATCTAGAGACAGTAGGTTAGATTTGAATAGAATGGATCCAATTAACGAGAGTTTGTTCCTTCTTATGTGTGGCAAGCCACTTATAGCGCCGCTTATACGTTGATAAATATTCCGTTCTCGAGACATCCATTTATCGATCGATTGGGGCATTAAGTTCTGTTGTCTAGCGAATCTCGAATCTATATCCGGATAGTTTCCATTACGTAGTTGATGCCTAATAATCGTTTGACTCACCCCAAAAAAGGCCATAAGTCTTATGATCGAATAATCACTTCTCCCCCACAGATTGTATAGTCGATTTACAGCTGATTGGGGTGCAAGCAATTGGGCGGCAAAGGCGTTAGCACGACTTTCGATTTTGTCTTTATGCATTATGTTATCATCAAACACTCGATCTTGATCCACACGAACGTTATTCAATTGTTCATCATTGTCCATTAGTATGTGACCAAGTTCATGAGCCAATGCTGCTCTTTGAAGCAATATATCCCCACCACCGGTTGCAATGTTGCATATTATTGCGCGCCCGCGCCCGAGTTGAATAGCGCAGCCTGTGAATTTTTCATCAACGGATACATACATAAGTAGCAGATCGAAAGTTTGCTCAATCAATCTACTTATACTGTCAACGGGATCATCTTCAAAGACATCCAGAATTCGCCGACATTCGTCGGCGCATTCGAAGCCAACCACCCACGCTGGGCGCTTTTGACCTCTTTCAGATATCTGTCTAATTCGCACCAAATTGGCTTCTGTTATTACAGAGTAACTCGGTACAAGATATTGATGTGCAGATCGCAAATCTACATAATCAGCAAGTAACCGACTTGCTTCTGTTATGGCAATAACCATACCTGGGCTAAGCCTAGTTTCACTATCTTTGGCTAACGTCCTGAGGCGCGCACCCAGGGGGTTACTGTCGCCTCCTTCGGCCCTTCCAATCATACTAGCCTGCAACCCTAACTTTGAGGCGAGAAGATCAAGCTTACGGAAAGCTACTTGGTGACGTGAAGAAAAGGCTTCTTGATCGCTAGCGGCCCAGCCGGACTCCTGCTGGAGCAAAAAAAGGTCCAGTCCGAGATCTGCGGTGCGGTTGATAATGGTGTCAAATGGCTCGCCGTCACTTGCAACCAATGATGTAGAATGGTCGTCAGCTAAACGCGAGAGAACTTCCCAGCCGTATTGATCAAGAGCATCCAGTGCAGTCAGCCGATAGCCAGTCGCCTCGGGGATCGCGATCGATAAATGATATTGTGTTCGAACAAATTCTGCGCTTGATGTTGCTGCGGCTTGGCGAATGTCGCCCCCAGTCAGGTTAGTACCGAAAACAGATAGTACCTGATCTGCCAAAGAATCAGGCATCGACGGGCTCCATATATATAGGATCAGACGTCAAGAGCTTAGATGAAGGGTAACCATTTTCGAAATCAGGCCCGGTGGTAGCAACTCGATATCCGTCCTTTAGAAGCGCGCAGATAGTCGCCTCCATAATCGGTAGATCCGCCCTCGATGTCGCGCCATATCGTCCCGAGCAAAAATTCAATATGACGGTTCGATCATCTACAAACCAAAGTTCGCCACCGATGTAGGCCTCACCGCCCCCCGTAAGGTTAGAGTGTTTCAACTTCTTGGCTGACAATGTCGTGGCCCAGGCGCAAAACTCGAGAGCGTGGGGTGCATCATCATTACTCACTACCCACAGATACCGCTTTTCGTTCGCACTCTCATCACTAATAGGTAACCTTTGAGCAAAACTTACGATCAATTTATTGACCGGCGCGGCCTGATAAGTTAACCGCCCGTCCTCGGGCTCAATTCTGAGAACTTCATCGACCGAACTGGGCGAAATTCGCATCGACCGTGGCATGAACTTCTCCCGAAGCAAGCCAAACCCCATATACGAATTCTATCCGAAAAGCTGCCCTTTGATCGGACTAACGTAGGTGCCGCACAGACGCAAGCCTACTTCTGCCGCTGAATGAACCCGCGCACATCGCTCGCCAGTTTCCGCAGATCGGCGTCGTGGACGTACATCATGTGGCCGGCCTGATAATAATGGAACTCGACGCGGCCGTCGGGGAAGCCGGGGCGGGTCAGTGACTGTTCGGCGGCGAAGAACGGCGTGGCAAAATCGAAATAGCCTTGGCCGACGAAGACTTTCAGCCCCGAATTCTCGCGCAGCGCGCGTGACAGATATTGCGCGACGTTGAGATAGGTCTGTTCGCGTCCTCGTTCGCCGCCCAGCTTCCAGTCCCAGCCCTGGACCCCGCCGATGGTGACATATTCGCGCTCGATTTTGAGGCTCAGGTCTTCGCGCAAATAGCTGTTGATGGCGGCGGTATAGCTGTCGGAAATGCCATAGAAGCTGGGATCGTTGTCGGGCCCCTCGCCGGCGCGGTCGAGGTCGATGCCGAGATAACGGCTGTCGAGGCGGCCGATCACCTGACCCCGGTCGCGCAGCAGTTCCTTGTAAAAGCGGTTCGGCGAAATGCGCAGATCGGCCTTGTCTAGGTAATCTTCGCTCAACCCGGTAAAGCCCGCCAGCTGGTGCCGGATGTCGGTGCGTTCGGCGGCGGTCAGCGCCGTCCCCTTCATCAGCGCCGCCAGATACGGCCCGCGCGCAAAGGCCCGCGCCTGATCGACGAACGGTTCGAGCGCCGGTGGCTGGGTGCCCGGCAGGTGTTTATGATACCAGGCGACCGCCGCCATCGACGGCAGCGTGCCGACATATTGCATCTCGTTACCCTCGACCTCCGACGATGAGCCGAAATCGAGGATCGTCGAGATCAGGATGACGCCGTTGAGGCCGACGTTGTTGTACGTCCCCTCCAGCTCATGGGTCAGCGCCGCCGAACGCGTGGTGCCATAGCTTTCGCCGCCGATGAATTTGGGGGCATTCCAGCGGTTATGCTCGCTCAGCCATAGCCGGATGAACTTGTCGATCGACTTGGCATCGGCAGTGACGCCCCAGAACGACTTGGCCTCGGTCTTGCCGAGCGCTTTCGAAAAACCCGTGCCGACCGGGTCGATGAACACCAGATCGGTGACGTCGAGCAGCGAATCCGGATTGTCGGTGATCGGGTAGGGCGGCGCGCCATCGTCCTTGGCATCGGGGATGTGGACGCGCTTGGGGCCGAACGCCCCCATGTGCAGCCAGACGCTGCCGGAGCCGGGGCCGCCGTTGTACAGGAACGTCACCGGGCGGCGCGGGTCGACGCCGTCCTTGATGTAGCTCGTCGAAAAGATCGCTGCCGTAGGCTTGCCGTCGGCGTCCTTCAGATACGTCTCGCCGGTAATCGCCGTGTAGCCGATCTTGACCCCGGCAAAGGTCCCGGCGTGATGGGTGACCGATCGGTTGGGCGGCGGGATCGGCGTATCGGGGGCTTCGGACTTGGCCTTGGCATCATCGGCGGCAAGGGCGGGCACGGCGAGTGCCAAAAGGAGCAGGGCAGCGAGGGTCGGTTTGATCATGACCGACAGGTTAGCAAAGGGCGCAGGCGGCGCAAGACGCTCATTGCGACGCCTATGCTGCACTGCAATTCGCCAAACCGGGCGAAATCCGCCATAAGCCCCGCCATGCCCTTTTCAACTCTGCCAGACCTGCTTCGCCAGGCGCTCACCGCCCGTGGTTACGAAGCCCCCACCCCCGTCCAGGCCGCCGTCCTGCAACCCGAAGCCGAAGGCCGCGATCTGCTGGTTTCGGCTCAGACCGGTTCCGGCAAAACCGTCGCCTTTGGCCTCGCCTTTGCGCCACAGTTGTTGGGTGAGGATGGCCGCACAGCCCGCGCCGGGGCGCCGCTGGCGCTGGTCATCGCGCCGACCCGAGAACTCGCGCTGCAGGTCAGTCGCGAACTGATCTGGCTTTACAGCCCGACCGGCGCGCGCATCGCGACGTGCGTTGGCGGCATGGACGCCAGTAAGGAACGCAAGGCGCTGAGCAACGGCGCGCACATCGTCGTCGGCACGCCGGGGCGGCTGCGCGATCACCTTGAACGCGGCGCGCTGAACCTGTCGCAGATCGCCGTAGCCGTGCTCGATGAGGCCGATGAGATGCTCGACATGGGTTTCCGCGAGGACCTTGAGCAGATCCTCGATGCGACGCCCGAAACCCGGCGGACGTTCATGTTTTCGGCGACCATCCCCAAGCCGATCGTGGCACTTGCCAAACGCTATCAGCGCGATGCGCTGCGCATCTCGACGGTCGGCGAGGATCGTGGCCATGGCGACATCGCCTATCAGGCGGTCGTCGTCGCCCCCGCCGATATCGAAAACGCCGTCGTCAATCTGCTGCGCTTCCACGAAGCCCCGACGGCGATGCTGTTCTGCGCGACCCGCGACAATGTCCGCCACCTCCATGCCAGCCTGACCGAACGGGGCTTTGACGCCGTCGCACTGTCCGGCGAGCATAGCCAGAACGAACGCAACGCCGCGCTGCAGGCGCTGCGTGACCGCCGCGCGCGCATTTGTGTCGCCACCGACGTCGCGGCGCGCGGCATCGATCTGCCGCATCTGTCGCTGGTCGTGCATGTCGAACTGCCGCGCGATGCCGAGACGTTGCAGCACCGTTCGGGCCGCACCGGGCGCGCGGGCAAGAAGGGCACGGCCGTGTTGATCGTCCCCTATCCGGCGCGTCGCCGGGTGGAGGGGATGCTGCGCGGTGCCAAGATCAACGCCGAATGGATGACCGCGCCGACGCCGGCCGACATTCGCCGCAGCGACCATGACCGGCTGTTGACGGCTCTGCTTGAGGTTCCCGTTGAGGCTGATGAGGAAGATATCCGGCTGGCGCAGCGCCTGCTCGCGGAGCGTTCGCCGGAGGAAATCGCCGCCGCGCTCGTCCGCGCCCATCGCTCGAAGCTCCCCGCGACCGAGGAGCTGATCGACGCGTCATCGCCGCCGCCGCGCCCCGAACGCGGTGCCCGGGACGATGGCCCGCGCCAGGGGTTTGAGGATACCGCCTGGTTCCGCATGGACGTCGGCCGGCGTATGAACGCCGATCCGCGCTGGCTGTTGCCGCTGATCTGCCGTCGTGGCCATGTCACCAAGACCGAAATCGGCGCCATCCGCATCGGGCCGGAGGAGACGATGTTCGAAATCCCGCGCGCACTGGCTGCCCGGTTCGCCGACGCGCTGAAGCGGACGGAGGGCGAGGACCGCTCCCCCGAAGGCGGCATCCGTATCATCCCCGCCGACGGCCCGCCGGGTCAGGGGCAGCGCCCTCAGGGCGGACGACCGAGCGGCCCGCGTCCGCAGCTGCGCGCCGGCAATGGCCCCAATCGTCCCGCGCCGAACTCTGGCGTTATGGTGCGCCCGCTCGGGCCCGGCCGTCCGCGTCCGGCGAAACCCGCCGGTCCGCAGCAGCGGGGCAAGCTGCATTAAGCGGCGGCGTGAAACCCTAAGGGCAGTCCAGCGTCCGGCGTGAAGCCGTAGAGCGCCTCGTCGGGCAAAGCGGCGTGCAGCACGTCGCGGACGCGGAGCAGCCGGTCGAGGTCGATGCCCGTGCGCAGGCCCATCGCCTCGAGCATGAAGACCAGATCCTCGGTAACGATGTTACCGCTCGCCCCCGGCGCGAACGGGCAGCCGCCGAGCCCGCCGAGTGAGGCGTCGAAGGTGGTGATGCCAACGTCGAGCCCGGCCAGCACATTGGCCAGCCCCAGCCCGCGGGTGTTGTGGAGGTGCAGGCCGGTCAGTTTGTCGTCACCGATGGCGGCGCGGACCGCCCGGACCAGCGCCCTGACCTGCGCCGGGTTGGCATAGCCCGTGGTGTCGCTCAGCCCGACCTCGTCGCACCCCGCCGCCATCAATGCCTCGGCAAGTTCGACGACCTTGGCCTGGGGCACGACGCCCTCCAGCGTGCAGCCGAACGCCGTCGAGACGCTGCCTTCGAAATGCGGGCGCTCGGCGGCGGGCAGCGCGCGGATCATCGCGGCAATTTGGCGCGCCTCGTCAAGCACCTGCGCATGGGTGCGGCGCAGATTGGCAAGGCTGTGGGTTTCCGACGCTGACAGCGGCAGGGTGAGCTTGTGCGCCCCCGCCGCCAGCGCCGCCTCTGCGCCGCGGGCATTGGGCACCAGCACGGCGACAGTCAGGCCGGGATGGCTGCGGGCATGGGCGACGACGGCGGCGGTATTTGCCAGTTGCGGCAGCAGCCTGGCGGGAACGAAACTGCCGACCTCGATCTCGCGCACCCCGGCGGCAACTTCGGCATCGATCCAGGCGCATTTGGCGGCAAGTGGCATCACCGGAGCGATCGACTGTAACCCGTCACGCGGGCCGACTTCGCTTATCAATATGTCGATATCGCGCGTCATGCTTGCTCCGGAAGTTGTCCGGACATATGCCGTTGTTCTCCGGCGGACAAGGACGGCAGGCGATGACGGCTGAAGATACTCCCGCGCCCCTCGCCGGATTGCGGGTCGTCGAATTCACCCACATGGTCATGGGCCCGGCGGCAGGGGCGATCCTGTGCGATCTGGGGGCCGAGGTCATTCGCGTCGAACCCATCGGCGGCGACGCGACGCGGCGGCTGCTCGGATCGGGCGCCGGTTATCATGCGATGTACAATCGCGGCAAGAAAAGTGTCACCCTCGACCTGAAATCCGAAGCCGGGTTGAAAGCGGCGACGCTCCTTGCCGCGTCGGCCGACATCGTTATCGAGAACTTTCGGCCCGGCGCAATGGACCGGCTCGGGCTGGGTTATAGGGACCTGCGCTCGCTCAACGAGCGGCTGATCTATTGCAGCGAAAAGGGCTTTCTGCCCGGACCTTATGAGGATCGTACTGCGCTCGACGAGGTTGCGCAGATGATGGGCGGGCTGGCGTATATGACCGGGCCGCCGGGGCGACCGTTGCGCGCAGGTGCGTCGGTGATCGACGTCACCGGCGGGATGTTCGGCGTCATCGGCATATTGGCGGCGGTCGAGGCGCGGCATCGGACCGGGCATGGCATGCACGTCCAAAGCGCGCTGTTTGAAACCACTGCCTATCTCGTCGGTCAGCATATGGCGCAACACGCCGTCACCGGCAGCCCCGCCGCTCCGATGCCGGTCCGGGTATCGGCATGGGCAGTCTATGACGTGTTCGATACCGCCGATGGCGAGCAGCTGTTCGTCGGCGTGGTCACTGACGCGCTATGGGCAAAGTTCTGTGCGCTGTTCGGCCTCGATGATTTATGGGCCGACGAGAGCCTGCGTGCCAATAACGCCAGGGTGCTCGCGCGTGATCGGCTGTTGCCGCGCGTCCGCGCCGAACTGGTGCGCTATACGCGTGATGAGTTGATCGCACGCCTGGATGGGACCGGGCTGCCGTTCGCACCGATCGGCAAGCCCGAGGATCTCGCTACCGACCCGCACCTGCTGGCGAGTGGCGGTTTGGCCCGGCTTGACCTGGGCGAGGGGCGGACCGCCAGCTTGCCGGTATTGCCGCTGAGTCTCGATGGAGCGCGGACTAGTACCGGGGGCCTGACAACAGCCGGGGCGGATACGACCGCAGTGCTGACCGCGTTGGGCTTGAGCGAAGCGGAGATCGCGGCGCTGAGCAGCGCTGGCAACTAGTACAATTTGCCGAGCGTCTCGCGGCGGAAGGTCGGCGAAGCTGCGCGGGTCAGCAGCCGCTCGAACGACGCGCACGTCTCCTCGGCGCTGACCGGCTGGTTGAGCATGGCGAACAGCGCTGCGAAATCTTCGCGGCGGGGCTCTCCGTGCCTTTCCTCACTGGCGTCAGGCTGCTTCATTGTCGTGACTTTCGTCCCTTAAATCATTCCGGGCACAGGACATCCGCCCGGAAATAACGTCTTAGGATCAAATAACTGCCGCAACGCAGCGATGTTCCCCAAAAATTGCTTAATGTGCCGGTGTTGCCCGCAAATCACGGTCGTCGCTTGCCGCCAACCAGACGGCGGCGGCCCATGCGGCGACATTCTGGTCCATCTGGCGCGCATCGACTTTGTCGAGCGTATCGTCGGCGGTGTGGTGGAGGTCGAAATAGCGGCCGCCGTCCTGGCCCAGGTCGATCAGCGCCGCACCGTTTTCACCGACCGGCCCGGCGTCGGCCCCGCCGCGCGCTGTCGCCGTCTTGTCCCAATCGACGCCAAGAGGTGCCAGCGCACGCGCAATATCGGCTGCCAGTGACTGCGCGGCGGCGATGCTGGTGGTCAGTCGATAGATGCGATCGGCGCCGAAATCGCTCTCGCCGGCCAAGGCGACGCGGTCGGCCTTATGGGCCGCCGCGAATGCCGCACCGCCTTCGCCGCCGACCTCCTCAGAGCCCCAGAAGACGACGCGGATCGTCCGGCGCGGTTGCAGACCGGCATCCTTGATTGTCTTGGCAGCGGCAAGGGTGATCGCCACCCCTGCGCCATCGTCGATCGCGCCAGTGCCCAGGTCCCAGCTGTCGAGATGCCCGCCCAGGACGACATATTCGCCCGGTGCGCCGCTGCCCGGTAGGTCGCCGACGACATTGCCCGATTGGCCGGTCCCGGTGAAGCGCGGCGTCAGGGTCAAATGGACGCTGACCGGGCCACGCTTGAGCAGGCGCACCAGCTGTTCGGCATCGGGCACCGACAGCGCCCCTGCAGGCGACGGCTGCTGACCGGCGGGGGTCTGGGTGACGCCGGTGTGCGGATCGCGCATCGTGCCGGTGCCCAGACTGCGGATCAGTGTCGCCACGGCTCCCTTGCTCGCGGCGATCGCGGGCCCTGCGGTGCGCACGGCGTTGTTGGCGCCGTAGCTCGCACCGTTTTGCGCCGGAGCCATGTGATGATCGATGAAGGCGATCTTTCCGGTCAGACTTCCGGCGGGCGCGTCCCGCAGTGCCTGCAGGTCGGCAAACCAGACGACCGCCGCGGTGACGCCACCCGCAGGGGTCGCGCCGCTGCGCCCGAGCGCGGTGACGAGCAGCCGCTGCGGCGACGTGCCGACCACCTCGGCGGCCTCGACGCCGCGTTCCCAGACGTTGAGCGGGAAGGTTTCGATATGAACATTGCTGAGCCCTGCGGCCGTCATCGTCCGTACGGCCCAATCGCGCGCCCGTGCCTCGGCCGCTGACCCGGCGAGGCGCGGCCCGATCTCGGTCGTCAACGATTCGAGGATCGCGTAACTGTCGTTGTGCGCGAGCGCCGCGTCGCGAACGCGGGCGGCGTCGGTCAGGCGGTCGGCGGAGAAGGCGGGGGCGGCGAGGAGGAGGCTGAGGGCGAGGGTGCGGATCATAGCGGCGTGCTTGGCGCGATTTCATGGGAAATGCCAGCGTTGCCGTGACAAGCCGCGCGCGATTCCCTAACCGTCGGCGATGGCCAGCGCCGCCGCCTTTTCCGCCGCCGCCGATGCGCGTTTCGGCCTCGACCGCCGCGTCACGCTGCCCGGCCCGTTTGCGCTCGCTAGCGGCCAGAGCCTCGCCGCGCTCGATATCGCTTATGAAACCTATGGCACACTGGCGGCCGACGGCGGCAACACCATCCTTGTCTGCCACGCGCTGACCGGCAACCAGCACGTCGCCTCGGTGCATCCGCTCACTGGCAAACCCGGCTGGTGGGACCGGCTGGTCGGCCCCAGCAAGCCCGTCGATCCCGGCCGACATTTCATCGTCTGTGCCAATGTACTTGGCGGCTGCAGCGGGTCGAGTGGCCCCGGCAGCGTCGATCCGGCGACCGGCGCGCGGTATGGCATGGCGTTCCCGGTCATCACCATCCGCGACATGGTGCGGGCGCAGGCGGCGCTCCTCGATCACCTCGGCGTCGGCGCATTGAAGGCCGTGATCGGCGGCTCGATGGGCGGCATGCAGGCGCTCGACTGGGCGGTGGCCTATCCGGAGCGGGTGCGCTCGGTCGTTGCCATCGCCACCGCGGCTCGTCATTCCGCGCAGAACATCGCCTTTCACGAGGTTGGACGGCAGGCGATCATGGCCGATCCCGCGTGGGCGGGTGGGGCATATGCCGAGGACCGGGCTCCCACGGCAGGGTTGGCGGTCGCGCGCATGGCGGCGCACATCACCTATCTGTCGGAGGCCGGTCTGACCGAAAAGTTCGGACGGCGGCTGCAGGACCGCGATGCGCTGGGCTTTGGTTTCGACGCGGATTTTCAGGTCGAGAGTTATCTGCGCCACCAGGGGCTGGCGTTTGTCGAACGCTTCGACGCCAATTCCTACCTCTACATCACCCGGGCCACGGATTATTTCGATCTGGCGGCTCCGCATGACGGCGTGCTGGCCAAGGCGTTTTCGGGGACGCGGGCGCGCTTTGCGGTGATCAGCTTCACCACCGACTGGCTGTATCCGACGTCCGAAGCCCGGCGGATCGTCCGGGCATTGAACGCGGCGGGGGCAGCGGTGTCGTTTGTCGAGCTCGAGAGCCCCCACGGTCATGACGCGTTTCTGCTCGATACGCCGGAGCTGAACCGGGCGGTCGATGGCTTTCTGCGGGCGGGGCTGTGACCCTCCGCCCTGACCTTGCCGCTGTTGCCGATGCCGTGCCGAACGGCGCACGCGTCCTCGACATCGGCTGCGGCGATGGCGATCTGCTGGCCTATCTCCGCGACACCCGCGCGGTCGAAGGCCGCGGCATCGACGTCAGCGCCGCCAATGTCGCGGCCTGTATGGCGCGGGGCTTGAGCGTAGTGCAGGGCGACGCCGACACAGACCTCCGTGATTACCCCGACGGCGCGTTCGACATGGCGATCCTGTCGGACACGCTGCAGGCGATGCGTTCGCCGGGCGCGGTGCTGACCGAATTGCTGCGCATCGCGCGCCGCGCCGTGGTCAGTTTCCCCAATTTCGGCCATTGGCGGGTGCGCCATTCGCTGCTGTTCGGCGGGCGGATGCCGGTGACGCCGACGCTGCCAGTCAGCTGGCACGAGACTGCCAACATCCACCTGTGCACCGTCGACGACTTCCGCGCGCTGGCGGCAAGCCTGGGGTTCCGTATCGAAAGCGCCAGCTTCCTGTCGCGCGGGCGGCGGCGGAGCGGAGCACTCGCCAATCTTGCCGCCGAACAGGCGGTATTCGTGTTGACCAAAGGGAATTGAATGGCTGCTGAAACGCGCGACATCGTCATCATCGGCGGCGGCCATAACGGCCTCACCTGCGCCGCCTATCTGGCGGCGGCGGGGCTGAAAGTGACGGTGCTGGAGAAAAATGCCGTCGTCGGCGGCGCGGCGATCACCGAGGAATTCGCGCCCGGCTTTCGCAATTCGGTCGCCAGCTACACCGTGTCCCTGCTCAACCCCAAGGTCATCGCCGATCTCGAACTGGCCAAGCACGGGCTGCGCATCGTCAACCGCCCCGCCGCAAATTTCCTGCCGACCGAAACCGGCGGTGGGCTGCTGACCGGCCCCGACGAACACGCCGAAGTGGCGCGCTGGTCCGCCAAGGATGCCGACGCGCTCCATCCCTATGCCGAACGGCTCGAGACGATCGCCGATCTGCTCCGTGACCTTGTGCTGGAGACGCCACCCAACCTGACGGAAGGCAGCTGGCGCGGTGCGCTGCCCGATATTCTGGGCGCGGCGCGGCTGGGCAACCGGATGCGGCGGCTGACCATGGACGAGCGGCGGACGCTGCTCGAGCTGTTCAGCTCATCGGCGGGCGATTTCCTCGACGGCTGGTTCGAAAGTTCGCCGATCAAGGCGGTCTATGGCTTTGACGGCGTCGTCGGCAA
This sequence comes from Sphingomonadales bacterium, assembly GCA_038211945.1. Classification (GTDB taxonomy): domain Bacteria; phylum Pseudomonadota; class Alphaproteobacteria; order Sphingomonadales; family Sphingomonadaceae; genus Sandarakinorhabdus. Next base: position 16,693 of record JBBQVA010000008.1, read on the forward strand.
TTATGCGTCGCCGTATGAGGCGGGATCGGCTTACGTCCTGCTCCACCACGTCTTCGGCGAATCGAACGGCGTCAAAGGTGCCTGGGGTGTCGCGATCGGAGGGATGGGAGCGATCACCCAGGCGATGGCGCGCTGCTGCGAGGCGCGCGGCGTCGAGATCAGGACCGATGCGGGCGTCGCCGAGGTGCTGGTCGAAAAGGGCCGCGCCGTCGGTGTCGTCACATCGGCGGGTGAGACGATCCGGGCGCGCGCTGTCGTTTCCAACATCCACCCCAAGCTGCTGTTTGAACGGCTGGTCGATCCGGCGCTGCTTCCCGCCGATTTCCGCGCGCGTATCGCCAACTACAAATCCGGTTCCGGCACCTTCCGCATGAACGTGGCGATGTCGCGGTTGCCGGACTTCACCTGCCGCCCCGGCACCGGGCCGCATCTGTCGTCGGGGATCGTCATCGCGCCGACGCTGCGGTACATGGAACAGGCGTTCTTCGACGCGCGCAGCCTCGGCTGGTCGCGCGAACCGATCATTGAAATGCTGATCCCCTCGACCCTCGACGACAGCCTCGCCCCGCGGGGGCAGCACGTCGCCAGCCTGTTCTGCCAGCACGTCGCGCCGGAATTGCCCGATGGCCGCAGCTGGGACGACGCTCGTGAGGAAGTCGCCGACCATATGATCGCCACGGTGGAAGAATGGGCACCGGGTTTCGCCGCTTCGGTGGTCGGCAGGCAGATCAAGTCACCGCTCGACCTCGAACGCGATTTCGGTCTTGTTGGCGGTGACATTTTCCACGGCCGCCTTACGCTGGGGCAGATTTTCTCAGCCCGTCCGGTGCTCGGCTACGCAGCCTATCGCGCGCCAGTCGCCGGGCTTTACATGTGCGGCAGCGGCACCCACCCCGGCGGCGGCGTCTCCGGCGCGCCGGGCCACAACGCCGCTCGAGAAGTTCTCAAGGATTTCAGACGGAAGCGCGCTTAACCGACCTCACACCCGCATCGGCATCAGCACGTAGAGCGCCTTGGAATCATCCCCCTCGCGGATCAGTGTCGGGGCGGCGGCGTCGGCGAGGTGGACATCGACCTGGTCGCTTTCGACCTGGCCCAGAATGTCGAGCAGATAGCGGTAATTGAAGCCAACCTCGAACTCCGGCGAATTATAGTCGGCGGGGACTTCCTCGGCCGCCGTGCCGTTTTCGGGACTGGTCACCGACAGGGTGACCTTGTCGCGGCCCAGCGCCAGTTTGACCGCCCGGGTTTTCTCGGTGGTGGCGATGGCGGCGACGCGGTCGACGCCTTCCGACAGGCTCCGCGTGTCGATCTTCAGCAGCCGGTCGTTGCCGGTCGGGATGACGCGGGTGTAATCGGGGAAGGTGCCGTCGATCAGTTTCGATGTCAGCGTGACCTCGCCGACCTTGAAGCGGACCTTGGTCGATGAAAGCGACACCGTCACCAGATCGTCCGCCCCGGCCTCATCGAGCAGCTTGCGGACTTCGCCGACGGCTTTGCGCGGTACGATGACGTCGGGCATGCCCTTGGCACCCTCGGGCAGGTCGAATTCGATCCGCGCCAGCCGGTGGCCGTCGGTCGCGACGGCACGCAGCTTGGGCACCGCGCCGTCGACGGCATGGATGAAGATGCCGTTGAGGTAATAACGGGTTTCCTCGGTCGAAATCGCAAAGCGCGTCGAATCGATGAGCTGGCGCAGGTCGGCGGCGCGCAGGTCGAACACCGTCGGCAGTTCGGTTTCGGCGATGACCGGGAAATCGTCGCGCTTCAGCGTCGGCAGGCTGAAGCGCGAACGTCCCGCGACGATCGCCATCTTTTCGCCCGACACGGTCATTTCGACCTGCGCGCCTTCGCTGACCTTGCGGACGATGTCGAACAACGTGTGGGCGCTGACCGTCGTCGCGCCGTTGAGATCGATGGTCGCCGGGATCGTCTCGACGACCTGCAGGTCGAGGTCGGTGGCCATCAGCCGCAGGCCTTCGCTGCGCGCCTCGATCAGCACGTTCGACAGGATCGGGATGGTGTTGCGCCGCTCGACCACCGACTGGATGTGCGCCAGGCATTTCAGCAGTGTCGCGCGTTCGACCGTCGCCTTCATTCTTGGTCCTCGTTTTCCCCGCCCCGGGCGATGAAGTTTGCGCGACTATAGCGTCGCGGCAGCGAAGGGGTAGTGGCGATGTTGCACCACCTGCATCGTCATTCCGGCGAAGGCGGGAACCCGCTTTCGCGGGAATGACGGGCGGGGTAGGCACCTTGAATGGATCTGATCATCGCCCGCCACGCCGAAACCGTCTATAATGCTGCCGCGCGGATGCAGGGGCATATGGGGCATACGCCATTGACCCGGCGCGGCATCGGCCAGGCCGAGGCAATGGGGGCGGCGCTGGCGGTCGCGCTTGGGACCAAGCCCGATATCGATCTCTGGGCATCGCCATCGGGGCGGACTTTGCAGACGGCGGCGATTGTCGGCGAACATCTCGGGCATGATTTCTTCGCGTGGCGCAGCGATGCGCGGCTGCTTGAGATCGACGTCGGCGACTGGGAGGGACGGCTGTACAGCGACATCGTCGCCGACATCGGCCCGATCATCGATATGGAGCGGCGGTTGTTCAGCGTCGAGCCGCCGAACGGCGAATGGTTTCCGGCGATCGCGGCGCGGCTTCGGTCATGGCTGGCGGAGCTTGATCCGGCTCGTCCAGCACTCGTCATCAGTCACGGCATCACGGCGCGCGTCTTGCGCGGAGCGCTTGCGGGCGGGCGCGACTGGCACGGGGTGCCGGTGGCGGAGGACCTGCCGCAGGGGACCGTGGTGCGCGTGCGCGACGGCCGGGAGAGCGTTCTGCACGCCGGCAGCGGTGCTCCGGGCGGGCGCGCCGCCTAAAGGCAGCGGACGAACTTGATCCGCTTGTCGCGCACCAGAGTGAAGTGGCGCGCGGGCTGGCCCTTCGCCATCATTGTCAGCTGAAGCGTATCGCCGTGCAGTTTGCCGGTGAACTGCGCCGGGCGGTCAGCGGGAGCGATCTCGGCAAGTTGCGGGCCGGGCGTGTGGTCGTTGAAATAGCCCGAGGCGGTAAAGCCCCCGGCAGCATCAGGGGTGATGGCACCGTCGATCTTGCCGAACGAGCAATCGCTCTGGACGATTGTGCTGTCGGCAGTCGCCACAAAGCTCATCCGGTCGCCCGCCCAATTGCCGGTCAGCGGCGCAGGGGCGGCGGCAACGGCGATCAACGCTGCGGTGACGGCAAGAAGCTGTTTCATGGCAGATCGCATGCGATCACGCTCCTGTCCGGTTGCTGAACGGTAACGCCCAAACGAAAACGGGCGGGGCCTTGCGACCCCGCCCGCTTCGTCACGTGTCGACGATCAGGCGGCGACGGTTGCCAGTGCCGACCGGCGGCGCATTGCTGCGCCCATCAGGCCGAACCCGGCAATCAGCAGCGCCCAGTTGGACGGCTCGGGAACTGCCGAACCGACGATGACCTGCGAGATCCACGTGCCCCAACGCGTGCCGCCGGTGCCACCGGGGTGGCCGTTGGCCAGGTTGTTCGGCTCGCGGGCGAATTCGCCGATCACCCAGAAGCTGTTGGGATCGTTCGGATCAAGCGAGACCGCGCTATAATCACCCCAACGCTGGCGACCGGCAGCAACACCGCCATCGAGGCTGCCGTTGTGATAGTCGCCGCTGTCGCTGACGGTGAGCAGAAGTTCGCCGCCCATCTGGATCAGACGCCCGCCAACGGTGCGATAGGTCCGCGCCAAAACCGCGATCTTGCCGTCCGCACCGCTGCCCGAGCGGTTATAGCCGATGACAACCTGACCGGCCGCATTCACGGCCAGCGATCCTTCGAAGTAATCATGGGTGGCATCAGCGATATTGCCCTCGGCGAGGACGACATTGGTGTTAGCGTCGATGACGTCCCAGCGCACAGCTGTGTGATCGGTCGACACGCCATGCGCGACCGGGGTCACGGTATGGACGCTGTAGATCAGGCCGTTGACTTCATAGACGCTCGAACCGACGCGGTCATCGAGGGTATCGACGACGCGGCCGTTAAGCGCGCTTGGCTGACGCGCCGGGCCGTTGCCGGCATAGTCCTTGAGGCCGAGGAAATCGGTCGCTGCACCGCGTGTGGTGCCGACGGCCGAATTCGGCGTCGCGCCACTGAAGTTGTACCGCGTCAGGCCATTGGCTTCGATCGACACGGCAAGCACCTTGTCGACGCCGCCGGCACCGCTGCCGTTGACACCCTGAATGGCAAAGCCGCGGGTGAAATCGTCGGTCGGCGCGCCGGTGTAGGGCGTTTGATACTGGACGCCGCCAGCAACCGTTGGACCACCCAGAGCGAGGATGCTGTTGATCGGCAGCAGGGTAACCGTCGTGCCGCGGAAGCTATTCGATCCGCCCGCGCTCGACGGAGCGAAGTTGTTGGTGCCGATGACCAGCGAGTTCTGGGTGATCGCCATCGTCGGGTAATCGGCGGTGGCGCCAAAGCCAAAGCCCGCATAGCCCGTGAACACCGTCGACTTCCACGGCCCGAGGGCATTGTCGGTGTCCGAAACGGCGATCTGGAGCTGTGAGACGCTATTGGCGAACGACAGCGCGATCCAGCGGCCCGACGTCTTGTCGAACATCACACGCGAATCGCCGTTGGCGCCGGCGCGGCCAAGGCCCTGCCAGAACTGCAGATCGGTCTTGAAATAGGTCCGCGCGCCCGTCGCCTTGTCCCAGACGCCGACGCCGCCGTTGACGAACGACATATACTGCGTCGTGCCGACAGCGCCCATCGTGTCTGGTGGAATGAAGCCACGGCCGAGCGGCTGGACATCATATTGGCCGATGCCTTCGAAGCCGATGCCGGTGTGCGCATGCGCTGTCTGGACAGTGTTGCCGACGCCGACGGTCGGGTGCGGCGCGGTGCCGAGCGTGAAATCGCCCGCCAGAGTCGGCGTCAATTCCATTGCTTCGAAATCTGAATAGTCGGCAACGGTGCCGGCATATGCGCCGGTCGATGCGAGCAGCGATGCCACAAAGGCAGCGCGGTAGGATGAAATTTTCACTTGCGTCCCCTCAACGTTTATCCGCCGATCCCAATCGACGATGAACCATTCAAGCCCCATTCAGGCGAGCGTGACAAGGAACAAAATGATCGTTGCGACATTTCATCTTAACTAACTGCTTGATTGATAACATTGTTGCTGGATAGGCACAGTCATCGGTCAGGCTGTAAGCGCGATATCAACGAATACTAAACCTTCTGTAAATATTGATTGCGTTGCCGCCGCATCGCCGCGCCGCAAATTCCGAATCCGGCGATCAGCAGCGCCCAGCTGGCCGGTTCTGGTACGTGAGTAAGGTTAAAGGCGATCTGGGCCGTAGATTGCGCATAGTGCGGATCGCTGACGCCATTTGCCAAATTCCAGCCAATGGCATCCTGCGCGGCGAGATCGAGCGCCGTGACAACGCCATTCCGGCCGCCACAAATATAAGGGTTTAAAATTCCCAGCTTAGGGATGGCGCAGCTGAACTGGCCGCCCGGTAGCTGAGGCGCCTTCCAATGCGACGCCTGCCAGCCATCACCGTTATAGGTGCCGGTGGAAAACAGCCCTTGTTCATAGGCCGTAGCGCCGCCGTCGGAGGAGAAATAGCTGGCGGTATTCGTTGTCCAGTCGAGCGTATCGGCGGCGCTGTAGCGAAACAGGTCGAGCGTTTCGCCCCACCAATCGCTATTGCCGTCAAGGTTCTTGCACAACACGCCGCCGCAATCCTGGTCTGCGGCCGGACCACCGGTGCCCAAATAGTCATAGTCATCGACACCGCTGACGAAGCCAAGCGCATGGCCCATTTCGTGGATGGCTACGGCATAAAAGTCATACTTGCCGGTGGTGATGCCATTGCGTGGGTTGAAATCGAACCCGAACTGCGAACTGAAGGTGATCGACGCATCGGATGCGCCTGCCCCAAAGGTATAGCCCAGCGCCTTGGCATTGGCGGTCGTCATTCCGATGACGCTGTTGTTGTAGCCGCCGTCGGTGTCATAAACCTTGGTCGAATTGTCGAAGCCGGTCTGGGCGACAGGATCGGTGTAGCCCGGCGTATAGACGTTTACCGCCGAGTTACTGCCGGTGACCGAGCTGGCGTGCAGCGTCGGCAGGACCAGCGCCGCATCGAACGCGCCGTACTGGCGAGCCCGCAGGCGGTTTTCGATGTTGATCGCGGCTTTCGACGTAAAGCTGCTGCCCGTCGAACCCAGGATGTCCGGCCCGAGCGGCGCGAACGCCACGTTGAAGTTGAGTGTGACCGGCTGCGACGTCGTCAGCACGCTTTCCCAGTAAGCGGCAGCGGCATGGAAACCCTTGTACGCGTTGCTGCCGGGCGTGACGCCGACGCCGTCGACAAGATTGATGTGGACGCCATATTGCGTCGCAACCGATGCGGTAGACGATAGCAATGCAACGGCGGTCGCTGCGGCCAAACCCGTTTTCACCATCATAATCCCCATTCTACCGAACTCCGGGACGCCCCGGCCCACCGACAGCAGTAAACCGACTGGCGGGGAGCAAAGCAAGAGCAGCCTGCAGATTTATCTAGATTTACTAAGCGTAAACAACTGGTTGCTCGCCGTAGTCACCGATCGGTGGGGTGTCGGCCGCCATCGGCGGGCAGGGCGGGCGGTAGGACCAGGCCGGTCATGTCCAAAAATGGGAGGGGACGAAAGTCCCTCGCTTGCGCAGGCGCAGGTCGGCTTAGGCCAAGGACGCCCGCCGCCGCCTGAGCGTAGCACCCGTCAGGCCAAACCCGGCGATCAACAGCGCCCAGCTGGCGGGTTCGGGCACCAACTGCACGTTGCTGCCGCCAGTGCCGGGGTCGGCTCCGATGGCGGTCCCCGAAAATAACCCGCTCGCCAGCCCGATCTGGGCCGTCGACATCCGCCAGCTGGCGTTCGACACGACATTGATATCGACGTTCCAGCCGATCGCATCGAGCGCGGCAAGGTCCTCCGCCGTCACCACATCCTGCTGGCCATAGGCGACCGCCGGATCCAGCACGCCGATGGCAGCCTTGCCCGACGTCCGCTTCCAATGCGACGCCTGCCACTTGTCGCCATTATAACTGCCGGTCGAGAAATAGCCGCCCTTGTAGGCGGTCGATCCATCGATTGAGAAATAGGTTGGGTCGCCGGGCTTCCAGTCGAGCTTCGGCCCCGCGCCGCCCAGATTCTTGCTGTTGATGCCATAGCGGAACAGATCGAGCGCATAGCCCCACCAGTCGTTGTTGACGGCGTAATTGGCATAGCTCGCCGCGCCCGGGCCGTTACCCGCAGAAATATAATCATAATCGTCGACGCCGCTGACGAAACCAAGCGCGTGGCCGATTTCGTGGATGGCGACGCCGACAAAATCGATCTTGCCCGCAGAAATGCCATCGGTCGGGTTGAAGTCAAAGCCGAAGGTGGAGCTGAACTTGATCGTCGCGTCGATGGCACCGCTGGCGACGCCCAGGCCGAGCGCCTTGGCATTGGCACTGGTGACGCCGAGCTGGGTGTTGTTGATGCTGCCATCGGTATCGAAGACCGAGGTCTTGACGGTCGCACCGGTCTTGGTGACCGTGTTGACGTAACCCGGCGTGATCATCGACAGGCTACCGCTGCTCCATTGGCCAAGCGTCGTCTTGGCGATGGCATCGAGCTGCGAATTGCCCCCGGCGCGGATGGCGGACACCACGCTCGATACCGGTGCCACATAGGACGTGCTGCTGGTCTGGCCGAGAATATTGGTGCCCAATGCCGAAAAGCCGACATTGAGGTTGATTGTCGCGTTGTTGGTGAGCCGCGCGCTCCAGAAATTGGCCGCAGTCTGGAAGCCCTTGGCCGCATCGGACCCCGCCGTCACGCCGCCGACGTCGATCAGGTTGATGGTGATTGCGGACGCGGGTGCGGCCGACAAGGCTGCAGCAGCAAGCAACAAATAGCGCACGGTAACACCCCCGACACTCAGCGACCCCGGACGGCGTATAGCGGGCGCGACAAGTAGAGGAAAGGCGTTAAAGCGCGGCACCCTCCCATCCGACGCCTGGGTCAGATCGCCGATATGCGCTGCAGCCGCCAAAGGGTAAAAATTCCGATCGCCATCCAGACGACATTGAGCACGGTCGACGGCCATGCGCCGTGGACGCTGCCGTTGACGATGAAGCCCGCCGCGCCGACGATGTTCAGCCATTGGAACAGTGCCGACCGTCCACCGATCCGCCCTGCTGAAACAAGTACATACGCCAACAGGATAAGCGCGCCGCCGACCCACCCCGCGACCTCGACGGCAAGCGCCGCTGTCACGCCGCGAGCTTGCGCAGCACGTAGGGCAGGATACCGCCCGCGTAGAAATATTCGAGTTCCTGTTCGGTATCGATGCGGCAGCGGGTTTCGAAAGTGCCGGTCGAGCCATCGGCGCGGGTAAAGGCTACGCTGACTGTCTGGCGGGGCTTCAACGCGGCGATGCCAGTGATGTCGAAGGTCTCTGATCCATCAAGGCCGAGCGTCTTGCGGTCGGTGCCTTCGGCGAACTGCAGCGGCAGCACGCCCATGCCGACAAGGTTGGAGCGGTGGATACGCTCGAAGCTTTCGGCGATGACGGCGCGGACGCCGAGCAGGGTCGTGCCCTTCGCCGCCCAGTCGCGCGACGATCCGGTGCCATATTCCTTGCCTGCGACGACGACCAAAGGCGTGCCGTCGGCCCGGTATTTCTCGGCGGCGTCAAAGATCGCCAGTTGCTCGCCGGTGGGGACGTATTTGGTGACGCCGCCCTCGACGCCCGGCACCATCTCGTTCTTGATGCGGATGTTGGCGAAGGTGCCGCGCATCATCACTTCATGGTTGCCGCGCCGCGCGCCGTATGAATTGAACTCGGCCCGGCTGACCTGGCGTTCGTTGAGGTAGCGTCCGGCGGGGGAGGCTTCCTTGATGTTCCCGGCGGGGGAGATGTGATCGGTCGTCACGCTGTCGGCAAAGATCGCCAGCGGTCGCGCGCCGGTGATGTCCCCGACCGGCTTGGGCGTCATCGTCATGCCCTCGAAATAGGGCGGGTTCTGGACGTACGTCGACGCCGGGTTCCAGCGATAGGTGGCACCCCCCTCGATCTTGATCGCCTGCCAGCGTTCATCGCCCGCGAATACGTCGGAATAGCGATTGCGGAACATGTCGGCGGTGACCGACGCCAGCACCATGTCGCTGACTTCCTGATTGGTCGGCCAGATGTCCTTGAGGAACACGTCCTTGCCCTCCGGCGTCTGCCCCAATGGCGCGGTGGTGATATCGCTGCGGATGGTTCCGGCCAGCGCATAAGCGACGACCAGCGGTGGGCTCGCGAGGTAATTGGCCTTCACATCGGGCGACACCCGGCCTTCGAAGTTGCGGTTGCCCGACAACACGCTGGCGGCGACCACGTCATTGGCGTTGATCGTGTCGCTGATCGGTTCAGGCAATGGCCCGGAATTGCCTATGCAGGTGGTGCAGCCATAACCGACCAGATTGAAGCCGAGGTAATCCAGATCGTCCTGCAGCTTTGATTCGGCGAAATAGTCGGTGACGACCTTCGACCCCGGCGCGAGGCTGGTCTTCACCCAGGGCTTGGAATGCAGCCCCAGTGCCCGCGCCTTGCGCGCCACCAGCCCGGCCGCAACCAGCACGTTGGGGTTCGACGTATTGGTGCAGCTGGTGATCGCGGCGATGACGATATCGCCGTGGCCAAGGTCGTAATCGGCGCCCGCGACCGGGTAGCGCTTGTTGGCTTCCTCGCCCGACTTTTTATAGCCGCCCGCCAGTTCGGTTTCGAACGCCTCATCGGCCTGGCTCAGCAGCACCTTGTCCTGCGGGCGACGCGGGCCAGCCAGCGACGGCTTCACGGTGGCGAGGTCGAGGTGGAGCACATCGGTGAACACTGGATCCGGTGACATGCTGTCGCGCCACATGCCTTGAGCCTTGGCATAGGCCTCGACCAGTTCGATCTGGTGCGTCTCGCGGCCCGTCAGCTTCATATAGTTGAGCGTCGCCTGATCGACCGGGAAGAAGCCGCAGGTCGCGCCATATTCGGGGGCCATGTTGGCGATGGTGGCGCGGTCGGCGAGACCGAGGCTGTCGAGGCCCGGCCCGTAGAATTCGACAAACCGCCCGACGACGCCCTTGGCGCGCAGCATCTGCGTCACCGTCAGCACCAGGTCGGTCGCGGTCACGCCCTCGGGCAGCACGCCGTCCATCTTGAAGCCGACGACTTCGGGAATCAGCATACTGACCGGTTGCCCGAGCATCGAAGCCTCCGCCTCGATGCCGCCGACGCCCCAACCGAGGACACCAAGGCCGTTGACCATCGTCGTATGGCTGTCGGTGCCGACGACGGTATCCGGATAAGCAATAGTCACGCCGCTAGCGTCCTCAGATGTCCACACCGTCTTGGCGAGATATTCGAGATTGACCTGATGGCAGATGCCGGTGCCGGGCGGCACGACGCGGAAGCCCTTGAGCGCCGACGATCCCCAGCGCAGGAACTCATAGCGTTCGATGTTGCGCTTATATTCGAGATCGACGTTATCCTCGAATGCCTGGGGCGTGCCGAATTCGTCGACCATCACCGAATGGTCGATAACCAGATCGACCGGGATCTGCGGGTTGATCTTGGCCGGATCGCCGCCAAGCTTGGTCATCGCGTCGCGCATCGCCGCCAGATCGACGACGCAGGGCACGCCGGTGAAATCCTGCATCAGCACCCGCGCCGGGCGATAGGCGATTTCGCGGTCGGAGCGGCGGTCGTGCCCCCATTGCACCATCGCCTCGAGATCGGTGCGAGTGACAGTGTCGCCGTCCTCAAACCGCAGCAGGTTTTCGAACAGCACCTTCATCGAATAGGGCAGGCGCGAAATATCGCCGAGCGCGGTCCCCGCGGCCTCCAGGCTGTAATAGCCATAGTCCTTGCCATCGACCGTCAGCGTCCGGCGGGTGTTGAGGCTGTCGGTTCCGATGGCGGTCATGGCTGGCGCTCCCTGTCTGTCGCGCCGGGGCTTAGCGCGCGCGGGCGTCAGGGGGAAGGCGGCTGTTGCACATGCCAGCTATGCAGCAGCCGCCCCGCCGGTCAGTGTTTCAGATTGAGCGAGACGTTGGCCCCATCGGCGGCGAGATGGTCCATGACCGCCTTGTAGAGCGCGATATTCTGTTCGGCGGTGCCGGCATCCCCGGCGTGGACGTTAAGCTCTTCGGCCAATGACTTGCGGGCATCGAGGCTCGAATCATGGCCGAGCAGCTTGAGCAGATCGACGATCGACGATTGCCAGTTGCTTTCGACACCCTGCTTGTCAGCCATATCGGCCAGCACCGCTTCGACATCGACGGGCGCGGCTGGCGCTGCAGGCGCGGGGGCGGCCGCCGGCACGGCAGCGGTTGGAGCGGCAGCAGCCGGAGCGGCGGCGGGGGTCGCCGCATGGCCGAAAATCTTGTCCTTGATATAACTGAAAATGCTCATGTCGGGTCCTTTGATGGATGACGGTCGCGGCCGAAGCCGGGGGCCATCATCGCAGCGCAGGGTGACAGTTATTGTTCCGCTGAAGCCGTCCTATGCAGCAACGGAGGTTGCACGGCGCCGCAGCGTCGCGCCAGTCAGGCCAAAGCCCATCATCAGCAATGCCCAAGCTGGTGCGTCCGGAACCGCGGCGAGCGCAACCGTCAAATGCTCCGGCTGAAACGTTCCAGAAGCGCGCTGGCCATTGGCGCGGTAGAAATCGAAGCTGCCATAAGCGTCGTTGGTAAACAGCACGTCATGCTGCAGGATCGGTGCGTAGAATGTGTTTGGCAAGAATTGGTAGGGCGCACTGGCGGTCGCATAGATCAGGAAATTGCTGAACGCGTCGCCGGTAAACGTGTAATAATTATCAAAAGCGTTATAGGTGGAAGACGACGTAAATCCGGTGCTGTTGCCGACCGTCTGATGGCGGCCATTGATTGTTATGGTCGGGGTATTGGTGCCTGCGCCAGAAACTTGGCTGCCGATCCCCGACTGATAGATATTGGCTCCGGCAACGCCGTCGTCGATGAGCACGACCGCCTTGAATGGCAGGCCGCGCAGATCGGTATAGGGCGACCCAAACATGCCCGACAGGTCATAGGAATTCGAAACGAGGTGGCCGGTCCAGGTCGCGGTATAGACCGTCGCCAAGGCGGGGGTCCCGACGGTCAGAAGCGCTGCCGTCACTGCGGCAACCGGAAACTTGAACATTGCAACCCCCTGAACAACCAACCAGCCTCTGAACGATCAGCGCCGGTGCAATTAGTTCCTAGAGCATGTGAAGCCTCTCACCAGCCATTATCCAAGCCCAACGGAAACCTTACAGTATTTGTATGGATTGAGCGCCTGCCGCCCGGCAGGCGATATCTTCAGCGGCAGAAAAGCCGTCGTTGCTTCACCGGCATCGCGGCGGCCTTCTCACGCAAGACGATGCGACCCTTATCAACATCCCTCCTTGCCGCAGCGTTAGCTGCACGGCGACATGCAGGGCGCGCCAACCCTATCGCTGACTATGAATATTTAGTCATGGGTAAAGACAAAATGAATCCGAAGGGATTTTCGCCGGTTTACCGGCAAATATTCGCCGTTAACTGATCAATAACAAGGGTTACTCGCGCGGAACTATAGGATCATCAACCTGTTAAGGACAGCAGGGGAAACAGGATGGGAGTATCCAGCATGCGTGTTTTGAGTGGCTTTGAGTCAAAAGGACTTTCGCTGGTTTTGGCCGCTGGACTGGCCGGGCTGGCGAACCCTGCATCCGCAGTAACGGCCGTCAACAGCCATGCTTATGGGCTGTTGGCTAACCTGAATGTCGCCAACATCGTTAACGCCACTGTCGGCCCATTGTCCGCAACTGGCGGCAGCGCGCCTGCCGACTATACAGGGAGTGCTACGCTCGCCAGCATCAACACCGATGTGGCGTTGGGGACTAGCGCTGGCGCGGCCTTCAGCCAGCACCTCGGTACCGGTTTGCTGACATCTTCGGCTTCCGGGTCGGCGGGGACGCCATCGGCAACCGCGACATCCACCGTCAACAACCTTGGCACCGGTCTGACCAGCCAGGTCGCCTTTTTACCGGGTGTGACCATCGCAGGGCTAGGCGCGACGACGCTGACGTCGACCTCCTCGGTCGGGCTCGCCGGCGGCAATCTCTTTGCCAACGGGTCGTCGTCAATCGAAGGGTTGACGCTGGCCGGCACCGCGCTCGGCGGACTGGTCATCGATGGCAGCCTGTACGGCAATGCTGCTCCAAACACGGTCATCCTCGACCTGCTCGGCTTCAAGATCATTGCCAACGAACAATTGTTCGGCGGCGATGGCGTGACGTCCAAATCGATCACGACGAATGCGCTCGACTTGAAGTTCACCAACTTCCTGCTCGGCACGAACCTGCTCAACGGCAGTATCGTCATCGCGCATTCCGACGCGGCGATCAGCGGATTTACATCGGGGGTCGTTCCTGAACCGCAAAGCTGGGCGATGTTGATTGCCGGGTTCGGACTGACCGGAGCAGTGGTGCGGCGGCGTCGGAGCAGCCGCAGCGTCGCTGCCTAACGCCTGAAGAAACGGCGCTGGTTCATCGGCATCGGCGCCGTTTTTTCACGGAAGACGATGCGGCCCTTGTCGAGGTCATAGGGTGTCATTTCGACATGCACCCTGTCGCCGACGATCGAGCGGATGCGGTTCTTGCGCATCTTGCCCGCCGTATAGGCGATAATTTCATGTTCGTTTTCCAGCCGCACCCGGAAGCGGCCATCGGGCAAGATTTCGGCGATAACGCCTTCGATCTTGATTACCTCTTCCTTGGGCACGGCTGGGAAACCTTTTACGCGAGCGCCAGATTGACGGCCGATGCGCGGCCCTGACGGTCGTTCTCGACGTCGAAGCTGACCGAGGTGCCCTCGGCGAGGTCAGTCAGACCGGCGCGCTCGACGGCGGAAATGTGAACGAAAACATCCTTGGAAGCGCCATCGGGAGCGATGAAACCGTAACCCTTGGTGGCGTTGAAAAACTTAACTTTGCCATTGGCCATGCAGAAACGTCCTAGATTCAGTCATGCCGCCAGAATAGCGGCACATGCGCGCCGAGCCGTTTCAACGAATCTGGGAGCCGAAGCGCCGCGTATCGAGTCTGGGCACCTTCGCGCCGGGGGCATATGGGCTTTGGCGCATCAAATGGCAAGGGAGATGCGTATGACCGACATAATACGCCCGGTGATCAAGCTGCTGCGCGCCGCCGAATGGGCAGCGTTTCAGGCGTCGGGAACCTTCGCCGGGTCGGCTGACGACCTGCGCGACGGCTTCATCCATATGTCGACACCGGATCAGGTGGCGGCCACTGCGGCCAAGTATTTCGAGGGAGAGGCGGACGTCGTTGCGCTGACCGTTGACGCCGCCGCGCTGGGCGACGCGCTGCGCTGGGAGGCATCACGCGGCGGCGCACTGTTTCCGCATCTGTACCGGGAGCTGGGCTTGAAGGAGGTGGTCGAAGTCACGGGTAAGCCAAGTCAGTAAGTGAACTTCCGGAACACGACGCTTCGCCGGGACATATCCGGTTCCGCTAGGTAACGAGCAGGCATCCAACCCTGCGCTTGGCTATTGCCCTCGTGATTACCCCACCATGCCCGATGCAAACTGGCGGATTTCGGTAAGCCGCCGACGAGCGCGGCGATTTCATCGTATCGCATCATAACCTGCGAAGCGTCCTTCTTCTTCAGGAACAAAAGCAGCGGCGCGTATTTGGCGCCTTTGCCAGACGATTTTTCTACAATGCGTTCCTCTTGTTTTGTTTCCCCCTCCAACCCCCACACCGGCGCGTCCAGCGCTGCGGCCAGCTTCGCCCGCGTCTTCGGTGTACCATGGCCGCCGCCAGCCTCGATGCGACCAACCCACACCTGACTCAGTCCGGCGCGCTTGGCCACCTCGGCCTGCGACAGGCCGCGATAGCGCCGCCATGCCGCCAGCGGTGACAGGCCGTCGTCGAGGATCAGCGCCAGCACTTCGGCGGGCATGGTGCCTTCAACGGCGACCCGGTTGAGCGTCGCGGTGGCGCTGGCCGCGTCGAAGCTGTCCTCGGCAAGGTGCTGCAGGATTTCGAAATCCTCGGCCTTCAGCATGACCATGGCGGTACCGTCGGGGGCGGTAAAGCGCTGCGGTTCGTAACCCATGATAGTCCCTTCAATCGTAAGCGGCGCCGCGCGGCGCGACCTTGATAACAAGGACCACAACCAGATCCTCGGTATAAATTACCCGCCAATCGCCGACGCGGAGACGGAACAGCCCAGCACCACCCTTCAGCGCTTTGACATTGTTGGCGAGCGAAGTCGGGTCGTCCGCCAATTGTCCTATCTTGACGCGTATGCGCGACGATGTCGCACGATCCATTCGCATCAAGGTCCGGGCGGCATCACGGCTAAATTCGACCCGCCTCGGCATGAACAGTCGATAGTATGATTTGTTTTAGAATGCAAGACTGAATCGTGTCGGCGATCAGCGCGCTGCCATCGCAGCCCCATCCCGCGCCCCGCCCTTCGTCAGCACATACCGCCCCAGCACCAGCGCATCCATTTCGGTCCGCTTGAAGCACGCCAGCGCCTGTTCGGGCGTGTCGACGACCGGCTCGTTCTCGTTGAAGCTGGTGTTCAGCACCATGCCGATCCCCGTGCGGCGCTGAAACGCCGAGATCAGCTTGTGGTACAGCGGGTTCGACGCCGCATCGACGCTCTGCAGGCGGCCGGTGCCGTCGACATGGGTGATGGCGGGCAGGCGGTCGCGCCATTCGGGGCGCAGCTTGACGACGTGCATCATGAACGGGCTGTAGACGTCCTGTTCGAAATAGGTCGGCACCATCTCGCGCAGCACCGATGGGGCGAAGGGGCGGAAGCTTTCGCGGCGCTTGATCTTGGCGTTGATGGTTTCCTTCATCGTCAGGATCGCGGGATTGGCGAGGATCGAGCGATTGCCGAGTGCGCGTGGCCCCCATTCGCTGCGGCCCTGATACCAGCCGGTCACCATGCCATCGGCGATCAGCGCCGAGGCCTTTTCGACCAGATCATCGTCATCGGCGGCAGCGGTGAAGGCAAAGCCCGAGGCTTCCGCCACGGCGCGGCAGCGGTCGTCGCTATAGCCCGGCCCCCAGAAGCCGTGTTCCATGTGGAAGCGTTCGGTGCGGCCTTCGACGTTGTGCCAGACATGATAGGCCGCGCCGATGGCGGTGCCGTCGTCGGATGCGGCGCATTGCAGGTACGGCGTGGTGAACGCCGTCTCGCGCAGGATGCGGGAATTGGCGACGCCGTTGAGCGCGCAGCCACCGGCCATCGCCAGCTTTTCGGTGCCGACCATGGCGTGCAGCCGGTTGAGGCAGTGCAGTGCCGCCTCTTCGAAGCGCACCTGGGTCGACCGTGCGATGTCCATTTCGCGCTGGGTCAGTTCGGCGTCGCGGGTGCGGGCTTCACCGAACAGCGCGGCAAATTGCGGGGTGAACAGCCGCCCCATGGCGATCGACTGGTCGGCCTTGGTGCCGCCGCTCTCGCCGCCCTGGTGCATGCCGAAATAGCCGCGACCCAGCCGGAACCAGTCGCTTGCTGGAAGCTCGACCAGTTTCTTCATCGCATCAGCGTATTTGTCCTCGCCGTACGGCGCGAGGCCCATGACCTTATATTCCTCGCCGAAGCCGTCGAAGCCGATGAACTGGCACATGGCGGTGTAGAAAAAGCCCAGCGAATCCGGCAGCCGGACTTTGTCGAGTACCTTGATCGTCGAGCCTTCGCAGCGCGCCGCCATCGCGCTGGCAAAGTCGCCCGAGGCATCATAGCTGAACCCCGCCGCCAGCCCGTCGAAGGGCGAGCAATAATAGGCGCTGGCGATATGGGCGAGGTGGTGTTCGACGTCGACGGTGCGGAAACGCGCCTCGCTACGGTCGACTTCGCAGGCGTCGGCGATGCGTTCGCTAAGGCTGGCGGTCTGGCCACGCCGCCGGAAATGCTCGATCGCCGCGCCGACGCCGCCGCGCGGATTGGCGGCGACATAGGCGATTTTGGCAGCGCGGTTGGCGCGGGTGTTCTTGGGCAGCGCGACATGGGTGACGTCACGCAGCTTCAGGCCGTTGTCGGCCAGCAGCCAGCGGATGGCATGCGCCGGAAACGCCGGGGAATGCTTGATGCGGTCGCCCAGCCGCTCCTCCGCCACCGCACCGACCAGCTTGCCATCAATGACCAGACAGGCCGCACTATCGGCGTGAAAGGCGTTGAGGCCGAGGATTACACTCATCGGGGGCTTAGTTTCCATCGGCTTGCTGCAGGGACGGCGCTCCCTAGCAGTGGCAGGAGCCGGATGGAACCGCGATAGGCGAGGCTTACCCGATTACAGCGTGGCAGGTCGCGCAGTTCGAAATCGCGGCCCTGAGCGTCAATGCTTGGCGGCGGTTTGTGCCAACAGCGCGGTGACGGTGACACTCTCGATGATGGCGTCAGCGCCAGACGATATGGTGCCGCTGGTCCAGGCATCGAGGATGCACAATTGCGCGGCGGCGATCTGCATTGACGCAAGCTGATACTTCGGCCCCAACCGTGCCTCAACCAGATTGGCCAATTGGCGTTCGACCAGCGAGCGCATCGGCACGCCGAAGATGATGCGGCCCATGCGCCGGTTCTGCCAGAGATGGTCGATGACACCGCGCAGGCGCTCCGGTGCGACACTGCCCGCGGCTGCATCGGCGAGCACATCGAGGATGGGCTGCATGGCTTCGCGCAATAACGCATCCTTGCCGCCGAAATGGTCGTAGAAGGTTGATCTGCCGATATTGGCGCGCGCGGCGATCTCGGCGACGCCGAAGCTGTCGTAACGGCGATCGAACATCAACTCGGTGAAGCTGCGAACAAGGGAAGCCCGAGTCCGCTGGCGGCGTCGGTCCGGAATGGCGGTGCGCGCGGCACCGGACATGATCGGGTTGCTGTCCATTACCGGACTTCAATCGCTACATGTCCGCCGTGCTGTCAACGGATGACGGCTATCCCCGCTGAGCAACGACGGGAGACAATGATGACGGCTAATAATGATCAGTCGATGTTCGATCTGCGAGTGTGCGGATGGACGCTGGTGGTGGCGGCGGCGCTTTCGGTGGTGGGCATGTTGCACCACCCCTCCGTCGGTGGCCATGGTATGACGGCGGTGGCGAATTTGGCGCGGATGTCCGGCATAGCCAATGGGGTCCACGGTTTTCTGATGGTGGTGCTGGGGACGCTGGTCTTTGGTTTCAGCGGGCTTACCAGTCAATTGGGGTGGAGGGTGCCAGCAGCGCGCGCCGGCTTTATCGCGTATGCCATGGGGGCGATGGCGATGCTGGGTGCCGCGGTCATCAACGGCTTTGTGTTCAGCAAGGTGGCCGAAGGTTTTCTGGCGCGCGGCAATACCGATGTCATGATGATCGACACGATGTTTTCTGCGCTGGCGGCGATCAGTACGACCTGGGCGCAGGTCGCCGTCGGAGCCCAGGCGATCGCCATTTCATTATGGGCACTGGCCTTGTGGGGACGCAATCGGCCGTTGGCGGTGTTTGGCGCGGTGGCGGCGGTGCCGATCTATGCGGCGATGTTGGGGATATTTGCGCTGGATGTGCATGGCTATCTGGGAGTTGTGGTCGTCCAGGCAGTATGGACGATCGCTACCGGGTTAGAGTTGATCAGAGGCCGCGTTTGAGACAGCGGCGCTGGCCCTACCTCAGACCAACCGGCGCCTCAGACCAACCGGCTCTGCCGCAGCGCCGCCGCGATAAAGCCCTTGAACAGGGGATGCGGGTCGAAGGGTTTGCTTTTCAGCTCCGGGTGGAACTGGACGCCGACGAACCAGGGGTGATCGGGGCGTTCGACGACTTCGGGTAGCAGTCCGTCCGGGGACATGCCGCTGAACATCAGCCCGGCGGCTTCCAGCGGTTCGCGGTAGTGGACGTTGACTTCGTAGCGGTGGCGGTGGCGTTCGCTGATTTCGGACGCGCCGTAGATCGAGGCGGCGACGCTGTTGCCCGACAGTTTGGCGGCATAAGCCCCCAGCCGCATCGTGCCGCCAAGGTCGCCGCCCTCCTCCCGCGTCTGCAGGCCCTCGGCCGACATCCATTCCGATATGAGCCCGACCACAGGCTCTTCGGTCTGGCCGAATTCGGTGGTGCCGGCCCCGGCGATCCCGGCCTGGTTCCGCGCGGCCTCGATGCACGCCATCTGCATACCGAGACAGATGCCGAAGAACGGCACGGCGCGGTCGCGGGCGAAGGTCACGCTGGCGATCTTGCCCTCCGATCCGCGCTCGCCGAAGCCGCCGGGGACGAGGATGCCGTGCATCGGCTCCAACCGGGCCGCGACATCGCCTTCGGGGCCGGAGAACAGCTCGGCGTCGATCCACTGGATGTTGACCTTGACCCGGTTGGCGATGCCGCCATGGACCAGCGCCTCGTTGAGCGATTTATACGCATCGGGCAGCCCGGTATATTTGCCGACGACACCGATAGTGACCTCGCCTTCGGGGTTGGCGATGCGGTCCTCGATATCCTCCCAGCGGCGGAGGTCGGGCAGCGGTGGCCGGTCGATGCCGAACGCCAGCAACACCTCGTTATCCAGCCCCTCGGCATGGTATTGCAGCGGCACCGCGTAGATGCTGGCCGCATCGAGCGCCGGAATCACCGCCTCTTTCCGCACGTTGCAGAACAGCGCGATCTTGGCGCGTTCGCTTTCGGGCAGCGGGTGTTCGCAGCGGCAGACCAGCACGTCGGGCTGGACGCCCAGCGCCGCCAGTTCCCGCACGCTGTGCTGGGTCGGCTTGGTCTTGAGCTCCCCCGCCGCCGCGATGAACGGCACCAGCGTGACGTGGATGGAGACGCTGTTGCCCCGCCCCAGATCGTTGCGCAGCTGGCGGATCGCCTCGATGAACGGCAGCGATTCGATGTCGCCGACGGTGCCGCCGATCTCGCACAGCACAAAGTCCAACCCTTCCGTATCGTGGAGCGCAAACGCCTTGATCGCGTCAGTGACGTGCGGAATCACCTGCACCGTCGCGCCGAGGAAATCGCCTTTGCGTTCCTTGGCGATGATGCCCTGATAAACGCGGCCCGAAGTGATATTGTCGCTCTGCCGCCCCGCGACGCCGGTGAATCTTTCGTAATGTCCCAGGTCGAGATCGGTCTCCGCGCCGTCGTCCGTCACATAGACTTCGCCGTGCTGGTACGGCGACATCGTGCCCGGATCGACGTTCAAATACGGATCGAATTTGCGGATGCGTACCGTGTAGCCGCGCGCCTGCAGCAGGGCAGCGAGTGATGCCGCCATCAGGCCTTTGCCCAACGATGAAACCACGCCGCCGGTGATGAAAATGAACCGGGTCATGGGAGGAGGGGTGTAGCCCGGAACCGCCGCCGATGGGAACCCCCGCCCGCAGATGAACGGAACATAATTGCCGCGTTCAGCGCTGTGACACCCATGCGGGGCCAATATCCACGGGCTTTCCAGATTGCTGGCGAGCCTGTCCCAAAGGAGGACGAGATGAAGATTTTGATGACTGCGTTGCTCGCCGCCACCGGTCTGGCTGCTGCGGTTCCGGCCGCCGCCCAGGATCGTGGCACTTACACCAATGCCTATGGCCAGACGGTTTACGGCCAGACCTATGCCCAGAACGACCAGGGCTATGGGCAGCAGGGCTATGGCCAGCAGGGCTATAATCAGCCCGGCTATGGTCAGAACGGCTATAACGACCGCGATGCGCGCGAGCGTTGGGCGCGCGAACATCCGGGCCAGGACGGCAACGGCTATGACCAGAACAGCTATTCAAGGCGCTGGGCGTGGCAGAGCCAGATGTCGTTCCAGGACAGCGAGCAGATGTACAGCCGCATCGTCGAGCGCATCAATCACGAGAGCCGTGATGGCGACCTCAATCGCCGTCAGGCCTATGATTATCGCCGCCAGGCCGATCTGATCCGCCGCCACGCATACTTCGCTCGCCAGCGTGGTTCCTATGACCCGCAGGAAGTTGGCGCACGCTATGCCCAGCTGCTGGACCGCATGAAGACCATGCGCGATCATCAGGTCTATCCCGACCAGCGCGACCAATATGGTTATCAGCGCTGATAAGCGAACGGACTGACTGACGATGGACCGGGCGGGGGGCAACCTCCGCCCGGTTTCGTTTGTGCCACGCGATCCGGCACGCCCGGTAGATTCCGTATTGTTACTCCACGTCCTCCACATCGACCTTCTCACCCGTCACCCGCTGGCTGAGCGCCGCCGCCATGAAGGGGTCGAGGGCGCCGTCGAGCACTTCGCCGGGGTTGGTCGAGGTCGTGCCGGTGCGCAGGTCCTTCACCAGCTGATACGGCTGCAGCACATACGACCGGATCTGATGCCCCCAGCCGATATCCGACTTGCCCGCCTCGACATCCGCCGCCGCCGCCTCGCGGATGGCGAGTTCGCGCTCGTAGAGGCGGGCCTTCAGCATCTTCATCGCCGTCGCGCGGTTCTTGTGCTGCGAGCGTTCGTTCTGGCAGGCGACGATGACGTTCGTCGGGATATGGGTGATGCGCACCGCCGAATCGGTGGTGTTGACGTGCTGGCCGCCAGCCCCTGAGGCGCGATAGGTATCGATCTTGAGGTCGGACTCCTTGATGTCGATCTCGATATCGTCGTCGATCTGCGGATAGACCCAGACGCTGGCGAACGACGTGTGCCGCCGCGCCGCGCTGTCGTATGGGCTGATGCGGACGAGGCGGTGGACGCCGCTTTCGGTCTTCGACCAGCCATAGGCCTGGCCGCCCTTGATCAGCATGGTGGCCGATTTGATCCCCGCTTGTTCGCCCGAGTGGAAGTCGATCAGTTCGACCTTGTAACCGTGGCGTTTGGCCCAGCGCTGGTACATGCGGCGCAGCATTTCGGCCCAGTCCTGGCTCTCGGTGCCGCCGGCGCCCGAGTTGACCTCGATATAGGCATCGTTTTCGTCGGCTTCGCCCGACAGTAACGCCGCGACCTTGTCGCGTTCGGCGCGTTCGGCCAGGGTTTTGAGCGCTTCGGTGCCCTCGGTCGCCATGGCCTCGTCGCCCTCGGCCTCGGCCATGTCGATGAGTTCCGACGTGTCGGCGAGTTCGGATTCAATGGCGCGGGTGGCGGACACCGCCGCATCCAGGCGGCGGCGTTCGAGCATAACCGCCTGCGCGGCCTTGGGGTTATCCCACAGCTTGGGGTCCTCGACCCGGGCGTTCAGTTCGTCGAGGCGGCGGAGGGCACGAGCCCAGTCAAAGAAACCTCCTCAGCAGGGCAAGCGCCTGCTGGATTTGATCGGCATGGGCTTGGGCTTCGGCGCGCATAAGCGGGTAGGGACCTTGTTTTCACTGTCATCCCGGACTTGATCCGGGACCCATGAACACGGACGGTCGGCGATCAGGTCGCGCTATCTACCCAACTGCCAGTGTTCATGGGTCCCGGGTCAAGCCCGGGATGACAGGATGGGACTTAGAAACCCCCGCGTCCCGGCGCAACCCCGCCATGACAGCGCCCCTCTGCCTCTGCTAGACCGTCCCGCGTGAGCAAGAACCATCTCTACCTCGTCGACGGCAGCGGCTTTATCTTCCGCGCCTATCATCGGTTGCCGCCGCTGACCGACCCAGAAGGCACGCCGGTCGGTGCGGTCTATGGCTTCACCGCGATGCTGTGGAAGTTGATCACCGAGCTCAACAACGCCGATGCGCCGACCCATCTGGCGGTCATCCTCGATCATTCGGCGGCGTCGTTTCGCAATGAAATGTACGCCGATTACAAGGCGCACCGGCCGCCGCCGCCCGAAGATCTGGTGCCGCAATTCCCGCTGATCCGCGACGCGGTGCGCGCCTTTTCGGTGCCCTGCATCGAGGAGGAGGGTTTCGAGGCCGACGACATCATCGCCCGCTATGCCTGCGCCGCCCACCGCGCCGGGTTCGACGTCACCATCGTCTCGTCGGACAAGGACCTGATGCAGCTGGTCAAGCCCGGCATCGACATGCTCGACACGATGAAGAACGTCCGCATCGACACCGACGGCGTCATCGAGAAGTTCGGCGTGCCGCCCGAAAAGGTCGGCGACATATTGGCGTTGATGGGCGACGCGGTCGACAATGTGCCGGGCGTGCGCGGCGTCGGGCCCAAGACCGCGACCGATCTCATCCAGCAGTTCGGCTCGGTCGAGGGGGTGCTCGCCAACCTCGACCAGATCAAGCGGCCGAAACTGCGCGAATCGCTCAAGAACGAGGCCGATGCGGCGCGCCTGAGCCGCGAGCTCGTCCGGCTGAAGGACGACATGCCGCTGGCCGAACCGCTGGAGGCGCTGACGCTGCGCGAGCCGCCGCATGTGCCGCTGGCGGCGTTCCTCGCCAAGCATGGCTTTCGCGGCATGCTCGCCAAGCTGGGCCGCGAGGCCGAAGCGGCACACGCCATGCCGGCGGAGGAGGACGTCCCCGCCGTTCCCTTCGACCATAGCCGCTACGAAACGGTGACGACGCTCGACCGCCTCGACTGGTGGGTGGCGGAGGCGACGCGGCGCGGGCTGGTCGCAGTGGATAGCGAAACCGACAATCTCGATCCCGTCCGCGCCTGTCTCGTCGGGCTGAGCCTGTCGGTCGAGCCGGGTCTGGCCTGCTACATCCCCGTCGACCATAAATCCGGCGAAGGCCTGCTGGCCGAACGCGTCGATCAGCTCGATGCCAAGACGGTCATCGCCCGCCTCAACCCGATGTTCACCGACCCGGCGGTGCTGAAAGTCGGCCAGAACCTCAAATATGACCTGATCGTCTTCGCCCGCCACGGCGCGCCGGTGATCGCGCCTTATGATGATACGATGCTGCTCAGCTACGCGCTCGACGCCGGGCGCTGGAACCACGGCATGGACGATCTGTCGACGCGGCACCTGGGGCACACGCCGATCAAATACACCACCGTCACCGGCAGCCACAAAGCCCGCGTCAGCTTCGATTACGTCCCCCTCGACAAGGCCACCGAATATGCCGCCGAGGACGCCGATGTGACGTTGCGGCTGCACTGCGCGTTCCGCAAACGGCTGTGGCGGGAAAGCGTGACGCGGATTTACGAGGAGGTCGACCGGCCCTTGCTGCCCGTCGTCGCCGCCATGGAAATGGCCGGCATCCGCGTCGACCGCGCCGAACTGGCGGCGCTGTCGGCGGCCTACACCATCGAAATCGCGCGGCTGGAGGGGGAGATCCACACCGACGCAGGCGGGCCGTTCAGCATCGGTTCGCCCAAGCAACTCGGCGAGGTGCTGTTCGACCGCATGGGGCTGAAATCCGGCAAGAAAAGCGCCAAGACCGGGGCCTATACCACCGACGTCACTGAACTGTCGCGGCTGGCCGGAGAGGGCGTTGCGGTGGCGGGCAAAGTGCTCGAATGGCGCGAGCTGTCGAAGCTCAAATCGACCTATACCGATGCGTTGCAGGCGCAGATCAATCCGGCGACCGACCGCGTCCACACCTGTTTCTCGCTGGCGCAAACCTCGACCGGGCGCCTGTCGTCGACCGATCCGAACCTGCAGAACATCCCGATCCGCACCGAACTCGGCCGCCGCATCCGCCATGCCTTTGTCGCCGCGCCCGGCCATGTGCTGATGGCCGCCGACTATAATCAGATCGAGCTGCGGCTGGTCGCCCATATCGCCGATGTGCCCGAACTGCGGCAGGTCTATTCCGACGGCGGCGACGTCCATAACCTGACCGCGCAGGAGGTGTTTGGCGAGGTCAACCGCGACACCCGCGCCCGCGCCAAAACGATCAACTTCTCGATCATCTACGGCATCAGCGCCTTCGGGCTGGCGCAGCGGCTCGGCATCGAACGCGGCGAGGCGGCGCGCTATATCGAGCTGTATTTCAGCCGCTTCCCCGGCATCCGCAACTATATGGGAGAGACGATCGCGGCGGCAAAGGAGTGCGGTTACGTGACCACGCTGTTCGGCCGCAAATGCCACGTGCCGATGATCTTTTCCAAACAGATGGGTGAACGCCAGGGCGGCGAACGCGCGGCGGTCAACGCGCGGGTGCAGGGCACGGCGGCCGACATCATCAAGCGCGCGATGGTGCAGATGCCGGGAGCATTGGCGGCGGCGGGGCTGACCGGCACGCGCATGCTGTTGCAGGTCCATGACGAACTGGTGTTCGAAGTGCCCGACGCCGAAGTCGACGCGGCGGGCGAAGTGATCCGCCATACGATGGCCAACGCCCACCGCCCGATTGTCGAGCTATCGGTGCCGCTGGGCGTCGAAATCGGCACCGGCATCAGCTGGGGCGCCGCGCATTAGGCGGTCAGTCGCGCCGCATGCCAGCGCAGGTGATCGGCCATGAAGGTCGAGATGAAATAATAGCTGTGGTCGTACCCCGGCTGTAACCGCAGCGTCAGGTCGATCCCCGCTGCTGTGCACGCCGCCGCCAGCAGATCGGGGCGCAGCTGGTCGGCGAGGAAATTGTCGCCCTCGCCCTGATCGACCAGCAATTCGGCCACCCGCGCCCCGTCCTCGATCAGCGCGACGGCGTCGTGCGCCCGCCATGCAGCGCGGTCATCGCCAAGATAACCGCCGAGCGCCTTTTGCCCCCATGGCACCTGCGACGGTGCGACGATCGGCGCGAACGCCGATACGCTGCGATAGCGACCCGGTATTGAAAGCCCGAGTGTCAGCGCGCCGTGGCCGCCCATCGAATGGCCCATGATGCACTGCCGCGTCATGTCGGCGGGGAAGTGGGCGGCGATCAGCGCGGGGAGTTCCTCCGCCACATACGACCGCATCCGGTAGTTGGCGGCGAACGGCGGCTGCGTCGCGTCGACGTAAAAGCCCGCGCCCAGCCCGAAATCATACGCCGCCGCCGGATCGTCGGGCATGCCCTCGCCGCGCGGGCTGGTGTCGGGCGCGACGAAAATCAGCCCGAGTTCGGCGCAGGCGGCGCGATATTCGCCCTTTTCCATGACATTGGCATGGGTGCAGGTCAGGCCGGACAGATACAAGACCACCGGCAACCGCGCGCCGGGGGCATGGTCGGGGACGAAGACGGCGAAGGTCATCGCCGTCCCCGTCTCCGTCGATTGATGCCGATAGACGCCCTGGATGCCGCTATGGCTGCGGACCGTCGAAAGCGTCTCCACGGTCAGCCCGCGCGGTGGAAGGCGCAGAGCTTGTTACCATCGGGATCGCGCAGGTAGGCGAGGTATAACGCGCCCATCGGACTGTTGCGGACGCCGGGCGCATCCTCGATCTGGGTGCCGCCGTTTTCGCCACCCGCCTTGTGCCAGGCATCGGCCTGTTCCGGGGTCATCAGGAAGCCGATGGTCGCGCCATTGGCGTGGGTGGCGGGTTCGCCGTTGATCGGCGGCGTGACCATGAAGGCACCGCCGTTGTGGAGGTACATCAACCGGCCCTTGTCGTCCTGGATCGCCGGCTTGCCGCCCATCGCTGCAAAGGTCGCGTCATAGAATTTCTTCGACCGGGCAATATCGTTGCTGCCGACCATCATGTGACTGTACATCGTCTGTCTCCCAACGTTGATTTTGCCTGGCCCCTTATACCGCTCAGGCTGAGCCTGTCGAAGCCCGATTCCGCGCGGAATCCGGCTTCGACAGGCTCAGCCTGAGCGGTTCAGAGCGCCGTACTCCCCAGCTAAAAAACCACCACCGAGCGGATGCTTTCGCCCGCATGCATCAAATCGAAGCCCGTGTTGATCTCGTCCAGCGTCAGGACATGGGTGATCATCGGGTCGATCTCGATCTTGCCGTTCATATACCAGTCGACGATTTTGGGAACATCGGTTCGCCCCTTCGCGCCGCCGAACGCCGTGCCGCGCCAGTTGCGCCCGGTGACGAGCTGGAACGGGCGGGTGGCGATCTCCTTGCCGCTTTCGGCGACGCCGATGATGATGCTCGTCCCCCAGCCGCGGTGGCACGCTTCGAGCGCCTGACGCATCACTGTCGTGTTGCCGGTGCAGTCAAAGGTGTAATCCGCGCCGCCGTCGGTCAGCGCGACCAGATGCGCGACCACATCCCCGTCGATGGCCTTGGGGTTGACGAAATCGGTCATGCCGAACTTGCGGCCCCACTCCTCCTTGCCCGGGTTGATGTCGACGCCGACGATCCGTGCTGCCCCCGCCAGTCGCGCGCCCTGAATGACGTTCAGCCCGATGCCGCCGAGCCCAAAGACGATGACGGTGTCGCCGACCTCGACCTTGGCGGTATTGACCACCGCGCCGACCCCGGTGGTGACGCCGCAGCCGATGTAGCAGGCCGACTGGAACGGCGCGTCGGTGCGGATTTTGGCGACCGCAATCTCGGGCAGCACGGTGAAGTTCGAAAACGTCGAACAGCCCATGTAATGATGGAGCATCTGCCCCTTGTAGCTGAACCGCGAGGTGCCGTCGGGCATCACGCCCTTGCCCTGCGTCGCGCGGATCGCAGTGCACAGATTGGTTTTGCCGGACAGGCACGATTTACACTGGCGGCACTCGGGCGTGTAGAGCGGGATGACGTGATCGCCGACCGCAACGCTGGTCACGCCCGCGCCGATTTCGCGGACGATCCCTGCACCTTCATGGCCGAGGACGACCGGGAACAGCCCCTCGCTGTCCAACCCGTCGAGCGTATAGGCGTCGGTGTGGCAGATGCCCGTCGCCATGATCTCGATCAGCACTTCGCCAGCGCGCGGGCCGTCGAGATCGAGCTCGACGACCTCCAGCGGCTGTTTGGCGGCAAAGGCGACGGCGGCGCGGGTTTTCATGGGCGGGGGCTCCGGTTGATTCGACGGCGGTCCTAGCAGACGCGCGTCAGAAAAACGCCTGAATCCCCGTCTGCGCGCGGCCTAGAATCAGCGCATGGACGTCGTGCGTGCCCTCATACGTATTGACCGCCTCCAGGTTCATCACATGGCGGATCACCCCATATTCGTCCGAAATGCCGTTGCCGCCGTGCATGTCGCGCGCCTCCCGCGCGATTGCCAGAGCCTTGCCGCAATTGTTGCGCTTCAGGATGGAGATCGCCTCGGGGGCCAGTTCGTGCCGGTCCATCAGCCGCCCGGCCTGCAGCGCCAGCGTCAGCCCCAGCGTGATTTCGGTCTGCATGTCGGCCAGTTTCTTCTGTACCAGTTGCGTCGCCGCCAGCGGCCGCCCGAATTGCTTGCGGTCGAGCGTATATTGCCGCGCCGCGTGCCAGCAATATTCCGCCGCGCCCATTGCGCCCCAGCCGATGCCGAAGCGCGCGTTGTTGAGGCAGCCGAACGGCCCGCCAAGCCCGGTCACGTTCGGCAACAGCCGGTCGGCGGGCAGATGCACATCGACCAGCACGATTTCGCCGGTCACCCCGGCGCGCAGGCTGAACTTGCCCTCGATCTTGGGCGTCGACAGCCCGACATCGCCGCGCTCGACGACAAAACCGCGGATTTTCCCGTCCTCGCACTTCGCCCACACCACGAACACATCGGCGATCGGCGCGTTGGTGATCCACATCTTGGCGCCGTTGAGCGTCCAGCCGCCCTTGGCCTCGACCGCCCGCGTCGTCATGCCGCCGGGGTCGGACCCTGCATCGGGTTCGGTCAGCCCGAACGCCCCCGTCAATTCGCCCGACGCCAGCCCCGGCAGATATTTTTGCCGCTGCGCCTCCGTCCCGTACGCCCAGATCGGATACATGACGAGGCTCGACTGCACCGACATGCCGCTGCGATAGGCGCTATCCACCCGTTCGACTTCGCGCGCGATCAGGCCATAGGCGACATAGGTCGTGCCCGCGCAGCCATAGCCATGGATCGTCGGCCCGAGCAGCCCGGCCTGGCCGAATTTCCGCATCAGTTCGGGATCATGGCGCTCATGCCGGTTGGCGAGCTTGACCGCCGGGGCCAGATGTTCGTCGGCAAACGCCCGCGCCGTATCGCGGACCATTCGCTCCTCCTCGCTCAGCTGTGCCTCGAGCAGATACGGGTCCTGCCAGTCGAAACGCGGCCAGGGTGCGGCCGGTGAGGCGTCGGTGGAAGCGGGCGTGTAGGCGGCGGCGGTGGCCATGGTCAGAGCCTCGGGAATTGCGGAATCAGGCTCCTATACCATTCCCCGTCATGCTGGCGAACGGCTGCGTGACGAAGAAAAATGCGCGTCTGAAAGTCCGCTTGTCTGAATCGCCCCGCCTCGCCGCTCATCCAGTCAGGTGCGGCGATCTTGCCGCGCCGCGCCCCGGGATGCGATGACATCCCGCTGCAGACAAGGACCAGCCATGCAATATTCCCTGCTCTATTTCGAAACCCCCGCCGCGCGCGGTCGCCGCGATACGTCCGACGCTCCCGCCTATTGGGGCGCGTGGAACGCCTATATGGGCGCGATGCACGCCGCTGGCATCATGCTCGGCGGCAACGGGTTGATGCCGCCCGAAACGGCGACGACGCTGCGTATTTCGGGCGACACCCGCCACGTCCAGGACGGACCGTTCGCCGATACCAAGGAGCAGCTCGGCGGCTATACGGTTATCGAGGTGGCGAACCTCGACGAGGCGCTTGACTGGGCGGCGCGCGCACCCTGCGTTACCGCCGGATCGGTCGAAGTCCGGCCGGTGATGCAGCAGCCAGCCTGACATGGACGGGGACGCGCGCCGCGCCGTCGAACGCGCGGCGCGTACCTCCTATGGTCGGCTGCTGGCGCTGCTCGCAGCGCGCGGCGCGGGGATCGCGGCGGCGGAAGATGCGCTGTCGGATGCTCTGGCGGCGGCGCTGCGGGTCTGGCCCGAACGCGGCGTCCCCGATGCCCCCGATGCCTGGCTGCTGACCGCGGCGCGGCGCAACCTCGGCCATGACCGGGAGCGGCGGCAAACGGCGACCGCGGGCGAGGCGACACTGGCGCTGCTGGATGACGAGCGCCTTGCACAAGACGCGCCGCCCTTCGGTGACCGACGGCTCGAACTCCTGTTCGCCTGCGCCCATCCGGCGATCGATCCCGGCGTTCAGGCACCGCTGATGCTGCAGGCGGTGCTTGGCCTCGATGCGGCGCGCATCGCCGCCGCCTTCCTCATTTCCCCCGCCGCGATGGGCCAACGGCTGGTGCGCGCCAAGGCCAAGATCCGCGATGCCGGGATCGGTTTCGCCATCCCGCCGCCCGACCGGCTGGGCGAGCGCGTCGCCGCCGTGCTGGAGGCGATCTACGCTGCGTACGGTACCGGCTGGGACGCAATGGCCGGGGCCGAGGCCAAGGCGCGCGGCCTGTCCGCCGAGGCGATCTGGCTGTCGCGTGTCGTCCGCGAGGCGCTGCCGGATGACGCGGAGGCGGCGGGCCTGCTCGCGCTGACGCTGTTTTGCGAAGCGCGGCGACCGGCGCGACGCGACGCCGAGGGCTGCTTCGTGCCGCTGTCGGCGCAGGACCCCCGGCGCTGGGATCATACCATGCAGGCGGAAGCCGAAGCGGTGCTGCGCGCCGCCGCCGCGCTGGGCCACGCCGGGCGTTTCCAGATCGAAGCGGCGATCCAGTCGCTCCACGCCGAAAGCGTGATGACAGGGCGCGACCACCGCGTACCGCTGACCGGGCTATATGATCTGTTATGGACGCTGGCCCCGTCGGCAGGCGCGGGTACGGCGCGAGCCTCTGCCCATGCCGAAGCCGGTGCGACCGACGCGGCGTTGGCGCAGCTCGACAAGCTCGCGGACCGCACGACGGGGTATCAACCGTGGTGGGCGGCGCGGGCGCGGGTACTGCATCTGTTGGGGCGGGCGGCGGAGGCGCGCGGGGCAGCGACGACGGCGGCAGGGCTCAGCACCGATCCGGCGGTGCGGGCGTTTCTGCTGGGAGACGGGTTATTTATCGGCCGGTAGCGCTTTTCCCACGCTCCGTCCCCGTCGCATGCTGGCATTTGCCGCCACGATAGATAGGGGGAATTGGATGCCCCCCAAAACCCCGCTCAAAATCCTGATCGACGCCGACGCCTGCCCGGTGAAGGACGAGATCTATCGCACTGCCATCCGCCACGGCGTGCCGGTCATCGTCGTCAGCAACTCAGGCATGCGCCTGCCCGGCCATCCGCTGGTGACGCAGACAATGGTCAGCGACAGTTTCGACGCCGCCGACGACTGGATCGCCGAACACTGCGACGCCGCGACCTTGGTCGTCACCGGCGACATCCTGCTCGCCGACCGCGCGCTGAAAGCTGGAGCCACGGTCCTCCACCACAATGGCCGACCCTTTACCGCCAACAGCATCGGCGCCGCCATCGCCACCCGCGCCATCATGGCCGACCTGCGCGCCGGCGGCGACGTGGTCGGCGGCCCGGCGGCGTTTTCCAAGGTCGACCGGTCAAGGTTCCTGCAGGCACTCGACGCGGCGTTGGTGCGGATGGGGCGCTAACCTGCGCTGTGCAGCCCCTGCATCGGAGCGCCGACCACCCGCTGGCGTTCGGCGGCAGCGCGGCGGATGACCTCACGCGGCAGGGCGTAATAGGCGCTGGGGGTCATCCCCATATACGCCCGGAAATCGCGGATGAAGTGCGACTGGTCGTAATAGCCGTCGCCGAGCAGATCCGTCAGCGGCTGGTCGAGCCGATCGCGCACCCGTCCCAAAGTGCGGAAAAACCGCTGCCGCATGAGCAGATGTTTCGGCGTAAAACCAAAGGCCATCAGGCAGATACGGTGGAGAATACGCTCCGACACGCCGATAGCAGCCGCAAACGTCGCCACGTCGCAGTCGCCGGTGTCCGCCAGCGCCTGCGTTACCGCCGCGATCAGCGCGTCGCTGCGCGACGGCGGCGCGACCCGCGCGGTCAGCACGGCATCCAGCCGCGCCACCCGTGCCGCATCATCGGCATCGCCCCGCAGCCCCGCCGCCAGCACCCCGCCGTCGATCCCCAGTTCGTCGCCAAGCGGCACGATGCGGTTGACCATCGCGCTCGCCGCGCCGCCAATCAGCCGCACCCAACCCAGTGGCGTGAGGCCGACGCCGATAAATGCACCGCCATCGGTAGAAACCTCGCTGGCACGATCGGTCGGCCCATACAGCCCCGCCACCTGCGAAACCCGCGCATCGACCCCTTCGACATACACCGCCCATTCGCCGCTGAGCGCAAAGCGGACATTGCCATTTTCCGGGTAAACCCAGTCCCTGAGCGGCCCCGCGCAGGCGATGACGTAGTAGGATGTGACGAGGTCGCGCAGCGGTTCGGCGGGGAGGTAGAAGCGCAGTTCTGGCAGCGGTCCGTTCGCCGTCGCCGCCACGTCGTCACCCAACAAACCCATACAGTGATACCAGTTACCGGGCAGTAGCTTAGCGGGATTTCGCCAGCGGGCAAATTGCATCGCTGGCGGCGGCTTGGCTATTGGCAACATCCCATGTGTTTGATAGAAACAAAATGTGAACAGTCGACATTTCTTCGAGTTCTTCGCAGGTGGCGGCATGGCGCGCGCAGGGCTTGGAGCGGGCTGGCACTGCGCATTTGCCAACGATTTCGATGACATGAAAGCCGATGTTTATGAGGCCAATTGGGGTGATCGCCCGCTGGTGCGGGACGTCAATGATATCGGTCTTGCCGATCTGCCCGGTCGCGCCGAGTTGGTGTGGGGATCATTTCCCTGCCAAGATCTGAGTCTGGCGGGGAACAACGCGGGCATCGGCACTGAGCAGGAGCAGACCCGATCAGGCGCGTTCTGGGCGTTCTGGCGGCTGATCGAGGCGCTTGGTGCGGACGGTCGCGCACCGCCGGTCGTCGTGCTTGAAAATGTCTATGGCAGCTTAACCACGAACCAGGGCCGGGATTTTGCCGCGATCGCTCGCGCGTTGGCGCTCGCCGGTTATCGCTTCGGCGCGATGCTGATCGATGCCGTCCAGTTTCTTCCGCAATCGCGTCCGCGCGTATTTATCGTCGCGATTCGGGCTGACTGGGATTGGCCCCAGTCGATCGTATCGGCAAACGCTGTTGCGCGGTGGCACCCGCCAGCAATGGGTCGCGCAATTGATCGACTGGCCGATGAAGATCGGGCTTGTTGGACTTGGCTGAATCCTCCGACACCGAAGGCGCGTCCGGTTTTGCTGGACAAATTGATAGAGGACGAACCGCGCGGTGTTGCCTGGCATTCTAAGGACCAGACGGCGCGGCTCGTCGGCATGATGTCCGATCTAAACCGCTGCAAGCTCGACAGCATGATGCGGCATGGTACCCGCCGCGTCGCCACCATATACAAACGCACACGGCCCGGTGCGGACGGCATCGGCATCCAACGCGCGGAACTGCGTGACGATGGGATTGCGGGCTGTCTCCGAACTCCGGGCGGCGGGTCTTCGCGGCAGATTGTCGTCGTCGTCGATGGTCAGCGCGTTCGGTCACGCCTGCTTTCGCCGCGCGAAGCCGCGCGACTAATGGGGTTGCCCGACAGCTATAAGCTTCCGCAGCGTTACAACGACGCCTATCAGGTTGCCGGCGACGGGCTCGCGGTGCCAGTGGTTCGGTTCGTCGCCAAAGCGGTGATCGAACCGATCTTCGCGGCCAATCAGCCTGCCTACGCCATCGCCGCCGAATAGCGCATGGCCATTGATCTTGATTTTAGGCGAAAGGCCGTTCGCACGCTGACCAATCAGATCGGCTGCTACATGCTTTGCGATTTGGACGGGGTCCCAATCTATGTTGGGCAGTCGGTCGATGGCATCCGATCGCGAGTCAACCGGCACCTGACCTCGGCGCGGTCGGATATCATCGCTAATCGACAAGTCGATGTATGGGAAATTGCTTGGGTCTGGGCGTTCCCGGTCGAGAGCAAAGCTTATATCCAGCCACTCGAAGATGCGCTGTTCCACCATTATCACGGCCAGTCGCCGCTGATGAACGGAAAGGTCCCGAAACCGTCGTCGTTGACCGATATCCCGGAACCTTCGCAGATCGTCCAAGTCATGTCCGATCCGGAAATTGCCGAGAAGCGCGACCCGGCCCTGCGTCTGCCGCGCCAAGCCGAACATTATTCGCAAATTGTCGGTCATTTTCTGGCGGTCAAGAATTCCAAGGAAATCGCGCTGGCCATTGAAGCGCATTTCGCCCGGCTGCAGAAATACCATTGCCGTCTGCTCGGCCTCGCCCAGATCATTGAAGGCGACAGTAGCACGGACTAGGCAGCGTCCCCCAACCAGCCTACACTCATCCCTGTCCCCGGGGGGCCGGTGTTCACCGGCTGAGAGGCGGTTTTGAAACCGCGACCCGCTGAACCTGATCCGGATCGCACCGGCGGAGGGAGGGCGTGGTCTGTGACAGGCCCCCGCACTCCGTCCGACACCCACGGAGAACGCACCATGGCCGACATCGCATCGAAGATCGAAATGCCCGTTACCATCGGGGCGTTGCCCGGATCGGCCAAGGTCTATGTCCCCGGCGTCCTCCACCCGGATATCCGCGTCGCCATGCGCGAAATCGCGCTCGATCCGTCGGCCAAGGAAGTGCCGGTCCGCGTCTATGACCCGAGCGGCCTCTACACCGACCCCGACGCGCACATCGACATCGCCGCCGGGCTGCCGCTGCTGCGCACCCCGTGGATCGAGGCGCGCGGCGACGTCGAACGCTACACCGGCCGTGACGTCCGCCCCGAGGACAACGGCATTTTCGGCGGTAAGAAGCAGCCCGAAACCGCCGTCTTCCCCAACGTCAACGCGCGGCCCTGGCGCGCCAAGGGCTTTGGCTCTGGGGGCGGGCAAGCCGTCACCCAGATCGCCTACGCCCGGCGCGGCATCATCACGCCCGAAATGGAATATGTCGCCATCCGCGAAAACCTCGGCCGTGCCCGCTTGGCCGAAGCCAAACCCCGCGACGGCGAGGACTTCGGCGCCTCCATCCCCGATTACGTCACCCCCGAATTCGTCCGTGACGAGGTCGCCCGCGGCCGCGCCATCATCCCAGCCAACATCAACCACCCCGAAGCCGAGCCGATGGCGATCGGGCGCAATTTCCTCGTCAAGATCAACGCCAATATCGGCAACTCCGCCGTCGCCAGCAGCATCGGCGAGGAGGTCGACAAGATGGTGTGGAGCACCCGCTGGGGCGCCGACACCGTCATGGACCTCAGCACCGGCCGCAACATCCACAACACCCGTGAATGGATCCTGCGCAATTCGCCCGTCCCCATCGGCACCGTGCCGATCTATCAGGCGCTGGAGAAAGTCGACGGCGTGGCCGAAGACCTCAACTGGGAAATCTACCGCGACACGCTGATCGAACAGGCCGAACAGGGCGTCGATTATTTCACCATCCACGCCGGCGTCCGGCTGGCCTATGTGCCGCTGACCGCCAAGCGCGTCACCGGCATCGTTTCGCGCGGCGGCAGCATCCTCGCCAAATGGTGCCTGGCGCATCACAAGGAAAACTTCCTCTACACGCGGTTCGAGGAAATCTGCGAGATCATGCGCGCCTATGACGTGTCGTTCAGCCTGGGCGATGGCCTGCGCCCCGGCAGCATCGCCGACGCCAACGACCGTGCGCAATTCGCCGAACTCGAAACCCTCGGCGAGCTGACCCAGGTGGCGTGGAAGCATGATTGCCAGGTCATGGTCGAAGGGCCGGGCCATGTGCCGATGCACAAAATCCGCGTCAACATGACCAAGCAGCTCGAAACCTGCGGCGAGGCCCCCTTCTACACATTGGGGCCGCTGACCACCGACATCGCGCCGGGCTACGACCATATCACCAGCGGCATCGGTGCGGCGATGATCGGCTGGTTCGGCTGTGCGATGCTGTGTTACGTGACGCCCAAGGAACACCTCGGCCTGCCCGACCGCGACGATGTCAAAGTCGGCGTTATCACCTACAAGCTGGCGGCGCACGCGGCGGATTTGGCCAAGGGCCATCCGGCAGCGCAGGAACGCGACGATGCGGTGTCGCGCGCAAGGTTCGATTTCCGCTGGCGCGACCAGTTCAACCTGTCGCTCGACCCCGAAACCGCGCTGAAATACCACGACGAAACCCTGCCGGCGGAAGGAGCGAAGGTCGCGCATTTCTGTTCGATGTGCGGGCCGAAGTTTTGCAGCATGAAGATCACGCAGGAGGTGCGGGATTATGCGGCGGGGCTGAACACGGCTGAGATGGTCGCGGCTGAGGCGGGCATGGCGGCGAAGAGCGAGGAGTTCCGTGCCGGGGGCGGGGAGATTTATGTGCCTGCGGAGTAAGGCTGCGGTTGACATTGAGTCTGTCAGGCACTAGTTTACGCTTGTGATCCGGTCATTCCGCGACAAGGCGTTGAAACGCTTTTGGGAGACCGGTGAGACCGCGCGGCTCAGCGTCCAAAATCCGGCGCGGCTGCGACGCATGCTGCTGGCGCTTGACGATGGCAGCAAGCCGGAGGACATGAATTTGCCGGGCTATCGCTTTCATGGATTGAGCGGTCAGGACAAGGGCCGTTTCGCAATCGACGCCAGCGGCAATTGGCGGATAACCTTTGGCTGGGACGATCCGGATGCCATCGACGTCGATCTGGAGGATTACCACTGATGACCAGTCCGCTGATCCGGGGCCTGCGCCCCATGCACCCCGGCGAACTCCTGCGCGAGGACGTGCTGCCCGCAATCGGTAAGCCCAAGACCGAGATCGCCCGCCTGCTCGGCATTTCGCGCCAGACGCTGCACGATATTCTGGCCGAGCGTCAGCCGGTGACCGCGCAGATGGCGATCCGCATCGGCAAGCTGTGCGGCAACGGCCCGGACCTGTGGTTCAACCTTCAGAAACGCTACGATATGGAAATGGCAAAGCGCGAGATGGCGGGACGGATCGACGCGATCCCGACGTTACAGGAAGCAGCGTGACGTGGGCGCGGATCGGGGCGCGGGCGTCGGCGGACCTCAGCCAGGCTGAACTCGCCGAGCGGCCTGATGGACATTAGCGCGACCAGCCAAAGCGCCATCGCCCGGCTGGAAAGCGGCCGCACCATGCCCTCCACCCGGACGCTGCGCAAACTGGCGGCAGCGACGGGGACTCGGCTGCGGATTGTGCTGGAGCCGGTTAAGGGGTGAGTGCGGGAAGATTATGTGGCGGCTGAATAGACGTTGACCGCGCGCCCTGTACGACATATTTGTCGTTACATATATGGATTGGACATGGGATCCCAATAAGGCGGCTTCGAACATCATCGACCATGGTGTGTCGTTCGAAGCCGCCGTCATCGTCTTCGATGATCCGTTCCAGCTGAACCTGCCCGATCCACACCCCGATGGCGATCGCTGGCGAACCATTGGCGTCGTGAATGTTTCGACGCTGTTCGTCGTCCACACGCTGATCGAGGACGAAGGCCGGGGCCGGATCATCAGCGCCCGCCGGGCGACGCGCAGTGAAAGGAAGGTCTATGAAGAGCAATCCCGCGACTAACCCCAGGCTCACCCCGCAAATCCGGGCCGAGCTGGCGGCGCTCGAACGCCTGCCCGAAGACGCCATCGACCTGTCGGAAATGCCCGAAATCATCGACTGGTCGGACGCCGTGCGCGGCAAATTCTATCGGCCCGTCAAGCAGCAGGTCACACTACGCCTCGATGCCGACGTGCTGCACTGGTTCAAGACCAAGGCGGGAGCACGCGGCTATCAGACGCGCATCAACGCCGCGCTACGCCGGGTGGTGGAGGAAGAGGCGCGCAAGGCGGGGTGATGGAACGCGCGCGTCGGCGAACCTCAGTCAGGCCGAACTCGCCGAGCGGCCTGATGGACATTGGCGGAGACTGAGGTGCAAAATGCGGAGTTTCGGTCGGTGAATGGATATGGTGTGATGCCTGCGTTCCACTAGCCAAATACCGGGATTGAACTGTTGACGGAACTATTTACTTCCAGCGTATTATATAACATTGGCAAAGATTTACTAAATCTTTTTCGTGGCCGTCGCCGCGCCTTAACGCCCGGCCAGAAGCTAGCCTTGCGCGATAAGTGGCGGGAACCTTTCGCAACCGAAATACATACATGTCGCCTTGAAAAACTAAGGCAGGATATTATTATTCACGACGTCAAGCGGCTGGATGATTATCCAGAATCTGCGGACGGCCGCGGAATATCGGGGTGGTTTAGGCTCGGACTAGTAGGGCAATATTACCGAGGTATCCAAGTGGCGCTCGGCATACATTCAGTAGTATATGAGGAGACAGAGTCTCATTGGCGAATTGCCGATCTTGGAAGCCGTACCGACGAATCAATAAATAGTTACTTAATTGGATATATTCCTTACGAGGCAATTGAATCAGTCGACTGGCAGGGTGACGAGTATTACAGCTACCCCCATGTTTATTGTCATTTCATGTTTGGTGGACAGCCGTATGAAAAAATAGCATTTTGTGAACGAAAAACAATATCGACTGGACACGTTTTCTTTACAGCATTAGACAGTCTTACTGATGTGAAGTTGACGAGCCAAAAATTTGGGACTGCCCGGTTGGTTTGGACTGACTGATGCCTCAATAATGATACCGGCACTGCGCAACCTCGAGCGCCTGCGCCTCACCCTTCCCTGACACCCGGTAAACCAGCCGGTGTTCGCGGTCGATGCGCCTTGACCACCAGCCGCTGAGGTTGCCGCCGAGGGGTTCGGGCTTACCGGTTCCCTTGAACGGGTCGCGCAGGCATTCCTGGATCAGGCCGTTCAGCCGCTGCAGGCTCTTGGTGTCGCCGTCCTGCCACCAAAGGTAATGAGTCCAGGCCCGTTCCGAAAAGACGAGCTTCAAGGCTCGATCAATTCGCGCTCGATGCCCTTGCCAGCGTCCAACTCAGCGATACCGGCTAACAGCTCGCGCGCATTCGCCGGGGACGACAGCAAATACAGCGTTTCGTCGATGGCTTCCCATTCGCTTTGGGAGATCATCACCACGCCTTCGCCGCGCTGGCGGGTGATGGCGACGGGGGCGCGGTCGGCGACGACCTTGTCCATCGTGGCTTTCAGATTGGCGCGGGCGTCGGTGAAGCTGAGCGTGTGCATGGCGCGCATGTACTAAGTCCGGTACAGAGATGCAAGCAGCGGTCAACGATCATACGCAACAAATCCCCCTGTCCTACAACAAACCCTTCCGGTTATACTCCCACGCATGACACACCAAAACACCCCCCTCCCGTCCCTCGATCCAAGGGATCCTGCCAATTATGACTGGGTGCCCGTCGCGCGGCGGCCGCGCGGCGACGGCTGGTCGCCGGAGCTGCAGACACTGTTCATCACGACGCTGGCGGATACTGGCTCCATCGGGCAGGCGGCGACGGCGGCGGGGAAGACGCGGCAGAGTGCCTATGCGTTCCGGCGGACTGGCGCGGGCGCCGGGTTTGCCCGGGCGTGGGATGCGGCGATTGCGGAGGCGGCGAACGTCCTGCTCGATATCGCCTTCGACCGCTGCGTCAGTGGCGAAACGCGGGTCATCCAGGACCCTTATGGCAACCAGATCGACGTCCGGACGACCTATTCGAACAGCCTGTTGATGGCGCTGATCCGCGCCCATCACCCGCGCCTGGGCCGCGCCGCCGCCGCCGAGGCCGGGGTGCTGCCGATGGACGCTGCGCTGGCGCTGTTGATGCCCGAGGAGCCCGACCATGACAGGCCAGAGGCGCGCGCCCGGCTGCAGGACGTCATCGACGACCCGGTGGCGTTCGGGCATGCCCAGGCCGAGATGCGGGCGCATCGCATAACCGCTGAGGCAGCGTGGGGTGATCGCGGTGCAGGCGGGGGCGAGGGCGGGGGCGACGACCCGACGCCGGGCACGGTCGGCGCGCCGGTGGTGCGGAAGGCACGGCTGACCTCGCGGGTGTTTGTGCCGATGGAAGCGACGCCGTCAACGACCGATGATGATGGCGCGGGCGACCCTTATGACTGGGACACCGACGCCGACCCCGACGAAGATGCTGAGGGCGCTGCCCCGCGCGCCCCGGCCCCGCGCCCCCCGGCCCCGCGCCCGTTGGCGCCACACATGCCCCAGCGCGTCCCCGGCAAGCGCGAAATGACCCAGCGCCGCAAGGCGATGGCCCGCGCCGCGCAGCGCGGACAAGGCGATTCAGGTGTCAAGATAGTGTCAAGATAAGTGGCGCGGCCTCCCCCCTCCCCGCTCGCTGGAGGGGGGGGTGCGGCTCATGTTTTGGCCATGCCCAATGATACCGGCATGACCCGCTGGACAGCCATCGCCCTGTTGTGGGTATGATCGGCGGATGAAAACCGACCTCGAGATTTCCCGCACTGCCAGGCTGCTGCCGATCGGCGAGATCGCGGCACGGCTTGGCCTGACTGCCGACGACATCGAACCCTATGGCCGGTACAAGGCCAAGATTGCCGCCGGGGCCTTGTCCATCAGCGCGGCGCCGCGCGGCAAGCTCATCCTTGTCACCGCGATCAATCCGACTCCGGCGGGGGAGGGCAAGACGACGACGTCGATCGGGCTGGCTGATGCGCTCAACCGCATCGGACGGCGCACGGTTCTGGCGCTGCGCGAGCCGTCGCTGGGGCCGTGTTTTGGCACCAAGGGCGGGGCGACCGGGGGCGGCTATGCCCAGGTTGCGCCGATGGAGGAGATCAACCTGCATTTCACCGGCGATTTCCACGCCATCACCTCGGCGCACAATCTGCTCGCGGCGCTGCTCGACAATCATATCCACTGGGGCAATGCGCTCAAAATCGATGTGCGGCGGGTGGTCTGGCGGCGGGTGCTCGACATGAACGACCGGGCGCTGCGGGAGATTACCCAGTCGCTCGGCGGGCCGAAGAACGGCTTTCCGCGCGAATCGGGCTTCGACATTACCGTGGCGTCAGAGGTCATGGCGATCCTGTGCCTCGCTGAAAATGTCGTGGATCTGGAGCAGCGGCTGGGGCGGATTGTCGTCGCCTATACACGCGACCTGCGGCCCATCACCGCGCGCGACCTGAAGGCCGATGGCGCGATGGCGGCGCTGCTTGCCGAGGCGATCAAGCCCAACCTCGTCCAGACGCTGGAGGGCACCCCCGCGTTGATCCACGGCGGGCCGTTCGCCAACATCGCCCATGGCTGCAATTCGGTCATCGCCACCCGGGCGGCGCTGGCGCTGGGCGATTATGTCGTCACCGAAGCCGGGTTCGGGGCCGATCTGGGGGCGGAGAAATTCTTCGACATCAAATGCCGCCAGTCCGGGCTGGCTCCGGCGGCGGCGGTGATCGTGGCCACGGTGCGCGCGCTGAAGATGAACGGCGGCGTCGCCAAGGCCGATCTGGGGGCACCCGATGACGACGCCGTACGCCGGGGGGCGGTCAACCTGGTGCGCCATATCGAAAATGTGCAGGGCTTCGGCGTTCCGGTCGTGGTCGCGATCAACCATTTCACCGGCGATACCGACGCCGAACTCGCGGTCATTGCCGAGGCGGCGGCGGCGCGCGGCACAAAGGCGATCCTCTGCCGCCACTGGGCCGATGGCGGGGCAGGGGCGGTCGAACTGGCCGAAGCCGTGGCGGCGTTGGCCGACGCGGGACAGGCGCAGTTCGCGCCGCTCTATCCCGACGACCTGCCGCTGTTCGAAAAGATCGAAACCGTCGCCACCCGCATTTATCGCGCCAAGGAGGTGGTCGCGTCGCCCGCCATCCTCGCCCAACTGCGCCGCTGGGAAGCCGCCGGGCACGGCCGCCTGCCGGTGTGCATGGCCAAGACGCAGTACAGCTTTTCCACCGACCCCACGCTGCTCGGCGCACCGCACGACCATGTCGTCACCGTTCGCGAAGTGCGGCTGGCGGC
The DNA here is from genome assembly GCA_038211945.1 of Sphingomonadales bacterium. GTDB lineage: Bacteria > Pseudomonadota > Alphaproteobacteria > Sphingomonadales > Sphingomonadaceae > Sandarakinorhabdus. The sequence continues at coordinate 58,405 of JBBQVA010000008.1, forward strand.
AGGCGCGGGTTTCGTCGTGGCGATCTGCGGCGACCTGATGACGATGCCCGGCCTGCCGCGCGTGCCCGCTGCGGAACGGATACGGCTGAGTGCGGAGGGGGTTATCGAGGGGCTGTCTTAGGGCATTTATCCCAGCGCCGCCTTCAGCCGTTCGTTGACCACGCCCGGTGACGCCTTGCCGCCCATCGCTTTCATCGTCTGGCCGACGAAAAAGCCGAACAGTGCTTCTTTGCCCGCCTTGTACTGCGCAACCTTGTCGGCATTCGCAGTGAGAATGTCGGCGATCGCTGCGTCGATGCTGCCAGTATCACTGACCTGCTTCAGGCCGCGTGCCTCGACGATGGCGGCGGGGGCGTCGCCGGTTTCGAGCATGATTTCGAACACCTGCTTCGCCAATGGCCCCGACAGCGTGCCATCGGCCTGTAGTGCCAGCAGTTCGCCCGCTGCCGCCGGGGTCACTGGCGAGGTGGCGATTTCCTTGCCCAAGCGGTTCAGTGCGCCGAACAGGTCGCCTGCCACCCAATTCGCCGCCGCCTTGGCGGGGGCGCCGGTGGCCAGCAACGCCTCAAACCAGTCGGCGGTGTCCTTGTCGGCGGTCAGCACCCCGGCGTTGTAGGCGCTGATGCCGAGCGCGCCTTCGTACCGCGCCCGCTTGGCGGCTGGCAGTTCGGGCAGGCTGGCGCGGCAATCGGCGACGAACGCATCGTCGAATTCGACCGGCAACAGGTCGGGATCGGGGAAGTAGCGGTAGTCATGCGCGTCCTCCTTCGATCGCATCGAGCGCGTTGTGGAGGTTGCCGGATCGAACAGCCGGGTTTCCTGCACAATGACGCCGCCGCCTTCGATGACGCCAACCTGACGCTTGGCCTCGATTTCGACGGTCTGCATGATGAACCGCACGGAATTGACGTTCTTGGTTTCGGTGCGGGTGCCGAACGGCTGGCCCGGCCGCCGGACGCTGACATTGACGTCGGCGCGCATCGAGCCTTCGTCCATATTGCCGTCGCACGACCCGACATAGCGCAGCAGCTGGCGGAGGGCCGCCACATACGCCCCGGCTTCGGCAGGCGAGCGGATGTCGGGCTTCGACACGATCTCCATCAGCGCGCAGCCCGAACGGTTGAGGTCGACATAGGACTGGGTCGGGCTGAGATCATGGACCGATTTGCCCGCATCCTGTTCGAGATGGATGCGCTCGATACCGATGGTCCGCGTTTCGCCATCGACCTCGATGTCGAGCGCGCCTTCGCCGACGACGGGATGATACAGCTGGCTGATCTGATAGCCCTGCGGCAGATCGGCGTAGAAGTAGTTCTTCCGGTCGAACCGCGACCAGTTGTTGATCTGCGCGCCCAGCGCGAGGCCGGTCCGCACCGCCTGCCGCACGCATTCGCCGTTGAGCACCGGCAGCATCCCCGGCATGGCCGCATCGACCAGGCTGACCTGCGTGTTCGGTTCGGCCCCAAACCCCGTCGCCGCGCCGGAAAACAGCTTGGCATTGGCGGTGACCTGGGCGTGCACCTCCAGCCCGACGACGATTTCGAAGGGGCCGGTGGCGCCATGGACGGTGTAGGGTTCGGTCATGCGGTGGTCTCTGGGGCGATGATGGTCAGTTCGGGGAAATAGCTGGCAAAACGCTGGCGGTCACGTGTGATCAGCGGGGCCCGGCGGACGGCGGCGTGGGCACCGATCAGGAAATCGGCGAGGATCGCATCGCGGGTGCCGCCGCGGTCGCGGTAGAGGCGGTGGGCTTGGCCGGCGCGGATTGCGACTTCATTCGTAAGCGGCACGATCTCCGCAGCCAGCTTGGCCAGCCACGGCCCGATTTCCGCAACGCTGCGTCGCCGGGCGTGGAGTTCAGCCAGAATGACATGGTTGATCTGCAGATTGTCGGTCGAATCGCCAACGGCATCACGCGACCAGTCGAACCACGGCGAGGTCGGGCCTTCGAACAGGTCGATGACGACATTTGTGTCGAGGAAGCTCAGAGCGGCACCGGTTCGCGGATCGTCGCCATGAAGCTGTCGGTGTCTTCGCCGATGAACCCCTGTCCGGCGATCGCGTCGATCCGCGCGAGCATATCCAGCCGCCGCGCCTCACGGTCATCAGCAGCGTCGACAGGTCGGATCACGAAATCGCCGTCGGCGTTCTCGACGAAAGACACCGGACGTCCGGGGCGGAGGCCCAGCCGGTCGCGCACCGGCTTTGGCACTGTGACCTGGCCCTTTATCGTCATGTTGGTCTGCATCGTGCGGCTCCAGGTATTACCTGAAAAAGTAATACCGCTGCCGACTACCGTCAACCTACCACCACCGCTCCGGCGCCGCGACAAACCCCGCGGCGCGTTCGATCGCCAGACCAGCGTCGAGCACCCCGGCCTCATCCATCGGCTTGCCGATGATGTGCAGGCCCAGCGGCAGGCCGTCCGCCGACAGTCCGGCCGGGACCGACATGGCGGGCAGCCCGGCGAGCGACGACGGCACGGTGAAGACGTCGTTCAAATACATCTCCAGCGGATCGGCCTTGTCACCGGACGCGAACGCCGCGCTGGGGGCTGTCGGGGTCAGCAGCAGGTCGCAATGTTCCCACACCTGTTCGAAATCGCGCGCGATCAGCGTGCGGACGCGCTGCGCCTGGGTGTAATAGGCGTCGTAGAAGCCTGCCGACAGCACGTACGTCCCGATCATGATGCGGCGCTTGACCTCGGTGCCAAAGCCGGCGGCGCGGGTCGCCGAATACATGTCCGCGAGGTTGCCGCCCGGCGGCGTGACACGCAGGCCGTAGCGCACGCCGTCATAGCGGGCGAGGTTCGACGACGCCTCGGCGGGGGCGATGATGTAATAGGCGGGCAGCGCGTATTTGGTGTGCGGCAGCGACACATCGACGACGGTCGCCCCTGCCGCCTTCAGCCACTCGATGCCCTGATCCCAAAGCGCGGCGATGGTCGCGTCCATGCCGTCGAGCCGGTATTCGCGCGGGATCCCGATGCGCTTGCCGCGCAGATCGCCGCTCAGCCCCGCCGCCCAATCGGGCACCGGCGCATCGAGCGAGGTCGAATCCTTCGCGTCATACCCGGCCATCGAGGTCAGCAGAATGGCGCAATCCTCGACCGTCCGTGCCATCGGCCCGGCCTGATCGAGCGACGATGCGAACGCCACCACCCCCCAGCGCGAACAGCGGCCGTACGTCGGCTTGATCCCGGCGATGCCGGTGAACGCCGCGGGCTGGCGGATCGAGCCGCCGGTATCAGTGCCGGTCGCCCCCGCCACCAGCCGTGCACTGACCGCCGCCGCCGAGCCGCCGCTCGAACCGCCGGGCACCAGCGGGCGGTTGGAACCCGCCCGTCGCCACGGCGACACGACATGGCCAAAGGCGCTGGTTTCGTTCGACGAGCCCATGGCAAATTCGTCCATGTTGAGCTTGCCGAGCATCACCGCGCCATCGGCCAGCAGCTTGCCAGAGACGGTCGATTCATAGGGCGGGATGAAGCCCTGCAGGATCTTCGACCCCGCCGTCGTCTGCACGCCCTCGGTGCAAAACAGGTCCTTGATGCCGAGCGGAATGCCGGTCAGCGACTTCGCGGTTCCAGCGGCGAGGGCAACATCAGCGGCGGCGGCGGCCTTGGTCGCAATCTCCGGCGTTTCGACGATGAAGGCATTGAGGCCACGCGCCGCCTCGATAACGGTGATATGCGCGCCCGCTAGTTCGGCGGCGGAGAAATCCCGCGCTGCCAGCCCCTTGCGCATCGCAGCGATAGTCAGACCGGTCAGCGCGCTCATTCGATCACCTTGGGGACGGCGAAAAAGCCGCTTTCGGTGGCGGGGGCATTGGCCAGCACCTTGTCGCGCACCCCGCCGTCGGTCACCACATCCTCACGCCATTTCAGATGCACCGGGATCACCGCCGTCATCGGCGCGATGCCCTTCGTATCGACTTCGCCCAACTGCTCGATCCAGCCAACAAGGCCCGACAGTTCGGCCGCCAGCGGCGCAACTTGCGCCTCGTCGATGCCAATGCGAGCGAGGCGGGCGATCTTGCGGACGGTGGCGTCGTCAACGGACATTCGGGGCTTTCCAAGGGTGTGGTGCGCTGACGGCTAGCAGGGGGCGCGTCGCGGCTCAACCTCGGCGTCAGCCGCTCATATAATCAGGGCGCGACCCCGATGCCGCCCAATACCGCTTCAATCCGATGTCATTGACCAGCGCATCGAACCGTCGGTCGGCGCGCATTGCGGCCAGTTGCGGCATGAACAGGAATGCCGTCTCGCGGTCGGGTCGGGGGGTGAAGATGCCCTGTGTGGTGGTGAAGCGGACGTCACCGACCGTAAATCCGCGATCGAAGAAATAGGCGTTGGCGATGGCAAAACCATCTTCGATCCGGCCTGTCACCGCTGCGAACTGGATGGCATTTTCGGCATAGCCCGCACCACGCCGCGCCTGCACCATTTGGTTTGCCATGGCGGCGTCGATAGCGCTTTTGCTGCCGGTGCCGAGAGCGCGGGCGGCTTCGACGGCGGTATCGAAGTCGCCGTCGGGAATCCCGGTCGGGCGACCGCTACGATTGGCTGCCTTGGCCAGCGCGGCGTCGGCGCGACCCGTGTACATCAGCAGATAAAATTGGGTAAACCAGACGGCGAAATGGGTTGGATAGGTGGCGGTCGCTTCTTCGGCCAGGCGGTCGGCTTCCTCCAGTCGGTTGGCACCCCATAAGGCAAGCACATGCTTGAAATACAGCACCGGCGACGGCGGCCCCACGCGGGCGCTTTCTGCGAGCCGGGCGATAGCCTTGCCGAAACGCCCAACCTCGCTCATCAATATACCAAGGCGGAGGAACAGCCGCTCGCGCTCCGGATGCTGCACGATCGCCGCCAGCAGCGCCTGTTCGAGCGGCCACCAATTGCCCGCTCCCGGCTTCGCCGCCTCAATCGAAACACGCGCCAAAGCGTTGCCGGCATCAAGGGCCAGCGAACGCTGGGCGGCGGCCCAGCCCTGCGCGCGCATGGCTTGCGCCTCGGCGTCGGGCCTTCCTCCCGCCGCAATCGCATAGGTCATCGCCAGCTCGCTCCACCCGTCGGGATAGTCCGGACGCATGGCGACGACACGTCGAAGTAAGCCGATTGCCTGGGTGTCGCCTTCGGAACTTGCCTGCCGCAGCGCGGTCTGCGCCTGCAGGATCAGCGGCGCGACATCGGGCGGTGGCCCGGCCGGGCTGCGGGACCGCGTGATTACAAGGCCCGCCACACCAATGGCGGCGATGGCCGCAGCGCCTCCGATGATCACGGCGCGCCGCGGTAGACCCGGCGCTGCAGCAGCGTGCTCCGGCGGCGACGCGGGGCTGGCGGAAGCTGCAGTGTTGGGCGCGATGAGAGGTTCCGCCGCGCCGACGATCATCAGCCGGTAGCCGACCTTGGTCACCGTATCGATCCGGAACGCCCCGCCGCCGATGCCCTTGGCGGCGGCCCGCAGGCGGGAGATGACGCGGTTGATCGCGTCCTCGCCGACGATGCGGCCTTCCCAACAGCGCTCGGTCAGTTCGTCGCGGGTGACGATCTCACCGCGTGCTTTGGCAAGCGCAATCATGACCTGGATGACGCGCGGTTCAAGGACCTCGCTGCGGCCATCCGCCCGGACGACTTCGCGGGTCGACGGCCGAATCCTGACCGACCCCAGCGCAAACGCCGGTTCATGCGCCAAATCGATGACTGAATTGTCGCTCAAGTCACTGACAACCTTCACATCAGCAGTTCATCAGGATTTCATCAGCCGCTCATCCTGTCGGTCAGGCTGCCGCTGCTGTCAATCGAAGCCGTCGGGGCGATCCAGTCCCGCCGATCGAAAGGTTGACACCATGAACACGTTCTACCGGACCGCCCTTGTCGCCGTCGCGCTGGTCGCCGCCAGCACCGCCAACGCTGAGCCCCATGCATGGAGCGTTGGCGGCAATGAATATCACTTGACCGGTCTCGATACGAGTACCGTCGAGGGTCGTGCAGAGATGTTGACGCTCCTCGAACGTTCGGCGACCAGGCTGTGCGGCAATGGTCTGCTGGTGGTCGAGCGCAAAGCCTGCGTCAGCGAGATTGTCACGCGGACGTCGGCGGGTCCGGCAGGACCGCGGCTACAGATCGCTATCGCCGAAAGGCTGAAGCGGGAAACGCTGGCTGTTGCCTCGACCCGCTGAACGGGTCGAACGGCGGGGCAGCGCACGGTTCTCAGCCGAGTTCCACGCCCTGCTCCGCCGCCACCTCGCCCAGCGCCCTCCGAACATCCGTCCCCGGCGCATCCAGCCACCCGTCCATCGCCACCCGCAACGGCGCCAGCGTCGCGGAGCGCACCATCGCCTTGATCGGGCCGACGCCCGCCGGGGTAATCGATAGCTTGTCGATGCCGAGCGCCAGCAGTGCCAGCGCCTCCAGCGGGCGTCCGCCCATCTCGCCGCACACGGTCACCGGCACGCCCGCCGCATTGGCTGCGCGCGCCACCCGGCGCAGCACGCGCAGGATGGCGGGGGACAGCCAGTCGTAACGGTCCGCAAGGCGCGGGTTGGCGCGGTCGGCAGCGAACAGGAACTGGGTCAGGTCGTTGGTGCCGATCGAGACGAAATCGGTCAGCGGCAGCAGCACGTCGAGCTGTTCGATCAGTGCCGGAACCTCGATCATCGCGCCGTAATTGACGTGCGCCGGCAGCGCATGGCCCTGCCGCGCCAGCAACGCGCGCTGTGCCTCGACCAGCGCCTTGGCTTCGACGAACTCCCATGGCTCGCTGACCATCGGGAACATGACGTGCAGCGTCTTGCCCGCCGCCGCCTCGAGCAGCGCGCGCGCCTGCACCTTCATCAATCCGGCGCGACCGAGCGCCAGGCGAATGGCACGCCAGCCCATCGCGGGGTTCTCGTCCTCTTCGCCGCCAAGCAGATAGGGCACCGCCTTGTCGCCGCCGATGTCGACGGTGCGGAAGACGACGGGGCGGTCCCCGGCGGCGTCGAGGACGGTGCGGTACAGTGCCTGCTGCCGTTCGCGGCGCGGCAGGGTGGCGGAGACGAGGAACTGGAATTCGGTGCGGAACAGCCCGATGCCATCGGCGCCGGTCAGATCGAGCGCCTGCGCGTCGCCTGCCAGGCCGGCGTTCATCAGCACCGTCACCGCATGGCCGTCGCGGGTAACGGCAGGCAAGTCCTTGATCTGGGCATAGACTTCGGCGCGCTGGGCCTTGAGCAGGCTTGACGACTGGAAGGCCGCCACCATGGCTGCCGTCGGGCGGACCATCGCCGCCGAATTGCCGACATCGACGATCAGTTCGTCACCCTCGGCCACCTGCGCCATGACATCGCGGCATCGGCCAAGCATCGGCACGCCCATGGCGCGCGCGACAATGGTGACGTGCGAGGTCAGCGAACCTTCTTCGAGCACGACGCCCTTCAGATAGCGCCGGTCGTATTCAAGCAGTTCGGCGGGGCCGAGATTGCGCGCGATCAGGATCGTGTCGCCGCTGATGCCGAGCGCGGCTGCCGTGCCAAGCTGCCCCGAAACGATGCGCAGCAGGCGATTGCTCAAATCGTCGAGATCGGCCAGCCGCTCGCGCAGATAGGGGTCGTCGATGGCGCGCATCCGGGCGCGGGTCCGCGCCTGCACCCGCTCGATGGCGGCTTCGGCGGTCAGGCCGGTGTCGATGGCCTCGTTGATGCGCCGCGACCAGCCTTCGTCATAGGCGAACATCTTGTAGGTTTCGAGCACCTCATGGGTGTCGCCGCCAGCCGCGAATTCGGCCTGGCCCATCATCGAATCGATCTGCTCGCGCATCCGGGTAAACGCCGAATAGACCCGCGCCCGCTCAACCTCGATGTCATCGGCGACGGTATGTTCGATGATGACGCGCGGCTGGTGGAAGACGGCAGTGCCGCGTCCTAGGCCGTCGACGAGCTTGAGGCCCGGCAGGCGTAGCGGGCCAGAATTGGCGGCGCGGGCGCGCGCGGCCTGCGCGTCATCGACCAGCCCTGCACCGTGGATCAGTTCGGCCAGCACCATGGCGACGGTCTGCAACGCCTCGATCTCGGTCTCGTCATAAGCGCGCGGGTCGCGGTGCTGGACGCCGAGCACGCCAATGGCGGTTTCGCGGCGCACGATCGGGACACCGGCAAAGCTGTGGTAATCCTCCTCGCCGGTTTCGGGGCGATAGGCGAACAGCGGATGGGCGCGCGCCTCCTCGAGGTTGAGCGGTTCGCGGGTCGCCGCGATGGTGCCGACAAGGCCCTGCCCCATCGCCAGCCGCGTCACATGCACCGCCGACTGGCTGAGGCCCTGCGTCGCGAACAGTTCGAGCATGCCGTCGCGGAGCAGGTAGATCGAGCAGACCTCGCTCGACAGTTCCTGCGCGATGATGCGGACGATCTGGTTAAGCTTGGCCTCCGCGCCGGTCTTCGCCGCCATCACCTCGTGGAGGCGACGCAGGATGTGCCGGGCGGCGGAGACGGCGACCATCAGGTGGTGACCCTGCTGGCAAGCGCAGCCTCGGCCTCGGCGACCAGTTCGGCGATGATTTCGGCGACGGGCTGTTCTTTGGTCACCATGCCGACCGATTGCCCCGCCATCAGCGACCCGGTTTCAACATCGCCGTCGACGACGGCGCGCCGCAAGGCTCCGGCCCAATAATGTTCGATGGCGAGTTGGCCCTGCGCGAGGTCCATCGTTCCCGCATCGACAAACCCGGCGATCTCGCGCTGTTTGGCAGAGAAGGCCTCAGACCCGGCGTTCTTCAGCGCGCGGACGGGGATGACCGGCAGGCGCGGATCGACCTGCACCGAACTGACGGCGTCGCGGGCGGAAGCGCGGTAGAACGCCTTTTTGAACGCCGGATGCGCGACGCTTTCCAGCGATGCGGCAAAGCGCGTGCCGAGTTGCACGCCCGATGCGCCCATTTCGAGGAAGGCGGCGATGGCCGAGCCCCGCCCGATGCCGCCCGCGACGAACACCGGCACGTCGGTCACGGCGGGAAGGATTTCCTGCGCCAGCACGCTCAGCGACACCGGGCCGATATGTCCCCCGGCCTCAGACCCCTCGATGACGATGGCATCGACCCCCGAGCGCACCAGCTTCTTGGCCAACGGCGCGGTCGGGGCGAAGCACATGAGTTTCGCCCCACTCGCCTTGATCGCCGCGATTGCGGGGCCAGGTGGCAGGCCGCCCGCCAGCACGATATGGCCGACGTTGTGCCGTGCGCAGACCTGAATGAGATCCGCCATCAGCGGGTGGAGGGTGATGAGGTTCACGCCGAACGGCTTGTCGGTCAGCGCCTTGGTCGCGGCGATTTCTGTGTCCAACAGGTCGGGCGTCATCGACCCGCAGGCGATGACGCCGAAGCCTCCTGCGTTGGAGATGGCGCTGACCAGATGGCGCTCCGAAACCCAGGTCATCGCCCCCGCCATGATGGCGTGACGGCTGCCGAGAAAGTCGCGACCGCGCTGGGATAGCTGATCGAGGCGGCTAGTCATGGCTGCACCCAAGGTTCCGCTCATGCTGAGCCTGTCGAAGCACCCTGGCTCCACGCTTCGTCCAAGGCCCTTCGACAGGCTCAGGGTGAGCGGAGATTGGCGTTTGGCACAGCCCCCTCACGCCGCTGCATCCAGTCCGTACGCCGTATGCAAAACCCGCACCGCCAGTTCGACATATTCCTCGGCGATCAGCACGCTGACCTTGATCTCCGACGTGGCGATGGCCTGGATGTTGATCTGTCGCTCCGCCAGCGCCCGGAACATCGTCGCCGCCACCCCGGCGTGCGACCGCATCCCGACCCCGACCACCGAAATCTTGGCGACGCTGGCATCGGACAGCAGTTCGGCAAAGCCCAGTTCGCCCTGCAGCTTGCCCAGCACATCCAACGACAGCGGCAGCTGAGTGCGCGGCACGGTGAAGGTCACATCGGTCGTCCGGTCGCGGTTGCCGACGTTCTGGACGATCATGTCGACGTTGATATTGGCGTCGGCCAGCGGCCCGAAGATGCCCGCAACGATGCCCGGCTTGTCGGGCACGCCGGTCAGCGTCACCTTGGCCTCGTTCTTGTCGTACGCCACGCCCGCGATCAGTTCGCGTTCCATCTCTTCATCCTCATCCACCACCAGCGTTCCCGGCGTGTCGTTGAAGCTCGACAATACCTGAACCCGCACCTTTTCCTTCATCGCCAGTTCGACCGAGCGCGTCTGCAGCACTTTGGCCCCGACCGACGCCAGCTCCAGCATCTCTTCATAGGTAATGCGGTCGAGCTTGCGCGCCCGCGGCACGATGCGCGGATCGGTCGTATAGACACCGTCGACGTCGGTGTAGATGTCGCAGCGATCGGCCTTCAAAGCCGCCGCCAGCGCCACCGCCGAGGTGTCCGATCCGCCGCGCCCCAGCGTCGTTACGCGGCCTTCCGCACTGACACCCTGAAAGCCCGGCACCACAGCAACCTCGCCCGCCGCCATCGACGCCAATACGGCTTCGGTATCGATGCCCTCGATCCGTGCCGAGCTATACGCCGACGACGATCGCACCGGCAGCTGCCAGCCGAGCCACGACCGCGCCTTGACCCCCGCCGCCTGCAGCGTGATCGCCAACAGGCCCGAAGTAATCTGTTCTCCCGCGGCCACCACAACATCATATTCGCGCGGATCGGCTAAAGGTGACGCCTCCTTGCAGAAATTGACCAGCCGGTCGGTTTCCCCGGCCATCGCCGACACGACGACGGCAACCTGATTGCCCGCCGCCACCTCGCGCGCCACGCGCGCGGCGACGCCCCGGATACGCTCGGTCCCGGCCATCGACGTGCCGCCGAATTTCATCACGATACGGGCCATGGCGGCGCTGCTATTCCTCGGGCGACTGCGGCGGCGCGCCCTCTATGGCGAACCTTGGCGGTCTGATAGGAAGCAGGGGTTATGATGGCAAGCGAACCCGGCCCTTCCCCGCTCTCGCCAAGCGTGTCTGATAAGGAGGCCGCCTTCTTCGGCACGCTCGCCGCCGACTGGTGGAATCCGCACGGCACTTCGGCAACGCTCCACGCCATCGGCCCGGCGCGCATGGCGCATATCCGCGATCAGGCGGTCGCCCATTTCAACCGTGACCCGCGTTCCCGGACGCCGCTGGCGGGGCTGACCGCGCTCGACATCGGCTGCGGCGCGGGGCTGGCGACCGAGCCAATGGCGCGGATGGGTGCTGCGGTCACCGGCATCGACGCGGCGGCCGAGAATATCGCGGCGGCCAACGATCACGCCGCTGCGGGCGGCCTGATCATCGATTACCGCGCCACCTCGGCTGAGACGTTGGCGGCATCGGGCAAGACCTTCGACCTCGTCACCTGCCTTGAGGTTATCGAGCATGTCGCCGACCGCGACAGCTTCTTCGCCGCCCTCGCCAGCCTCGTCGCCCCTGGCGGCCTCGTCATTGTTTCCACCCCAAACCGCACCGCGCGCAGCTGGGCCGTGCTGATCGGTGCAGCCGAGATCGTCACCCGCAAAATCCCGCGCGGTGCGCATGACTGGCAGCGTTTCATGACACCCGATGAGCTGACCGCAGCGCTGGCGACGACGGGCCTGACGGTGACCGCGACGACCGGCTTCACATACAAGCCGGGCCGAGGTTTCACCCTCGGCCCGGACACGTCGGTCGACTATTTCCTGACCGCCGTGCGTCAGTAGTAAATACCGCGAACCGCGCGAACGACGCGGCCATCATAGATGCGGATTAGCAGCGCGTCGGGTCCGACGCGGATCCAGCGCGTTCCGGCATAGGGGGCCGACAGGCGATACGAGCCCCAGTCGTTGATCCAGTAACGCTGGCCCCAGAACGCCCTGTCGATCAGCGCACCGACGCCCCAGGCCTGGTAGCCATAACCACGCGGATAGGCATAGCCGTTCCAGCGATAGCGGTTCTGGTCCCAGCGCCAGTCGGCACGGCGGTCGTCACGGAAATCGCGGCGCCCGTCACGGACGTCGCCCCGGAAATCGCGGCGGTCGCCCTGAAGCTCGCGGCGATCGTCGCGGTACTGTCCGGCATCACGGCGGAATTCGCCGCGGTTGCCTTCGCGGACATCGCCGCGCAATTCCTGTCGGTCGCCTCGCACTTGGGCGCGGTCACCGCGCACTTCGGCCCGGTCGCCCCGCTGGTCCTGATGGTCGCGGTGCCAATCCTGGGCCAGCACGGGGCCGGCGAGGGTGGTCGCGGCAAGCGCCGCAAGGATCACTTTCCTCAACATCGTTCGTCCTCCTGATCGCGGCAAGCCGGAGATCGGTCGCCGTTGATGCAGGAATCGCACGAGCGCGCTGAATGTTGCGTGACGCGCGCCTTTAGCCGCCGTTCACCCCACTGCCGTTGACATTCCCCGCCACCCCCCGTACCCGCCCCCGCCTACCCCGTGCCCGGATGGCGGAATTGGTAGACGCACCAGCTTCAGGTGCTGGCGGTCGCAAGGCCGTGGAGGTTCGAGTCCTCTTCCGGGCACCAGAAGTCTTTTCGCGCATGGCCATATTTGGTGCGGCCAAGCATTGGAAGCGTCGCCACGCTAGACAAAGGGTTTGACCCTGGCTTTCGTTTGGTGATCCGCAGCACCGGGGCAGCCACCAGCATCGGTGCCGCGATAATAGTATTTCTGCCATTTGTCGGACGGATTGTCTGGCGGATGATCGGTCATTTGTCGGTGGAAATCTGTCCGTGCCGTGTTCCAGTCCGCGAACTGCGCATCCAGTTCAGGGTTCGATGCCAGCGGTTCGAAGCGCGGCTGGAAGCTATCGAGCGCGCCGCGTTGAACCGGAAAGAAGAACGCCACTGGCTCGCCTGCGTCAAATCGAACCCATTCACCGACCCTTGTGAAGCGCCAGTTCATCGTGAAGGTAAACGGTGACCAGTCGGTTTCGATGACGCCGGACAGCGGCGCGATTCCGTCCTTGGCAGCATTGGGTGGCCCGCCGACCCACAGGTTCCAGCCCGGCGGGGTGCGGAATATGCCTTCGATGTGGAAGGTCAGCACGCCCTGCCCGAACAGCGATACCGGCCCTCGATGGGCGGGTACGCCCGGATCAAGCCGGACCTCGACCGCTTCCACCCCCGTGCCGCCATTCCACCGCGCCGAACAGCCGACAGCAGCGCCGATCTCCCAACCATGGGCGTTGGCGATGTTGAGTGGCAGGCAGCGGTAGGCAAAGGCTTCCGGCGTTTCGTCCATCCACTCCCGCCGCGGCGATGACGGGCGAATATCGGGGCTCCAGCCATCATAGAGGTAACAGATCAGGTCCATGGGGGGAGGCTATCATTCGGGCGTTTGTGTGCAACGGTTCAAGTCACTTTGGCGGCAAAAAACTTCCTGCAGTCGCTTGCCCGTTTTTGGTGGCCTGGCAATATTGCGTTGCAAGATACAGCAGCATTTTGTGAAGTACTTCAGAAACATACTGCTTGTCAGTAGCTTCATCACCGTGACCGCGTGCGGCGGCGCTGGGGTGGTGCTGACGGCGCACGATCCCGGCTATGCCACGGCAACGGGCGGCGGCGATATTCTTTATTGGCACGAGCTGGGAAGCACGACGGCGTTCGTCAGCCTTGGCCTTTACCATCTGGAGGCTGATAAGCGCCCGTTTTGCGCGCTACCTATGAACGTAACGGTTCGACGGTCGGCATCTACGATTTTGGGCGCTTTGGGATCGAGATGGGTGTGACGCGAGCCTTTTAGCCTTAAGCTTGAACGCTCAATGGCGTCGCTGCCCGCATCTCCCCCGCCCGCCGCAGCACGCTTCGCTCGGCCCAATGCGCGTGTGTTCCACTGGAAATCTTGTGGGGCAGGGCGATGCGGCACACCGGCCCGGCTTCGAAGTCCTTGCAGTCGATCAGCACGCATTCCGATGTGCCGCGATTTTCATCGATGATGAAGCTGACCAGATAGCCGTCGTCCTCATCGACTGCGCCGACGCGGGGGGCGAAGGGGGATTCGCTGGCGTAGCGGCCGTCGGCAAGCGGGAGCGACCAGGACGCACCGGTGACCAGATCGTGTTTGACGAAGCCATTGAACAGGAACCAGCCGGGCTTGGCGGTGGTCGAATAGGCGTAGCGATAGGGTTTGCCGGCGAACTTCTGGTTGATCGTTCCGAACTCCAAAACCCGGTCGTCGAGGCGTTCCTCGCGGGTCGTGCCGTCGGTCAGGTTGAAGCGCCAGCGGTGCAGTTTCGACTTGAAGCTATGTTCGTCGACATGCGCCATCAGATGGCCATAGCCGTCCTCGTTGGAGACGGGGCGCGGGCAGGGGTCCTCCTGGAAATAGCCGTCGACGACGACCTCGTCGCCGTCCTCGAAGGCGTTGAGCCAGTGGAGGACGTAGGTCGGCGCGGCCTCGAACCAGCGCGGCGTGCCGCCGTGGCGGGGGATCAGCGCAAATCGTGCCGGGATACCGGGGTGGAGGCGCACCGCATGGATGTCGCGTTTAAGCAGCTCGGCGTCCCAGAACACCGGCATATCGTTGAGAATAGACCAGTTTTCGCTGAAAATCATATCGTGAGGCAGCCGCGGCCCGGGCAGCGGCACCGGCTGATACAGCTTCAGCTGCTCGTCCGGGCCAACGAGGCCATAGTGCATGAAGGGTGGGTATTTCGAATAGTTGAAGAACATCAACTCGCCGGTCGCATCATCGACGCGGGGGTGGGCAGAGATGCCATCCAGCGGCACCCAAGGCGCGACGCCCGACTGTTCGAGGGTTTCAGGATCGAGGACATAGCCTTCGCCGCACTGGTAGAAGGTGGAGATCGCCTTGCCCGCATGGACGACGATGTCGGTTGACGACGAATCCTTCAGCCCGCCGTGCGCGCCGAAGCCGGGGCGGAGCGATATTGCCGATCCGTCCATCAGCCCGCCCCACAGCGAGCCGCCGGCCTGTTGTTCTGCCTCGAAGCAGCGGGTGCGGACCCAGCGGTTGCGGTAGCTGGCGGTGCCGCCCTTGAAATCTATCTGGTGGATCATGCCGTCGCCATCGAACGGGTGATAGCGGCCGAGCGGCTGGTGCAGCTGGTTTTCGGTATTGCGCAGATAGATCCCGTCGATGTCGGTGGGGATCACGCCTTCGATCACGTCGAGTTCGGTCGCGGTGACTTCCTCGTGCAGCGGCGTCCACGCCCCGTTGAGGTAGGGGTGGTTGCTCGGTTGTAGCGTGGCGATGACCGGTTCGAGGCGTTCGATGAGCATGGGTGGGCTTTACGAAAAGCGGCGGCGTGACGCCTGCCTAATTTAATCGGTTCGATTGTGCAAGTTTGCCTTGACGCGGCAACGGGCCCATCGCCATAACGCTTGCATAACGATACTTGGGGAGTGTGATATGCGTCTTGGCCTGACCTTGCTGGCCGCGCTGTCGCTGGCGCTTCCCGCTGCCGCTGCATCCAGGGAGAAGCACATGTCGACCGACCCGAAGACCGTCGTCCAGCACATGATCGACGCCTGGGATGCCCGCGACTGGAAGAAAGTCACCGAACTGTTCACCGATGATGGTGTTCTCCATTCGATGATGATCGAGCCGATCGTCGGCAAGGAGAATATCCGCAAGCGCATCGATCTGCTGGGTGCGGGGACCGAGCGGATCACCCTGCACATCCACAATATGGCGGTGACCGGGAACACGGTGTTCATCGAACGCACCGACGATTTTACCTTCAACGGCCATGCAGGCAAGGTGCCGGTGGTCGGTGTCCTCGAGGTGCAGGGCGACAAGATCAAGGCGTGGCGCGAATATTATGATCGCGCCGAACTCGTCGCGGCGATGGGGCTGAAGGAAGACTTCCATAAGGCCGATTAACGGCCACCCTCGACGCCTACCCCTTATTCGCGCTAGACGGCAGTCGGTTATGCAACCGGCCAATCTGATCCGCACCTGCTCGATCTGGCGCGCCCTTGAAACGGTCGGCGATACGCCAACGCTGCTGATCATCGAGGCGAGCTGGCTGGGGGCCCGGCGATTCGATGATTTCTGGCGGATGACCGGGCTGTTGAAGGCGCTGCTCAGCGATCGACTCAAACGTCTGACCGATGCGGGGATTTTTGCCAAGCGCCAGTACACGACCACCCCGCCGCGCTTCGAATATCACCTCACGCCCAAGGGGCAGGCGCTGTACCCGGTGGCGCTGATGCTGCTGCGCTGGGAGATCAACTGGCGCACCGACCCCGGCAAGATTCGGGTCAATCTGACCCATCTCCTGTGCGGCAAGGTCTTCGAGCCGGTCCCCGAATGCGATCACTGCCATCAGGACGTGGCGGCTCCGGAGGTTGATTGGCAGGAAGGGCCGGGGGTCGGCTGGATGGCACCGATGTACAGTCGGCGGCGGCAACAGCGCGACGCCAGCGTCAACACCTCGTTGCTCGACGAGGCGGCGCAGCTGATGGGCGATCGCTGGGCGAGCCTGATCATGCGGTCGATCTTCACCGGCATTCGGCGCTTCGACGAAATCCGCCGCGACACAGCCATTGCCACCAACATCCTTG
This sequence comes from Sphingomonadales bacterium, assembly GCA_038211945.1. Classification (GTDB taxonomy): domain Bacteria; phylum Pseudomonadota; class Alphaproteobacteria; order Sphingomonadales; family Sphingomonadaceae; genus Sandarakinorhabdus. The sequence goes on from JBBQVA010000008.1 coordinate 74,882, forward strand.
CCGAACGGCTCGCGTGGCTGACCGAACATGGTATCATTCGCCAGCACCAATATGCCGCCGGCCCGGCGCGCTTTGAATATCGGGTAACGCGCAAGGGGGTCGATTATTACCCGGCGCTGCTGTTGTTGCTGCAATGGGGCGACCGTTATTATTGCGCACCGGAGGGGCCGCCGGTGGTGCTGACCCACAAGCTTTGCGACCATGCGCTGAACACCGTCGTCGTCTGTTCGGAATGTCGCGCGCCGATCCACGCGCCCGATGTAGCGTTCGAAGTGATCGCGCGACGTGAAACCGGGGTCGACGCAGTCGCGGCTTAATTTATCACTTTCGCAAACATACTCACGCGCCTAGGTTGATGGGATGACCGATCCGACCAAACCCGAGGCTGGCCGCGTCGCCCTTGTCACCGGGGCGGGCAAGGGGCTTGGGGCGGCGTTCGCCACCGCTTGGGCGAGGCGCGGCGCACGAGTCATCGTCAACAATCGACACAGCGGCCGCGGCGAGGCATCGGCGGAAACGCTGGCAGCTAAGCTGCGCAGCGAAGGCCATGACGTTGTCGCCGATCTTCACGCCGTCGACGCCACCGGCGCGGCGCAGGCGATGGTGGGTGCGGCGCTGGCCGCCTATGGCCGTATCGATGCGTTGATCCTCAACGCCGGAATTGCCGGGCCAGCCGCGAAAATTCCGGGCCTGCCCGAGGCGGCACTGCGCGAGGTGCTGGAGATTAACTTCTTTGCCAATGCGCGGCTGGTCGATGCGGCGCTGCCCCATATTGCGGCGTCGCCTTCGGGACGGATCCTGCTGGTCTCGTCGACCGCCGGGCTGCACGGCGTGCGCGGTCGTTCGGCCTATGCGGCGTCAAAAGGCGCGCTGATCGCCTGGGGGTTGAGCCTTGCTGACGAGCAACGGCGCGCCGGGGTTGGGGTCAACATTCTGTGTCCCTATGCGGCGACGGCGATGACCGAGGGGCTGACCGCCGACGCGCGGCTGGGGCCGGGCGCTGCGGCGCATGGCGCGGTCTGGCTGACGAGCGCGGACTGCACGATGACGGGCGAAATCTGGGTGTCGGGCGGGGGCCATTTCCGCCGGGCGCAGGCGCTGGAAAGCCGGGGCGGCGGCGACCCTGCGGCAACACCCGAATGGTTCGCCGCAAATGCCGCGCGGCTGGGCGAAATGACCGACGCGCGCGGCTATACCGATGGCGGCGCGGCCTTCGCCGATTTCTACAAGGACATGGGGTAATCTCCCCGGGGGAGCGCGCAATGAAGATCGAAAACTGCACCGCTATCGTCACCGGCGGCAACCGGGGCATCGGCGAAGGGTTCGTCGACGAACTGCTCGCGCAGGGGGCAAAGCGCGTCTATGTCGCCGCCCGCTCGCTGGCCGATGCTGAGGCGGCGGCGGCGCGCGACGAGCGGCTGATCGGCATCCAGCTCGATGTGACCAAGCTGGAGGAGGTCACGGCGGCAGCAGCGCGGTGCACCGACGTCGATCTTGTCGTCAACAACGCCGGATCGTTCGGCATGGCGACGCTGCTGACCGCCCCCGACATGACCGCGATGCGTGCCGAGATCGCGACCAACTATCTCGGCATGGTTGCGATGGTGCGAGCGTTTGCACCGATCCTGAAGGCCAATGGCGGCGGCGCGGTGGTCAATGTGCTGTCGGCGGGTGGTATCGTCGCGGTGCCCAACATGGGCGGCTATAGCCCATCGAAGTTCGCCGCCCGCGCGGCGTCGGATTGCCTGCGCGCCGAACTCGCGCCGCAGGGTACGCAGGTGTCGGCGCTGATCGTCGGTTCGGTCGATACGCGCATGGCCGAACACGTGACATGGGTCGCGAAATCGTCGCCGCGCGACGTCGGGCGGGCCGGGTTGGTTGCGGTCAAGCACAACATCCCCGAACATGATACCGATGCGCATTCAATCGGTGTGCGGGCGCATCTGGCGCGCGACCCGCGCGGGCTGGCGGAAGCGATGGCGAAATCGCTGGATCCGCGCTCGCGCTAGGATGTGTTGAAGGAGTGACCCTATGCCTGGCGCCGTAATTCTGGTCACCGGCGCGGCCGGCGATATTGGTGCAGCTGCGGCACGGCGTTTTGCAGCCGACGGTGCCCGGGTCGTCATTACCGATCGGCGGGCCGATGCGCTGGAGGCCGTGGCCGCGAGCCTGGGCGAGGCAGCGGTGATGACCCATGCCTGTGATCAGACCGATCCCGCTGCCGTGGCGGATATGTTTGCCGCGATCAACGGCTTTGGTGCGCTGACCGGGGCCTTTATCAACGCCGGCTATGGTCGTTATGGGCTGCTGATCGACATGGATTTCGGCCAGTGGCGGCGGCACATCGATGTCAATCTGAACGGCGGTTTCCTGATGGCGACCGGGGCCGCAAGGGCGATGGCGGCACACGGCGCGGGCGGGGCGATCGTCATCAACACCTCGACGGCGGCGTCGCATGTCTGCGATTTGCTGGGGGCCTATGCGGCGTCAAAGGCGGGGCTGGCGATGCTGGCGCGGTCGCTGGCGTCAGAGCTTGGCGTCCACCGTATCCGCGTCAACACCGTCATGCCCGGCGTCATCGAAACCTCGATGACCCAGTCGCTGCTTGGCGACCCGCAAACCCACGCCGATATCCTGTCGGAAACCCCGGCGGGACGGCTGGGTTCGGCAGATGATGTTGCGGCGCTGGCGGCGTTCCTTTTGAGCGACGCTGCGGGCTATATCACCGGTGCCGAAATCCTTGTCGACGGTGGCCAGACCATCCACGGTTATCCGCGCTGGTTCCGCGCGGATTACGCATCACCCGGCGGGCAGTGGGTGGCGCAGGCGGGAGGGCCGCCCGCGCCATAAGATCAGAACGCCGCGCTGACCTCGACGCCATATGTGCGGGGTGCAGCGAACGATGACACCTGATCGCCGAAGAACGAGATGATGTTGGTCCGGTACAGCTTGTTGCCGATGTTGCGGCCATAGACAGCAATCGTCCAGTCGCGGTTCGGCAGCTTCAACTGCACCCGGCCGTCGAGCAGGCCGTACGGTTTTTCAGTCGTCAGATTGTCCGGGGCCCAGTACATCTTGCCCTGGTAACGATAGCTAAGCCGACCCGACAACGCGCGCGGCCAGCTGCCCAGATCGGTCGTCGCCTCGGCCCCGACGGACCCCTGCCAGGTCGGCGTGCGCTGCAGGAAATGCCCGGTGTTATTGACCCCATTGGTGTCTACGAACACATCATAGCGGGCACGAAGCGCATTACCGGTCGCCCAAGCGCGGAACCAGGTCGTCGGGGCGAACTGAATCTCACCCTCCAGCCCCTTGATGTTGGCCGATGAGGCGTTGTTGATGATGTTGCACAGGCAGGCCGCGCTGGTCTGCTGCACCTGCAGGTTCTTATATTTCATGTAAAAGCCGGTGAGGTTGACGCGCACCCGGTGGTCCCAGAATTCGGTCTTGATGCCGGCCTCATAGTTGGTGACGGTTTCGGGATCATAGGGCGTCTGCGCGGCAAAGGCGTTCGGCGCATCGTTCTGGAAACCGCCGCCCTTGAAACCGGTCGAAATGGTGCCGTAAACTAGGATGCCCTCCTGCGGCTTCCAGGTCGCGGTCACCTGCGGTGTCGCCCGTGACCAGCTCTTGCCATAATCCGTGGCAAACCCGGGAACGACGGCGAGCGGGGTCAGCGGTGTCGGGTCAGTCGGCACAAAACGGTCACCGGTCGCAGTAGCGATCCCGACCTGATTGCCATGCTTCCTGTCGTGAGTGTAGCGGATGCCGGCCTCGATCTTGAGTGCATCGGTCAGTTTGAAGCCAAGCTGCGCAAAGCCGGCGATATCCTCGTTGACGCCATGGTCGTCCCAGTGCGATTCACCCGATAGCACTGCCAGCGCTCCGGGAGCGCGGCCACCCGGCTGGAACGGCGTCTCGCCCCAAAAGCGGTTGAACTGATGGACGCTGTTGTGGAGATAGTAAGCACCCAGGATCCAGTCGAAGCGGCTGTCGGTGTAGTGCGACGTCAGCCGGAACTCCTGGCTGAACTGATGATCCTCCTCGATGAAGTTGACCGGCTCGGCGAACAGCAGCGTGGTGATGACGTTATAAGGATTCGTTGGGCCCAGGCCGGCCTGATCGTACAGTGTATAGGCCCGACCGTCGCGATACCCGGTGATGCTGGTCAGCCGGATGTCGGTGGCGATATCCTTTTCAAGTTTGAGGATGTAGCCCGCGTTCTTGTGGCGGACAAACTGCGGGCTGGGCGACGCATCGCCCGCGAACAACGGCCATACCGGCAGGCTCTCGCGCACTGACAGGCCACCGGGGCGCAACGCGGCGATCTGCGCGCGCCCCGTCGACCATGGCCGGGTGCCGGTCAGCACCGGATCGGGCACGCCGACGCGGTTGATGCCGTCGCTGGTGTCCTTTGAATAATCGACGATCAGGCTGGCGCGGAAATCGTCGGTCTTTGGCGCATAAAGCAGCTGGCCGCGAAACTGCACGGAATCGAGGTTTTCCAGGTCGACGTTGTGATAGACGTCGCGGGCGTATCCCGAGTGATTGATCGTCTGGAACGAGAAGCGCGCGGCGAGCGAATCGGTGATGCCGGCGGTTGCATAACCGCTCACCTGCTTATGGTCATAGTTGCCATAGGTCAGCGTCACCCGGCCCGACGGCTCGAACTGCGGCGCTGCGGAAATGATGTTGATCGCGCCGCCAGCGACGTTCTTGCCGAGCAGCACGCCCTGCGGGCCACGCAGCACCTCAATACGCGCCAAATCGTAGAAGGCCGAATTGAGATTGCCTGACCGGCTGACATAAACATCGTCGACAAACGTCGAAACCGATTGGTCGGCGGTCGGTGCGCTGAGGCGCGTGTTGACGACGCCGCGGATGTTGATTTCATTGGCTTGGGGCGAGTTGGCAGTGAAGGATACGCCGGTAATGCTGCTGGCGAGGTCGGCCAGGCTCAGGATCTTGTTTTTTTCGATTGTTGCCCCCGAAAGTGCGGTGATCGACAGCGGCGCATTCTGGACGTTCTCTTCGCGCTTGGTAGCCGTCACGACGATGGTTTCGAGCTGTTCGCCACCGCCAATTGGCGGCGCATCGGCAGCGAGCGCCGTCGATGCCCAGCACAAATTACCCAGCGCCAGCGCGACGAGCGATACGGAATTCAATGGACGCATGACATCCCCCCGAATGCGACGCGGTGGGGGTGCCGGTTGCACCCTTCTTACCTATCCGCGTCTAACCATAAGCAGGGTATGGCGGCGATGTCGGTATGTCAATGCAAGTTATGAAGTGACTGTAACGGGGCGACGGCGGGCCGGCGCGGTGGCGCACATCGTTGTAGACCGCAGGGTCGGTAATGTGCTGACAGTTGGCATGCTGCTGACCTCCCGCTTTCGCCCGTCATCGCGGACCGTTGCGTTGTGACGGTGCGGCTCGGCGTCGATATCGGCGGCACTTTCACCGATGTGGCGGTGGAGGAAGGCCAGCAGCGCTGGTCGGTCAAGGTGCCGACGACCCATGCCGCGCCCGAAACCGGGGTGCTCGACGCGGTGGCGCGGGCGCTGGCGGCGGCGGGGCGGACGCTGGGCGATGTGTCTTTGCTGGTTCACGGCACGACGCTGGCGACTAATGCGCTGATCGAGCGCAAGGGCGCGCGGACGGCGCTGCTGACCAGCCAAGGGTTCCGCGATGTGCTCGAAATGGGCAGCGAGGGGCGCTTCGACCAATACGACCTGCGCCTCGTCAAGCCGGTGCCGCTGGTGCCGCGCCGCCTGCGTTTTGCGGTGCCTGAACGGTTGCGCCACGACGGATCGGTGCTGGTTCCGCTGGACGCGGCGGCGACGGCGGATGCGGCGCGGGCGATGGCGGCCGCGGGGGTCGAGGCGGTGGCAGTGACCTTCCTCCACGCCTATGCCGATGGCGCGCATGAGCGCCAAGCGCGCGAGATACTGACGCGCGAAATGGGCGCGGTGCCGGTGTCGGTCAGCCATGAAGTGTCGCCCGAGATGCGCGAATATGAACGTACCTCGACGACCTGCGCCAACGCCTATCTGCAGCCCGTCGTTGGCACCTATCTGCTGCGGCTGGAGGCAGCGCTGAAGGCGCGTGGGCTGGCGGGTGCGATGCTGATGATCCTGTCGAGCGGCAGCCTGACGACGGTGGCGACGGCGTCGCGCTTCCCCATCCGCCTGCTCGAATCCGGACCGGCGGGGGGTGCGATCTTCGCCTGCGACATTGCGCGGCGGCTGGGGCTGGAACGGGTGCTGAGCTTCGATGTCGGCGGCACTACGGCGAAATTCTGCCTGATCGACGGCGGCACGGCGCGCGCGGCGCAGGCGTTCGAAATCGGGCGCACCTATCGCTTCAAAAAGGGCAGCGGCCTGCCGGTGCGGGTGCCGGTCATCGATCTGGTCGAGATCGGCGCGGGCGGCGGCTCGATCGCGCGGATCGACGCGGTCGGACGCATCGCGGTCGGGCCGGACAGCGCCGGGTCCGAACCGGGACCGGCGTGTTATGGGCGTGGCGGTGACGACGCGACGGTGACGGATTGCGACCTGATGCAGGGCAAGCTCGATCCGGCGGCCTTCGCGGGCGGGACGATGCCGCTGGATGCGGGCGCTGCGGAGGTCGCCATTGACGGCGCGCTGGCGGCGACTGGCCTGTCGACCGTCAACGCTGCCTATGCGGTGACCGAAACCGTCACCGAAACCATGGCGGCGGCGGCGCGCGTCCATGCCGCCGAAACGGGCACCGGCCTGGAGGGGCGCACTCTGGTGGCGTTCGGCGGCGGCGCGCCGCTCCACGCCGCGCGGTTCGCGGCCCGATTGGGCATCGACCACATCGTCGTGCCCGAAGGCGCTGGGGTCGGCTCGGCGATCGGCTTCCTGCGCGCGCCTTTGGCGTATGAGGTGGTGCGGACGGCGCTGCTGCAATTGCCCGACGGTGCGCTGGACGGGGTGCGCGCGGCGTTGGCGGCGATGGCGGCCGAAGCGACGGCGGTGGTGACGCAGGTGGCAGCGGCGGACAGTCTGACTGTCCAGCGCGCCGCGCTGATGCGGTATCAGGGCCAAGGGCATGAGATCGCCGTGCCGTTCGATCTCGACGCGGATACACCGGGTTTTGGCGCGGCGCTGCAAGGCGAGTTTGAGACCGTCTATCGCCGTTATTATGGCCGCACCATCGACGGCTGCCCGGTCGAGGCGACAAGCTGGACCGTCCGCGTCCAGCAGCACGCCGCCGCGCCTGCCGCCGCTCCGCCCGAAGCAGCGTCACATCCGGCGACGCCCAACCGCCGCCGACGTGTCTATGACGGCGATGCGGAGGTCTGGCAGGACTGGCCCGAATATGACCGCGCGCACCTGCAGCCGGGGGCCGCTGCCGCCGGTCCCGCCATCATCGCCGAGGACGAAACCACGACCGTCGTCCCCGCCGGTTTCGCCTTCCGCATCGACGGTGCGCGCTTCATCCATCTGATGAGGCGGCAGCCATGACCCAGCGCGCGCGGATCATCGGCGATCTGGTCTGGCAGCGGCTTATCGCCATCCTCGAGGATCAGGCGCAGACGCTGATCCGCACCGCCTTTTCAACAACGACGCGTGAGGCGGGGGATCTTTCAACTGGGGTTTTCGACCGGCGCGGGCGGATGATCGCGCAGGCCGTCACCGGCACGCCGGGGCATGTCAATTCGATGGCGCTGGCGGTCGGGCATTTCCTGGCCCGGTTCTCGCTCGATACGCTGGTGCCGGGCGATGTGCTGATCAGCAACGATCCCTGGCTGTGTTCGGGGCACCTCCATGACTTCACTGTGGTGACGCCGGTCTTCCACGGCGGGCGGGCCGTCGGAGCGGTCGCCAACACGGTCCATATGGTCGACATCGGCGGGCTGGGCTTCGGCACCGAAGGGCGCGATGTGCACGAGGAGGGGCTGTGCATCCCCATCGCCAAGCTGGCGCACGGCGGCGCGCTGGATACTGTGCTGCTGGAGAGCATCGCCGCCAACGTCCGCGCCCCCGATGAAGTCACCGGCGACCTTCATTCGTCGATGGTCGGCAATGCCCAGGCGGCGGCGCGTGTGAGCGAATTGCTGGCCGACTACCGCCTCGACGATCTGGAGGCGGTCGCCGATGCGATCATTGCGCGGACACGGGAGACGGTGGAGGGCCGCATCGCCGCGCTCCCCGATGGCGAATACCGCAACGAACTGGCTACCGATGGCTATGACCATGAGGTGCTGCTCAAGCTGCGGCTGATCATCGACGGGCGGACGATGCTGCTCGATTTCGCCGGGTCGTCGCCGGCCGATACGCGCGGCATCAACGTCGTGCTCAACTATACGGCGGCCTATGCGGTGTTCGGGGTCAATTGCGTGCTCAACCCCGATATTCCGTGCAACCATGGCAGCCTCGCGCCGATCGCGGTCAGCGCGCCGCCGGGGTCGATCCTCAATGCGCTGCGGCCGTCGCCGGTGTCGGCGCGCCACATGATCGGCCATATGTTGCCCGATCTGGTTCTGGGCGCGCTGGAAGAGCTGTTGCCGGTCCCGGCCGAGGGTGCCGGGCTGATCTGGAACCCCAGCCTGCGCGGGGTGGGCAGCGATGGCCGACAGTTTTCGATGGTGACCTTCAACGCGGGCGGCGCCGGGGCACAGACCGACCGCGACGGCTGGAACGCCACCGCCTTTCCCTCCGGCGTCCGCACCATGCCGGTCGAAGCGGTCGAGGCGTCGGTGCCGGTGCTGATTCGCGCCAAGGATCTGCGCGCCGATTCGGGTGGGGCAGGGCGGCAGCGCGGCGGGCTGGGGCAGACCATCGTCATCGAGGGCGATGCGGCGAATTTGGGTGAGCTGCTCGTCAACCCGATGTTCGACCGGCTCGATCACCCGGCGCGGGGGCGGTCGGGTGGTGGCGATGGCGCGCGCGGGCAGGTGCGGCTTCGGTCGGGCGGCGCGCTGCCGGGCAAGGGGCGTTACACGGTACCGCCGGGCGATGCGCTGGTGCTCGACCTGCCGGGCGGCGCCGGATTCGGTCCACCGGTGGAGCGCGATCCGGCGGCGCTGGCGGCCGATATTGCCGACGGTTATGTCTCGTCGGCGGAGGCTTGGACCGGCTTGCGAAAGCCCTGATTTAGCGCGACACTTGCCCAAGTAACAAAAGGTCAGTCCATGCTACGTCGCCAATTTCTCCAAGCCACCGCCCTCGCCGGGGCCGCTGCGGCTTTCCCCATCGCCGCCCGCGCCGCAGCATCGGCGGAAGACGCCAAACTGACCGCGCTGCTCGATGCCTTTTACTATGAAGGCGTCGATGAAAGCCCGCAGGGGGCGTCGTCGCTGGGCCTCGACAAGGGGTCGCGAGCAGCGCTGAAATCGCAGCTCAACGACTATTCGGCGGCCGGAAAGGTGCAGCGGCTGGCGCGGCTGAAGGACCGTCTGGCGCGGTTACGACGCATCGACCGGACGGCGCTGTCGCCCGCGTCGGCGCTCGATTACGAGGTCGTCGAATATGACCTGTCGCGGACGGCGGACAGCGAGACGCGCTTCACCTTTGGCTCGGCGCGCGGCAATTTCCAGCCCTATGTCATCACCCAGCAGCAGGGGCCGTATCGCGACATCCCCGACTTCATGGATTCGACCCACAAGATCGTCACCGCCGATGATGCCGAGGCCTATCTGGCGCGATTGGCGGGGTTCCCCAAGGCGTTGGACGACAGCCTGGCGCGGCAGATGGCCGATGCGGGGCGCGGGGTGTTCGCACCGGATTTCGCGCTCGATGTGGCGCTCCAGCAGCTTCACGCACTGCGCGATCAGCCTGCCGACAAGACCGTGCTGGTCGAATCGCTGGTGCGGCGTGCCAGGGTCGCCGGGTTGACCGGCGACTATGGCCCGCGTGCGGTCAGGATCGTCGACACTGCGGTGTTCCCGGCGTTCGACCGCCACATCGCCGCCGTCACCGCGCTCCGCGCCAAGGCCAGCCATGATGCGGGCGTCTGGCGGCTGCCCGATGGTGATGCCTATTATGCCGCCGGGGTCAAAAGTTCGACGACGACCGAACTGACGCCGGAGCAGGTCCATCAGCTCGGGTTGGCGCAGGTCGCCGAGATCAGCAGTCGGCTCGATGTGATGTTGAAGGCGCAGGGGCTGACGCAGGGCACGGTCGGGGACCGGCTGACGGCGCTCAACGCCCGCCCCGATCAGCTGTTCGCCAACACCGACGAAGGCCGCGCAGCACTGCTGCAACAGCTCAACAACCAGATCCGCGACGCCTATCCGCGCCTTCCCAAGGTCTTCGCGACGCTGCCCAAGGCCCCCATCGAGGTGCGCCGGGTGCCGGTGTTCATCCAGGATGGCGCGTCGAACGGCTATTACAACGGCGCTGCTCCCGACGGATCACGCCCGGCGGCGTTCTACATCAACCTGAAGGACACGGCCGAATGGCCGAAATACAGCCTGCCGTCGCTGACCTATCACGAGGCCGTGCCGGGCCATCACCTGCAGATCAGCATTGCGCAGGAATCGACCGATATTCCGCTGATCCGGCGGCGCGGCGGCTATTCGGCCTATACCGAAGGCTGGGCGCTGTATGCCGAACAGATTGCCGACGAGCTTGGGGTTTATGAAAACGACCCGTTCGGGCGGATCGGCTACCTCCAGAGCTTCCTGTTCCGCGCCGCGCGTTTGGTGACCGATACCGGCATCCATTACAAACGCTGGGGCCGCGACAAGGCGACCGATTATCTCGTGGCGACGACGGGTTTCGCGCGCGGCCGGGCGCAGCGCGAGGTCGATCGTTATTGCGTTGGCCCGGCGCAAGCGCTGAGCTACAAGGTCGGCCACAAGGTCTGGACCGAGCTGCGCGACACGGTGAAAGCCAAACAGGGTGCGGCGTTCGACCCGCGCCGGTTTCACGAGGTGCTGAAAAAGGGCGCGATGCCGTTGGTGATCCTGCAGCGGGTGGTGCTGGCGGGGGCATGACCCGACTTGCCGTCGGCGTCTGGATCGTCGGCCAGGCGCACGTCGGCTAACAAGGCCTGACTGTCGAAACGCCTTCCCGGCCGCCGTCCGCGCGGCGTTGCCTGCGCCCGCCTGCAGCGACTAAGGGGCATCTTGTGTCGGCGCAGGCCGGCCGGGAGTGAAGACGATGCGTAACATCAACCATTTTATCGGCGGTGCTTCGTCGATCGGCACGTCGGGGCGTTTTGCCGACGTCTTTGATCCCAACAGCGGGCAGGTGCAGGCGCAGGTTCAGCTCGCGTCGACAGCCGAAATGAATGCCGCGATCGCCAACGCCGTTGCCGCACAGCCCGACTGGGCCGCGACCAACCCGCAGCGGCGCGCGCGGGTGCTGTTCGAATTCAAGCGGCTGGTCGAACGCGACATGGCGCAATTCGCCGAGCTGCTGTCGAGCGAGCACGGCAAGGTCATCGCCGACAGCCGCGGCGACATTCAGCGCGGGCTGGAGGTCATCGAATTCGCCTGCGGGATTCCGCACCTTTTGAAGGGCGATTTCACTGCCGGAGCCGGACCCGGCATCGACGTCTATTCGATGCGGCAGCCGTTGGGGGTGGTCGCCGGTATCACCCCGTTCAACTTTCCGGCGATGATCCCGATGTGGATGTTCGGTGTCGCCATCGCCTGCGGCAACGCCTTCATCCTGAAACCCAGTGAGCGTGACCCGTCGCTGCCGGTCAAGTTCGGCGAATTGATGATCGAGGCGGGGCTGCCTGCGGGCATTCTCAACGTCGTTCACGGCGACAAGGAGGCCGTCGATGCCATCCTCGATCACCCCGATATCAAGGCGGTAAGCTTTGTCGGCTCCTCCGACATCGCGCAGTATGTTTATTCACGCGGCACCGCGAATGCCAAGCGGGTCCAGGCGATGGGCGGAGCCAAGAACCATGCCGTCGTGCTGCCCGATGCCGATATGGAGCAGACCGTCGCCGATCTTGTCGGTGCGGCGTTCGGTTCGGCGGGCGAACGCTGCATGGCGCTGCCAGTGGTGGTGCCGGTCGGTGCCGGCACGGCGGCGACGCTGCGCGAGGCGCTGCTGCCAGAGATCGCCAAGCTGCGGCTGGGCGTATCGACCGACAAGGACGCGCATTACGGCCCGGTGGTCAGCGCGGCGCACAAGGCACGGATTGAAAATTACATCCAGATGGGCGTCGACGAGGGCGCCGAACTCGTCGTCGACGGGCGCGGTTTCAGCCTGCAGGGGCATGAGGGTGGCTTTTTCGTCGGGCCGACGCTGTTCGATCATGTCCAGCCAACCGCGCAAAGCTACAAGGAAGAGATTTTTGGCCCGGTGCTGCAGATCGTCCGCGCCGAGACGTTTGAACAGGCGCTGGCGCTGCCCTCCAACCACCAATATGGCAATGGCGTCGCGATTTTCACGCGGAACGGCCCGGCAGCGCGCGAATTTGCCGCCAGGGTTGAAGTCGGCATGGTCGGCATCAACGTGCCGATCCCGGTGCCCGTCGCCTATCATACCTTTGGCGGTTGGAAGCGGTCGGCATTTGGCGACTCGAACGTCCATGGCCCCGAAGGCGTACGCTTTTACACCAAGATCAAGACGGTGACGCAGCGCTGGCCGACCCTCAACGCGAGCAGCGGGGTGACCGACAGCAGCTTCGTCATCCCGACGATGGGATAGACGACATGCAGTTCGATCTGACCGACGACCAGCGCGCCATTCAGGACATGGCGCGGCGCTTCACTGCCGACCGCATCACGCCGTTCGCCGCCGAATGGGACGAGAAACACATCTTCCCCAAAGACACGATCAAGGCCTCCGCCGAACTGGGTTTTGCCGCCATTTACGTCCGCGAGGAATCGGGTGGCATCGGGCTGGGACGGCTCGAAGCGGCGTTGATTATGGAGGCGATGGCCTATGGCTGCCCGTCCACCAGCGCCTTCATTTCGATTCACAATATGGCGTCGTGGATGATCGACGCGTTCGGCGACGACGCCGTGCGCGCGGCGTATCTGCCGTCGCTGGTGACGATGGACCGGATCGCGAGCTATTGCCTGACCGAGCCGGGTTCCGGCTCCGACGCCGCAGCATTGAAAACACGAGCGGTGCGCGACGGCGACGACTATATCGTTACCGGCAGCAAGGCGTTCATTTCGGGTGGCGGAGTCAACGACGTCTATGTGACGATGGTCCGCACCGGAGAAGATGGCCCCAAGGGCATTTCGTGTCTGGTCATCGAAAAGGATATGCCGGGGGTCAGCTTCGGCGCGCCCGAGCGTAAGCTGGGCTGGCACAGCCAACCGACGACTCAGGTCAACTTTGATGGTGTCCGTGTGCCGGTGGCGAACCGCGTCGGAGTCGAGGGCCAGGGCTTTGCGATCGCCATGGCGGGTCTCGACGGCGGCCGCCTCAACATCGGCGCGTGTTCGCTCGGTGGCGGCCAGCGCGCGCTTGACGAGGCCATCGCCTATACGCGGCAGCGCCAGCAGTTCGGCAAATCGATCGTCGATTTTCAAGCCACGCAGTTCAAGCTCGCCGATATGGAAACCGAACTCGCCGCCGCCCGCGCGCTGTTGTATCTCGCCGCCGCCAAGGTCAGCGCGGGTGCCCCGGATAAAACGCGCTTCGCCGCGATGGCCAAGCGGTTGGCGACCGACACCGGCACCAGCGTCGCCGACCGCGCGCTGCAGCTTCACGGCGGCTATGGGTATCTGATGGATTTCCCGGTCGAGCGGTTGTTTCGTGACCTGCGCGTCCACCAAATTCTGGAGGGCACCAACGAGGTCATGCGGATGATCACCGCGCGCGAACTCCTCAGGGCGACGAACTAAGGCCTATGTCCATGATGACCATCGCCTTTATCGGAGTCGGCAACATGGGCGGCGGCATGGCTGCCAACCTTGCCAAGGCCGGTTACGCCGTTCGCGCCTTTGACCTGAGCGCAGAGGCCATGGCCCGGGCGGTCGCCAATGGCTGTACCGAGGCGCGTTCAGCAGCGGCTGCTGCCCACGGCGCCGATGCCATCGTCACCATGCTGCCCGCCGGAACCCATGTCGCAGCCGCCTATCACGACACCCTGTTTGCTGCTGCCAAAGCCGATGCCATCCTGATCGATTGCTCGACGATCGACGTCGTCACCGCGCGGAGTGTCGGAACCACGGCTGCCGAAAAGGGTCTGAAGATGGTCGACGCGCCGGTGTCGGGGGGTACGGCGGCGGCGGACGGCGGCACGTTGACCTTCATGGTCGGCGGCCCGGACGCAGCGTTTGAGGCCGCCCGACCGATTCTGGAAAAGATGGGCAAGACGGTGATTCACGCCGGCGGCGTTGGGATGGGTCAGGCAGCAAAGATCTGCAACAACATGATCCTTGGCGCGACGATGGTCGCCACCGCCGAAGCCTTTGTTCTGGCGGAAAAGCTTGGCCTTGATGCGCAGACCTTCTTCGACATATCGTCAAAGGCATCGGGCCAGAGCTGGTCGATGACCAGCTATTGCCCGGTCCCCGGTCCGGTGCCGACCTCGCCGGCCAACCGCAATTTTCAGGGCGGTTTTGCGACGGCGTTGATGCTCAAGGATCTGAAGCTCGCCCTCGCCGCCGCCACCGCAGCGGGAGCCAGCGTGCCGATGGGCGCGGCGGCCGAAGCATTGTATCAACTGTCCGCCAACAACGGGGGCGGTGATCAGGATTTCTCTGGAATCATTCGGCTTTTGTCGGGTCAGGGCGCGGCCTAGTCGCCGAGAACGCTGCCCAATAGCCCGCCAATCACCCCTGCCGCTGCCGCACCACCGGCGATTCGCCCGACCGGGCCGCGATCACCGTCGCCGCTTGGCATATAACGGGCGATTTCTTCGGCCAGATTGATGATCGGCATGGATTGCAGCCAGACCTTGCCCGGCCCGGTCAGCGTCGCCAGGAACAGCCCTTCGCCACCGAACAGGATGTTGCGGAAACCCCGCATCATGCGGATGTCCATGTCGATGCTGGGCTCCTGCATCCCGAGATGGCCGGCGTGGACGTGGAGCCGCTCCCCGGGTGCCAGCACGCGCTCGACAACTTCGCCTGACAGATCGAGGAACACCGTGCCCGGCCCGGTGACGCGCTGCAGGACAAAACCCTCGCCGCCGAAGAAGCCTGCGCCGATGCGCTGTTGCCAGGCGATATCGAGCGTCACCGACTTTTCGGCACAGAGGAACGTCTCCTTGCGGCAGATCAGCGACTGGCCGGCGGCGAGTTGGAACGGCAGGATCTGGCCGGGAAAGCGCGGTGCAAAGGCTATGTGCCCGGCAGTGTCGGCGGTGAATTCGGTGACGAACAGCCCGCCCCCCGACATGGCGCGCTTGAGGCCTGCAAACAGCCCGCCGCCGGTGTGGGTATCCATGCGGATGCCATCGGACATCCACGCCATCGTCGCGGTCTGACTGTACAGTTGCTCGCCGCGATCGAGATCGACCGAAACGGTCTGCATGGTGGTGCCGGAGATTTCGTAACGCATCGGGCAAGCTCCTTTGGCTGGAGCTTATAGCCGGGCAGCAAGATAGCGCGCTACCTGCTATGGTCTGGCTGCGATGGTCTGGAAAACAATGTGGGCCCGGACGCTTTCGGGGGGGGGAAGCGGCCGGGCCCATTTTGAAGGATAGCGAGAGCGGGGGGGCTAAATTCGCTATCCGATGCATATACGGATAGCGCCGCATTCTGGTTCCAGGCTCGTCGAAATTTTTTTCCTGCGTCAATTCCTCACGGGAACAGCCGCTGCGTTGGGGCGTCTCAACGGCGCAACCAATGGAGGATATCATGAGCGAATTGCCCGAAGAAAAACTGTGGGATGCCATCGAGGACGCCCGCATTGCCATGCTGACAACCGACGGCAGCGATGGTCTGGAGAGCCGGCCGATGAGCGCTTACCTTGACCGCGACGCGCGCAAACTCTGGTTTATCACGCGGACCGACAGTCATAAGACCGGCGAAATCGCCGAAGGGTCGGCGGTCAACGTCAGCTTCGCCGATCCGGGTGACAACAGCTACGTCTCGGTGACCGGCACCGCGCGGATGGTGCGTGATCCGGCCAAGGCCAAGGAACTTTGGAACCCCTTTGCCGAGGCGTGGATGCCCGAGGGGCCAGAGGCACCGACGACTGGGCTGATCGAGGTGACACCAACCCATGCGACATTGTGGGATTCACCGTCCAAGGTTGTTCAGCTGTTCCAGGTCGCCGTCGCCAATGTCACCAAAAAGCCGCCGTCGGGTGGCGAAGTGACCCACGTCACACTGTAAACGGGATGCGGGGAGGGGTCGCTAGCGCACCGCTCCCCGCGCCAACAATTGCGGCAACAGTGTCAGCCCGCCGATGACCGGCCAGCGGCGGTGCCACGACTTTACCGGAACGGCGCGACCCGAATGTCGCTCGATCTTCCACGCCAGATAGTCCAGACCGCCATCGAAGGTCGCCGCTGCTTTTAGCAGGCGGAGCGCCGACAGCAATTTGCCCCGTCGCCGCCGCCGCGTCCAAGCGGATCGCCCGCGTTGCGTATCCCCCACTGGCAGAAAGACGTGCCCGTCATGCATGGCGGCAGCAATCCCGGCTGCGGTCAATGCAGGGCCGGTGAAGGCGTCGAACCGGCCGGATGCACGACCAACAATCGCCACACCGCGCAAAGCGGTTTCGGCACGCAATTCGGTACGATAGGTTTCGGCCAAGGCGCGTTCCCATAACGCCGTTGCGGTAACGGGTGCGGTCAACAACGGTGCAGTCGCGCCAAGGAGTGCCGGGGCTGCCTTGCTGATCACTGCAACACATAGGTCAACAGCCACCGTACCGCGCACCCAGACGAGGCGTGACGGCTGCGCAAACCGCGCCCAGACCGCCGGATTATCCGTCTGCGCGGAACACAATCGCGCAAAATCGGTGCGGTCCAGAATCGCATATTTAGCCGACAGGCCGTTCGCAGAAAACGGAAACACATTGGGAGGCAGCAGCCGGTTGAGCCACGCCAGCCAGCGGCTGCCATAAGCCAATCGATAATCGCTGACGATCACGTAGAAATCGAGCATCGCGCCGTCGATAGGCCCGTCGAGGCATGAGCCGTAGAACAGAACTGCTTCTGTGGCTGTGCCATAACGTGCGGCTATGGTCTCGGCGACGGCCATTACGCGCGGGTCGACGGGCAGTGCCAGTTCCGCTGCGACCAGTGCTGCGACTTCTGTCACGTCAGGCAGCGGCGAAGCTGACGAAGCGCACGGCCGGAGCGGCCTGTAACGTCAGCGTCTCGCCCACCCCGGCGCGATAATATTCGCCGTCGAGGATAACGCGTGGCCGGTTGCCGTCGATACGGATTTCATCGCCCTCGCCAAGATGCAGGCCGTGGAATGGGCGCGAGCCAAGCGAGCCGCGCACGAGTGCGATCAGGACCTGCGCCACCGTCGACCGACGCCGATCAATCACCATCATCCTGAGTCCGGCCGGGTGCCGATCGTACGCCGTCACATTGAGTAGCAGCCGGTCCAGGGTCGTCACCAGCAAGGCCGCGAACCGGCCTTCGATCTGTCCAGCGCGCGCCATCGACACGGTCAACCGACCGCCATCACCGGCACGCCCGCTTCCGATTAGCATCGCGCTAAACAGAACCAGCAGCGCGATGAAATGTGCCAGCCAGTTGGGCAGGCCGAGTGGATACAAGCGGCGGCGGCAAAACAGGATGATCTCGGCCAGCCCGGCGCCACCAAGGAACATGCCGTAGACTGGCGCACCGCCACCAGCCGTTGAAAGGCGTATCAGCTGGCGCGACACGACATGGGCTTCGACGGCTTCGGCTGGCATGGCAGCGAGGCGGCTCAGCGCGGCGATTGGATCGTCGCCGCAGCCCAGGTCGTTGGCAATTAAATTGGTGCGGCCGTTGGGTAGCACCGCGACCGGCGGCACGGGATGATCGAAATAGCCGCCGCTGTGCAGCTCGGTCAGGGCGCGGTGCACCGTGCCGTCGCCGCCGTTGATGGCAATAATGTCGGGCCTGGAACGCGTGATCAGGCGGAGCGCGGCGGGAACTTCGGCGACATCGTCGATCTGATAATGGGCGATGCCGTGGGCGGCGGCAAAGTCGCGGACCTGCGTAAGCAGGGCGCGGTTACCCGTCGATTGCGGGTTGGAAATAAGCGCGATCTTCGCCAAGTCATGCCCCGTCAGCGATCGATGGGGCCCACTGAGAGACCACGCCGATACTGTAATACGATGTCGACCAGGTGAACCCCCGGTCCGAACTCATAAACTGTTACGGAGGCGTTTGGTTTCGCAAAGCCGAGCGCCGGGTTGCGTGAAAAGCCGATACCGTCCGACCAGATCGACAATTTCCCGTCGGAATCGCGGTCGTGGAGCGCGACCAGCGCATATTTGCCGGGGCCGGGCAATTCAAGGCACAGCATCATGTCACCTGCCGGCGTTACCGGCACTTCGACGCGGCGCAGATATTTGCCCGATGCGAGATACTCCCCGGGCTTGTCGCTATAGTCTTGCAGACGCAGCCGGCCCGCGCGGTCCTTGAAGCCGTGGATGCGGACCAGCGCTGCCGATCCGGTCGCTGACGCCAAGCACGCTGCAGTATCGCCAAGCACAACCTCTCCCTGCGCCACCGCGATTCCCGGCGACATCAGCAGTCCCGCAATCAGCAGCGCGGCAAATTTGCCCATGACCTGTCCTTTGCGCCAAGCTATAGCCGCACCGATACGCCGGTCGGAACCTCCAGCCGGGCGCTACGTGGCGGCGGCTTGCGGCAAAACTAGGGCGCAAGCAGCACTTGGATCGGTCTATCTTCGCCTTGGCATTGCTTACCCGCTTCGATCGTTACCAGGCCCGGTTGATCACCGTGCCTCTGCTGGCGTCGCTGACTATCGCGGCGATGCTGCTGCTGCTCGATCGCATGCTGCGACTGTTCGATTTCGTGATGAACGAGGGCGGCCCAGTCAGCGTCGTCTGGCGCATGCTCGGCAACCTGCTTCCCGAATATCTGTCGCTGGGCATTCCCATCGGCGTGCTGATGGGAATTTTGCTGTCGTTCCGGTCGCTCGCTCTGTCATCCGAACTCGATGCGCTGCGCGCGGTGGGGATCAGCTACTGGCGGCTGCTGCGCGTGCCGTATCTGTTCGCCTTTGCCTTTGCCTGCGTCAATTTCGGCATCGTCGGCTGGCTGCAGCCGATCACCCGCTATGCCTATGAAAACCTGCAGTTCGAGCTGCGTTCGGGGGCGCTGGGTGCGTCGATCAAGGTCGGCGAGTTCGCCAATGTCGGCAAGGGCGTCACCCTGCGTGTCGAGGAAAGCCGCAAACAGGGCGCTGATCTGCGCGGCATCTTCGTCCGCGCCGAGGGCAAGGACGGCCAGAGCGTCGCCGTTACCGCCGATCAGGGCACGTTCCTGTCGACCGACGATCCTGATGTCATCCTGCTGCGGCTGCACCACGGCACGCTGGTCCATGTCGCCAATACCAAGACGCCGCCGCGTGTGCTGACTTTTGATCAGCATGAACTGCCGATCAATCTGCCGTCGATGATGAACTTTCGGAAACGGGGCGAGGGCAATGTCGAACAAACGCTACCGGAACTCGGTGCGACGGCTTTCGACAGCCACGCGACGCCGATTGAACGGCGTAACGCGACCGCGACCTTCAATCGCCGCATCACCCAGTTCATGGTGATGTTCGTGCTGCCCTTTCTTGCCGTGGCGCTGGCGGTGCCGCCCAAGCGATCATCGTCGGCGCTCGGTATCTTCCTGGCGTTGGTGGCGCTGGTGACGTTCCACAAGCTGACTGAATATGGGGAGCGCATGGCGTTGATCGGCCGCGTTGATCCGGTGCTGGCGCAATGGGTGCCGTTCGCCGGCTTCACTGCGCTGTCGTTCTGGCTGTATCACATTCTCGCGCACAAACCCGGCGGCCAGCCGATCAGCTTCCTTGACCGCTGGTTCGCCAAGCTCGGGTCGCTGCTCAGCGGGTTTGCCGGCAAGCTGGTGCGCCGCGCAGACTGGCGTGACAACGCGCTATCGGCGGGCTGATGTCGGGGCTCAATCCTTTCCCGTCAACGACGATCGCCTGGTACACGGCGCGGATGTTCCTGGTGCGCACGGCGGCGTTCCTGTTCATCCTGCTGCTGGTCCTCGAATCGCTCGATATTCTGGGTGAATCGGGCAAGATTCTGGCGGCACCCGGCAACACCGAGAGCGATCTGTGGGTTTATGTCTCGCTGCGAATTCCGCAACTGATTCAACTGTTCCTGCCGTTTTCGGTGTTGCTGGCGACGCTGGTGACGCTGGCCACGCTCAATCAGAACAGCGAGGTCGTGATCTTCAAGTCCGCAGGGATTTCGGCGCACCAGATCCTCGCGCCGCTGATCATTGCGGCGCTGGGCATCGGTATCGCCAATTTTGTCTTTAACGAACGAATCGTGACGCGCGCGACGCATACGTTGCGGCACTGGCAGGACGCCAACTATCACAAGGTTCCCGAAGGCAAGGCGCTGAAAACCGAGGGCTGGGTGCGCGGCGGCAACGATCTGTTCCACGCCGAAACCATCACCGGCGATGGCGCTTCGACGGTGCTGCGCGACGTGTCGATCTATGACCGCACCGGCAATGTACTCAACAGGGTCGTCATGGCCACGACCGCGCGGCCCGAGGCGGGCGGCTGGCGGCTTGATGGCGTCAAGACGTTCGAGGTTTCCACGGGCCAGGTCACGGCGGCACCCGAAACGCATTTCGCCACGGATATCGTGCCGCGCCAATTCACCACCACGGCGATCACCCCGGCGTTCATCGCGCTGTGGGACCTGATCCCGCAGATCGGCGAGCAGAAGCGCGCCGGCAAGGCGACCGGGCAGCTGACGGCTGCGGCCTATCACAAGGTCTCGCAGCCGTTGTCGAGCGCGTTGATGCCGCTGCTGGGAGCGGTAGCGGCGTTCGGGCTGGCGCGGTCGGGACGTCTGTTCGTCCGTGCCGTGTTCGGCATGTTCCTGGGTTTCGCCTATTTCGTCGCCGATAATTTCATGATTGCGATGGGCAATTTCGGGACCGTACCGCCCATCGTCGCCGCCTGGGCACCGTTCCTGCTATTCCTGCTGATCGGCGAGGCGGTACTATTGCGAACCGAGGAGTGATGGGGTCCTAAATTGGCCGCAATGCGTTCCTATATGCCGCATCCACGCTCACCCGGAGATCGACGTTGAAGGCCGCTACAAGCTCAAGCCCTCTGGAAAAGACCGGAATCTGGAACCGCTCGCACCACCTCGACCGGATGACTTTCCGCGAGCTGGTCGTCGCCTATTTCCAATATTACGCGATCCAGGCGTATCTGGCGCTGGCCGTCGTGGCGCTCGTCGTTGCCGCACTGAACCCGCCGACACTGCTGGCTGGCACCGTTGCCGCGCTGTTCGCCGTCGTGATCTATCCGGGCGTCTGGTACGTGCTGCATCGCTGGATTCTGCACAGCAAATGGATGTGGAAATCGCGGCTCACCGCAGCGTCGTGGAAGCGCATTCATTACGATCATCATCAGGACCCCAACCATCTGGAGGTGCTGTTCGGCGCGCTCTACACGACGCTGCCGCCGATCTTGATCATGACGATCCCCGTCGGCTGGCTGTTGGGCGGCCTGGGCGGGGCGGCGGTGGCGCTGGCATCGGGGCTGCTGACGACGTGTTTTTATGAATTCTGCCATTGCATCCAACATCTTGCCTATAAGCCCAAGGCGAAGTGGCTGCAAGTGATGAAGGCCCGTCACATGGCGCACCACTTCCACGACGAGACCGGTAATTTCGGCATCACCAACTTTGTCTGGGACCGGCTGTTCGGCACTTTCTACGAACGCATCGAGCGGCCGGTGAAAAGCCCGACGGTGTTCAATTTGGGCTATGACGAGACGGTGGCGCAGCGTTACCCGCTGGTGGCGCAGCTGTCTGGCGGCGTCGCCACAGGGCATCCGCGTCAGCGCCAAGCGGCCTGACCATGGCCGGGTTGAAGCTCGTTGCGGTTGAAACCGCCGCCGATCGCGCGCGGTTCGTCGAACTGCCGTATGTCCTTTACCGCGACGATCCCAGCTTCATTCCGCCGCTGCGCAACGAAATGCGGGCACTGATCGACGGGCCGAAGTCCAACCCCTGGTTCCTCCACGCCCGCGCCAAATTCTGGCTGGCGGTCCGCGACGGCAAGGATGTCGGCCGCATTTCGGCGCAGGTCGACAGCCTGGTTCTGAAGCACATGGGTGTCGGCATCGGCCATTTCGGCATGTTCGAGTGCGTCGACGATCAGGGCGTCGCCGACCTGTTGCTGACCACTGCCGAGGACTGGCTGCGTGGTGAAGGCATGGCGCGGTGCCAAGGCCCGTTCAGCCTGTCGATCTGGGACGAACCCGGCCTGCTGGTAGAGGGTTTCGATGGTCCGCCGACAGTGATGATGGGGCATCACCTGAGCTATTACCGCAAGTTGATCGAGGCGCATGGCTATGCCGGGATCAAGGATCTCCACGCCTGGGAGCTGGCGATCGATCGGCCGTTTCCCGAGCTCGTTCAGCGCGTCATCGCGGTAGGTGCGCGCAATAAACGCTTCGTCATTCGCAAGGTCGACAAGTCGCACTTCGCCGAGGAAGCCGCGCTGATCCTCGATATTTTGAACGATGCCTGGTCGACCAACTGGGGCTTTGTGCCGCTGACCCCCGAAGAGGTCGCCCATGTCGGCAAGAAGCTGAAACCCATTGTCTTTGAAGATTTGATCTACATCGCCGAATATGATGGCGTCGCGGCGGGTTTCATCATCGGCCTGCCGGACATCAACGAGATGACCGCCGATCTGGGTGGCAATTTGTTTCCCTTCGGCTGGGCCAAGCTGTTGTGGCGGCTGCGCAACCCCAAGGTCCGCCGCATCCGCGTACCGCTGATGGGCATGCGCAAGGCGTTTCAGGGCCAGCGTATCTCTTCGCTGATGGCGTTCCAGATGATCGAGGAAACCCGTCGCGCGGCCTATGAGCATTATGGCGCGACGCGCGGCGAAATCGGCTGGATTCTCGACGACAACGGCGCGATGCGCTCCATCGCCGACGCCGTCGAAGCCAAGGTGACGCGGACCTACCGGATTTACGAGCGGGGGCTCTGACCGCCTCCGTTGGGTGATAGCGTGGCGTACTGCCCGCGGCGTTGGGGCCGCCGCGTCCGCTACCTGGATGTTCAGCGGATGGCGGTCGTTATCGATATCCGGCGTTCATGCCGTGCGCTGCGCATCGCCAGCCCCAAAACGCCGAAACCGAGCCCCAAGGTCAGCCAGATTGCCGAATCGGGAACGGCGGCGGCGGCACTGTCCGTGATCGTCAGCGTGGAGGTAACGCCATCGCGGCTGCTATTATAGATACCCGGCGTATGAAAGGTCCCTGGCGCGTAGATGAATAGGCTGCCTTCGCCGGAGCCCTGCAATCCAACGCCCCATTGCAAAACGTCGCCGACCAACGGAAGTCCGCGTTCTGGAACAAAAGTGTTCAGGGTGAAGAAAAGATACCGGCACGTCGTCGACGACGAATGCGAGGCGCACGCCAATGAAGGTCCTTCGACCTCGGTGCCGTCCGCGACGAAGCCGGGCGACACATAGGAGAACGCGGCGTCGAAGCCCCGATTACTATTCAGAACACTGAACTGGTAGGTGACCACCGCCCCGGCCGGAGCCTGCAGCGCCAGCGCCGCGGCGGCGGCAAGCACCAGGTAGCGTCGTTTCACGATCGATCTCGATTCGCCGTGACGCCCGCACCCCGCGGCTCCGCTCGACGAACGCCCACGACGCTGACTGAATATATTCATCATACTAAAACCCCTTGTCGACCGAACTTAGGCGGTGAGCGCCGTCGTCCGGCGGCGAGCAGCCGCCCCGACGAGGCCGAACCCGACGACCATCAACGCCCAGCTGACGGGCTCGGGAACCGCGCCAGAGGCACCGTCCAGTGAAAAAGCGGCACTGTCGCCGTGGTCGCCGTTTCTGGGGTCGCCCGCCAGATAGAAATTTCCACCACCGCCGGCGTAGCTCGGAACGGCGAGACCGGTGGGGCTATAGAAGCTGATAAGGTAGGTTCCTGCAGCCAGCGACTGGGAATAAGCAACCGACACCACAGTGGTGTTTGATAGGGTATCGAACGCCGACGTGAAGCTGCCCGGCGCATACACCGCGCTTGAAATTTCTGTGCTTGGCCTACCGCCGTCACTGTTCCAGAAACTGACATCGACCGGGCTGGGGAAATGATAGTTTGAACTCACCGCGAACGTCACCGACGCGATCGTTGCCGCGCTGCCCAGCGCAAACGAATCGAAGGCCCGGTAATCCCCGTCGCAACTGCTGCACCAATTGCCGTTAGGGGCGACAGTCAGGTCGGGAATGGACTGGAACACTGTCGCGGCCCTGGCCGGCAGTGCCGACGTCGCCAACAGCGCCGCGACGATAAACTTTGCTGTCATTGTGTTGGTCATGCCTAGTCCCTCGTTTGTCGAATGATGCCGTGTCATCGCAGAGGCGAGAGCCTGTTCCAACTGTGCATTGCGATACGATCAAAATTTGACAAATGGACCCGAATCGCACTGATTTGAGATGTGGCTATCCACGCTTAAGGCTCTCTTGCCATGCTCGTCGGAGCCGGACTTAAAGGCCATGTTCATGCCCTCCTTCGCCATCAACAGTCACGATGCTGATTTTGCGTCGCGGACGACTCCGGCGGACTGGGTGCGGATGCGGTCGTTTCGCGACCAACCGCGTTTTTTGGACGCTGTACTGATCTATGACGCGATGATGCCCGCGCTGTTCGTCAATAATTTCATCATGAACAAGGTCGTGCCCGAGGCGTGGCGTTTCCAGATGCTCGTCTTTACGCTCCACCTCTACGACACCCGCGACCCGGCGCGCCCGACCAGCGGCCTGACGTCGAGCAATCTCAAGCGCCTGTGCGCGGCGCAGGGGATCGCCAGCCCGGGGCGGGTCACCGCGTTCCTTGGCGTCATGCGGCTCGGCGGTCACCTGGCACCCCTGCGTTCGGCCACCGACAACCGCGTCGTCCAGCTCCAGCCGACCGCCACCTTCGTCGCTGTTGTCGAGGCGTGGAACCACGCCATATTCACGATCCTCGACACCGTCGAGCCGAGCAATGATTTCGTCGGACAGCGCGCCGCTCACGATCGTTTGGGCTGGGACATGCGGCGCGGCGGCGCGGAGACGCTGCTCTCAGGGTGGCGACCGCTCGATCCGTTTCCGGAGGTGTCGCAGTTCGTCTCACGCGATGGCGGGTGGGTGTTGTTAACCCATATCGTTGCCTGCTGTCTGCGGGCGCACGGCCTCACAAGGCTGGAACCGATCGCCATCGACTTGCCTGCCCTTGGCAAGCAGTTCGGCATTTCACGGTCGCAACTGCGCGGGCTGCTCGAATCGGCGCATGACACCGGGTTGCTCGACGCGCCGCCGCGCAATGGCAGCCGCGTCCTGCCGTCGTCGATCCTCGTCTGCGCCTATCTGGTATGGCTCGCGTCGTATCTTGAGAATTACCGGCGCTGCACACTCGCGGCGCTGTCGCTGCTGCGTTCGGGTCCGGCGATCGGCTGAGCACCGTTGGCTGACGTCGACAGACAGCCGCTTGCCGCCACCTCAGCCCTTCAATTCCACCCACACCGGAGCATGGTCGCTGGCCTTTTCCTCGCCGCGCACCGAGCGGTCGACGCCCGCTCCAACCAGCCGGTCGGCGGCCGCGGGGGACAGCAGCAGCCGGTCGATGCTGAGGCCGAGGTCGCGCTGCCACGCCCCCATCTGGTAATCCCAGAAGGTGTAGATCTTCCCCGTCGGGTGGACGGCGCGCAGGCCATCGGTCCAGCCCTGAAAGATCAGCGAGCGAAAGGCAGCGCGCGATTCGGGCTGCATCAGCGCATCATTGGCCATCGCCTTGACCGAGAACACATCGTCGTCGGTCGGGCAGACGTTGTAATCGCCCGCCAGCACCGCGGGTTGGCCGGTCGCGAGCAAGTCGCGGGCGTGGGAGGCGAGGCGATCGAACCAGCGCAGCTTGTAATCGAATTTGGGGCCAGGCTGGGGGTTGCCGTTGGGGAGGTACAGGCAGCCGATGATGACGCCGTTCACCGCCGCCTCGATATAGCGGCTGTGATCGTCGTCGACGCCCTCCAGCCCGTCGGCACCGGGCAGGCCGCGCATGGTCTCATGCGCCGGTTCGCGGCTGAGGATGGCGACGCCGTTGAAGCCCTTCTGGCCGTGGACGAGGTTGTGATAACCGGCGGCGCGGATTTCGGCCTCGGGCCATTTCTCGGTCTGGGTCTTGATTTCCTGCAGGCAGGCGACATCGGGTTTGACCGTCTCCAGCCATTCGATCAGGCGGGGCAGGCGGGCGTTGATGCCGTTGATGTTGAAGGTGGCGACGCGCATGGCGAGCAGACTAGCTGCACTCGCCGACAATTACACGGAGAAGCTGCTCCCGCAGCCGCAGCCGCTCGCCGCATTCGGGTTGCGCACCTCGAACGCCGCCGCACCGATCTTTTCGACATAATCGACTTCGGCGCCCTCGACGAAGGGCAGCGAATCGGGGTCGATCAGCATGGTGACGCCGTCGGTCTCGACCACCAGATCGTTTGCCGCAGCATCGGCCTCCAGTCCGAATTTATACTGGAAGCCCGCGCAGCCACCGCCATCGACGGCCAGCCGCAGTTTCAACCCCGGCTTGCCCTGACGTGCGGCGATCACGGCGACGCGGGCGGCGGCAGCGGGCATCAGGCGGGGGGCGGTCATCGGATTAAGGTAGGAGGTCCGCCATCCAACCGCAACGCTGGTCAGCCGAGCAGGGGCGGGGCATCGCACAAAGCTGGCAGCAGGCGATCGGGCAGGTCGCCACGATTTGCGGTCACCCAGTGCCAGGCGGCATCGATCTCCGACGCGATCGTCGCTGCAACCTCGGCCCGCTGCGCCAACCGCGCAGCATTGTCGAACGGCAGCGCGGGGTTCTTCGAATAGGTGTTGAACAGCGGCCCCGCGCACAGCGCCGCCAGCTCGCCGGGAGCGATCGGTCGGTCGAACAGCGCGAATGCCGCCGCCAGAACCGGCTCGGGCGTATCGAACAACGTCGTCGCATCAAGGCTGCGGGCGTTCGGGAAGCGCTGCAACGCGGCGGCAAACACGCACATCTGGGCGAGCCACAGGGCGCCGGCGCGTTCGGGATCGCTGTCGCCAGGAGCTGCATTGGCGGTGGCGGCAATGGCGGGCGCAAGCTCATGGCTGACATTGCGCAGCCATTGGCGATGGTTGGGATTGCGTAGAATCGCGGTCAGATACTCGGCGAGCGGAAAGTAGAGCAGGATCGCCGGGGCCATGGGGTCGTGCGCCATGATGTCGGGCAGGATGAAATTGACCGGGACGTTGGCTTTCACGATGGTCGGTTCGGAGCCGACATAGCGGCGACCATAGAGGCGGGTGGCAACCTGCAACCGCGCCGCGATGTCGCCGCCCCCCACCGCCTCGACCGCCAATTGCCGCAGCGCCATCGGTTCACGCAGCACCAGGCCGCCATCGGCGCGGTCGAGCGCGCGGGCAAGCAGGGTCGATCCGCAGTGCGCGACGTGGAAAATCCAACCGGTCCGTGGTGCGGGCGCGGCCGGCAGTATTGCCCAGCCCACGCGGTCGGCATGTTCGGCAGCAGGCGCGATGCGGTTATCGAGGAAGATCGAGCGGTGATACGCCGCCCGGTCCATCGGCACCATCAGCGCATTATCGCCCTCGAACGCGAACAGGTAATGATCGGGTGACTGGGCGAGATCGGCAGGGGTCGGCGACACCGGTTGCGTATAGGGAAGCGGCGCTTCCGGCGCTATATCCCGTCGTGATGAACGTTCTGCCCCCCGCCGTTCGCGGTTCCTGCGCCTTACTGACCGCGACCGATGGCGAGGGGTTGGCGGCGCTCGATCCGGGCGCAGTGCTGGCGCTGTACCGGCAGTACGGCGCGCTGCTGCTGCGGGGATTCGGCGCCGATGTGGCGGGGCTGGCGGGGTTTGCGCGGAGCTTCTGTTCGGGATCGGTGTTCAACGAATCGCCTGATCGGCAGCTGCTCGATGCGGCGGCGAACATTCAATCGGTCAATGGCGGCGAGCTGGCGTTTCCGCTTCATCCCGAATTGTCGCGGGAGCCGTGGAAGCCCGATATCTGCTTCTTCGCCTGCCTGCAGCCGCCGACGCGTGGCGGTGCGACGACGATCTGTGACGGGGTCGAACTGGTCCGGCAACTGCTCCCGCCGGTGCGCGACGAACTGGCGGGGCGGCGGTTGCGCTATATCCAGCCTGCGCCGCCTGAGATGCTGCAGTATTGGCTCGGCACCGCCACGCCGAGCGATGCCGACCGCGCCACGCCGCCATCGGACTGCCCGTATAGCTTCCCAAAACTCGGCCAACACATCGTCCGCAGCTTCAGCCGCCCGGCGCTGCACACGCCGATGTTCACCACCGAGCCGGCGTTCGGCAATTTCCTGCTGTTCGCGCGCTACTATGTCGGGCGGCGCGATTTTCCGCTGTTCGACGATCTGAGCGTCGTCCCTGATGCGCTGGTCGATGCGGTCCGGGTGGTGGGGGACAAGTTGACGATCGCGCTGGAGTGGCAGGCAGGTGACCTGCTGATGCTCGACAACACGCGCTTCATGCACGGTCGCACCGCCATCCACGATCCCGACGAACGGCTGATCGCCACATATTTCGGCTATCTGGCAGATGCTCCGCCGAACCCTGAGGAGCCCGCCGATCCGCCGTGGCGGCGCAGCGATTTCCGGCCGCCGTCACGTCGCAGCTGAACGCGCAGTTTTGGCGGCGGCTGCGGTCGCCCGCGCCGCCGCCTTCGCCTCCCCCGAGGCTCTAACGGTTCAGATGGATCGGTGTCATGCCGCCGATAATAGCCTGAGCCGTCACCGACATATCCTCGGCGACCGGCTCGAAACGTGGCTGATCGGCGACCGCCTGAGCCGGCGCCGACGCCTGCGCCGCCAGCACATAGGCCGAAGCGTCGAGGAACGGCCGGGCGTTGACGGCACGGCCATCGACGCGGATTTCATAATGGAGATGGGTGCCGGTCGAGCGGCCAGTCGAGCCCATGCGGCCGATCAACTGGCCCTGGCGGACCTGATCGCCGGCGTGGACGAGGATCGCCGACAAATGGCCGTAGCGCGTCTCGATGCCCTTGCCATGTTCGATTTCGACGACGTTGCCATAGCCGTTGGCGACTCCAGCCAAGGCAACGGTCCCGTTGGCGGCGGCATAGATCGGCTCGCCGTGCGCACCCGCCATGTCGGTGCCCTGATGCATCGCCGCACCGCCGTTGAACGGATCGTAGCGAACGCCGAAGCTCGAGGTGTAGCTGTAATTCTTGACCGGCATGTAGCTCGGGATCGAGGCCACCGCCGCCTGCATCGCTGCCAGCTTCTGCCAGCTCATGTAAAGGCTTTTGAAGCGCGGCTCGGCATCGGCGGGGGCGCTGACCGGCACATACGGCCCGCCGACGCCGCCCGATGGAATCGCGCTGGCCCCGGCAAAGCGCGACGGATCGAGCCCGACGCGGCGGATCAGCGCTTCGGTATCGCGCAGCTTGGCTTCGGCGGCACCGGTCGCCTGATCGACGAACGCCAGCTGCTGGTTGGCGATGTCGCGGAAGGGTTCGAGCACCTTGGCTTTGGCGGGGAGCAGATCACGCGCCGTCGCCAGGCTGTCACCGGTGGCGCGCGGCAGCATCTTGGCCAGCGCGCGAAGATCCTGTTTGCCGCCGATCAGCGAGGCGAGGAACGCCTGACGCGCCTCCAGCTCGTGCGCGGTGGTGGCGACGCTGCCCTGGACGGCGGCGGTTTGGCTCTGCATTGCAGTCAGCTGCGACTGCATCCGCGCCAGTTCGGCCTGTTTGGCGGCGAGCGCGACATCGGCAGTCTGGGTCCCGGAGATCATCGACGATGTGGCCACCCCCAGCCACCCCGCCACCAGTACCGCCGACCCGATTGCCATGAGCTGTGCCCGTGTCCCGAACTTGACGGTCACATGACCGTTGGCGCGATGCCAGGTGAACACATGCTCCGGGAGAACAAGCGCAAGCCTGTCGCTCAGCCGGTTGAGGGCCGCCGATGGTCTTGTCACGTGTCCGGTAACCCCTGATGCTTGCGACCCGGCCCCGCGCCGGGATTTGATGTCCCTACTGCCCGCCGCGCCGGTTATCCCGATACTGGCTGACGACGCTAACCAACCAGCCTGCGCCGCGCGCCGCAACCCCGATCCGGACGTTCGGGGGCGAGGCGAGCCGAGTCCGCGACGAGTTGATGACAGGCCGCAATTTTATTTCGTTAATGATGAAACTTCCTGGGGAGATGTGCGTGCGAATCGATTTGGCGGGCGAATCCGGGCATTGGATGACAAGCTGCCCGCCGCCGCCTATGTCCCCGCGACGATGAGCAAGCTTCAGCGCCCGCGCGGCACCCAGGACATGATCGGCGAGGATGTCGCCCGCTTCGATCACGTCATCGAGACGTTCAACCGGGTCCGCAAGCTGTATGGCTTCGGCCGCGTCGAGGTGCCGGTGTTCGAGGCGACCGGCGTGTTCGCGCGCTCGCTCGGCGAGACCACCGACGTCGTGTCGAAGGAGATGTACACTTTCGAGGATCGCGGCGGCGATTCGATGACGCTGCGGCCCGAATTCACCGCCGGGATCGCGCGGGCCTATATCGAGAATGGCTGGCAGCAGCACGCGCCGGTGAAGCTGGCGGCGTACGGGCCATTGTTCCGCTACGAACGCCCGCAAAAGGGCCGCTTCCGGCAGTTTCACCAGCTCGATGCGGAGATCATCGGCGCGGCGGAACCGGCGGCGGATGTCGAGGTCATCGCGCTCGCCGACCAGCTGCTGCGCGAATTGGGGGTCAGCGACGGGGTGACGTTGCAGCTGAATACGCTCGGCGATGCGGCGACGCGCGACGCGTGGCGGCAGGCGCTGGTGACGCATTTCGAGGGTGCGCGCGACGCGCTGTCGCCGGATTCGGTCGAGCGTCTGGCGAAGAACCCGTTGCGCATTCTGGATTCGAAGGACCCGCGCGACCGGCCCGTGGCGGATGCCGCGCCATCCATCGACGACTATATGTCGAGCGAGGCGGGGGCGTTTTTCGAGGCGGTGACGCGCGGCCTGGAAGCAGCAGGCGTGGCATGGACGCGCGCGGCGTCGCTGGTGCGGGGCCTCGATTATTACCGCCACACGGCGTTCGAATTCGTGACCGACCGGCTGGGCGCGCAGGGGGCAGTGCTTGGCGGCGGGCGGTATGATGGGCTGATTGAGACGCTGGGTGGGCTGCATACACCTGCGGTGGGCTGGGCGGCGGGGATTGAGCGGTTGGCGATGTTGGTGGGGGAGCCGGAGGCCGTAGCACCTGAGGTCGTATTCGTGCCCAGTGGCGAAAGGGCCGAGAACCGTCTTCCCGAATTGCTAAGAGAACTGCGTCATTACCAGATTGGCAGCGAAGCCGCGTTTCGCGGGAATATGAAAAGGCGGATGACGCTTGCGAGTAAGTCCGGCGCGCGCTTCGTAGTTCTGTTCGGTGATGACGAACTGGATCGAAACGAGGTGACGATCCGCGATCTCGTGACCGGCGAGCAATCTTCCGCTCCGATCCTAAATCTGGATAGACATATGTTTACGCGAGTAACCGCGTCGAAGTGGGGCGTGCTACCGAGCATGGTCGACCCAGACGATGGAAGCATCATCCTTACCGGCAGCGCTGCTCGCACGGACGCGGAATGATCATCTCCCCCGACCGCATCGCGCAGATTGAGCGTCGCCACGCTGACATCGCCGCGCAGATGGGCAATCCGGACCTGCCTGCCGACCGCTTCGTCCAGCTGTCGAAGGACTATGCCGAGCTGACCCCCGTCGTGCAGGCCGCCGCCGCGCTGCGGGCGTTGCGCGACGAGGAAACCAGCCTGCGCACCATCCCGCCCGAGGATGAGATGTACCCGATGGCGCAGGAGGAACTTGCCGAGGTCACCGCCAAACTGCCGCTCGCCGAGCGCGCGCTGGCGCTGAAACTGCTGCCGCAGGACAAGGCCGATGCCAAGCCTGCGATGCTCGAAATCCGCGCCGGGACCGGGGGCGACGAGGCGGCGCTGTTCGCGGGCGACCTGTTCCGCATGTACTCGCGCTACGCGGAAACCCAGGGCTGGCGGGTCGAGACGATCAGCGCGTCGGCGTCGGAAGCGGGAGGCTTCAAGGAGGTCGTCGCCAACGTCACCGGCGACGGGGTGTTCGCCCGGCTGAAGTTCGAATCGGGCGTCCACAGGGTGCAACGCGTCCCCGCCACCGAACAACAGGGTCGCATCCACACGTCGGCGGCGACGGTCGCGGTGCTGCCCGAACCCGAGGAGGTCGATGTTCAGATCGACGAGCGCGATCTGCGCATCGACGTCTTCCGCTCCTCCGGCCCCGGCGGGCAGAGCGTCAACACGACCGATTCCGCCGTCCGCATCACGCATCTGCCGTCGGGCCTCGTCGTCCAGCAGCAGGATGAGAAATCGCAGCACAAGAACAAGGCCAAGGCGATGAAGGTGCTCGCGGCGCGGCTGTACGATCTGGAACGCTCCAAGGTCGATGCGGCGCGCTCGGCGGACCGCAAGGCGATGGTCGGCAGCGGCGACCGGTCGGAGCGCATCCGGACCTATAATTACCCGCAGGGGCGGGTGACCGATCACCGCATCAACCTGACACTGCACCGCCTGCCCGAGATCATGGAGGGCGGCGGCTTCGACGAACTGGCTTCGGCGCTGATCGCCGAGGATGAGGCGGCGCGGCTGGCGGAATTGGGGTGAGGAACCTTGCCTTTGATGCCATTGACCCAACTCGCTCATCCCGAGCTTGTCGAGGGACAACCGCGCCAACTGCAGCGGTCTTTCGACAAGCTCGGGATGAGCGGCTTGGGTTTCTGGCATGTCCCTTGAAATCTGCCGCCTGACGCCATGAACGCCGCCCTCGCCCTCGCGTCTGCCGCCAAACGCATCGAGCGGCTGGATGCCGAACTGCTGCTCGCACATCTGACCGGCGAGGAGCGGATGGCGATGCTGACCGGGCCGAGCCGGGACATCGACGAGGCCGCCTATGACGCGTTGGTGGCGCGGCGCGAGGGCGGCGAGCCGCTGGCGTACATCACCGGCGGCCGCGAATTCTGGTCGCTCGATATTGCCGTGACCCCCGACGTGCTGATCCCCCGCCCCGATTCGGAAACGCTGATCGAAGCGGCGAAGATTGTCCGCGGCGAGCGGCCTCCGGCGACGATCCTCGATCTCGGCACCGGCTCGGGCGCGTTATTGCTGGCGGCGCTCAGCGAATGGCCCGATGCGCGCGGGTTGGGAGTCGACCGGTCGGCGGCGGCGCTAGCGGTGGCGCGCGCCAACGCGCTGCGGCTGGGTTTTGCGCGGCGGGCGGCGTTTGTGGAGGGCGACTGGGGCAGGGGGCTGAAAGAGCGTTTCGACCTGATCCTGTGCAATCCGCCCTATGTCGAGGAGGGGGCCGAACTGTCGCCGGAGGTGATGCGCGAACCGGCGGGCGCGCTGTTTGCCGGGCCGGACGGGCTCGACGCCTATCGCGTGCTGGTGCCGCAGCTGCCGGGGCTGCTCAACAAGGGCGGTGCGGCGGCGGTCGAGATCTGCGCGACTCAGGCTGCTGCGGTTGCGGAACTGGCGCGCGCGGCAGGAATGAGCGTCGCTGTTCGCCGCGATCTGGCGGGACGCGACCGGTGTCTGGTGATGGTAACAGCGTAGCGCCTACCCGTCGCGCCGCTCCAGCACCCGCCCGGACACGCTCATCCACATCGGCTTACCGTCGACGAAGCCGCCGAAGCGGATGTGTTCGGGGTTCCAGTCGTCGTCGCTCGGTCGCCAGACATCGTCGCCGATCTCATGGAGTTGCTGCACACCATCGGCATAAAGCTTGTCACCGATGGCAACAATCGCACCGCCACCGACCCAGGGATCGTCGCTTTGATAGAATCCGGCACGGGCGGCGATGCGCACCGGGGTCGGCACCGCGGATGGCTTGGCGAGAGGCGGTACCGGGCCGTCAACCAGCGCCGGCGGTGCGCCGATCGGCAACCCGGCACCCGCCCGCCGCATGGCGCCAACAGCGAAGCGCGTCAGCAGGCGCGGGCGATATTCAGGGCCATAGTTGAGCGCGGTCGACGCAAAGGCGCCGATTCCCGCCGCGCCGTCGACATGGAAGGACGACGAGAAACACACCATACCTCCGGTGTGATGGAGCAGCGCGCGGCCATCATCGGTGCGGTGCATCAATGCAAGGCCATAGGTTTCGGCCGGAGCCTTGGGATCCTGAACTACCGGGCTCGCCAGCCACAGCTTTGCCGACGCGTCGGACAGCAAAGGCGCACCCTGACCGCGCCCGACCGCACATAGATAGGCCAGATATTTCGCCATATCGGGCAGAGTCGCCGCGACGCAGCCCGCACCAAACGTCACTTCGCCGAACGGCGCGGGGGCGAGTGCTGCGCCGCGCGTCCAAGGGATGTCGGGCCGTTCCGGCGTGTAACTGGCCGGATAGCGCGCGCGGTCGCGCCAGAAAATGCCGCCGCTGCTGTCCGCCATGCCGAGCGGGCGCATCACCCGCGCTTCGATGACGCGGGCGAGCGGCTTGCCCTCGATACGTTCGATCATCCTGCCGATCAGTTCGTAGGCGGTATTGCTGTACGACCAATGCGTGCCGGGTTCGAAGCCGCGCCACAGCTTCGAGCCATCGGCGGGGAAGGCGTGCGGGCCATCCGCCAGCCCCGTGGTGTGATCGAGCATGGCGCGGATCGTGAACAGGCCGTCGGGCAGCGGCGCTTCGGGCAGGCTTTTGCGGATATCGCCGTCGAGATCGATCCGCCGTTCCTGCGCCAGCTGCAGGCAGATCAGCGCGACGAAGGATTTGCTGATCGATCCGATCTGCCACAGATCGTTCACGGCCATCGGTACGCGCTGTTCATAGTCCCGGTTGCCCGACAGGACCATCGACACCTGGCCATTGTCGTTGATCACCATGCCCATTGCGGGCAGGCCGAAGAAGCGGCGATGTGCCTCCAGATGTGCGGCGATGGCATCGAGCGCGGCGCGTTTGGGTCCGGTTGCGGGCGAAGCGATCGTCGCAGCAATTGCCGGGGCTGCTGTCGTCGCTGCAAGCACGCCGCCCATAAAAATGCGTCGGTCGATCGTCATTGAAGTGCCTCCCCGTTTGCAGCGCGAGATTGACCGCGCGAACCGGCGGTGTCGAGAGGCATTGCATTTTCCCCTTTCAACCGCGCGCGTCAGCCGCTACATCGCGTATCAGGCAGGAGCGGCAGAGGCCCTCCGCCCTTCGACACCAGACTCCGGCGGCGGCATCGAAGGGTCGATGCAGCAGGGGCAATAGCGCCGGACCCGTCGAAATCGTCAACGCCAGACGTCACCCTGACCGGGAACGCTGCAGGCACTGCGAAAAGGTCGCACGAAGTTGATCAGGAACAATAATAACAACCGGCGACGCCGCGGCGGTAACGGCCCGCGTCCGCAGCAGATGAACGGCGCTGGCGGCGGTAACTACGGCAACCGGCTCGACAACCGCCAACGCGGCAACGCCAGCCAGTTGTTGGAGAAATACAAGGCCATGGCGCGCGACGCGCAACAGGCCGGTGACCGTGTGGCGACGGAATACTACCTGCAGTTCGCGGAACATTATTATCGGATGCTCGGCGATTACCGCGACCGCCAGCCCGACCAGAACCGCCAGCAGCGCAGCGGCAACTTCTTCGACGACGACGGCAGCGATGGCCAGGATGATGGCCAGGGCGATGACGACGGCGGCGAAGGCGAGGGCCAGGAGCAGGACGAGTGGAATAACCGCCGTCCGCCGGAACAGGCGCGCCAGCAGAACGACCGCTCGCAGAGCGACCGGCAGCAGGCCGAACGCCCGCAGAACGATCGTGATTTCGACAATCGCAACCAACCGCCTCGCCAGAACGATCGGCAGCAGGGCGATCGCGAATTCGACAATCGCAACCAGCAGGGCCGCTCCAGCGAGCGGAACTCGAACGATCGCGGCAACCAGCAGGGCGGGCGCTACCAGCAGGGTCGCCCGAACGGCTATCAGGGCGAAAATTCCCAGGGTGAGCGCCGCCCCTATCGCGACAATGGCGCCCGCGCCGATAACGGCGATGCGCCCCAGGCGGAACCGGAGGATAGTCGGCCGCGTGCAGAGAGTCGCGCAGAGAATCGGGGCGACGGCCGCGAAGCACCGCGTACTGAGCGTCGCGAGTGGCAGCCGCGCGCGCCGCGCGAATCGCGCACCGACAGCCGCCCTGCAGAGGCCGTCGACGAACTGTCGAACGGCATCGCCGGCCTGCCGGGTCCGGCGCGGCTGAACACCGCCTCCAGCGAGCCAGTCGTTGCCGCCGCGCCGGTCGAGCCGGCCGAGCCGGCCCCCAAGCGCCGGGGTCGGCCACGCAAGATCGTCGCAGACGCGCCGATCGAAGGCTGAGCGTGTGGCCGGGCGTTGCAGCCCGGCCACACTCGCCAAAGCTTGGCCGCTGTCACGCAACTGAAACATTCCCGTCGCGCAACCGTCACAGCCGTCACCTAATTGCCCGCTGGCAATTGCGCACAGTCCAGTGCGCCCGACCGGGGGTCTACCTGCAATGAACATGAAGCTGACTGTGGCGCTGCTCGCCGCAACCGCAATGACAGCCGCAACGCCGGCCTTTGCCGCGAAGCACCATCGCAAGGTGACCACGCATCGCCACACCGTTGCTACCACAACGACGCCGCGCGTTAGCGAAGCGGAAGAGGAACTGAAGTACACCGTCGCTGCGCAGCAGGACCAGATCGCCGAACTTTCGGCTCGTCTCAATGCTCTGTCGTCGCAGCCCAAGGGCCCCGATGCAGACACGGTTGCCAAGACGACGGCGCTGCAAACACAGGTCACAGCGCTGAAGAAGCAGGTTGACGATCAGGCCAAAGCGCAAGTCGGTATCGTGTCGGCATTCGGCGGCGAGCCAACGATCAAGGGTGTCGGGACGGGCAGCGGCTTTACCTTCAAGCCGCAGGGCCGGATTCAGTTCGACGTTGGTGTCGTCTCCAACCCGAAGAATGCCATCGCAACGCCCAACCTTGGCTTCAACGAGCGTGCACGTCGGTTGCTGATCGGCGCGAGCGGCGATCTGCCGGGCGATTTCAAGTACAACTTCCAGTTCAACTTCGCCCAATCGGCGGTGGGTTATGAGGACGTGGTGTTGTCATACGAACCCAAGGGTAAACCCTGGACGATAACGCTGGGTTATTTTTACCCGTACAACACGCTTGAAAACATGACGTCGGATCGTTTCAACTCGTTCGCCGAGCGGACGACCATCGTCGATGCCTTCGGCCAGGGCCGCCGACTCGGTATCGGCTTCGCCTATACCCAGGGCGATTTCCGCATCATGGCTGGCGCGTTCGGCGGTGATATCGCCAACGCCAACTTCAACAACAACGACTATGAATTCTCCGGTCGCGCCTCTTACGCGCCCAAAGTCGGCAAGAACCAGCTGATGTTCGGTGCCAACGCGCAGTACCGTCATTTCCGGACCGACGCGCTCGGCTTCCAGTACCGCGCCCGTCCGTTCGTCCAGACCACCGATCAGCGCTTTGTCGACACCGGCAACATCGCCGGCAAGTCGGATTCAATCTTCGGCGTCGAAGCGCTCGGCATCTTCGGGCCGTTGCATCTTCAGGGTGAAGCGCAGGTGCTCAAGTTCAGCGGCTATCGTCCGGGTACGCCAAACAACGCCGGAACCAACGGCCAGGCGCTGCTCGGCACGACCTTGGCGTCCGATCCAACTTTCTTCGGCGGATATGCCGAGGCCGGCTATTGGCTGACCGGTGAAACTCGCGGCTTTAAGAACGGCAAGCCCGACCGCACCAAGATCCTCAACGGCTTCGACAAGGGCGGCTGGGGCGGCTTCCAGATCGTCGGTCGATTCGATTATTTGAATCTGCGCGACACGGTCGGCGGCGCGAACGTCGGCACCCAGGTCGTCAACGGCATCCTCAATGGCGGCCGCTCGCAGGGCTTCCTTGGGGCGCTCAATTGGTGGCCGATCGACTATGTCCGCTTCACGTTCGAATACGCGCACCAGGCAGTCGAGGGCGGACCGCGCGCCGGGGTCGTGCTGCCACTCGACACCCGTGCAATCTACGACCGCCGCTATGGCGTCGATGTCGGCGTCGTCCGCGCCCAGGTCGATTTCTAAACCCAGCTTCGATGCGTGATCGAGGGGCGGTTCCGGAAGGGGCCGCCCTTTTTCGTTTCAGCGATCGTCGACCTCATCGTCATGCCCGGACCGATTCGATACAAACACCAGCCCCATCAACGCACCCGCCAGCGCGATCGCCAAAATGATGCCGCCGCCCATCGCAATGACCGCGTGAATGTGGAACGGCACGCCGCTGGCCTGCAGGTACCAGACCGCCAGTGCAGCCGCACCGAAGCCCAGCGCGATCATCAGCGCCATCAGTCGCCGGAAACGCCGCCAATGGGCGGCGGGGGGTTCGGAAGCGTTCATGGGCTTGTCCTTCGGTGGCGTTGTGCGATGATGCGCTCAAAGCGCTGCAACGGCATATGGGGAGTGGTCATGATCGGTTCGATCCTGACGGGCAAGAAGCCGCTGGTGTCAGTGGCTCCCGATACGCCGGTGCGCGACATCGTGGCGCTGCTCCATCGGCACCGAATCGGCGCGGTGCTGGTCTGTCAGGACGAATCGATCGTCGGATTGGTCAGCGAACGCGACATTGCAGCGGGGCTGCACACCCACGGCGCAGCGATCCTCGATACACTGGCGTCGGCGGTGATGAGTTCGCCGGTGGTGACCGTGTCGCCCGCGATGACGGTGGTAGAAGCCATGACGCTGATGACCGACCGGCGCTTCCGGCATCTGCCCGTCGTCGAAGGTGGACGGACGCTCGGGCTGGTGTCGATCGGCGATCTCGTCAAGCAACGCATTGAGGACGCCGAGCAGGAGGCGGGGGCGTTGAAGGAGTATATTGCCGGGTAAACCGCGAATTCCATCTCCTATCGCCAAAATAGGGGTTGCCATCCCCGGCGGTCGCGCCTAGATAGCGCCTCCCGGCCAACGAGTGCTTCGGCGCTCCGGAAGGCCAGATCAGCGAGCGACGGCGGCGACGCCCCACCAGGGGATCGTAGCCATGTTGCCGGTGCCGGGAGTTTTGCTGCGGACGGGATTTCCCGGAAGCCAGCGAAAAAAAGCTGTTGACGGGCACGTTCGAGCGGATCATAAGCCGCCCCCGTCGCCGGAGACAAACTCCTCAGGGAGTTCGCCGCCGACCTCGAAATCGAAACACGGGTCAGGAGCCTGGGAAACCAGGGTCCGGTCTCGTGTCGCTCTTTCTCATCGTAGGTTGAAATGAAGGGACATGTGGGCGGCGGTCCACGTCCCCAGCGCTTTAGGGCTGGGTCAACGTGGTTAAACAACGCCTCCTATATGTCTCAACGTAACCACAAGCACACCGGCTTAATTGCCGGTTTGCCAGAAGTTTCGTTGTGCAGAATGGAAGCTCCTAAAACGGGGTTTTGTTTCCGGCTTACGCTGGGGGCAAGATTTCGATCATGAACTTGAGAGTTTGATCCTGGCTCAGAACGAACGCTGGCGGCATGCCTAACACATGCAAGTCGAACGAGACCTTCGGGTCTAGTGGCGCACGGGTGCGTAACGCGTGGGAATCTGCCCTTAGGTACGG